>NZ_VBUI01000009.1 GCF_005780185.1 Halomonas urmiana | reverse complement strand
CACGTGATCCTCACCCGAGGCGATCACATGAACGCCCACGGCGGCACCAACACCCTGAAGATCCTCGACGTGGAGACACAGCATGAGTGAGATCCGTCCGCGGCGGGACGTCCGCCGCACCCTGCCGGCTCACAAGCGCATTGCCCTGATCGCCCACGATGGCAAGAAGGACGAGATGCTCGACTGGGCCGGACGCTGGCAGGACACCCTGGCCCGCCACCGGCTGGTTGGCACCGGCACCACGGCCACCCGCATCGCCGGGCAGCTGGGGCTCGAGGTGGAGGCCCTGATGAGTGGCCCGCTGGGCGGCGACCAACAGATCGGCGCACGCATTGCCGAACAGGGCCTCGACCTGCTGATCTTCTTCTGGGACCCCTTCGCCCCCCAACCCCACGATCCGGACGTCAAGGCCCTGTTGCGCCTGGCGGCGCTGTGGAACATTCCGGTGGCCTGCAACCCGGCCAGCGCCGACTTCCTGATCAGCTCGCCCTGGCTCGACCAGGACTACGAGATGAGCATCCCCGATGCCGGGGGCTGGATCTCTGGCCGGGTCACCGACTGACCATACCGCCAACACAACCGACGAGGTCAACGATGTTCCAGCTCACCCGCAGCGTCACCTGGCAGGCCCTCCAGGGCCTGCAGCAGCAGACCGCCGACGACCGTATCCGTGACTACTTCGCCGCCGACCCGAAGCGCTTCGAGAAGATGAGCCTGCGCGTCGGTGGCCTGTTTCTCGATTACTCCAAGCACCAGATCTCCGATGCGGTGCTCGACAAGCTGATCGAACTCGCCGATCACTCGGCGCTGGTCCAGCGTCGTGCACAGATGTTCTCCGGCGACATCATCAACGTCACCGAGAACCGGCCCGTCCTCCATACGGCCCTGCGCAACCTCGGAGAGGGACCGCTGATGGTCGACGGTCAGGACGTGATGCCGGAGATCCAGCGCACCCGCGAGCAGATCCGCGCCTTCTCCGAGGCGGTGCGCAGCGGCGAGTGGACGGGCTTCGATGGCCAGCGCATTCGTGATGTGGTCAACATCGGCATCGGCGGCTCGGACCTCGGCCCCAACATGGCCTGCCGGGCGCTGCTCAAGCACCGCCATCCGGAACTGAACTTCCATTTCGTCTCCAACGTCGATGGCGCTCACATCCAGAAGGTGCTCAGTCGCCTCGACCCGGCCACCACCCTGTTCATCGTCTCCACCAAGACCTTCTCCACCCAGGAGACGCTGCTCAACGCCCATACCGCGCGCCGCTGGTTCCTGGACAACGCCGGCCCGGAGGCCGACGTGGGCGCGCACTTCATCGCCGCCTCGACCAACAAGGCGGCGGCCATGGAATTCGGCATCCGCGAGGAGAACGTCTTCGAGTTCTGGGCCTGGGTCGGCGGGCGCTACTCGATGTGGTCCTCCATCGGCCTGCCCATCGCACTGGCCATCGGCTTCGAGGGCTTCATGGCGATGCTCGAGGGCGCCTACGAGATGGACCAGCACTTCCTGACCGCCCCCACTGCCGCCAACATGCCGGTACTGATGGCGCTGATCGGCATCTGGCACATCAACTTCCAGGGCGCCGAGACCCAGGCCATCGTGCCCTACGACCAGGCGCTGCATCAGCTGCCGGCCTTCCTGCAGCAGCTCGACATGGAGTCCAACGGCAAGTCGGTGGACATCTTCGACCGGCCAGTGGACTACAAGACGGGGCCCATCGTCTGGGGCCAGACCGGCTCCAACGGCCAGCACGCCTTCTTCCAGCTGCTGCACCAGGGCACCCGCTACGTGCCCATCGACTTCATCGCCTCGCTCAAGCCCGAGCCGGGCATGGAAGACCATCACTTCGCCCTGCTCACCAACATGCTGGCCCAGGCCAATGCCTTCATGGAGGGCAGCGCCAAGGGCGGCGAACTCGACCCCTACAGCTGCCCGGGCAACCGCCCCTCCAACGTACTGCTGCTCGACGAGCTGACACCGAAGAACCTCGGCGCGCTGATCGCGCTCTACGAACACAAGGTGTTCGTCCAGGGGGTGATCTGGAACATCAACTCGTTTGACCAGTGGGGCGTGCAGCTCGGCAAGCGCATCGCCGGCGAAATCAGCGAACGCCTCGACGCCCACAGCCAGGACTTTGACCCCTCCACCCAGGGGCTGTTACGACTGGTCCGGGAACAGCTGCCCACGCACGACACCGCCTCGGATACGCCCGCGCGCCGGGGCAAGAAGCGCCGAACCACCTGACCCATGCCGCCTACTCGCCCGCCGGCGCATCGTGACGCGTGACGCGATGCGCCGGCGGGCGCTGGTGGTGCCGGACACCGAAGGAAGCGGGTACCGGAAGAAGAAAAAAGCCCCGGCACGAGGCCGGGGCACAAGGACAGCGACTGGCTGTCGAGAGAGACGGAAGCGAGAGGCAGCAGAGCGCTCTCAGTGGTGGAAGCGGTCGGCCACCTCCCGAGCGAGCCGGCGGATGGCACTCCAGTCGCCGGCCTCGACCAGCGATTTCGGGGTCAGCCAGGTGCCGCCCACGCACATCACGTTGGGCAGCGCCAGATAGTCCTCGGCATTGTCCGGGTTGATACCACCGGTAGGGCAGAAACGGGCCTCGGCGATCGGCCCGGCGAAGGCCTTGAGCGCCTTGACGCCGCCGCTGGCCTCGGCGGGGAAGAACTTGAAGCGGCGATAGCCGAACTGCCAGCCCACCATCAGCTCGGAGACGGTGGCCACGCCGGGCAGCATCGGCACCGGGCTTTCCACGCCATAGCGATAGAGCGCCTCGGTGGTGCCCGGGGTCACCACGAAGTCGGCGCCGACCTGCTCTGCCTGGCGATACTGGGAGGGCGTCAGCACGGTTCCCACGCCGATGCTGACATGGGGCAGCGCCGCCTTGATGCGCCGAATGGCCTCCAGGGCGCAGTCGGTGCGCAGGGTGATCTCGAGGACGGTGATGCCGCCCTCGACCAGCGCCGTGGCCAGCGGCACGGCATCCTCCACACGCTGGATGGCCAGCACCGGGATCACCTCGGCCTTGAGGCAGATGCTGTCGAGCTCAGTGGTGCGGGTGGAGGGCAGCTGCTTGTCGATGGTCATATCGTTTGCTCCAGAAGAATCGGGCCGAAACGCCGGATAGAGGGCTCAGGGCGCCCAGTAGATGCCCAGCGGACAGGCAAGAAAAGCGCGGATGGGCAGTTTGCGGGTATCGTCGCCACCCAGAGCGCGAGCCAGCACGCTGCGCTTCTCCTCGCCGACCATGTGCAAAAAGTGGCGATGCGCCTGGTGCAGGCGGTCGGCGCTCAGGGTGATCCGCGGCTGGGGCTGGCTCGGCGTGCGCACCGCCACCACCGGCGCCGCGGTGGACAGCGCCAGCTCGAGCTCGCGGCTGTCCGGAAACAGCGAGGCGGTGTGGCCGTCGCCGCCCATGCCCAGGATCACCGCGCTGGCCGGCCAGGCCAGGGCCGCGATCCGCTCGCCCACCTCAGCCGCGCCCTCCTCGGGGGTCGCCGCGGCACTGATCAACGGCACGAAACGGGCCTCGGCGGCCGCACCCTGCAGCAGGTGGTCGCGTACCAGGCGAGCATTGCTGTCGTCGGCGGACGCCTCCACCCAGCGCTCATCGGCGAGCGTCACCTCGATGCGCGACCAGGGCAGCGCCATGCTCGCCAGGGCCTCGAAGAAGGGCACCGGGGTCGAACCGCCGGACACCACCAGCAGGGCACGCTCGCTCTCGGCCAGGTCGGCGCGCAGCGCCTCGGCCACGGCCTCGGCGAGCTGCCGGGACAGGGCCTCGCGGGGGTTAGATGTCATCTTGCTCATGTCAGTAATCCTCATACCAGCTGCGGCCATCCTGGGTGATCATCGCGATCGAGGCCACCGGTCCCCAGGAACCGGCCGGATAGCGCCGGGGCGGCTCGTCGCGGTCGGTCCAGGCGGCGACCAGGCTGTCGCACCACTGCCAGGCGTGCTCGACCTCGTCGCGACGCACGAAGAGGTACTGCTGCCCCTTCATCACTTCCAGCAGCAGGCGCTCGTAAGCATCCGGGATCCGGGTCTTGGGAAAGGCGCTGCTGAAGTCCAGGTGCAGCGGACCACGGCGCAGGCGCATGCCCTTGTCCAGGCCACTGTCCTTGGTCAGGACCTCCAGGGCGATGCCCTCCTCCGGCTGCAGGCGGATCACCAGCTTGTTGGCGGCAAGTCCCCGCTGGTCGGGATCGAAGATGTAGTGGGGCTGCTGACGGAAATGAATGATGATCTGGGAGAGCTTCTCCGGCATGCGCTTGCCGGTACGCAGGTAGAAGGGCACCCCGGCCCAGCGCCAGTTGGCCACGCCGGTCTTCATGGCCACGAAGGTCTCGGTGTGGCTGTCGGTGTTGGCCCCCTCCTCCTCGAGGTAGCCCGGCACGGCCTGGCCGTCGTTGGTGCCGGCCATGTACTGGCCGCGCACCACGTCTCGTCCCAGCATGTCGTCGGTGAAGGGCTTTAGCGCCTTGAGCACCTTGACCTTCTCGTCGCGGATAGCATCGGCATCCAGGTTGGCCGGCGGGTCCATGGCGATCAGGCAGACCAGCTGCAGCAGGTGATTCTGCACCATGTCCCGCAGCTGGCCGGCCTCGTCGAAGTAGCCCCAGCGCCCCTCGATGCCCACCTTCTCGGCCACGGTGATCTCGACGTGGGAGATATGGTTCTGGTTCCACTGGGTGCCGAACAGCGGGTTGGCGAAGCGCAGCGCGATCAGGTTCTGCACCGTCTCCTTGCCGAGGTAATGATCGATGCGGTAGACCCGGGACTCGGGGAAGACGGCGCCGATGGCGTCGTTGACCTCGGCGGAGGAGTCGAGATCGTGCCCGATGGGCTTCTCGACCACCACGCGGCTCTGGTCATCCAGACTGCCGCTGGCCTCGAGATGGCGGCAGATGTCGCCGTAGATCTTCGCCCCCACCGAGAGGTAGACGACCATGGGGCGGTGCAGCCCATCCTGGCGCCACTCGCGCACGGCGCCGTAGCCCTCGGGCTCGAGGAAGTCGAGCTGCAGGAAATCCAGGCGGGCGAGGAAGCGCTTCAGCACCCCCCGATCCAGCTCCGCGGCCTTCACGTGGCTCTTGAGCGACGCTTCGACCCGGTTACGGAAGCCTTCCCGGTCGACTTCCTGGCGCGCCAGCCCCAGCAGGCGGGTGCTGTCGTCCAGGAGCCCCTCGCGGTCGAGGTGATAGAGTGCCGGAAAGAGCTTGCGCTGGGCCAGGTCGCCGAGCGCACCGAACAGCGCCAGGTCGATTTCAGTACTGCCGGTATCGGTGGCCCGGGCCTCGCCGGGTCGCTTGCGTTGTGTCATGTCCGCCCCGTCTGGTTAACTTACCTAAAAATAGCGCATAAGGCGCACCTGCTGCAAACTATTTATGTAAGTTTACAACAAATATAGGGAGCCACGGGATGGCACCGCCCGCCCCTTTGCGCTTCCCTCAGGATAGCCAGCATAATGTAGTTAAATCACCACATCATCCGTATTTCATCCCGCGCCGCCGACGGCGCCCCGTCGTCACGGAGACTGTATTGCCCATGGTCCGACACGATCTGCTCGACCGCATCCGCCGGCAGCTCGACGAGCTCAACCGATCCGAACGCAAGGTGGCCGACGTCATCCTGGCCGACCCGACCTCGGCCACCAGCATGAGCATCGCCACCCTCGCCCAGCTCGCCTCGGTCAGTGAACCCACGGTCAACCGCTTCTGCCGAAGCTTCGATGCGAAGGGCTATCCGGACTTCAAGATCAAGCTGGCCCAGAGCCTGGCCGGCGGCACGCCCTACGTCAGCCAGGCGGTGGAACCGGACGATGCCGCGGCCGACTACACCGGCAAGATCTTCGGCGCCACCATCGCCGCCCTGGACCTAGCGCGCCGCGAGGTCGCCCCGGAGCGCATCGAGCGCGTCGTCGACTACCTGATCCAGGCCAGGCAGCTGCACTTCTTCGGCCTGGGCGCCTCGGGTGCCGTGGCCCAGGATGCCCAGCACAAGTTCTTCCGCTTCAATCTGCCGGTCACCGCCTACGTGGACGTGCTGATGCAGCGCATGGTGGCCGCCGCCTGCCACACCGGCGACGTGGTCGTGGTGCTGTCCTGGACCGGCCGTACCCGCGACCTGGTCGATATCGCCCGGCTGGCCCGCGAGAACGGCGCCGTGGTGCTCGGCATCACCGCCCCGGATTCGCCGCTCGCCGCCGAGTGCACCGAGACCCTGGAGGTCTCGACGCCCGAGGATACCGACTACTATATGCCCATGACCTCGCGGATGATCCAGTTGACGCTGATCGACGTGCTGGCCACCGGCATGACGCTGCGCCGCGGCGAGGACTTCCTGCCGCACCTGAAGAAGATCAAGGACAGCCTCAAGCCAACCCGCTACCCCGCCGGAGAGTAATACTGGCCCCGATGGGCGACAAGGCGCTGCGATATGGGCATACACCCAGCAGCGCCTACACATAAGAGTCAAGGCAGTTGACGACGCAGTTCCGCTATCAGCTCGTCAATGTTTTCCCGAATGGTAATGTCCATACTGCCACCGAAAGCCCCGACGGATAAATCGGAGTCGCTGGCCAATTGCAACAGTTTGGTGCCATCCTCGGCGCGACGTATGGCCAACACCGTGCGCACACTCCCTTTTCCGGCGCCGAAGCCTACCCAGTAACGCCTGGCCCGACTGCCGTAGGTAATATTCATATGGGTTTCCACCACTAAAGCGCCGGGCCCCTCAATCAACTCCACATCAACAAGTTGATAAAAGCCCGACTCCTCAATCACGCCACGAATACGCCGGGAAGCATAGTCACTAAACTCACGGTTCAGGCGAAGATGGTTACCCTTCTGCTCAGTGGAGTCGACCTCAACCTCAAGCACCTGAACCCAGGGGTACTCGTCAAGCCCGGCTGCAGCCTTGTCAGTCCTCACATGTGGAGCACCACAACCAACCAGCAGTAACAATAGGCAGAAAATAAACAATATCCGTTTCATCTCTAATTCCTTTTGTTGATGATCTTCATTTTTTCATGATTGCCACTCAAGGCGAAGAATAATTCACCCTTTATGCATAAGAAAGCTTTAATTATAAAGCTCGGACTCGGACTGGACCGGGAGCAACCAGATTTTCGACATTGCCATACTCGTACTCACTTGCCCCCTTGGCCATGAAATGACTGTGCCTCGAAGGCCGGCGTGGCCTGAATCGTTGGCAGCCGAGGCATAATGAATATCGACAGATAATCGCGCGGACTGGGCACGGCTCTCTCCTTAACCTCCTTTGGCATTGGCGGCCTGGTGGGCGCCCCTTGCTAAACGCATGCATTCGCGACAACGAACAGCGCCAATCTGGCATGGCGCCTTACCCAGCACGGCTGTCACCCCCTCAGTTCAGTGGGCGAGCCTATCACTGTCAGCAGCTAGACCATTGGCTACAGCCCCCGACCATCACCTAGCCTGCGCCATGCACTTCTCCGGGACTGGGCGTCCGCCTAGCGGGCTATCATTGCCGCACAACATCGCATATGTCATCTTGTAAGATGGCAGCGAAAAGGTTTTTTTCCGTCTTTTAACCATCAAATTGGCGCACATTGCTGCTCAAGCCTTAAGGACAGTACTTGGATGCAGCATCGTTCCGCGCTAAAATTAGCGTTTTCACTCAGGCTCCCCAAAAACATGGAACAACTACGCCTAAGTGACTGGTTAGGCTGGCGTCCCGGCGAGCACAATGCCTCGGCCCACTCGCGTCTACTGCCCTACGAAAAGCCCGGTCGGTCCTTGCCCACCATGCTCAGACGGCGACTGGACAATGCCGGTCGTGCCACCTGCGATATCCTAGCTGCACTCGACCCAATGGCCCGTTTCCCTTTGGTGCATGCCTCACGCCATGGGGATGCCGATCACACCTTGGCCATGCTCAAGGCTCTGGCCGGCAACGAGCTCCCGTCTCCCACGCGCTTTTCCATGTCGGTACATAACGCAACCCTCGGCGTACACGCCATCGCCAATCAGCATCGCCGTCCGTTGCAGGCGATCGGCGCTGGCGGCAACGAATTCGAGGCCCTCCTGTGGGAAGCCTTCGGCTATCTCCATGCGGGCCATGATGCGGTCGTTATCGTCTTTAGCGAAGGCGAGCTTCCCGATGAGTACGCTCCCTGTACTTCGCACCCGGGGGTCGCCTGCAGCGTTGGCCTGCGTCTGACTCTAGGAAACGGGCTCGAGATTCTTTCCGAACTGCACCCCCAGGCACCGACATCCCCGACTCCCCTCGAGGTCATCGACTGGCTCATCGACGCCACCTGCCACTGGGCCATTGAGGAGGCATGACACTGGATCAGTGGCGACGCGGCGCTGGCACCGCGCTGTCCTTTACTGCCTTCGGCATCGGCGGCTTGGTCATTGGTCTTGCCATCGCCCCCCTGTTGCGCCTCAGTGTGCGTGATAACGAGGAGCGCCAGCGCTTGGCGCGACGTTTCATTCGTGGCGTCTTTCGAGCCTTTATCGGCCTGATGAAAGGCCTCGGTGTACTCGACTACCGCCTCGAGGGCGGTGAAAGACTTGACTGCCCGGGCCGCTTGATTCTGGCCAACCACCCCTCTCTGATTGACGTTGTCTTTCTGCTGGCCCACACGCCCAACGCCGACTGCATCGTCAAGGGCCGGCTGGCCACCAACCCCTTCACCAGAGGCCCGATACGCGCCGCTGGCTACATCACCAACCGCGATCCCGAAGCGCTGCTGGAAGCGGCGCGGGCGAGCCTGGGCCAAGGCAATTCGCTGATTCTGTTCCCTGAAGGCACCCGGACCACGCCGGGACGACCGATCAAGTTTCGCCGAGGCGGGGCCAATATCGCGCTGCGCACCGACACCATCATCAGCCCGGTCTTGATTCGCTGTTCACCGACCACCCTGACCAAGGGCGAGCCCTGGTATCACATCCCCAAGCGCAAGGTTCACCTGAGCCTGCATGTCCTCGACGATCTGCCGCCAGAGCAGGCGTCCGATCAACCGACCAGCCAGCGCGCCAGGCAGCTGACGCGGGAGCTGAGCGAGTATTTCAATAGGGAACTGGAACGCTATGAGCGAAACGACACCGCTGTCGCTTGATCTGAAACGGATGATCATCGACACCCTCGAACTCGAGGACATCACCCCCGACGACATCGACTATCACGCTCCGCTGTTCGGCGAGGGCCTGGGCCTCGATTCCATTGATGCCCTGGAGCTCGGCCTTGCGCTGCAGAAACGCTACGGTGTCAAACTGGACGCGGAAGCCGAAGATACCCGTCGTCATTTCGCCAGTCTGGCAGCGCTCGAAGCGCTGGTGGAGGACCGTCGTGCCGACTGATGCCACTCAACAGATCAGCCGAGAACAGATACTCAGCCACGTTCAGCACACCCTTATGGAGCTGTTCGAAGTGTCGTCCTCGGAGGTCTCTCCCGAGGCACGGTTGTACGAAGACCTGGATATCGACAGCATCGACGCCGTCGACCTGGTCGTCGAGCTGAAGCGGTTTACCGGCCGTCGCATCGATCCCGAAGCCTTCAAGGTCGTGCGCAGTATCGATGACGTGGTCGACGCCGTCGAAAGCCTGATGCGCGCCTGAGGCCCCAGTGCGCATTCTCGCCATCGTCGCCGCAGTGTTGGCCACGGGGCTTGCCATGACCTGGCCGCTGACCGTGTGGTTGTTACAGGGCACACTCGGCCCCTGGCCGTTGCTGCTGGTCGGCTGCGGCCTGATCGCCTGGCGCCTGCCCCAGGCTCGGGGACTCGCCTTCGTTGCCGCCATTGCGCTGCTGGTGGTGGGGTTCGCTATCGATGCCGAGCTTGGCATGCGCGGCTACCCGGTGGCCGTCAATGCCGTGTTGCTGGCGACCTTCGCCTTGAGCCTATGGCGCGGAATGCCGGTGGTGGAGCAGCTGGCACGGATAAAAGAGCCTAACCTGCCCGCCCGTGGCGTAATCTATACGCGTCGCGTCACCCAGGCCTGGTGCGGCTTCTTCGTGGTCAACGGATCCATCGCTGCCTGGTCCGCCCTCTATGCCGACCTGGCAGCGTGGTCGCTCTACAACGGCGTCATCAGCTACGCCCTGATCGCCCTGATGTTTACCGGCGAGTGGTGCTGCCGCCGTCGTCTGCGGAGATATGCATCGTGAACAGCTATGCGAATAGTTCGTCAGGTAGCCCTGCAAAAAGACCAGTGAATAGCACCTTGACTAACCATGAGAACCACGGCCCCCACACGCCCCGCCAGGAAGCCAGTCAGCCGGCAGCCAACAGCTCCGGAAGCTATCTGTCGCTGCCCCATTCACCCTGGCGGCGTGCCCTGAATGGATCACGGGCACTGCCTAAGCACTGGTGTCGCCCCGATCAACTGCGCGGATGCATAGACGTCTGGCGCGTGTGGCTCGCCACCCAGCCCATGGGCCGCTGGCTAGTCATCGAGCCCGACCCTCACGCCTTCGCCGCCGCCTTGCTGGCGCTATGGGAAACCGGCCGTAGCGCCGTGCTACCCGGCGACGACCGCCCCCAGACCCTGGCGAGCCTCGCCCCCCTGGTCGAAGGGTCGCTACCATCAACGCCCCCGCAACCGAACCGGGGCCAGCTACCGACGCTGGTTCCCATCGATCCCGAAGCCGAAGCCGTGGTGCTCTATACCTCCGGTTCGACGGGCAAGCCGGTGATGCAGCCAAAACGTTTTCGTCAGCTGACGAGCGAACTCGATCGCCAGGCCAAGCTGTGGCCACTGGACGGCGGCGCCGTGGTCTCCCAGGTCAGCCACCAGCATATCTACGGGCTGCTCACCGGCATTCTGCACCCGCTGTGTCACGGCGTGCCATTCTGCGGCGACGAGAATCGCTATCCCGAGGCCATGGCCGAACGCCTGATCGAGGCAAGCGATGCCGGCCTCGCCGTACGCCTGGTGTCCTCTCCCGCCCAGCTCTCGCGGCTACCGGATCACCTGTCGTGGCAGGCGCCTGCCATGGTGTTCTCCTCAGGGGCGCCTCTGGCCTTGCATGATGCCAAGCGCTGCGAGCGCCTGATAGGCGCCCCGGTGATCGAGCTCTATGGCAGCACCGAGACCGGCGGCATTGCCCATCGTCGACAGACTCAGACCGAGGCCTGGACCCCGCTACCTGACGTCGAGATCGCGCTGGGCGACGGAACCCTGGCCCTGCGCTCACCGTTTCTCGCCACTCCCTCTGAGTGGTGGCAACAGGCCGATAGGGTCGAGCCCTGCCCAGAAGGGTTTCGGCTGCTCGGTCGCACCGACCGGCTGGCCAAGATCAGCGGCAAGCGCATCTCGCTGACCGCCATCGAGCGTCACCTGTGTCAGTACGAGGCGATCGAAGATGCCCACTGCCTCGATCTTGAGCGACGCGATGGACGCCTTGGCGTGGTAGTGGCAATGGCTTTGGATGCTCTGCCCCAGGACCATGCCAGCCGCCGCGCTCAGGTCGCGACGCTACGAGCCCACCTCGCCACGCTGCTGGAGCCCGTCGCCATCCCCCGCTACTGGCGCTTTGTGCAGACGCTGCCGACCAACAGCCAGGGCAAGCGCGATCACACCATCCTCAAGCGCACCTTCGACGACCTCGACGACGACCGCCTGGCGCGCTGGCTGGGCGCCAGGGCACACGACGGCAAGCACGTCATTACCCTGGAAGTCCCGGAGCGGCTGCGCTATCTGCAAGGCCATTTCGATGAATTCCCGCTGGTGCCCGGCGTCGTCATGGTCCAGTGGGCCATCCGTCACGCTCACGAGGTATTCGGCCAGCTTGGTGCCTTTCGCGGCGTGGACCGACTCAAGTTCCAGAAAATCCTGCTACCCGGCCAGCGCCTTGCGCTGAGCCTGGAGCGGCGTGCCGACGGCATCACTTTCGGCTTCGACTCGAATCAGGGAAGACATGCCAGCGGCCGAGTACGCTTCACTACGGAGAGCCGCGATGATTGAGCCCCATCCCTGCGCTGTGGTGCCGGTGTACAACCACCCCGATACCATCGCCTCGGTGTGCGCCGAGCTCTCGGCGCTCGGCCTGCCGGTGGTGTTGGTAGACGACGGCTGCGATCCCGCCTGTCGCCAGACCCTCGAGCGTCTCAAGGACGCCGGCCACCACCTGGTGACCCATGAGCACAATCGCGGCAAGGGCGCCGCGGTACGTTCGGGCCTCGCCGAGGCCGAACGGCTCGGCTACAGCCATGGTCTGCAGGTCGATGCTGATGGCCAGCATCGGGTCGATGACCTGCCGGCCTTCCTCGACGCCATGCACCAGACACCACAAGCTCTGGTAGTGGGCTATGCCTGCTACGACGACAGCGTGCCCAAGGCGCGACTCTACGGGCGCTACGCGACCCATGTCTGGGTGTGGATCAACACCCTGTCGCGGCATATCCGCGACACCATGTGCGGTGTCCGGCTGTATCCGCTGGCCGCGGTGAATGCATTGCTCCGCCGGCATGGCTGCGGCGACCGCATGACCTTCGACACCGAGGTGCTGGTGCGCTGGTACTGGTCGGGAGGGACACTCGAGAATCTGCCGGTGCGGGTCCACTATCCCGAACAAGGGGTGAGCCATTTCGCCATGGGCCGCGACAACGCCCAGATCAGCCTGATGCATGCTCGCCTGTTCTTCGCCATGTGGCCTCGTATCCCGAGCCTTTTGCGCCGCCGCAGGAGGCAGCCATGAGCCGCAGCCACTGGACCAGTATCGGCGAGCGCGGCACCTTGTCGGGCATGCTGTTCATGGTCAAGCTGAGGCGCCTCGGTGACTGGCCATTCCAGCTGCTGCTGTGGCCGGTGATCCTGTGGTACTACACCACTCACCGCCTCGCTCGACGTGCCTCGAGAGACTATTGGCTGCGCGTTCAACCGAGCCTTGGCGATAGCGCCCTGGCACTCAGGCGCCAGAGCTTCCGGCATTTCCTGAGCTTCGGGCGCTCGCTGATGGACAAGGTGGCCGCCTGGAACGGCGAGTACCCGCCTTCGCGGCTCGCCGGCGACGGCGTCCAGCGCTTCTCCGCAGCGGTGAATGAAGGCCAGGGCGGACTGATCCTGGTCGCGCACCACGGCAACCTGGACGTGGTCAACGCCCTGAGCGAGCGTCACCCGGATTTCGACCTCACCGTCATCATGCACACCCGCAACGCGCGCAAGTTCAATGAACTGCTCGAGCGAGCCACCGGACGTCGCCAGCCCGAGATCCTCGAGGTCAGCGAGATTTCACCGGCCAGCGCCCAGCGCCTGGACGCACGCATTCGTGGCGGTGGCTTCGTGGTCATCGCCGCCGACCGCACTCCCCCTGGCCAGGGACGCACCAGGTCGCTCGACTTCCTCGGCCACCCGGCGCCCTTCCCCGAAGGCCCCTTCGTGCTCGCGACCTTGCTGCGCTGCCGGCTCTATCGCCTGTCCTGCGTGCGCGAGGGAGGCAGCTTTCTGGTCGAGTTCGACCTCATTGGCGACACCGCGAGCCTAGCCCGACGCGAACGCAGCGCCTGGGTGGCCGCGACCATGCAGCGCCACGCAGACGACCTGGCTAAACGAGTGCGCTGTCATCCGTTGCAGTGGTTCAACTTCTTTCCTTTCTGGCACGCCCAAGAGACCGTCGACCATGACCCATCGCGCTGAGCCATCCACCCCGCTGATCCTCTCGGGCCAGGCCCTAAGCCTCGAAGATGTCCTGGCGGTGGCCGAGGGGCGGCGCCGGGTAGCGCTGTCCGACGACGCCGAATTCCACGCTCGCATCGAGCGCGGACAACGCTTTCTCGAACGCCTGCTCGAGGAAGACGGCGTGGTCTACGGTGTCACCACCGGCTACGGCGATGCCTGTACACGCCCCGTCGCCGCCGAAGACATCCCAAGCCTGCCCCACCAGCTATTCACCTTTCACGGCTGCGGCATGGGCCAGGCACTCGAGGTGGAAGCCGCCCGTGCGGTGGTGCTGGTACGCCTGGTATCGCTTTGTCAAGGCGTCTCGGGGGTCAGTATCGAACTCCTCGAGCGCCTGACCTGGCTGCTCGAACACGACGTCATGCCGGTCATCCCGGAGGAGGGCTCGGTCGGCGCCAGCGGCGACCTGACGCCACTGTCGTATCTGGCCGCCGTGCTCTGCGGCGAGCGCGACGTGTTCGATGACGGGGTGCGACGTCCCGCCGCCGAAGCGCTGGCCGAGCGTGGCCTTGCGCCCTACCGGCTCAAGCCCAAAGAAGGGTTGGCGCTGATGAACGGTACCGCCGTCATGACGGCCCTCGGCGTGCTTGCCTTCGCCCGCTGCGACTACCTGTCAGGACTTGCCACCCGTATCACCGCGCTGTCGGTGCAGGCGCTCGCCGGCAACCCCTATCACTTCGATGCCGAACTGTTTACGGCCAAGCCCCACCCGGGCCAGCAGCGAGTCGCCGCTCGCCTGCGCGAGGATCTGCACGCGCCCACAACGCCGCGCAACTCGCCGCGCCTGCAGGACCGCTATTCGACCCGCTGCGCCCCCCATGTCATCGGCGTGGTCGAGGACGCCCTGCCCTGGTGGCGTCAGTTCTTGACCAACGAACTCAACAGCGCCAACGACAACCCGCTGATCGACGCCGAAGCCGGCAAGGTAATGCACGGCGGCCACTTCTATGGCGGCCACGTGGCCTTCGTCATGGACAGCCTCAAGCAGGCGGCGGCGAATCTCGCCGATCTGCTCGATCGCCAGTTGGCGCTGCTGGTCGACAGTCGCTACAACCATGGCCTGCCGAGCAACCTGAGTGGGGCAAGCCCCGAGCGCCTGGCGCTGAACCATGGCTACAAAGCGGTGCAGATCGGCGCCTCCGCCTGGACCGCCGAAGCCCTCAAGCTGACCATGCCGGCAAGCGTCTTCTCGCGCTCCACCGAGTGCCACAACCAGGACAAGGTGAGCATGGGCACCATCGCCGCCCGAGACGCGCTGCGAGTCCTGACCCTGGTCGAGCAGGTCGCCGCCGCCACCCTGCACGCCGCGGCCCAGGGTGTCGAACTGCGCAGCCGTCTCGCCGCCGGCGATGCCACACCCGAGCGCCTGTCCGTGTTTGTCGATCGACTGCGCAAGGATATCGCATCGCTGGGAGAGGATCGCGCCCTCGACAGCGACCTGAACCGCCTCTGCGCCCTGATTCGCCACCGTCACTGGAGCCTGTATGACGCCGGATGACCGCCCCTTGCCTCGGGCCGAAATCGAGCTCGAGGTGCCGTTTCACGACGTCGACATGATGGAGGTCGCCTGGCACGGCCACTACGTGCGCTATCTCGAGATAGCCCGCTGTCGTCTGCTCGACGCCATCGACTACAACTACCCGCAGATGCGGGCCTCGGGTTTTGCCTGGCCGGTGATCGACCTGCGCCTGCGCTACGCCGCGCCGGCACTGTTTGCCCAGCGCCTACGCATAGAGGCGCGCCTCAGCGAATGGGAGCATCGCCTGAAGATCGACTACACCATCCGCTGCGCCGATACCGACAAGCGCCTGACCCGCGCCTGGACCGTGCAGGTAGCGGTAGGCATCGAAGATCACGAGATGCGCCTGGCCTCCCCCGACGCCCTTATTGAACGTCTTCTCGCCTGGCAGGAGACTCAGTCATGACCCGACCGTCCGTTCTCGTCGCATCGGCCCTGCTATGGGCCCTGATGTCGTGCGCAGGCACAACCCTGGCCGCCGCTGTCGACTCCCAAACCACTCCAGCCACCGGCACACTCGATCTGGACGCACTCGGCGCGCAGTTGAGTCACGATGTGCCGGCCTGTGTCACCTTCGATCAACGCCGCTGGATGGAAGATCTTGGCACCGAATTGCCAAGTAAAGGCTACTTCCGTCGCCAGCCCTCGGGGCTGGTGTGGCAGACCCTAACTCCAGTGGAAGACCGCGTGGTGCTGTCCGCCGACAACCCCGAGCTGCCGCCGGGACTCAAGGCGCTGCTCCCGGTACTGACCGGCATGCTGGAAGGCGACTGGGACAGTCTCGAGCAGCACTTCGATGTCGAACTAAGCGGCTCGATGGCGGCCTGGCAGGCCGAGCTTGCACCCCGGGACACTGCCATTGCCGAACGCCTGGACGACGTCGAGCTGAGTGGTGGCGATGAGGTCGAAGCCCTCGAGGTAGCCTTCAGCGATGGCGATCAACTGGCGCTGTACCTCACCCCGGTGGAGTGCAGCGAATCGCCCGGCGGAGCCGATACTCCGTGAGATACCGCTCGCCGCAAGACGCTCCTGCGCATGCCTTCGATAGGCCTAGGCAAGCCGCCTGGGCCTGGGCAGTAGTGGTCGCCGTCTGTGCGCTGATACTGGCCGTGCATGTGCTGCGCGGCGCACCTCTGGACACGCGCATCACCGCACTGCTGCCGGAGTCGCAAGGCGCGGAGCAACTGGTCCGGGCCGATGCCAACCTCGGCGAGACCTTCGAGCAACGCTTCGTGCTGCTGGTCGCGGGAGGCGATGGCGCGGCGTCCGGCGAGGCCGCCAATGAGCTACGCCGCCGACTGGCGGCCAGCGGTATCATCGCCGCTTTCGATAGCCAGTCACCGCCGCGCCCCGACCGTTTGCTGGCGCCCTACCGCTATCGTCTGCTCGCCGAGGACATGAAGCACAGCGACACTGAGACTTGGCGGCAGCACGGCCTGTCGCGACTGTTTACCCCTGGTGTCGACTCGGACCTCTCAGGCGACCCCTTCGGCCTGCTCGATGCCTGGCTCGGCGAGCGTTTCTCAGGGCCGGTGAGCTGGCAGGAAGATGGCCCCAGCATCGCGACGCCCGAGGGACGCTGGAAGCTGATCAGCGCGACCCTGGCCGACAGCCCCTATGACATGATGGTGCAGCGCGCGTTGTCCGACACCGTCGCCCAGTTCAGCGACACTCATCCCGACGTACGGCTGCTGCGCGCCGGTCTGGTCTTCCATGCGGCGGCGGGTGCGAGTCAGGCCCGGAGGGAAATCACCACCATCGGCCTCGGTTCGCTGATCGGTATCGTGGTGCTGCTGGCCGTGGTCTTTCGCCGCCCCATCGTGCTGGCCACGCTGTTACTGCCGGTGGCCACCGGCCTGGTCTTCGCCACGGCCCTGACCTGGACCCTGTTCGGTTCTCTGAACTTGATCACCCTGGCCTTCGGCGCCAGCCTGATCGGTATCTCGGTGGACTATGCCCTGCACCTGCAGTGCGCCCGACAGCTACACCCCTATCGCCCCCTGGCCCGACTGTGGCCGGGGCTCACCCTCGGACTAATCTCGAGCCTGTGCGCCTACCTCGTGCAGCTCGCCACACCGATGCCGGGGCTGCGTCAGATGGCCATCTTCACCGCCCTTGGCCTGACCGGCGCCTGGCTGAGCGTACGCCTGTGGCTGCCGCTGTTACCGCTGCACCCGCACCCGGCGACCCACGCCATTGCGCATCGCCTGAATCACCTGCGCCTGACGCGCCATCATCCCGGCCTCTACGCCGGCGCCGGCCTTGTGCTCGCAGCCTCGATCACCCTGGCCATCGGCCAGGGCAGCACCAGCCACGACCTGCGCCAGCTCAACCCGTCGCCGGCCTCGCTGATCGACCAGCAGCAGCGCGTACAGACCCTGCTCGAGCGCCCGGCGAGCTTCCGTTACCTGCTGGTCAGCGCCGGCTCAAGCGAGGCCCTACTCCAACGTCTCGAGGCGCTGACGCCGTCTCTCGCCGAGCTTAAGCGCGACGGCCATCTTGCCTCCTTTCAGCACCTGGCCCAAGCGGTGCCTTCCGCGGCGACCCAGCAGGCCAACTTGACCCAGGTACGCCAGCGCTACTCGGACGCGTTGCCGGGACTGCTCGAACAGGCAGGCCTTCCCGCCGAGCTCGACGACCGGCTCGATGCAACACTCGACGACGTGCCTGTGCTGACACCCGACATCTGGCTAGCCTCCCACGCGGGCGAATCTGATCGCGCACTGTGGCTTGAGGTCTCAGGTCAGGCAGGCCGTCTGCCGAGTGCGCTGGTGATGATCGGCGACGTCGATGCCGAGGGACTGGCGGCGCTGACTAAAATGGCCTCAGCCGATGGGGTGATCTACCGCGACCGCGTCCAGGCCCTCTCGAACCAACTCGCCGACTTGAGCGGCGAGATCCTGCAATGGCTCGGCGTCGCGCTCGCCCTATTGGTGTTCACCTTCGGCTGGCGCTATGGTCGCCGGGCATGGCGCGTACTGTTACCGCCGGTGGGCGCGGTGGTCATTACCCTGGGGGTCTTCGCCGCCAGCCACACCGGCCTGACGCTGTTTCATCTGCTCGGTCTGCTGCTGGTACTGGGCATCGGCCTCGACGCCGGCATCTTCAGCACCGAGCACCCGGCCGACCCCGGCGCCTGGCTCGCCATCAGTCTGTCCTGCGCGTCCAGCCTGCTCGCCTTCGGGCTACTTGCCTTCAGTGCCACGCCGGCGCTGCACTTTCTCGGCACCACCTGTCTGATCGGATTGATCGCCACCTGGTGCCTGGTGCCACTGGCCCGGGGAGTCGTGCACCAAAGCCCGCAACCCGGCCCGCCCCCGACCTATAGATGCGCTTCCTTTCAGGGTCCAGGCGACGTCCCGAACCGGACAGAGCGCAGCCCTACCAACGCACAGGTGAATTCATCCCATGGATCAGCGTGACAATAGCGACGTGGCAATCATCGGCGCAGGCCCTTCGGGCGCGGCGGCGGCGTCCTGGCTTGCCCGCGCGGGCTACTCGGTCAGGGTGCTGGAGCGCGGTCACTTCCCACGATTCTCCATCGGCGAGAGCCTGCTGCCACAATGCATGGAGCACCTTGAGACCTGCGGACTCATGGCAGCGGCCGAAGCCGGGAGCTTTCAGCCCAAGAACGGCGCCGCATTCTGTCGCGGCGATGAATACACCGCCATCGACTTTCGCGACAAGTTCAGCCCCGGCCCCGGCACCACCTGGCAGGTCGAACGAGCCGACTTCGACCAGCGCCTGATCGAGGGCGCTCGAGCCGCCGGCGCCGAGATCGACTTCGGTGTTACGGTCACCGAGTTCCAGGCCGACCCGCAGCAGCCGCTTCTCGACTACATCAACGAGGCCGGCGAAAGCCGCTCGCTCAAGGCGCGCTTCGTTCTTGATGCCAGCGGCTATGGTCGCGTGCTGGCGCGCCTCGAAAAGCTCGACAAGCCCTCGAGCCTGCCTACACGCTGCGCGCTCTTCACTCACATCGAAGACCACATCGAGTCTCCGGATCACGACCGCGAGAAGATCCTGATCGGCGTCCACCCACGCCATGCCGACGTCTGGTATTGGCTGATCCCATTCCTCAACGGTCGCGCCTCGGTGGGGGTCGTGGCCAGCGCCGAGGTGCTCGAGGCCGCAGGCGCCGACGACAGCGAACGCTTGTGGACACTGATCAACGAGGAGCCCCGCTACGCGCGACTGCTCAAGCAAGCCGAGGCCGTGCGTGACGTCCAGCGCCTGCAAGGCTACTCCGCCGATATCACCCGCCTGCACGGCCCCGGTTTTGCGGTGCTCGGCAACGCCGGCGAGTTCCTCGATCCGGTGTTCTCCTCCGGCGTCACTATCGCGCTCGACTCCGCCGTGAGGGCCGCCCCCCTGGTGGCCCGAACACTCGAGGGCGAGAGCGTCGACTGGGACCGCGACTTCGAGATTCCCCTGCGGCGAGGCGTCGCCACGTTCCGGGAGTTCGTCGACGCCTGGTACGATGGCCGCCTCACGCGCATCATCTTTCATCCAGCCAAGCCCACCCGAGTGCGGCAAATGATCGCTTCGGTGCTGGCCGGCTACGCCTGGGATGGGGCCAACCCCTTCGTCGCCGCCAGCCTGCGCCGTCTGAATCGCCTCGCCGAGCACTGCGCCCTCGACACCGAGGTCACCGACCCATGACCACACGCTCTTCTGTCTGCGATCGCCCCGCCACCATGCAACGCCTGGCTCACTTGATGCGTCGGGTGGCGCTTCCGCGGCGCCTGGGCCTGACGCTTGTGGCTGGACTCACCCTGGTGCTTGACGCCTGCAGCATGGCACCAACCGGCTCTCCGGTGCCGACACTTGCATCGCTGCCACCAGCGGGCCCCGAGACTCAGCGCCTGACCTTCGTCCGCGACGGTGAGACGCGGGTCTTGATTGGCGTGCTGCGCCACGACAGCCGACGTCTGCAACTCGCACTGTTAAGCCCTCAAGGCCAGCGGCTGTTGACCCTGGTGCGTGACGCTAAGGGCGCCCGCTTCCTGCCCGACCCAGCCTTCGCGCCACCGTTCTCGGCCGAGTGGCTCGACACCCGCCTAAGCTGGAGCCTATGGCCCGCAGCCCGGCTGGAAGAGGCCTTCGCGGGCAGCGCCTGGTCTCTCGATCAGGCCGGAGAGGAGCGCCGCATCTACCGCGGCGACGAACTAGTGGCCCACCTTATGATGACGCCGACCTGTCGCGTGATTCATGATGTCGAGGCCGCCTTTCGACTCACCGTCGCCGCGCTGAACGGCGCGTCGGCCGCTGCCACGGACGTGGACAACAAGAGCGGCAACGACAGCGCCGACGATAGCTACTACGACGACATCGACACCAATAAAGATGTCGTCACTGATTTCGACAACAGCATCGACAACAAAGCAGCGACCGATCCGCCATGCCCCCTGACGTGACCAACAAGACAGACGTGACCGACGTAACAACAGTGCAGACGCACTGCCGACTCCATGCGCCGGCCCTGGTCTGCCCCTTGGGGGATGACCTATCCGCCATCGCCGCCCGCTTGTTCAGCGGCGAGCGCGGCCTGACGCAGAGCGATGCCCTCACCCCGGGTCTGCCCCTGTGGCTCGGCGCGGTGACGACACCGCTGCCCGATGACAGCGCCTGGCCCGCGCGTCATCGCTCACGCAACAATCGCTTGCTCGCCGCGGCGTTGACACGGCTCGAGCCGACCCTCAGTAACTACCTGGCCGAGCACCCGAAGGCCCGCATCGGCGTGGTCATGGGCACCAGTACCTCCGGGATCGGCGAGACCGAAGCGGCGCTGCCTCAGCGTCTGGCCTCCGGCGACTGGCCGCCAGACTTTCACTACTGCCGCCACGAAATCGGCGCGCCGTCGGACTTCGTGGCCTGGCGACTTGGGATCACCGGCCCCGCCTACACGCTGTCCACCGCCTGCACCTCGAGCGCCAAGGCACTGGCCAGCGCCCGGCGCCTGATCCAGGCAGGCCTGTGCGACGCCGTCGTCGCCGGCGGTGCCGACACCCTATGCCAGCTGACCGTCAACGGCTTCGCTTCACTCGACGCCATCAGCGCTGAGCGCTGCCGCCCCTTCGCCGCCAACCGCGACGGCATCAATCTCGGCGAGGGCGCGGCGCTGTTTCTGGTCACTGGCGAGGCTGACGGCATCCAGTTCACCGGCTACGGCGAGTCCAGCGATGCCCATCATATCTCGGCGCCACGCCCCGACGGCGAAGGCGCCTTCCAGGCCATGCGTCAGGCCTTGGACATGGCCGGGGTGAGCCCCGAGCAGGTCAACTACCTAAACCTCCACGGCACCGCCACCCGCCAGAATGACAGCATGGAGTCGTTGGCCGTAGCGGCGCTGTTTCCCGCCGGTGTGGCCTGTAGCTCGACCAAGAGCCTGACCGGCCACACCCTGGGTGCCTGCGGCGCGCTGGAAGCGGCCTTCTGCTGGTTGGCGCTGCGCGATGGCCGACTCCCCCCACACCTCGACGTCCCGGATCCTGAGCTTCCACTTCTCGCCTACTGTGGCCAGGATGCGCCGCATCGCCCACCGAACCGGACGGTGCGCCACACGCTGTCCAACGCCTTCGCCTTCGGCGGCAACAATATCGCCCTGCTGTTGGAGCAAGCACCATGACCGTTCCGACCGATGAACCGAGCTATCAACCGGTCCATGCCATGAGCGCGAGTGCCGGCGATAACGCATCGCCTTCGCTGATGCCCATCGCCGACCTGGTCCCCCACAGCGGCATCATGTGCCTGCTCGATGAGGTGTTGGAGATCGGCGAAGAGCATCTGCGAGCGCGGATCACCCCCCGGGCCGACGACCCCTTTGCCGACACCGCCGTAACAGAACCTGCACTCGCCGATGCCCCCCTTGCTCAAACCACAGGCGCCTCGTCCCCCGGCATCCCCGGCTGGGTCGGGCTCGAGTGGCTGGCCCAGGCCATCGCCGCCTGGTCGGGGCACACCGTTGGCACCCAGGGTGGCAAGCCGCAGATCGGTTTTCTGCTCGGCGCGCGGCGCTATGACTGCGAGGTCGAGTATTTCGCCCTCGGCGAGCCGGTCGAGGTCGAAATCCACCTCGACTATCGCGCCGACAACGGGCTTGGTGCCTTTCGCGGCGAACTGCTTGGACGTGACGGCGTGGTGCTCGCCCATTCCACCCTCAATGTCTTTCAACCCGACTCGGCCGACGCCCTCGCGGCCATGATCGAGGACTCTACTTCATGACCGATACCCTACTCGTCACTGGTTCTAGCCGCGGCATCGGCCGCGCCATCGCCCTGCGTCTGGCCCGCGACGGCTTCGATATCGTGCTGCACTGCCGTCAGCGTCGCGACGCCGCCGAAGCGGTGGCCGAAGAAATCCGCGGGATAGGCCGCGAGGCCCGCATCCTGTGCTTCGACGTCACCGACCGGGTGGCCGCCCGAGAGGCTCTCGAGGCCGACATCGAGACCCACGGCGCTTACTACGGTGTGATCTGCAATGCCGGCATCACCGCAGACGGCGCCTTCCCCGCGCTCACCGATGAAGATTGGGATGGCGTCATCCACACCAACCTCGACGGCTTCTACAACGTGGTGAAGCCGCTGACCATGCCGATGGTCCGGAGGCGCGCGCCGGGACGTATCGTGATCATGTCGTCGGTGTCCGGGCTGATGGGCAATCGCGGCCAGGTCAACTACAGCGCCGCCAAGGCCGGTCTGATCGGCGCGATGAAGGCACTGGCGGTGGAGCTGGCCAAGCGCCGCATCACCGTCAACTGCGTCGCTCCCGGGCTGATCGATACCGACATGACCGAGGATCTCGCCGGTGAGGAGGCCCTCAAGCTGATCCCCATGCAGCGCACCGGCACCGGAGAGGAAGTCGCGGGGGCCGTGAGCTTCCTGTGCTCGACAGACGGTGCCTATGTCACCCGTCAGGTGCTGGCCGTGAACGGAGGCATGTGCTGATGACCGCCGACACTCTGCGGGCCGATGGGCTGGGCCGACGCGTGGTAGTGACCGGCATGGCCGGCTTCTCGCCGATCGGCAACGACTGGGCCGGCATCCGTGAACGACTGACCCGTCTGGACACCGGCATTCGCCACATCGGCGACTGGGACGAATACGAGGGGCTTAACACCCGGCTCGGCGCCCCGGTCGAGGACTTCACGCTACCGCCCCACTATCACCGTCGAGCGCTGCGCAGCATGGGCCGCGGTGCCCGCATGGCCACGCGCGCCAGCGAACTGGCGCTGGAAGAGGCCGGCCTGCTGGGCGAGGCACTGGTGGGGAGCGGACGCATGGGCATCGCCTACGGCGCCTCTGCCGGGGAGCCCGACGCGGTGGCCGACTTTGGCAACATGCTGATCAACAAGTCCACCGACGGCCTGAACGCCAACTCCTACATCCGCATGATGGCGCACACCGCGCCGGTCAACATCGGCGTATTCCTCGGGGTCAAGGGACGCATCCACACCACTTCCAGCGCCTGCACCTCCGGCAGTCAGGGCATCGGCTATGCCTATGAGGCGATTCGCTTCGCCCGGCAGACAGCCATGATCGCCGGCGGCTGCGAGGAGCTGTCTGCCTCCGAGGCGGCCGTGTTCGACACCTTGTTCGCCACCAGCACCCGCAATGAAGCACCGGAGACATCGCCGCGACCCTTCGACGCCGAACGCGACGGCCTGGTGATCGGCGAGGGGGCGGGGACGCTTATCCTGGAGGATCTCGAACACGCCCGGGCACGCGGCGCCACCATCCACGCCGAGCTGGTCGGCTTCGGCACCAACAGCGACGGACGTCACGTCACCCAGCCGGATGCCACCATGATGGAAGCGGCGATGCGTCAGGCCCTGGACGACGCCGGCCTGGCACCGGAGCAGATCGGCTACGTCAGCGCCCACGGCACCGCCACGGATCGCGGTGACATCGCCGAGAGCCAGGCCACCCACGCGGTGTTCGGTGGCCGTCAGCCCATCAGCGCCTTCAAGAGCTTCACCGGCCACACCCTCGGTGCATGCGGCGCCCTAGAGGCCTGGGTGGCAATCGAGATGATGCGCGAAGGCTGGTTCCACGGCACCGCCAATCTCGACCGGCTCGATCCCAAGTGCGCCGAACTGGACTATCTCACCGGCGCAGGGCGCCGCCTCGACTGCGACTACGTGATGAGCAACAACTTTGCCTTCGGTGGCATCAACACCTCGTTGATCTTCCGCCGCTGGCCCTGAGGCCTCAGCCTCGTCCGACCCGGCCGAGGCGTGGATAGGTATCTCACCCCAACCGAAAAGGAACACATCATGAAGCAAGGACTGCTCTCCCTCACGGCCCTGGTGGCCGGCCTGGCCATGGCTACCTCGGCCCAGGCCCGCGACACTCGCCACCTGCTGTCCATCGAGGAGGCCATGGACACCCCGGCGGCTCAGGAGAAGCTGGATCCCAACATCCGCTTCGTGTTCGCCGATACACCGCACGGCAGCGTGGCAGAGCAGTACGGCAACTTCGTCACCAACAAGAAGACCAACGCCTTCAACAAGAGCGACGAAGAAGCCTGTCGCTGGGTCATGCTGTCGGCGCTGCTCAGCCTGCAGGATCGCGTCCATGCTGAGGGTGGCAACGCGGTGATCAACATCGAGAGCTTCTACGACCGGGAGCCCATGGTGTCCCGCGCCGAGTACGAGTGCTACGCCGGCATGCTGATGGCCGGCGTCGCACTACGCGGCGATGTCGTCACCCTGCGCTGAGGAGGCCCGGTCGCTCCTGACGCTACGCGCCGGAGGAGCAGATCGTGACGGCGCGAGCCAGTCGCGACGCGGCCGGGAGCTCTTGAGCGAACTGGCCGCCGAGCGCGGACTGGACTGCCCAGTGTCGGGCTGGTCTCCGAGGGGGACCGGCCCCCCCCGTCATCCGGGCCTGCCCGATGGGCTGCATGCCGGCCTGAGCCACCGCCATGGTCGCGTGGTCGCCGCCCTGGCCGACTGCCCGTTTGGCCTCGATCTGGAACATGCCCTTCCTCGACACCGTCGGCACCTAGCGGAACGAGCCGACCTGCTGCCCGAGCCCTGGGTGCGACGTCGCATCCTCGCGGCCGAGACACCACTGGCGGCCTTCTATCGGGCTTGGACGCTCCACGAGGCCCTCTTCAAGTTCGAGACTCTCCGCGGTCGACCACCGACAGCGCTGCTGGCCACCCGCCTCGGCACGCTCCGCGAGCCGCACGGTCCCGCCGCCTGGCGCTGGCAGCAGGGCGATTGGACGCTGAGCCTCTGCGCCGAGACGCCGACGCTTCGGATCATCGCGCCGGCATCGCTGACGCCGATGCCACTCACGACCGATATCCTGGCCTGACCCCACGGCTTGCCAAAGCCCCGACCAGCCACAACAATGGCGGGCCATCGACCACTCCGGAGATCACCATGCGTTGGCTCGCCGTACCCGCCGCCCTGTGCCTGTTCGCACAGGGCGCCGCCGCCGACACCTTCCGCTTCACCGCCATTCCCGACGAGAACCAGTCGCGGCTGATCGAGCGCTTCTCGAAGGTCGCCGACTACCTCGAGACGCGCCTGGACGTCGAGGTGGAGTACGTGCCGGTGAAGTCCTACGGCGCCTCGGTCAGCGCCTTTCGCAACGATCAGGTCCAGCTGGCCTGGTTCGGCGGCCTCTCCGGGGTGCAGGCGCGCCGCCTGGTGCCGGGCTCCGTGGCCCTGGCCCAGGGCAGCGAGGACGCCGAGTTCAAGAGCTACCTCATCGCCCACCGCTCCACCGGGCTGGAGCACGCCGAGACGCTCCCCGAGGCGATCCGCGACATGAGCCTGACCTTCGGCTCGCGCACCTCCACCTCGGGGCGCCTGATGCCCGAGCACTACCTGCGCCAGCGCTTCGACGCCGCGCCCGACGAGCTCTTCTCCCGGGTCGGCTTCTCCGGGGACCATTCGCGCACCATCGCCCTGGTCGAGGCCGGCACCTGGGAGCTTGGCGCGGTCAACTTCAGCGTCTGGGACGCCGCGGTCGCCGACGGCCGGGTCGATACTGACAAGGTCGACGTGATCTGGGAAACGCCCCCCTACCCCGACTACAACTGGACGGTGCGCGGCGACGTCGACGCGCGCTTCGGCGAGGGCTTCACCGACCGGGTGCGCGCGGCCCTGCTCGAGATGGACGACCCCGAACTGCTGGCGAGCTTCCCGCGCGAGGGCTTCATTCCTGCCGATAACGCCCTCTATGCGCCCATCGAAGACGTCGCCGAAGAGCTCGGCCTGCTGCGCTGATGAGCGCGTCGTTGCTCGCCCTGGAGGGCGTCGACCTGGGGCACGGCGACCAGGTGGTGCTGCCAGGCCTGCGCCTCGACCTGCACCACGGCGAGCGCGTGGCCCTGCTCGGCCAGAGCGGCGCCGGCAAGTCGACCCTGCTTCACGCGCTGCGACAACGGCTGGGCGAGACGGCCGCCTGGTGCCCCCAGCAGCATGGCCTGGTGCCAGGGCTCGCGGTCTACCACAACGTCTACATGGGGCGACTCGCCGAGCACTCGGCGCTGGCCAACCTGTGGAACCTGATCCGCCCGCTGGCCGGGCCCTGGCGTCAGGTCGCCGAGCTCTGCGATGCCCTGGGCCTGGCGGGACTGATGCGCCGGCCGGTGGGCCAGCTCTCCGGCGGCCAGCGCCAGCGGGTGGCGATCGCCCGGGCGCTCTACCAGCAGCGCACCCTGTTCCTCGGCGACGAGCCGGTGGCCAGCGTCGATCCCCACCAGGCGCTGCGCCTGCTCGACCTGATCGACGCGCGCCACGCCACCTCGGTGATCGCCCTGCACCAGCGTGAGCTGGCGCTCACCCACTTCGACCGGGTCTGGGGACTGCGCGATGGCCGGCTGGTGATCGACGCTCCGGCACACACGCTGTGCCTGGCGGACCTGGACGCCCTCTACCCGGATGCCGGCAGCACCTCGGCCGACGTCGAGCGCGAGGGCAAGGGTGAGGGTGAGGACAAGGCGGAGCCGGCATCTTGACGCCGCCCGAACTGACACGAGACGCGGCCCGCCCCGGCTGGCTGAGCGGCCAGAGCACGGGGCTGCGGCTGGCTCGCCACACCCTGACGCTGGTGGCCCTGGCGGTGCTGCTGGTGCCCTTCGCCGACCTCGCGGTGGTGACCCGAGATCCCTGGGGGGAGCTCGCGCGCATGGCCAGCGGGCTCGCCTGGCCCGCCTGGGGCGCGGTGGAGTCGCCGCTCGAGGCCCTGGGGCTGACCGTGGCGGTGGCCCTCTGGGGGACGCTGGGTGGGCTGCTGTTCGGCTTTCCCCTGGCGCTGCTGTTCGCCCGGTCGCGGCTGGTGCGCACCGGCTGCGCCTTCGTCCGGGCGATCCATGAACTCTTCTGGGCGCTGCTCTTCCTGCAGGTGTTCGGCCTCTCTGCCGCCACCGCGCTGATGGCCCTGGCCATCCCTTATGCCGGCATCTTCGCCAAAGTCTTCGCGGAGATCCTCGAGCAGATCCCCGGCGCCCCGCGAGAGGCCCTGCCGCCGGGCGTCTCGCGACTGTCGCGCTTCGTCTATGCGGAGCTGCCGCTGGCCTGGACGCGGTTCGCCGCTTACACCCGCTATCGCTTCGAGTGCGCCCTGAGGGCCAGCGTGCTGCTGGGCTTCGTCGGCCTGCCGACGCTGGGCTTCCAACTGGAGACCGCCTTTCGTGAGGGGCGCTACCACGAGGCCGGAGCGCTGCTATGGCTCTTCTACCTGCTGATCGCGAGTCTGCCCTGGTGGGGACACCGCCAGCTGCTGCCACTGCTGATGATCGGCGGGGCCTTTCTGCTGGCCCCCTGGCCGGAGGTGAGCACAAGCCTGCTGTGGCGCTTCGTCAGCCAGGACATCTGGCCGCCGGCGCTGCTGGCGGGAGACTGGAAAGGACTCATCGACTGGCTGGCGCGGGTGCCGGAGCTGGGAGCCGCCATCGGCAACACCCTGCTGCTCGGCCTATTGGGCAGCGTCGGGGCGCTGCTGGTGGCCCTGGCGCTCTGGCCGCTCGCCTGCCGCCACTTCGGCAACGCGGCGACCCGGCTGGCTGGCCGAGGGCTGCTGCTGTTCCTGCGCTCGACCCCCGAACTGATGCTGGCCTTTCTGTTCCTGCTGCTGCTGGGCCCGTCGCTACTCCCCGCCTGGCTGGCGCTGTCGCTGCACAACGGCGCGCTGATCGCCTTCCTGGTGGCGCGCCACGCCGATGCGATCACTCCGGGCATGCCGGACGCCAGCGGGGTCGGGCGCTTCGCCTACGAGCTGCTGCCACGGGTCTATCCGGGAATGCTGGCGCTGCTCTACTACCGCGCCGAGGTGATCCTGCGCGAGACGGCGATCCTGGGGATGCTGGGCGTGGCGACCTTGGGCTACTACATCGACGCCAACTTCGAGTATCTGCTGTTCGACGTCGCCTTCTTCCTGCTGCTGGTCACCGCGCTGCTCAACATCGCCGTGGATGCCCTCTCGCGGCGGCTGCGCCCGCGCGAGGCCGCCGTCATCGACGACCCCTGCCAGCGCTAGGCCGGTGGGCCGGGACGCGCCGCGTCCCGACCGCGACCATCAGCTGCTTGGCACCAGCGCGGTGACGGTGATCTCCACCTTCAGCTCGTCGGCGGGCAGGGGCGCGCAGACGCAGGTGCGGGCCGGCGCATGGCCGGTCGGTACCCAGTCGTCCCAGACGGCGTTCATGGCGGCCACGTCGTTGCCATCCTTGAGGTAGATCGTCGCCGAGAGCAGGTGCTCGCGGTCGGAGCCGATCTCGGTGAGCAGCGCATCGACGCGTTCCAGCATGCTCTGGGTCTGCTCGGTGATGTCGCCGTGGCGCGCCTCGGGGCCGGCTACCTGGCCACACAGCCAAGCCACGCCGTTGTGGATCACCGCGCGGCTCATGCGCGCCTTGGTGTCGTGTCGTTCGATGCTCATCGTGGTTCTCTTCGTCGGATAAAGGGTATCGCCGAGTCACGCCGTCGTGGCGTCACTCGGCACAGTCGATGCACTTCAGCACCAGGGGATCGCGCTCCAGGCGCCGGGCGTCGATCCAGTCGCCGCAGGCGATACATTCGCCGTACTCGCCGCGGTCGATGCGCGCCAGGGCGCCGGTGATGCGCTGTTGAGCCAGCTGGCGACGCTGCTCCTCGGCCTTGGCCATGGCCTGCCCCTGCAGGGCATCCATGCGCGACAGACGCCCTACCGAGGTCTGGTCCAGCATCACGGTCTCGCGGGCGTCGCGGCCCGCTTCGCTCTGCGCCTGCAGCTCGGCGCGCCGCGCATGCAGCCTCCTCACCACGGCGTCCATCTCCAGCTCAGGATGATTCATCACCGCCTCCATATCCGGGAGTATCGGGACAGCTCGGCACGCCAATGCCAGCCCTCAGCTGATAACCTAGGACGCTTTCGGCCGCTCGGCCTCAGCGGTTCCATCTTGCCACTGCAGGCCTGCGGCCGCACGCCCGTCTTGCCTGTCACGACAATCCGGAGGTCATCATGGGCTACCGCATCCTGCTGCGAGATCATCGCGGGCTGCTGAGCATCGCCTTCCTGGCGATGTTCTCCTCGAGCCTGGGTCAGAGCTTCTTCATCGGGCTCTTCCAGGCGCCGATCTCGGCCCGCCTGGGTCTCAGCGCCGGACAGTTCGGCACCGCCTATGCCCTGGTCACCCTGGCGGCCGGCTTCGCCATGCTGCGCGCCGGTCCGCTGCTCGACTGGGTGGCGCCGCGACGCTTCGCCCTGGCGGTGCTCGGCGGCCTGCTCACCGGGGTCGCGCTGCTCACTCTCTCACCCTGGTGGCTCCTGGGGGTGTTGGGGCTCGGGCTGGTTCGCCTGTGCGGCCAGGGCATGATGACGCATCTGGGCAACACCCTGGCCGGCCGCGAGTTCGAGAGTCTGCGTGGCCGGGCCCTGGGCCTCACCGGCATGGGCATCATGCTGGGCGAGACGCTGCTGCCCCCGCTGATGGCGGCCCTGCTGGTGTGGCTGGGCTGGCGGCAGCTGTGGTGGCTGTTCGCGCTGGTCCTGGCGCTGCTGTGGGTGCCACTGCTGCTGCGCGGCCCCTGGCCGGCGGCGCCTGGCCAGCGCCCGGTGCGCGGTGAGCGCCGCCATGGCCCACGCCCCTTCCGCGAGGCGCGCTTCTGGCAGCTGCTACCGCTGCTGATGATCCTGCCGGTGACCATGACTGGGCTCTTCATTTACCAGGCGCGCATGACCGAGGACCTGGGCAGCTCGCTCGCCGTCTATGCCCTGGCCCTGACCGGCATGGGCATCGCCAAGCTGCCCGGCGCCCTGCTGGGCGGACGCTGGGTCGACCGCCTGGGGCCGGTTCGCCTGGCCCGGCTCTACCTGCTGCCGTTCGCCCTGGCCCTGGCGCTGGCCATCACCCTCGGCGGCCACCTCGGTATCTGGGCGCTGATGGTCGGCGGCGGGCTCGCCATGGGGGCCCAGGAGTCCATCGCCACCAGCCTGCTGGTGCGTCTGTGGGGCGCCGAGCACCTGGGCACGGTGCGCGCCACCCTGAGCGCCGCCATGGTCTTCTCCACCGGCATCGCCCCGGCCCTGCTGGGCGTGGCGCTGGATCTCGGCGCCTCCTTCTCCCATGTCTTGATCGGCATGCTGGCCTTCCTGGTCATCGGCTGGATGCTGGCCCAGGGGGTGCTGGCGAGTCCCGAGGCCCGGGGCTGCGACGCGATCCCGGGGTGAGACCCGCCAGGGGCTGACACGACGACGCCGGCCCAAGGGCCGGCGTCGTCGTGTCGGGCGGGGAGGCGCGCGATCAGCGCAGCAGCAGTACCGGCAGGCTGGTGCGACGCAGCATGGTGGTGGTAGTGCTGCCGACCAGCAGGTGGCGCACCCGCGAGTGGCCGTAGGCGCCCATCACCAGCAGGTCGATGCTGTGCTCCTGCTGGTAGCCGCGCAGGGTCTCCTCGACGTCGCCCGCACGGATCGCCCCCTCGGCCTCGTGACCGGCCTCGCGCAGGGTCGAGAGTGCCCACTCGAGCTGCGAACGATTGTCGCCGGTCTCGGCGCCGACGATGACCACGTGGCAGGTGATGCCGTTGAACAGCGGGCTCTTGGCTAGCATCTCGACCCCCTTGCGGGTGGTCTTGCTGCCGTCGAAGGCGATCATCACACGCTCGGGGCGCGTGAAGGTCTCCGGCACCATCAGGATCGGCCGGTGCAGGGTGCGCACCACCCGCTCGAGGTTGGAGCCCAGGTGGTCGCTGGCCTGGTGAGCGCCCTCGCCGCGCTTGCCGATCACCAGCAGGCGCATGTCGTTCTCGAGCTCGGCCAGGGTCTCCACCAGGGTGCCGTTGCGCTGGCGGGTGGCGGGGTCCGCCACACCGTCCTCGTGGGCCCGCTCCTTGGCCGCCTTGAGCATCAGCCGGCCCTGCTCCTGGGCCACCTTGGCGCGCTGCTCGTCCAGGTGCGCCAGTTCCTCGAGCAGGTGCTCCCTGGCCCCGAGCCCAATATTCCCGGAGAGGTCCGCCTCGGCGGTCTGGGGATGGTTGTCGACCACATGCAGGAAAGTCAGCGGCGCCTCCAGCGCCAGGCTGGCCCAGGCGGCGTAGTCGCACACCCCTTCGGAAAACTGCGAGCCGTCGATGGCGGCCATCACCTGTTCTGTCATCGTCTTGTCCTGAAGCTGGCGTTTATGATCATCTTCACCTTCTACATCATCCGTCCGGCAGGTCAATGGCCGCCCATCAGCTTCTCGACGGCTTCCGGGTCGTCGTGCACCGCGTAGCGGTCGACGATGGTGGCGCTGGCCTCGTTGAGGCCGATCATCTCCACCTCGGTGCCCTCGCGACGGAACTTGATCACGATACGGTCCAGCGCCTGGACGGCGGTGATGTCCCAGAAGTGGGCGCGTGAGAGGTCGATGGTGACCTTCTCCACCGTCTCCTTGAAGTCGAAGGCGTTACCGAAGCGCTCGGAGGAGGCGAAGAACACCTGGCCCACGACCGTATAGACCCGCGCATTGCCCTCGTCGGCCTCCTCGCTGCCGATGTAGAGGATGTTGCCGACCTTGTTGGCGAAGTTCATGGCCGCAAGCAGCACGCCGACGAAGACGCCGATGGCCAGGTTATGGGTGCCCACGGTCACCACCACGGTGGCCACCATCACCATGTTGGTGCTCATCGGGTGCTTCTTGAGGTCCTTGATGGAGCTCCAGCTGAAGGTGCCGATGGCGACCATGATCATCACCGCCACCAGGGCCGCCATGGGAATCTGGGAGACCCAGTCGGACAGGAACACCACCATCATCAGCAGCGCCACGCCGGCGATCAGGGTCGACATACGACGGCGGCCGCCCGACTTGATGTTGATCACCGACTGGCCGATCATCGCGCAGCCGGCCATGCCACCGAGCAGGCCGGCGCCGAGGTTGGCGATGCCTTGGCCCTTGCACTCGCGGTTCTTGTCGCTCTGGGTGTCGGTCAGGTCGTCAATGATGGTGGCGGTCATCATCGACTCGAGCAGGCCCACCACGGCCAGCATCAGCGAGGTGGGCAGGATGATCATCAGCGTCTCGAGGTTGAGCGGCACCTCGGGCCACAGGAAGACCGGCAGGCTGTCCGGCAGCTCGCCCATGTCGCCGACGCTGCGGATCTCCATGCCGGTGAGCATGTAGACGGCGGTCAACACCAGGATGCAGACCAGCGGCGAAGGCAGCAGCTTGCCCACCTTCGGCAGGTAGGGGAAGCCGTAGATGATCGCCAGGCCGGCCAGCGTCATGGCATACACATGCCAGGTCACGTCGGTCAACTCCGGCAGCTGGGCCATGAAGATCAGGATCGCCAGGGCGTTGACGAAGCCCGTCACCACCGAGCGCGACACGAAGCGCATCAGCTCGGCGAGCCTGAGATACCCCGCCAGTATCTGGAAGACGCCGGTCAGCAGGGTCGCGGCCAGCAGGTACTCCAGGCCGTGCTCCTTGACCAGGGTGATCATCAGCAGCGCCATGGCCCCGGTGGCCGCCGAGATCATGCCCGAACGCCCGCCGGTGAAGGCGATGATCACGCAGATCGCAAAGGAGGCGTAGAGGCCGACCTTGGGGTCGACGCCGGCGATGATGGAGAAGGCGATGGCCTCGGGGATCAGCGCCAGGGCGACGACGATGCCCGCGAGGGTGTCGCCCTTGAGGTTGGAGAACCAACTCAGTTTCATTTTTTCGTACATGCTGCGGTCCAGTCAGGGGGGTGATGGTTGGGCCGTGAGGCGTCGGGATCCTGGCGTGCACATGCCCTCACCGGCGCCCCGGTTGGGCGCGATTGCCGATGGCAGGCTCAGGAGAAGGCGGAAATCACAAGCAAGATGGCGCACAGGGGCGCCCGGGACATCATCATGATGTCGAGCGATGACGCACCGAAGCCGGTGGCATCGCCGGGAGATAGGAGAGGAGCGCTAGGGCGGCGTGGCCAGCCCTGCCGGGGGAGTCATCATGTTTTGCTGGTTCCCTTGCTCTACATCAAGGATGCACCATCAGACGAAGGTCCAGTGGGTGCCTGCGACAAGAGCGCAGGATTCTAGCAGAGATGCCGCGGCGCTGCACCCGGCCCGCCGCGGCCGGAAGGCCGCGACGGATGCCCCGGATCTCGGCGTGGAGGGTCAGGAGGCGTCGGTATCGTCCGGCGTGGCCCCGCCGGTACGGGCCCTGGCCGCGGGGGAGGCCTTCATTTGCCGGAAGGCTTCCACCAGATCGATAGGCAGCGGCACCACGATCGTCGAGGCATTCTTGTTGCTCATGTCGCTCATGGTCTGCAGATAGCGCAGCTGCAGCGCGGCGGAGTTCTCGGACATCACGTTGGCCGCCTCGACCAGCTTCTTGGAGGCCTGCAGCTCGCCCTCAGCGTGGATCACCTTGGCGCGGCGCTCGCGCTCGGCCTCGGCCTGGCGGGCGATGGCACGAATCATGCTCTCGTCGAGGTCGACGTGCTTGATCTCCACGTTGGCCACCTTGATGCCCCAGCTCTCGGCGGAGCTGTCGATGATCTCCTGGATGTCGTCATTGAGCTTGTCACGCTCGGAGAGCATCTCGTCCAGGTCGTGCTTGCCGAGCACCGAGCGCAGCGTGGTCTGGGCCAGCTGGCTGGTGGCGTTGACGAAATTCTCCACCTGGATGATCGCCTTCTCCGGATCCACTACCCGGAAGTAGAGCACCGCGTTGACCTTGACGGTGACGTTGTCCTGGGAGATGACGTCCTGCTCCGGGACGTCCATGGTGATCACCCGCAGGTCGACCACCACCATCTTCTGGATGCCGGGGATGATGATCAGCAGGCCCGGCCCCTTGACCGCCTGGAAGCGGCCGAGGAAGAACACCACCCCGCGCTTGTACTCGGGCAGGATGCGGATCGAGGCCGCCAGCAGCATGATCAGCAGGACGACCGGAACGAGGTAGGAAAGCAGCATGGTGTCGGCTCCTTGGTTGGGCCGGACGATGCGGATCATCGACCGTGCCGGGTGGGCCTCAGGACGATGAGGCCAGCGGTTCGACTTCCAGAGTCAGACCGTCGACCGCGGTGACGCGGACCGACTGCCCGCGGGCGAGCGGTTCGGGGCTGCGCGCCCGCCAACGCTCGCCCATCAGCCGCACGTGGCCCTGGTCGGTGAAATCCTCGAGGACCAGCGCCTCGCTGCCGACCAGCTCCTCCTGGCCGATGCGCGGCGGGCGACGCCGCAGGCCGATGAAGCGGGTCATGACCCACAGCATCAGGCCCGCCGCGAGCAGCGCGATGCCGCCGATCATCGGCAGCGAGATGTTCAGGGTATCCGCGTCCATCAGTATCACCGATCCGATCACGAAGGCGACGATGCCGCCGATGCCGAGAATGCCGAAACTGGGCATCATTGCCTCGCCCACGATCAGCCCCAGTCCCACCAGGATCAGCGCCAGTCCGGCGTAGTTGACCGGCAGCACCTGGAAGGCGAACAGCGCCAGCAGCAGCGAGATGATACCGATGGTGCCCGGCACCAGGCTGCCCGGGTTAGAGAGCTCGAAGATCAGTCCGTAGAAGCCGATGATCATCAGGAAGTAGGCGACGTTGGGGTTGGTGATCACGGCCAGCAGCTCGGTGCGCCAGTCCGGATCGAAGCGCTCGACGACCAGCTCCGCGGTGGAAAGGGTGCGCTCCCCGTCGTCCATTACCACGCTGCGCCCGTCGAGCTGGGCGAGCAGGTCGTCCAGGTCGCTGGCCACCACCTCGATGACGTTCTGCTCGAGCGCCTCCCGGGCGGTGAGGTTGACCGCCTCGCGCACCGCCCGCTCGGCCCAGTCGGCATTGCGGCCGTGGCGCTCGGCCAGCGAGCGGATATAGGCGACGGCATCCTCCAGCACCTTGCGCTCCATGGCCGTCTCGCCGCGGCGCTTGGCCGGCGCTTGCTCGGCCTCTTCCCCTGCCGCGGCCGTCTCGCCCGTCTCGGTCACCTCGGTGTCGTCCGTCTGGCCGTCGGCGGAGTCCTGCGCGGCCTCATCCGGTTGCGACTCAGATACGGATTCAGGCTCTGGCTCTGGCTCTGGCTCACCCAGGCCCGGCAGCCCGCCGCCCCCGCCGATCTGCACGGGGGTAGCCGAGCCGAGGTGGGTGGCCGGCGCCATGGCCGCCACGTGGCTGGCGTAGAGCAGGTAGGTGCCGGCACTGGCGGCCCGCGCCCCCGCCGGCGAGACGTAGAGGGCGACCGGTACGGGGGAGGTGAGCATGGTGCGGATCATCGCGCGCATCGAGGCGTCGAGCCCGCCGGGGGTATCCATCTGCACCACGACGAGCTCGACATCACGCTCTTCGGCCAGTTCCAGGCCGCGCTGAAAGTAGTCGTCGATGGCCGGCCCGATGGCGCCGTCGATGGTCATCACCAGGGCGGCACGCTCACCCTGCTGTGCCTGAGCCTGCCAGGCCAGCAGCGCACCGAGCGCCAGGCACAGCAGACTTGCCAGCATCAGGATGCGCCCGGTCATGCCCCTGCGATCTGGATTCGTCATCTGCTGCCCACCCTCGAACGCCTCTCCCTGAGAACCCCATCGGGTCACAGTGGTTCAGTCTTTGCCGATATCAGCGTAGGCAGTGGACCCGTGGGCGGCAAACAGCCTGCCTCCGATCGAAGGGCAGGAGATGCCCTCGTTGCAGGCCGCCGGGCCCGCCAGCTGGCGGGCCCGGGGACGAAGGCAGAGAGCAAAGGGAGGAGATGAGCGCCTTCAGCGCCGCAGGCCGGGCTCAGAGGTCGTGGGGCTCGCCGGCGAAGCGCTTCTGCACCTCCACCATGTAGGCCGCCAGAGACGTCAGCGCCTCGCCGCCCCACTCGAGCGGCTGGGCCGCCATCGGCGCCACCATGCAGATCTGCACCATCTCGTCGGCGTGCACTTCTGACATGCCGAACTGGTTGGCGGCCATCGCCACCCGATGGGGGAAGGGCTGTTCGAATGTCGGGTTGTAGCCCATGTCCTGACCGTCACTGCCGTGGCAGCTCGCGCAGGCAAGGCCATTGCTGCTCAGGGAGGTGTCGTAATAGAGCGCCTCGCCGCGGGCCAGCATCTCCTGGGGATTGTCGCCGGTCTCGCTGTAGGCCGGCGAATACCCCTCGGGCCTGGCCACTGCGGCGCCGTCGCCGCCCTCGGCTTCGCCTTCCGCCTCGGCTTCGGCTTCGGCTTCGGCTTCACCTTCTGCCTCGGTGTGATAGCTGGCCAGCAGCAGGGGGGCCTCGTCCAAGGCGGAGAAAGCCGCCGCGCCCGGATCAGCGCCCGGCGCGGCATGCAGCGCGGCACCGCCCGCCACCAGCGCCAGCAGCGGGGCCGTGTAGGCCAGTTGCCGACTCAAGCGGCCCAGCAGCCTGCGGCGTTGTTCGTCGTGCTGTGACATGATTTCACCCTCCGTTGTGCTTGTTCGAGATGCGGCGCAGACGCCGACGGTGCATCCGCGCTACCGTTGAGTCGCCCCAGGCGGCGCAGGCTTACAGCCGCGGCGCCGCCGAGCACTCCGATCGCGCAGGAGGGCCGCCCGCCGGGGACCGTGTAAGGAAACTCCCCCCCGCGCGACCATCGATGAACCATCGTCCCACCATCAAGGAGCGTCATGCCGGACACCGCCTCTCGCCCCGACACGCCATGGGCCCCATCGACCCTTTGCGGTCCGCTGGCCAGGGCTCTGACCCGCGCCGGCCTCGACGCGGGCATCGCGGCCCTGCAGCCGATGGCCGACACGGGCCTCGCCCACTACCACGTATGGCTCGACCGGGAGGGGGCCGACTGGGTGGCGCGACTGCCGAAGCAGAGCCAGATGCGCCTCGACCCCGCCGCCAACCTCGCCTACCAGGCGGCCTGCTTCACCCGCGCCAGCCGGGGCGGCCACGCCCCCCCGCTGCACGGGCTGCTGCCGCCCGGCCCGGAGCTTCCCCGCGGCGGACTCTTGGTCAGCGCCATCCGCGGCCGCCCGGCGCGCCTGCCGGAAGACCTGCCGCGCATCGCCGAGGCACTGGCCAGCATCCACGGGCTGGCGGTGCCGAACGCCGAGGCCCGCGCGCCGCTACTCTCCCCCGCCGATCCCTGGGCCGCGATGCGCGAGGAGGTGGGCGAGCAGGCCCGCTTCCTCGAGCAGGCCGAGCTGGCGGGCGAGGCTCGCCGCCTGATCGAGGACGAGCTGGCCACCCTGCCCCGGCAATTGCCGCCGGGGCCCGGCGCCGAGCCCCGACTGATCAGCTTCGATGCCCACCCCGGCAACTTCCTGGTCACCGAGGCCGGTCGCGCGGTGCTGGTGGACCTGGAGAAGTGCCGCTACGGCCTGGTCGGCTTCGACCTGGCCCATGCCAGCCTCTATACCTCCACCACCTGGGACCTGACGAGTCGCGCCGAGCTGACCCCCGCCGAGGTAGCCGCCTTCTATCGCCACTGGATCGAGGCCACGGGCTATGAGGGCGAGGTCGAGACCCTGCTGGCGTGCCGGCGCGCCATGTGGCTCTGGTCGCTGACCTGGTGCGCCAAGTGGCGGACCAGCCATCGGCGCCCCCAAGACCGCCAGGGCCGCAGCGAGGACTGGTCCGAGGAGCTGAGCGACGACGCCCTGATCGCCCATGTGCGCGACCGCGTCGATCACTACCTCTCGGTGGCCGCCATCGAGCACGTGCGCCGCGAGCGTCGTGAACTGCAACGCCTCCTCTTGCCCTGACGCGCCGCAAGACCCGGCTCACCCTCCTGTCCATACTTATTAAGAGGAACCCCAAGATGCGCGCACTCTCTCCCCGGTTCGCCGCCCTGCTGCCGGCCCTGCTGACGAGTACGGGCCTTTTGGCCGCCCCCGATCCGGCCGACTGGGACGCCGTGCTCGATGAGGCCCGCGGTCAGACGGTCTACTGGTACGCCTGGGCCGGCGATCAGCGTACCAACGACTACCTCGATTGGGTGGCCGGGCGGGTCGACGAACGCTTCGGCATCGACCTCGAGCACGTCAAGATCGGCAATACTGCCGAGGCGGTCTCCCGGGTGCTGGCGGAGAAGCAGGCCGGCAATGATGACGCCGGCAACGTCGACCTGATCTGGATCAACGGCGAGAACTTCGCCGCCATGAAGGCCAACGACCTGCTGTTCGGCCCCTTCGCCCGCGCGCTGCCTAACTTCGCCCTGACCCACCCGGCGGATCACCCCGAGGTGGTCACCGACTTCACCCTGCCTACCGAGGGCTACGAGTCGCCCTGGGGCCGGGCACAGATCACCTATTACTATGATCGTGACGCGTTCCGCGGGGATAGCGACGCGCGCGAGACGCCGCCCCAGGACATCGACGAGCTGCTGGCCTGGGCCCGCGCAAACCCGGGGCGCTTCACCTACCCGCGGATTCCCGACTTCACCGGCAGCACCTTCCTCAAGCAGGCGCTGATCGAGCTCACCGACCAGAACGAGGCGCTCTACGCGCCGGTCGAGGAGAGCGACTTCGCGGCCGTCACCGCCCCGCTGTGGGAGTACCTGGACACCCTGCACCCCCACCTGTGGCGCAGCGGCCGGCAGTTTCCCGCCAGCGGCCCCGAGATGCGCAGCCTGATGGGCGACGGCGCGCTCACGCTTGCCTTCACTTTCATTCCCTCGGAGCCGGCCGCGGCGGTGGCCGACTACGAGCTGCCCCAAAGCACCCGCAGCTACGTGCCGGAAAGCGGCACCCTGGGCAACGTGCACTTCGTCGCGATCCCCTTCAACTCGCCCCATAAGGCCGGCGCCATGGTGGTCGCCGACTACCTGCTCTCCCCGGAAGCCCAGGCGACCAAGCAGGACCTCGACGTCTGGGGCGATCGCACCGTGCTCGACGTGGCTAGCCTCGATGACGACACCCGGGCGCTGTTCGACCTGGACCAGCAGAACCCGGCAATGCTGCCGGCGGGCGCCCTCGAGCGCACCCTGCCCGAGCCGCATCCCAGCTGGATGACCGCGCTGCAGGATGCCTGGCAGGCCCGCTACGTCGGTCAATGATGGCAAGCGCTAGCGCCCCGCACGCGGGCGAGGCGGGGCCGGCCCGATGATGCTGCGCCTGGCTCCCGTACTGATCGTCACCCTGCTGGTCGCACCAATCCTGGCGGGCCTGGCCATGGCGCTGCTGCCGGCCTTCGGCTACCTGCCGGCACTCGGCGGCGAGGCCTTCTCGCTGGCCCCCTGGCAGGCGCTGGCCGCCCAGCCGGGCATCGCTCGCTCGGTCGCCATCAGCCTGGCCAGCGGACTGGTTGCCACCACCCTGTCGCTGGCGGTGGTACTACTCTACCTGGCCACGGCGACGGGCAGCCGACTGGATCGCTGGATCCGCCGACTGGTCTCACCGCTGCTCTCCATTCCCCACGCCGCCGCGGCCTTCGGGCTGGCCTTCCTGATCGCCCCCTCGGGGCTGCTCGCGCGGCTGACATCGCCGTCGCTGACCGGCTGGGAGCGCCCGCCGGACCTGCTGATCGTCCAGGACCCCTGGGGGCTCTCGCTGATCGCGGGGCTGGTGATCAAGGAGGTGCCCTTCCTGCTGCTGATGAGCCTGGCGGCGCTGCCCCAGCTCGACGCCGAGCACCGCGTGGCCATGGCCCGCTCGCTGGGCTACCGGCCCGCCATCGCCTGGCTCAAGGTGGTGGCGCCGGCCCTCTACCCGCTGATCCGCCTGCCGGTGTTCGCGGTCATCGCCTACGCCTCCTCGGTGGTGGACGTGGCGATGATCCTCGGCCCGACCCTGCCGCCGACGCTGGCCGTGTCGATCCTCACCTGGTTCCACGACCCCGACCTCGACCAGCGCTTCCTGGCCTCGGCCGGCGCGATCCTGCAGCTCGGCGTCACCGCCACGGCGCTGCTGGCCTGGTGGGGGCTGGAACGGCTCGCGACCCGGCTGATGGCGGGCTGGATCGCCCGCGGCGGAAGGCGCCGCGGCGAGACCGGCCTGCGCCTCGCCGGCAAGCTCCCGATCCTGCTCGCCACGGGCATCGCCTTCGCCGGGCTCGGCGGCCTGGCGATCTACTCCGTGGCGGGGTTCTGGCGGTTTCCCGATGCCCTGCCCCAGAGCGTGACGCTGGATCACTGGGCCCAGGCGCTGCCCGCCCTCGGCGGTCCGCTCGCCTCGACGGCGCTGATCGCGCTGGGCTCGACCCTGCTCGCCGCGATCCTGGTGCTGGCGGCCCTGGAAAACGAGCAGCGCACCGGGCGCACCGCCTCGAAGGCGCTATGGCTGCTCTACCTGCCGCTGATCGTGCCCCAGATCGCCTTCCTGTTCGGCCTGGTGGTGGTGATGGAACAGCTCGGCACCCGGCCGACCCACGGCCTGATCATCTTCGGCCACCTGCTGTTCGTGCTGCCCTACGTCTTCCTGTCGCTCTCGGAGGCCTACCGGCGGATCGACCCGCGCTGGACGCAGCTGGCCCTGACGCTCGGCGCCTCGCGCAACGCCGTCTTCTGGCGAGTCCGGCTGCCGATGCTGCTGGCCCCCCTGCTCACCGCCTGTGCGGTGGGCCTGGCGGTGAGCATCGGCCAGTACCTGCCCACCCAGCTGCTGGGCGCGGGACGGGTGACCACCGTCACCACCGAGGCGGTCTCGCTGGCCGCCGGCGGTAACCGCCGGGTGATCGGGGTCTGGGCCCTGGTCCAGGCCTGCCTGCCGCTGGTGGGCTTCGTGATCGCCATCGGCCTGCCGAAGTTGCTATGGTCCCACCGCCGCGGCATGCAGGGAGCCCCTTGAACACGCCCCATCGACTCGAACTTCGCGACGTCCGGATCCACCTGGGCGACAAGACGCTGGTCGCGCTCGACACCGAGATCGCCCCGGGCGAGGTGCTCACCGTCATGGGCCCTTCCGGCTCGGGCAAGTCGACCCTGCTCGCCTACTTGGCCGGCTTCCTGGCCCCCGAGTTCCAGGCCGGCGGCCGGGTGCTGCTGGACGGCCGCGACATCACCGCCCTGCCCGCCGAGCGCCGCGGCATCGGCCTGCTGTTCCAGGATCCGCTGCTCTTCCCCCACCTCTCGGTGGCCGGCAACCTGCGCTTCGGCCTGCCCCGCGCCGGCGCCGACAAGGCCGCCCGGATCGAGCAGGCCCTCGCCCGCATCGGGCTTGCCGGCTTCGGCGAGCGCGACCCGGCCACCCTCTCCGGCGGACAGAAGGCGCGCGTCGCCCTGATGCGCCTGCTGCTCTCGGCGCCCTGCGCGGTGCTACTCGACGAGCCCTTCTCGAAGCTCGACACCCACCTGCGTCAGGCGATGCGCCGGCTGGTGTTCGAGCGCCTGCGCGAGGCCGGCCTGCCGAGCCTGCTGGTGACCCACGACCGCGAGGACGCCGAGGCGGCCGGCGGGCGGGTGATCGACCTCTCCTCCTGAACCGCCTCGCGTTCGGGTCGATCCTGCCACGTCAGGGCGTGGGGATTGAAGCCGCCAACCAGCCGCGGCTTGACGACCTCGAACCAGGGAGAGAGATCGAAGTCCCGCGGGGTGAAGAGGCTAGGGTGGCGACGTCGGAACACCCGCGAACGGCCCGCCACGGGGATCGGCAGGATCGGGTAGCGCACCGACTGGAAGGCCTCGGCGATCAGGGTCGAACAGATGGCGCGGGTCGGGTCCCCGCTACCGAGCGCCAGCATGCGCCGCCGCCAGGGCATCGGCACCGGCGGCAGCGGCAGCAGGTAGCGCGCCAGGTCGAGGATGTTGCGCATGTCGTAGCGGTGCCCCACCCGGGCACAGACGAAGGCGATCAGTCGGTCGATCTCCGCCGGGCCCAGCCCCACCGGGCGACAGATGCGCAGCGGGTAGCCGTCGAACGCCTCGAAGCCCACCACGCGCACCCCCTCCGACAGGTCCGCCTCGACGAAGCCACCGCCCCGGGCGGGCGCCGCCGCGCCCGGACAGCCACCCTCACCCACGTAGAGGGCGGCATGCGACCAGGTCGACTGCGTCAGGTACTTGATCACCGTGCTGATCCGCGACGAGCCCTCGACCAGCAGGACATCACCGGGCTTAAGACACGCCTGGATGTCCTCCTCGACGGGCTGCTGGGGGCGATGCCAGGGGCGCGGGCAGGAGAGTCAGCCCCCGAGGCCGTGGCCGCATCGATCGAGCATGGTCGACATCCCGGTCGCCCTCCCGTCGCTCATGAGGTGGAGGCGGCTAGCCGCCTGGCCAGGATGAGGAGACTGGCCAGCAGCAGCAGCGCCGCCAGCGGCAGCAGCCAGGGGAGCACCGGGATCAGGGCGCCGGCCAGCGGCAGCCCCAGCCAGATCAGCAGCATCGGCGCGCAGCAGGCGCCGCCCGCCAGCAGGGCCGGCAGCGCGGCCAGCAGGGAGCCGCCGGGCGCGCGCCAGGCACAGTGGCTCGCGCCGTGGCGCACCCGCCAGCCCAGCACGAGGTTGCCGCCCAGCAGCAAGCCGAGCCCCAGGGCCAGCAGGGTATTGAGCGGGCTGAAGGTCCAGATCCAGGGGCCGGCCTCGATCAGTCCCACCGGCTCGAAATAGAGCGGGCCGCGCGCCTGCCAGACCCGCTCCCAGGCGGGGAAGCGCGCGGCGAGCCCTCCTTCACCGCCGGGGCCGAGATCGCCGATCACCCAGAGATAGAGCCCGGCATAGGCGAGCCCGATGCCCCCGATGAGTGCCGCGTCTCGGGGGCGCCCGACCAGGGCGTTGCGCAGGGCGGCGAGTGCGGTCATGGTGCGTCCTCGGCCGCCCCATAGAGCAGGGTCTCGGGATAGAAGGCCGCCCAGGCGAACCACATGGCCTCGAAGGCATTGATCGCCTCGAGCGCCTCGGTGCCGCCGCCGCTGACCCCCGCCGGGCCAAAGGTCAGTTCATCGATGCGGATCGCGACCCGCCGGGGATTGTGAAACACCCAGCCGGTCGCCAGGCCGGCGTCGGGAATCACCGTGTAGTGGCTGTCGCCGACCGCCAGGTCGATCACCGCCTCGCGGGTCACGGCGGCCGCGCCCTGGGGGGTGCGAAACCCCAGCACGCTGGCCTTGGGCGGCAGGCGACGGCTCTCGGTCATCACCGGGAAGAGCCGGCGACTCTGCGGGCGGTAGTAGCCGCGCCGCGGGGCATAGCCGCCGTAGGGATCGCGCCGGTAGTTGCGCACGTGGCCGGTCTCGCGGTTGAGCACCCGGGTCTCCGGGTGGCGCGCCTTCCAGGCGCCCCAGGTGGTCCAGACGACCCTCAGCTCGTCGAGCCTACGGCCCGTCAGGGGGCCGTCGATGGCCACGCCGAGCATCTGCGGGATCTCGCTGTCGGTGATGCGGTCGTACATGACCAGGTTGCTGTTCACCAGCCGCCCGGAGACGCCCAGCTCGGCGTCGCCGCGATGAAAGCCCAGGGCGCTGCCGGTCAGCGGGCAGTAGGTGATGCTCACGGGCCGGCCGCCCACGGTGTCGTTGACGATCTCGTGCCACACCAGGATGCGCTGGGGATAGGCGCGGGCCTCGCCGTCGAGGTAGAGGCCGATGACCCGCTCGCCCTCCTCGAGCAGGGCATCGGCTTCCGACGCCGAGTGAAAGCGGGGACGATCGATGGAGGGGATACCATCCTTGCCGGGGCCGCCGGCGCGCACCGCCTGACGGAACTCCTGCAGGGAATACGCCAGGGGCACCCGGGGCGCCTCCACGGTGGGCAGTGCCGCCCGCGCTTCTGGCAGGGGCTGTGGCAGGGGCAGTAGCAGCCATGCGGCGAACAGGATGATCGGGGAAAGACGCCACCGGGACATGGATCACCTCCCAGCGCGGCGCAGGCCGGCGCGCCGCGAGTGCCGTCGCCGTCCGGAATGGGCGGCCTTCCTTTTCAGTCGCGCGGTGCTCGACGTCCTTACGCTCGCGCTAGGATGTAAGCTGGCGGCGATTGTCCCGACTCAGGCGCGGCGACAGCGACCCACGACCACCAGGAGAGACGGCATGCCGGCGAGGCCACGGCTGAGCATCATCATCCCGACGCTGAATGAGGCCGCCATCATCGAGGCACAGCTCACCCGCCTCGCGCCCCTTCGCGCGGGCGGCGCGGAGATCCTGGTCGTCGACGGCGGCAGCCGCGACGCGACCCTGGCCCGGGCGCGCCCGCTGGCCTCGCGGGTGATCGAGAGCGAGCCCAGCCGCGCCCGGCAGATGAATGCCGGGGCCCGCGAGGCCCGCGGCCGACAGCTTTTATTCCTGCATGCCGACACGCGCCTGCCGCCGGGGGCCGAGCATGCGATCACCGAGGCGCTGGCGCACGGGCGCGCCTGGGGGCGCTTCGACGTGCGGCTGACGGGGCGGCATCCGCTGCTGGGCCCGATCGCCTTCGCCATGAACCGACGCTCGCGCTGGACGGGCATCGCCACCGGCGACCAGGGCCTGTTCATGACCTTTGATGCCTTCGCCGCCGCGGGCGGCTTTCCCGATCAGCCACTGATGGAGGACATCGAGATGTCGCGACGCCTCAAGCGGATCTCGAAGCCGGCCTGCCTGCGCGAGCGGGTGACGACCTCGGGGCGGCGCTGGGAGCAAGGCGGCGCCTGGCGCACCATCCTGCTGATGTGGCGGCTACGCTGGCGCTACTGGCGGGGCGCCTCCCCGGACGACCTGGCCCGGGCGTATCGCCATGTGCGCTGACGCCCGCGGCGACTTCCCCCTGGCGCTGCTGGCCAAGGCGCCGATCCCGGGACGGGCCAAGACGCGGCTGATCCCGGCGCTCGGCGCCGAGGGCGCCTGCCGGCTCCACGAGCGGCTGCTGCGACACGCCCTCGCCACCGCCCTCGCGGCGACCTCCCCCGAGCGCATCACCCTGTGGACGGCGCTCGAGCACGATCACCCGTTGTTCGGGGAGCTGGCCGCCCGACACGGCATCACGCTGCGCGCCCAGCCCGAGGGCGATCTGGGCGCGCGCATGTTCCACGCCCTGGCAGCCATGGACGCGCCGGGGATGCTGATCGGCAGCGACTGCCCGGCGCTGACCCCGACGCTGCTGCAGCGCTGCCGGGCGGCACTGGGCGAGGCCGAGGGCGTCTTCGTGCCGGTCGAGGATGGCGGCTACGCGCTGGTCGGCGTCCGACGCGCCGAGCGCCGCCTGTTCCGCGCCATCGACTGGGGCACGGATCGCGTCATGGCCCAGACCCGCGAGCGCGTCGAGGCGCTGGGCTGGCGACTGGCCTGCCCGGCGCGTCTCTGGGACGTCGACCGGCCCGAGGATCTCCCGCGACTGGCCCGCCTGGGCGATTCGCTCGGCATCTGCTTTTTCGACCATCGGCTCGATGAGCGTCTCGACGATCGTCTCGATGCACGTCTCGTTGATGGAAAGTGAGGCCTCGCCGCCGGGCGCGCCCTGTAAGGAACGCCGGCGAGCCGCGACCCAGCGGGGAGCCCCTATCCAGCGGAGAGTCCCTGCCCAGAGCCAGAGGAGAGTCCCTACCCGGCGGCAAATGCCAGCTGCTAGACTCTTCCCGCATCGCGGACAACAACGACGGCGGGAACAGGGGCTCATCGATGGACGAAAAGGCACATAGGTTGGAGCGACTCGCGGCGGTGAGGCCGCGCCTGGTCTCCTTCGCCCTCATGCACCTGCGGGATCGAAGCCAGGCAGAGGATGCCGTTCAGGAGGCCATGATGTCTGCCATCGAGAAGAACGACAGCTTCGCCGGACGCTCCGGCTACGAGACTTGGGTCTTCGGCATCCTCAAGTACAAGATCCTCGACACCATGCGAGTGCAGAAGCGCCAGGGCCGCTGGCAGCCCCTGGCGGACGAGAACGACGACGAGGCGATCGACCGGCAGTTCCAGCAGAACGGCCGCTGGCAGCAGGAGGCCCGTCCGCAGAGCTGGGGAGAGCCCGAGGCCGCCTTCGAGAACGAACGCTTCTGGCAGGTCTTCGACGCCTGCATGATCGCCCTGCCGGACAGCGCCGCGCGGATCTTCTCCCTGCGCGAGCTGATGGGGCTCTCCACCAAGGAGATCTGCCAGGAACTCGGCATCAAGGAGAACAACTGCTGGGTGATGCTGCATCGCGCCCGGCTCAGGCTGCGCGCCTGCATCGAGCAGGGCTGGCTGGAGGGAGACGCCTCATGATGATGTGCAAGGAGGCGACCCGCCTGATGTCGCTGCGCCAGGACCGCCCCCTCGGCTTCCAGGAAAAGCTCTCGCTGCGGCTGCACCTCGCCATGTGCGGCGCGTGCCGGGAGTGCGACCGGCAATTCACGCTGCTCCACGGCGTCGGCCGGCACTTCGACCCCGAGGAAAACGACGAGCCGCCCGCTTGAGTCAGCGGCCCGCGGCGGCGCTGGCCAGGCCCTCTAGCACGCCGGCGATCTTCTCCAGGGGCAGCTCACAGCCCTCCAGGGCGTGGCGCTCGGCCAGGTAGTGGGGGGAGTTCCACTCCAGCCGCACGCCCTCGTCGGTCTCCCTCACCACCATCTTCTGCGGCAGGTCCAGCGCCATGCTGCCCTGGCACTGCATCATCGGCGTGCCCACCGCCGGGTTGCCGAATACGAAGGTCCGGGTGGGAGGCAACGAGAGATCCACTCGCCGGGCATTGGCCGCGTGGTCGACCACGCTCATCAGGGTCAGCCCCTTCTCCTCGATCGCCGTACGCAGCCGCTGATCGACGCGCGCGAACGCATCGTCCGAATCGAGATGCATAATGCCGTGAGTCTCTGCCTGTGCGACCGGCGCCGTGGCCAGGAGCAGGCCCAGGGCCGCCCCGATCATCGCTCTCTTCATGATGTTGCTCCCTTCTTGTGATGGCCCGCTCAGCGTGGCCAACGTCCGAGGCCCTGGCAAGGCAACCTGCCGGACCGCCGTGCCGTGGCGACCCCTCTCGTGAGGGCCGATCGAGACAACCTTCGGAGCGCGCGGAAAAGCGAGTAGCATGGCAAGATGCCCCGCTACGCCCGCCTGCCGACGACGGCGTAAGGATGGCCCGGGAGCATCGACCGAGAACGGCCCCCTCGATCCCTGGAGTAACCGGCGTGATGACTCGATTCTTCCTTTCTGCCCGCCGTCTGATGCTCGCCGCGCTCGCTGCCGGACCGTTCCTGCTCGGTGCCGGCGTGGTCTTTCCCAGTACCGGACAGGCCCTTGCGGCCGATGATCTGCACTTCTCGCCCAACGAGATTCGGGACTGGTCGACACGTGTCTTCGCGGGCGAGACCGAGTACCGGGTCGTCGAACTGGACGGCACGCAGGCACTCCGGGCCCGCGCCCGCCGGCGGGCCTCGGCGAAATACCTGGAGCGCGAGATCGACCTTGGCGAGACGCCGTACCTGCAGTGGTGCTGGCGGGTCTCGGGGGTGCACGAGGGGCTCGACGAGACGCGCAAGTCGGGGGACGACTACCCGGCCAGGGTCTACGTGGCCCGCAAGACGGGGCTGCTGCCCTGGCAGGTGGAGTCGGTGAACTACGTCTGGGCCTCGCAGCAGCCGGCCGGCAGCGCCTGGCCCAACGCCTTCACCTCCCGCGCCCGGCTACTGGCGCTGCAGAGCGGCGATGCCCGGGTGGGCGAATGGGTGGCGGAGGTGCGCGACGTCGGCGCGGACTACCGGCGCCTCTTCGGCAGCCGCGCGACCCGCATCGATGGCCTGGCCCTGATGAGCGACGGCGACAACGCCGGCGTCGATGCCACAGCCTGGTTCACCCACCTGGCCTTCTCCGCCTCGCCTACGCCGCCCTCCTGTCCCTGAACGCGCTCAGTCGATGGCGACGAACAGCAGGTCGCCATAGCTCCAGATCAGGGTGCCGACCACGATAGCGAGATAGCAGACGAAGGGGATGGCGCGCCAGAAGCGCCGCACCAGCCGGGCCGGGGTACTCGAGGACACCAGCCAGTGGCGGCCGTCCGACTCGAGGCAGTCCCTCAGGTGCTTGCGGTGATACTCGACGCCGATGGAGAAGAGCACCATCAGCGCCCCGGAGCGCTGGAACCAGTGGCCGTCCCCGGTCACCAGGCTGGCGTAGGCCGAGACCATCACCGGCACCACCGCCAGCAGCATCAGCAGCGCCTCGATGAGGGTCGCCTCGCGGGAGGGAAGCGGCGGCGGTGCGGGCTCTCGTGGCATGTCGGTCTCCGGGGAGCTCACGGAACGCTGGCCGGTGCCGGTCGCTAGGGCGCGGCCTCGAGGACGCGTGCGGCGATGGCGGCAAAGCGCGTGTCGAGCTCGTCGGCGATCGTGGCGAGCTCGTCGTCGGCCTCGTCCAGGTAGGGGGCCAGCAGGTGACTCGGCGTCTTCCAGGCGAGCGTGCCGGTGCCGTCGCCTTGCTCGGTGACGTAGAAGCGCATGGGGGCCTCGATCATCGCCGGTACGCTCAGCCGCAGGATCCGCACGGCATAGTCGTTGCGAAACACCCCCACGACCCGGTTGCCAGGGAGGGTGATCCCGCGGTTCGCCGCGGCCTCGGTGGGGCCGGCCTCGGTGACCACGAACATGCCCTCGGCCTTCACCGCCTCGCGCAGGGCGCCCAGCAGTTCCGGATAGGCCAGCGACGTGGGCATCACCCGCCAGCCCTGCTCGGGCCATCGTGACTCGGCGGCCGCCGGGACGGCCAGCAGCATCGCCAGCATCAGCGCCAGCGCGCCGCTCAGGCGCCGCATGGCCCTCATCCGACACGCCTCTGCACGCCGGAAGAGGCCGCCGCTTCCCGCTGCCAGTGGCGCAGGGTGGAGGGATGCACCCCGAACGACGCCGGCAGGGCGATGCCGACCTGCTCGGCCAACAGGCCGATGATCGCCATGTGATGAACGGTGTGGCTGGCCAGGAAGGCCAGTTCACGGGCCAGGCTGGATGGCAGGGCGAGGCGCGCCTCGTCGTCCGCGAAGCCATCATGATCCGGCGCGCCGGCGTCCTGGCAATGGCGCAGGGTCAGGCGCTCGGGCGACGCCTGGCCCTGAAGCGACGAGAGCCAGGCCTCGAGGGCGACCAGGCGCCGGGCGGCCTCGTCGGGCCAAGCTTCGAGGGCCGGGTCGCGACGACGCTGCTCGTAGTCGAGGGTCTCTGCCCCCTCCTCGAGTCCGTCGATCAGCGCCTCGTAGTGGTCGATGATATGGCGAACGTGCTTGCCGAGGGTGTGACGTCCATGGACGCCGAAGACCCGGCGATAGGCCTCGGGGGCCAGGTCATCGACCAGGCTCCTCAGCTGGGCAAGCGCCAGCCGGTTCTCCTCGATGAGGCCCGGGGCGGTGCGCGATGGCAAGGTTGCGGGAGTTGACATGGTGGCTGTCCTGTCGGGTCCGTGACTGGCCCGCCCGAAAGCGGGGTGGAAGCCGGGGCCGCCACCCGTGGCAACGGCCCGGCCTCTCAGGGAAGGGGCGATGGCGAGATCACCCCTCGGCTTCAGCTTCTGCTTCACCCTCGGCCTCTCCTTCGGCGTCTTCTTCGGCCTCTCCTTCGGCCTCTCCTTCGGCCTCTCCTTCGGCTTCTCCTTCGGCCTCGGCATGCGCCTCGGCCAGCATCAGCGGCGCCTCCTGGCCGCTGGTATAACCCAGCGCCTCAGACGGTTCGCTGGCCACGGCCTGGAAGGCCGCTCCGCTCGCCACCAGCAGCAGTGCCGGCGCCGTGTAGCCGAGCTGACGGCCGAGCCGGCCCAGCAGGTTGCGACGTTTCTCGTCGTGCAGTGTCATGTTCATGACCTCCTCGATTGGCATTCTCGACACGTCCCGTCGACGCGAGCTCTTACTAGCGGCTCTCACTACGAGCCGTTGACACAGGCGCTCGACGTACGCTCTCGAATGGCATGGTCGACACGCCCTGCGTGTCGTCATGCCGTGAGCCGGCCCGGCGGACCGACCCCGTCACCGACGCTGCCGCGGCAGCGCCGTATGCTCGTGCCCCGCTACTCCCCCGCCGCGGCGGGGCGGACGGCCTGGGCGTCGGAGGCGATGTGCGTGGCCAGCCAGTCGGTCAGCGACGCGGACGATGGCCCCTGCGGCTCGCTCTCTGTTTCTGTCACTTCTGTCTCGGTCTCCGTCTCTTTTTTTGTCTCGCTCTCGCTTTCTGACGGGATGGCGCTCAAGGCCAGGCTGGAGAGCCAGTCGCCGAGGGCCGTCACGCCGTGGCCTTCCAGCACCCGCCCTTCCCCGGCCAGGCAGTGCGGCAGCAGGGCGCCCAGGGCCTCCAGCATGGCGACCGGGGCCAGGGGCTCCTGGACGTGCTCGCCGCCCGGCAGCAGCACGCCGCGCAGGGTCACGCCGGCCGAGATCCTCGATGCGGGCCACGCGCTCGCCGGCTCGTCGGCGGCGTCCGCCAGGGGGAGATCCAGGGGCTCGGCCCGTGTCGGGTCCGAGAGATCCAGGCGCACGCCGCGGGTCAGCCGGCCTCCGCCGGCCTCGCGCAGCCGCGCGAGCAGGCGGCGGCGCGGCTCGCCCACGGGGAGCAGGCAGAGCACCCCGGCGCCGTCGGGCATGCTCAGCAGGGGCGCGTCGATCACCGGACGCTCGGGGCTCGCGACTCGGTGCAGCAGGTGGCTCGTCAGCGCGGTAGCCAGCTGTGGCAAGGTCAGCCGCGCGGCCAGCAGCCGATCTGCATCGGCGAGCGCGTAGCCCGCCTCATCGCGCAGCACCCGAAGCCGCGGCCGCTCGCTCGCCGCCTCGTCGCCGAGCGGTGTCAAGCGCTCCCCGAACTCGCGCTCAAGCCTCGCGATGGCCGGAGCGCTCGCTACCTCCAGCGCCCACTCGTGCCCCGCCAGACGCAGCGCGAAGCCACGCGCGACACAGGGCGCCTTGAACGCCGCCGCATCGGCCTCGGCGGCCGGCTCGGTCGCGCCCGAAGCGACTCGCTCGCCCTGCTGGCAGAGCAGGCCGGCACGGCACCAGTCATCCAGGGTGGTCCAGACCTCCCGGCGCAGGGTTTCACGATCGGCCTTTCGTTCGTCCCCGCGATCGTCCGGCGCCCCGGTCATGGCGTGGCACAGCGCCTCGACGATGGCATCGAGATCGAGCCCCTCGGTCGCCAGCAGCCAGATCAGCGCCGCCGTGTCGTTGGGCCGGTAGAGATCACCGCGACGCGTGTCGTAGAGGGCGAGGCGATCCTCGTCGACGATCTCCGTGACGCGTCGGCGCGCAAGACGCGGGGCCGGCAGCGGCCGCCCGGCGAGCCCCTCGGCCAGCCGCCGGTCGGCCAGGCTCGGCAACGTGAAAAAGGGTAGGTAGCGCTCCGGCTCGGCGGCCGGCAGCAGCCGCGAGAAGCCGCCGGCGCGCGCCCGCTCCGCCTCGGCCTCGGCGACCAGCGCCGCGGCCGATCCCTGCGCCTGGTCCACCTCCTCGCTCGCCGTCTCGGTCGACGCCTGTCCGGGAATATCGAGAAGCGTCACCAGGTCCCGGACCAGCCCGCCCTTGACGGCCTCCTCGACGCGCCCGCCCGCCTCCGGGGCGGCGCAGATGCCCAGCGAGGGGCTGAGGTTGCACTCCAGGATCCACGGCTTGAGGGTGTCATCCACCAGGCAGTCGAGCCCCAGCAGCTCGTAGCAGCCGCGCGGGTCGGCGCCGGCCTCGGCCGTGCGATGGCGCATGGCGTCCACGGCGGAGATCACGGTCAGCGCCACCAGGTCCTCGATGCGGGCGAAGAGGGCATCGTCGTCGTGCCCCTGATCCCGCAGCCACTGGCGGTAGCGATTGACGTCGATGAACTCCACCGGCACCTCGGCGCGGTCGTTCAGGGCGTTGATGTCCGGATTGGTCAGTTGGCTGTAGGGGTTATCGGCATCGTCGGGATCCCAGGGCTCAGAGGCCAGCTTGGCGAAGCCCTGGCGGTAGAGATAGACACGCAGCGGCTCGAGGGAGGCGATCAGCACATAGAGGCGCAGCACATACTTGTGGCCGCGGATGGTGTGGGGATTGGCCAGGTACTCCTGCACCAGCCAGTCCCGGGCGAGGGGCGTTTCGGCAACATCCTTGAGCAGCCGTATGCCCTTGCCCTTGGAGGCATTGGTGGGCTTGAGGATCCAGCGCTGCTCGGGGTGATCCTGGGCGGCCTGCTGCAGCGCGTGGTAGTCACCGGGCATCACATAGGCGCGGGGGAAGAACGCCAGCCGCCGGGTGAGCTCATGATCGGGCCCATGGCTCTCGTGGAGGCGCTCGCGCAGGGTGGCGAGGCTCTCGTGCAGGCGACTCTTGACGGTGAGCGCCGCATTGCCCGGGAAGTGATTCATCGTGCGCGTCGGCGAGACCCGCCGAAACTGCCCAGCCTCCGGCATGCCGGTGATCCAGGCGGCATCCCAGTCGTGCTCGTCCCCGGCCTGCCAGCCCCAAGACTCCAGGGCCTCTCGAAAGAAGCGATCCTGTTCGGCGGCCCGCTTGCCGCCCAGCCAGAAACGTCTCGTCGAATGCTGCTCCGTCATCCTCGGATTCTCCTGTGCGGCCATCGTGATGGTGATGCCGTGGCTGTGAACTCTGGTCGCTCTGTCGTCGCGGCCACGCGCTCCTTACAGCGATAGCAACCGCGGGGCGATTTGTTGTCGCGCCTTGATTTATGGAACGATCGATACTAAATTCACCGGCATGACACGAGGACGCCCCATCGCTTTCAGCCCCGACGAGGCCGCGAGCGCCGCCATCCAGGTCTTCTGGGCCCGAGGCTACGACCGCGCCTCGACCCGCGACCTGCTGGAGGCCATGCACCTCTCGCGCAGCAGCCTCTATCAGGCCTTCGGCAACAAGGAACAGCTGTTCCTCGAGGCCCTGCGGCGCTATCGGGAGTCGCTGATTGGCCGGCTCGAACGCCGGCTCGAGACGGCGCCCTCGGCCATGGGCTTCCTGGAGAAGCTGTTTTGCGAGACAGCTGGCGAGGCCGGCAGCGAACGCGCCGCCCTGGGATGCCTGATCTTCAACTCGGCCAGCGAGCTCGGCCAGCGCGGCGATGCGCCGTCGCAGCAGGCCCAGCAGAGCATGGCCGCCATCACGGCGCTGTTTTACCGCGCCGTGGTGCGGGCCCAGGCCGAGGGCGACATCGCCTCGCACCACGATCCCGACGCCCTGGCCGGCTACCTGACGATGGGCATGGCCGGGCTCAGGACCCTGCTGAAGAGCGGGATGCACGGCGAGCAGACCCACCAGGCGACGGAGCTGCTCCTCGACGGCCTGCGACGCTGAGCGCCCACTTTTCATTTGCCATTTATGGAACAATCGATCCATAAATGGCGTGATACGCACGACCCACGACGACGGAGGTACCCCCATGTCAGCCGACTACCAGATGCAACTCCCGCCCCAGACCCTCGAGACCGCCGATGCCAAGGCGAAGCCGCTGCTCGAGCAGGCCAACGAGACGCTGGGCTTCGTACCGAACATGTACGAGGGCATGGCGAAGGCGCCCGGCGTGCTGGACACCTACCTGCACGGCTATGAGTTGTTTCGCCAGGACTCCGGCTTCGCGCCCCCCGAGCAGGAGGTGGTCTTCCTGACCATCAGCCGGCTCAACGGCTGCGGCTACTGCATGTCCGCCCACAGCATGCTGGCCGATAAGATGTCCCAGGTGCCGGCCGAGGTGCTGGAGGCGATCCGCAACGGCCAGCCGATTCCGGACGAGCGCCTCGCGGCGCTGGCCGCCTTCACCAAGGTGATGTTCGAGACCCGAGGCATGCCCGGCGAGGCGGACGTCGAGGCCTTCCTGGCGGCGGGCTTCGAGGAGCAGCACGTGCTGCAGATCGTCCTGGCCCTGGCCGTCAAGACGCTCTCCAACTACGCCAACCACGTCAACCATCCGCCCGTCGACGAGGTCTTCGCCGACTACGCCTGGCAGGGCTGAGGCCGCCTGTCCGACACGACGACGCCCTGGCCGGGTCAACCGGCCAGGGCGTCGTCCTGCGTGGCTCCTGGACGCGACGGTACGCGACGCGGTGGCTCAGGCCAGGCGCTCGGCGAGGGCGTCGAGGTCGGCCACGGTGAGGTCCGGATCGATGCCCCAGGGATCGAAGGGCGCATCCGGGCTGCGCCGCACCCAGGCGGCATGCAGGCCGGCGTGACGCGCGCCGATCACGTCGAAGGCGTTGCTGGAGATCAGCCAGGTGTCGCCCGGCTCGCTCTCCAGCCGATAACGCAGGTGGGCGTAGACCGCCGGGTCGGGCTTGAAGCGTTTGATCTCGTCGACGCTGACCACGTCGTCGAAGCGGTCGCGGATCGCGGCCTGCTCCAGCAGCCCCTCGACCGCCTCACGGCTGCCGTTGGAGAAGGCCACGCAGCTCACTCCCGCCTCGGCGAGGCGATCCAGCGCCGCCGAGGCCTCCGGGAAGGCCGGCAAGCGCGCATAGATGCCCATCAGGTGCTCCTTGTCGGTCTCCGAGAAGCGCGTCTGCAGGGCGCGATCGGTGAACTCCAGCGCCTCGCGGGTGCAGCGGGAGAAATCCACGTAGGCGCCCATCAGGCCGCGGCGGAAGCTGTACTCCAGCTGCTTGTCGCGCCATCGGCGCGAGAACTCGGGCGCCAACTCCGAGCGGTCCTGCTCGGCGAGACGCTGCTCGAGCTCGGCGACCACGCCATGGGTGTCGATCAGGGTCCCGTAGACATCGAAGGCGAGTATCATGGCCATCCCCTTGCTCCTTCCATTGGTGAGAGTTCCCAGCCTGCGCCAGGTGCCCCGCCGCGACAAGTCGACCTGAGGTGGAAGGCCTCAGCCGGAGAGCAGCCTCGACAGGGCGAAGTTGGCAATGGCGGTATCCTGGACACCGGTGCCGGTGAGGTCGCACACCGTGAGGGTCTCGTCCGTCAGGCGCAGGCGCTGGCCCTCGGCGATCACCCGACCCAGCTCATGGACCTTGAAGGGCACCTCACCGCCCTCGAAGGCCTTGAGCTCGCCGTTGCCCTCGCTCTGGGCGCGGGTATCGCAGACGAAGGCGTCGGCGCGGGTCAGTACCGAGGCGTCGAGCTCGCGCTTCTCCGGGCTGTCCGACCCCATGGCGGTGACATGCACGCCCGCGGGCAGGTCCCGGGCATGCAGCAGCGGGGTGCGTGACGGGGTGGCGGTGACGATGATATCCGCCTCTTGGCAGGCACGGTTTACGCCGTCATGCACGTTGACGGCAAGCCCAGTGGTGCGCATCCGCTCGGCGTAGGCCTCGGCGCCGTCGCGGCGACGCGCCCAGACGTCCAGGGTGTCGATGTCGCGCACCAGCCGCAGCGCCTGGACCTGCTGCTCGGCCTGCTCGCCGGCGCCGAGCACCGCGACCCGGCGGCTGTCTCGGCGCGACAGGTGCTTCGCCGCGATGGCGCCGGCCAGCGCCGTGCGCACCCGGGTGAGGTAGCCCTCGTCGAAGAGCACCGCCTCCACCCGTCCGGTGCGGGCGGAGAACACCATCATCAGGCCGTTGAGGCTCGGCAGCCCCAGCCGCGGGTTGTCGAAGAAGCCGGGGCTGACCTTGATGGCGAAGCGTTCGGCGCCGTGGATATGGGCGGTCTTGACGTCGACCTCGCCGTTGGCCTCCTCGATGGCCATGGAGAGAATCGGCGGTTGCACCACCTCGCCGCGGCCCAGCGCCGCGAACCCCGCCTCCACGGCGGCAAGCGCCGCCTCGTCGATGCCGACGGCGGCCTCGATGGCCTCGCGCTGGTAGAGCTGCATGGGAACCTCCTGGAAAGCTGGAAGCTGGAAGCTGGAAGCTGGAAGCTGGAAGCTGGAAGCTGGAAGCTGGAAGCTGGAAGGCAGTGTGAGAGATCCCCGAGACAAGCGACAAGGGTTTCCTTGTAGCTTGCTCCTTGTAACTTGTAGCTGCCCGAAGGGCGTTCAGCGTCCCGCCAGGGCCCGGGCGCGGTCAAGGGTCGCAAGCGACACCGCGTTGCCGGAGAGGATCAGCGCCACGCGCTGGCCGCGCACGTCGAGGGTCGGGTGCTCGAGCGCGTGCGCCTCGAGGGCCGCGAGCCCCACCGCGGCGGCGCCCTCCACCAGCACCTTCTCGTGCTCGAGGAGCGCCACCATGGCGCTGGCGATGGCCCGCTCCGAGACCTGGAGGTGGTCGTCCATCACCTCGCGTACCAGCGCCAGGGTGCAGCGGTTGTCCGCCCCGATGCCGCCGCCCAGCGAATCCCCCAGGCTCTCGACTTCCCCGACGGCCACGGGACGGCCGGCCTGGAGGCTTGCCCACATGGCCGCGCCCTGCGACAGGCTCACCCCCGTGACCAGGCAGGCGGGCCGGATCGCCTTGATCGCGGCGCCGATGCCGCCCAGGAGGCCGCCGCCGGAGAGCCCGACGATGACGCGATCGAGGTCCGGGGCGTCCTCCATCAGCTCCAGGCCGACGGTGCCCTGCCCCGCCGCGACGAGGGGGTCGTCGAAGGGCGGGATCAGGGTCATGCCCCGCTCGCGCACCAGCCGCTCGACCTCCTCGAAGGCCTCGTCCTGGCTGGCCCCGACGCGCCTGACCTCGGCGCCCAGCGCCTCGATGGCGGCGACCTTGTCGGGCGGCACCAGCCGCGACAGGCAGATCACCGCCGGTAGCCCCAGACGCGAGGCGGCGTACGCCACCGCCCGGCCGTGGTTGCCGGTGGAGGCGGTCACCACGCCGGCCGCCAGGGCCTCGCGGCCGTGGCGCTCGATCAGCGCGGCGATCATGTTGGTGGCCCCGCGAAGCTTGAAGGCGCCGGTGGGCTGGTGGGTCTCGAGCTTGAGCAGGATCTCGGCGTCGAAGCGCGCCGAGAGCGCCGCCGAACGGATCAGCGGCGTACGCACCGTCTCGCCGGCGAGGCGTCGACGCGCCTGATACAGCCCCTCCAGGGTGACACCGTGATGGTCCATCGTGGCCTCCTCGTTAACGGCGTCGCCGCGGGCGAGCCCGCGGCGACGATGATCAACGCTGATGGTCGCCGGCCCTCGACGGGCCGGCGACGGGTGAGCCGTCAGGCGACGGTCGCGGCCAGGCCCTTGACGGCGCCCTCACGGACCAGCTCGTCGAGCACCGCATCCACGGCGCAACGAGCCCGGGCGACGATCTCGTCGACCTCCTCGCGGCTGGTGGTCAGCGGCGGCGCGAAGCCCAGGATGTCGCCCTGGGGCATCGCGCGGGCGATCAGGTTCTCCTGCAGCGCCGCCGCGGCGATGCGCGGGCCGACCTTGAGCGCCGGATCGAAGTCCTGGCGGCGCGCCGGGTCGGCGGCGAACTGAAGCGCCGCCAGCATGCCCACGCCACGCACGTTGCCAACGATGGGGTGGTCGCCGAAGGCGGCCTGCATCTGCTGCTGCAGGTAGGCGCCGGTCTCGGCAGCGTTCTGGGTCAGCCCCTCGCGCTCGATGATCTCGAGGTTGGCCAGGCCCGCGGCGCAGCCCAAGGCATGCCCGGAGTAGGTCCAGCCATGGCCGATCGGGCCGTACTCGCCGGTGCCCTGCTCCAGGACCTTCCACACGCGGTCGCCGACGATCACCCCGGAGAGCGGCTGGTAGGCACTGGTCAGGCCCTTGGCCACGGTGATCAGGTCGGGCCTGATGCCGTAGAAGTGGCTGCCGAAGTCGGCGCCGATGCGCCCGAATCCGCACACCACCTCGTCGGCGATCAGCAGCACGTCGTACCTGGCCAGCACCGCCTGGATCTCGGTCCAGTAGCCTTCCGGCGGCGGCACGATGCCGCCAGTGCCGAGCACCGGCTCGCCGATGAAGGCGGCCACGGTGTCCGGGCCCTCGGCGAGGATCATCTCCTCGAGCTTGGCCGCACAATGCTTCGAGAACTCGCGCTCGGTCATGCCCTCGAGTTCCGCGGCCCGCTGGTAGTAGAACGGCGCTTCGGTGTGGCGGATGGTGTCGATGGGCAGGTCGAAGTGGTCGTGGAACGCCTTGAGGCCGGTCAGCGAGCCCGAGGCGATGCCGGAGCCGTGGTAGCCGCGCATCCGCGAGATCACCTTCTTCTTCTGCGGCAAGCCGCGCACGTTGTTGTAGTAGCGCACAATCTTGAGCTGGGTCTCGTTGGCATCACTGCCCGACATGCCGTAGTAGACCTTGGACATGCCGGGGCCGGCGAGCTCTAGGATCTTCTCGGACAGCGCGATCTGCGGCTCGTTGGAGTGCCCCACATAGGTGTGGTAGTAGGACATCTTCAAGGCCTGCTCGTAGATGGCCTCGGCCACCTCGGTGCGGCCGTAGCCGATGTTGACGCAGTACAGGCCGGCGAAGCCGTCGATGAACTCGCGGCCATCCTTGTCGACGATGTGGATGCCCTGGCCGCCGGTGATCACCCGGCCCGGCGCATCGCCGTGGGCGAAGTCGCGCAGGTGAGTGGAGGCGTGGAAGGTCACCTTGCGGTCGCGCTCGATCAGGTCCTGGTGCTGCTGGTTCATCTCGTGTTCTCTCTTCTCTCGTGCTCCCCGGCATCCCGCCGGGGAGAAGGTTCATCGATGTGTTCGGAAAATCAGCTGCCGGAGACCGAGCCGAGGGCACCCAGGCAGTAGTACTTGGTCTCCAGGTATTCGTCGATGCCGGTCACGCCGCCCTCGCGGCCGAGGCCGGAATGCTTGACACCGCCGAAGGGCACCGGAGGGCCGGTCATCTTCACCGAGTTCACCGACACCATGCCGAACTCCAGGGCCCGCAGGGCCTTCCAGATGCGGCGGATATCATGGGTGTAGAGGTAGGCCGCCAGGCCATACTCGGTGTCGTTGGCCATCTCGATGACTTGGTCGTCGTCCTCGTAGGCGGTGATCCCGGCCACCGGCGCGAAGCTCTCCTCGTGCCAGAGCTTCATGTCGCGCGTCACGCCGGTGAGCAGCACCGGCATGAAGAAGTTCTCGCCGGGCGCCTGGCTCTGGTCGCCGGCCACCAGGGTCGCGCCCTTGGAGATGGCGTCGTCGACGATGGCCGCGGCCTTCTCCACCGCCTGGCGATGGATCAGCGGACCCAGGTCGATCTCGCCCTCCAGGCCGTTGCCCACGGTCAGCGCCGCCATCCTCTCGGCGAAGTACGCGACAAAGTCGTCATGGATCGACTCGTGAACCAGGATGCGGTCCGCGGCGAGGCAGTCCTGCCCGGCGGTCTGGAACTTGGCCGCCACCGCGGCGAAGGCCGCCTCCTTGGGATCCATGTCCGGCCCGACGATGAAGGGGGCATTCCCTCCCAATTCGAGGGAAACACGCTTCACCGTGTTGGCGCACTGCTCCAGCAGCAGCCGGCCGACCCGGGTGGAACCGGTGAAGGAGAGTGCCTTGACGCGGTCATCAAAGCACAGGAGCTTCGACACCTCGGCGGGCTCACCCAGCACCACGTTGAACACGCCGGCCGGAATGCCGGCACGCTCGGCAAGCTCGGCCAGCGCCAGCGCCGAGAACGGCGTCTCGCCGGCGGGCTTGACGATCACCGTGCAGCCGGCCGCCATGGCGGCGGCAGCCTTGCGAGTGATCATCGCCAGCGGGAAGTTCCACGGGGTGATCAGCGCGGCAATGCCCACCGGCTCCTTGAGGGTGCCCAGCGCCGCGTTGGGGATGTGGCTGGGGATGGTCTCGCCGAAGGTGCGTTTGCCCTCCTCGGCGAACCAGCGCACGAAGCTCGCCCCGTACTCCACCTCGCCGCGGGCATCGGGCAGCGGCTTACCCTGTTCGAGGGTCATCAGGGTGGCGAGGTCCTCGCGATGGGCCTGCAGCAGGTCGTACCAGGCCAGCAGCCGCTCGCAGCGCTCGTCGGCGCGCAGGGCGCGCCAGTGCACGAAGGCGGCCTCGGCGGCATCCACGGCGCCGGTGATCTGGTGGGGCTCCAGCCAGGGGATGTGGCCCAGCGCCTCGCCGGTGGCCGGATCGAACACGGCCTCCTCGCGGTTGCCGTCGCCGTGGGTCCACTTGCCATCCACGTAGGCGTACTGACGGAACAGACGCGGATCGCTGAGCTTGTTGGACAGAGTCATGCGCTACCTCCCCTGACGCGCCGGCGTGTGTCAGCGCCGGCGATGTTCCGGCGCGGCTCTGGGCGCCGAGAAAACGAAGAAACGGACGAGCCGCCTGTCGCTAGGTCGCAGGACGGCTCGATGGGTACAGGGTAAGCGCGATGGCGGGACGAGACTTTTCGTTAATCGGTGAAGAAGGCGCAGGATTTTTTGTCCTGCGCCGCTAGGCCGCGGTTTTTTCTGTTGCTCCTGAACTCAGGCTCCTGAACTCGGCTCCTGAACTCAGCCCTGGGGCGGGTCGGCCAGCGCCTCCTCGGTGAACACCAGCAGGCCGAGCTCCGGCCGGTAGCCGTGTATCTCGGTGACGTCCAGGGCCTGTAGGAAATACAGGATCTCCTCGCTGACCACCTGCCCGGGCACCAGCACCGGGAAGCCCGGCGGATAGGGAATCACGAAGCTCGCCGAGACCACATCGCGGCCGGCGCGCATGCGGGCCTGCAGCTCGCCGTTGTCGAAGCGCAGGTACTCGGTGTGCTCCTCGTCGTAGCTCAGGAAGAAGGCGCGGCGGATGTCACCCTCCGGGGTGGCACCCTCGGCCACCGGGCGGAAGGCGTCGTGAAAGCGGCTGAAGTCCGGCAGCGGCGGCAGCTCCTTGGTCAGCGAGTGGATGCGATTCTCGATGATCCTGCGCTCGGGGCGGCTGCTCTCCTCCCAGCGATACTCGAACTCCTTGGCCAGCTTGATCAGCACGTCGATCAGGTAGGCGATGGCGCCCCGGGAGGTGCCGATGTTGGTCATGAACAGCACGGTATTGCGCGAGGTCTTGTTGATCTGGATGCCGTACTTGTTCATCAGGTATTCGTTCTTGAAGGTATCGCCGTCGATGCCCGTGGTGCCAATGGCGATGGTGATGCGGCTGGGGTCGACGACGAACTCGTCGTTGGCCCAGGCCTCCTCCATCTTGTTCCAGCCGGTGACCGGGTCGTAGAAAGTCTCGACGCCCGATTCGCGGTACTCCAGCGGCACCATGTCGCGGTTGATCAGCACCCGGAAGTACTTCTGCAACAGCGGATGGGTGTAGAGCTGCTCACGCAGCGACAACGCGGCCTCGACCTGGGCATGCACCAGCTCGAAGCCCTCCATCTCGGCCTGCATGCGCCCCACATCCAGCGAGGCGATGATCTGGTAGTTCGGCGAGGTCGAGGTATGGGTCATGTAGGCCTCGTGGAACGGCGCCTCGACCTTCTGGCGATAGTCCTGATCCCAGATATGGATCATCGAGCCCTGGCGCAGCGAGGTCAGGGTCTTGTGGGTGGAGTGGGTGGCATAGGCACGGATGCGCACCATGTCGGGGTCGGGCATCAGGCGCCGATCGAGCCAGGTAGCATCGTCATCGGGATCGAGGGCGTCGAACTCGGCTTTCCAGGCGTCGTACTCCTCACGATAGGCGGCGCTGCGGTAGCGATCACGCAGGGTGCGGGCGGCGTGCATAGCGGTACGCGGCCGATAGGTCGGGTTGAAGCCGGCGAAGGCGAACCAGGCCTCGTCCCACAAAAAGACCAGATCGGGCTTGATCGCCAGGCACTCCTCCATCACCCGCCGCACGTTGTAGACCACGCCGTCGAAGGTGCAGTTGGTCAGCAGCAGCATCTTGACCTTGTCGAGCTGGCCCGAGCGCTTGTAGCCGAGCAGCGTCTTCTTGATCTCCTTGAGCGGCACGGCGCCGTACATCGAGTAGTCGTTGAGCGGATAGGAGTCGAGGTAGCTGACATGGGCGCCGGCCAGCACCATGCCGTAGTGGTGCGACTTGTGGCAGTCGCGGTCGATCAACACGATGTCCCGAGGCTTGACCAGCGCCTGCACCACGATCTTGTTGGCGGTGGAGGTGCCGTTGGTGACGAAGAAGGTCTGGCGTGCCCCGAAGGCGCGGGCGGCGTACTCCTGGGCCTTCTTGATCGGTCCATAGGGCTGCAGCAGCGAATCGAGCCCGCCGGAGGTGGCCGAGGTCTCGGCGAGGAAGATGTTGATGCCGTAGAAGTCGATCATCTGCCCGGCCCAGTGGGAGCGGGTGACGGACTTTCCCCGCGAGATGGGCATGGCGTGGAAGACCCCGGTCGGCTTCTTGCTGTACTCGCGCAGGGCGTCGAAGAAGGGCGTGCGGTAGCGGTTGTCGATGGCCCGCAGGATGGTGTGGTGCTGCTCGATGTAGTCCGTCTCGCGGTAGAAGATGCGATTGAAGTGACGGATGTCGCGGCTGGCCGTGGCCTCCACGTCGCCGCTGGTGACCAGGAACTGATCGATCTCGGGGCGCAGCTCGTGGATCATCGAGCTGAGCAGGATGCTGCGCTCGGCCTCCGAATGCTGCTCCAGGGACTGCTCGGAGATCCCCTCCAGGTAGCTACGCAGGGCGCTGAGGTTGTACTTCGACTTGTAGGGAAACTCGTAGCGGATCAGGCAGGCCTGGATGTTGGGGTTGACCAGCACCGCGATCAGCGCGTCCTCGAAGCTGCGCACCGTGACCACGTCGTAGACGAAGCGGTCTTCCGCGCGGCGCATGTTGTGGAAGGCCTCGCGGACCACCTCCTCCTCCGGTGCCGAGAGGTTGTCGACGATCAGCAGCTCGAAGTAGGGCTGGGCCGAGCTGTTGGAGGCGGGGTGGCCGCGCCGCAGCTGCGCCAGGGCGTCGAGGGTCTCGAGGTCCTCGGCGTCGGCATCGGTCTCGGAGAGGTCGACGTGTCGTCGCCGGTAGGACTCGCTGATCAGCGCCCGCACCAGGCGCTTGACCACCTTCTCCAGCAGGCCGTACTCCTCGCGATGGAAGAGCGCCCAGAGATGACGGAAGTCCTCCTTGGAGGGGAAGGCGTGATAGTCCTCGATGATCTCGAGCCGCGTCAGCTTGACGTCGACCGCCTTGACCAGGTTCTTGGCGCGATTCGGGTCGTTCAGGCGCACCAGCTGCCCGAGGTCGCGCTTGAGCGCATTCCAGGTGTCGGCACGCAGCTGGGAGATCTTGTGGTAGAAGCCCAGGGCTGTGTAGGGCGTCTCGGTGGGACTCGTCTCTGGCATGGCAACACCCATCCATGTTCGTTGTTATTAAAACGCAGCGCGACGGCGAGCGAGCCGGGATCAACCGGCAGGCAGGCCGCGCGCCCCGTAGCGCACGGTGACTCGCTCCTCGGGGAAGTGATCGAAACTCAAGTCGAGGGTCAGGCCGGGCCAGTGAAACTCCGCACGCCCCGTCGCGGGACGATAGACCGCGGTATAAACCGTCCCCAGGCCGCGGCGATAGTCGTGGCGAAACAGCGGCGGCGACGAGAAGGCGGCAATCAGTCGCTCCTCGGTGGTGGCCTCGTCGTCCACCAGGATCGACAGCTGGCGCTCGCGGATCAGCGTCTCCGAGGCCAAGGCGTGGGCATACCACTCGATCTTCTTCTGGTGATTGGTCGCCACCGGCACCCGCCGGATGCTGGCGCGACGATCCGGACCGATCATCGCCGTGACGTAACGGCCGGCGGCGTCGGCCACGGTGATGTTGTAGGCCATGTGGGTGGGGATCCGCGCCAGCACCTCGGCTGCCTCGGGCACGCTGTCGCAGAACTCCAGCAGGTAGCGCAGGATGATCGGCGCGCCGAAGCCCTGGCCCACCGTCTTGCGCCCGCCGAAGGCTAGTGACACGGCGAGCCCGCGGTCGTTCATGCCGTCGAGCACGCCCCACAGGCAGTCGGTCATGGCGATCACCCGCCGTGCGTTCCAGTGCGTGTAGAGAATGGTCCCCTCGCAGAGCTCCGGGGGGTAGTCGTAGTTACGCGCCAGCACCGTGGATGCGGGACTGGCCAGCACCGCCTGGGAGCAACCGGTGATGTAGGGCGGCGGCTGGTAGAGGCTCAGGAAACGCGCGGCGAGGTCTCCCCCGCCGGCTAGCTCGCAGAGCGCACGATAGGTGTCGAGCAGTTCCGGCATGTGCTGACGAAGGGCGTTGTAGCAGGCGAGATACCCCGGCCGCTCACGCTCTCCCTCGCTCAAGTACCACTGCTCGTAGGCCGGCCAGTGGTACTCGAACAGCGCCTGCCAACGCGGCCCCGCCGTCGCCTCGCGCACGGTCCGAAAATCGAGCATCTTGTCCATGTCGCCCGGCGGTACCTCCCGCGACGATGGGGAACCGATCCCGGTATTCACAGGATCTTGAAGTTGCCGCCGCCGACGGCGTGGCTGACGGCCACCTCCTCCACCACCGGATCCTGAAGCGACTGCCCCGCATACTGGCCGCGGATGCCGTCGATCCACGCCTTGGCGCGCGCGTTGAGCTGGAAGTCGTCGTCCATTAGGCGCCCACGGGTGATCAGGATGCCGAGATCGGCGCCCTCGTAGCGGAAGTCACCCGCCCCGCTGATACGCAGGAAGAAGCCTTCGCTGTCGTCCTCGGCGGCGTGGGGGTGATAGTTGTAGTGGTGATAGCCGATGCTGCCGTCGTCGGCCATCTTCCAGACCCCGGTGCGCGGTGCCTGGGTCAGCAGATCGACGCTCTCGTCGGTGTGCTTGATCACCAGCTGGCTCCAGCTGTCGACGCTCTCCGGATGCGCCCAACGCTCGTTGATCTCGTTGATGTCGAGATCGAAGTCGACGTCGGAGAACTCCAGCAGGTGGAACAGGAACAGCGGGATGTCGGAGTGGGCGAAGGCCGCCACGTTGGTCAGCGAGCTGGCCCCGGTCACCCGCGGATTGAGTTCACCGAGATAGACCTCGCCGTTGTCCATGTCGATCAGGAAGTCGAGCTCGAAGTAGCCGCGATAGCCTTCCTCGCGCAGCGCCTCGCCGAACTGGAAGGTGTACTCGCGGGCCTTGTCACGGACCGACTGATCGAAGGCGCCGGCGAACATCTCGTTGCCGCACCAGCCGCCCTTGTAGGGGGTCAGCGTCTTGAAGCCGACCAGTTCGGTCATCAGCGGGCCGACCACGGTGCCGCAGCGGGTCGCACAGGCCTCGATGGCCGAGCCGCGGCAGTTGATGCGCTTCATGATCTTGACCTCGGACTCGGCCTCGATCTCCTCGGCGTGCTTGTAGTAGTCGTCTTCGTTGGCGATGAAGAAGGTGGTGTGGCCGGAGTCGCCGAAGGCGGTCTGCACTACCAGATCGTCGCCGAGCTCCCGGCTGACCTCGCACAGCTCCTGGTAGCTGCCCACCTTGGCCAGCACGTTGGGTACGCTGGGCACGCCGGCCTTGTTGCCGATGCGCACCGTCTCGATCTTGTTGTCCATCCGCGAGCGCAGCTTGGCCGGCGGGAACGCCACCTTGAGGCCGAGCTGCTCGCAGACCTCCTCAGTGTGCTCGTCGAACATCAGGAAGGCCGCCACGCCGGCGTTCCCGCCCTGGGCGCGGGACTGGATGAAGTCGATGACCTCCTTGTGTTCGAGGAGGTAGTTGTTGATGTCCTCGATGCTCTCGAAGTCGCGGGGAAACTTCTCCTTCGGCACGAAGACGTTGCGCTGCTGGCCCTCGAAGCAGTCGATGTAGTTGATGTGGCGAAAGTTGCCGACCCAGTCGCCGATCCCCAGCAGGTTGAAGTTGGTGGCCGAGATGAAGTAAATCGGCTCCTTATTATTGAGGAAGTGGCGGCGTACGTCGGCAATGGTTGTTATTTTGCTCATCGTGGTCGCTCCATCGGGTACGGGGGAGGCGCCGGGCGCCTGGTGCGCGGCAGGGGCCGCCGGGGTGTTGCGGAACAGGCGGCGCAGCAATCGAAGCAGTGGCTCCAGCATGGCATCTCCTTTTCACTGCACCGCCCACAGGCGAGGGGTCAGTACTCCTCGATGTCGGCTCGAACCGGCTTGGCCAGCGGCCCGAGGGTATCGAGGAACGGGCTCGAGCCGCTCTCGCTGCGATACAGCGAGAAGTCGACCTTGCGATCGCGGAAGCTCTTCAGCGGCTGGCCCAGGCCGCGCAGACCGGTCTCGCGCTCGCGGCGCACGCGATTGAGATCGACCTCGATCGGCATGACCTCCTCGCCGGTGCCGGCCTGGTGAATGACGTCACCGGAGGGACCCACCACGATGGAGCGGCCGTTGCCGATGGCGCCGGCGCCGTTGATGTCGAAGAAGTAACACTGGTTGACCGCCGCATTGGTACGCGCAATGGACAGCTCGATGTCGCGATCGATGGTGTCGGTCATGGTCGGGTGCAGGATTACCTCGGCGCCCATGGCGGCCAGGGTGCGGGTGGTCTCGGGGAACCACATGTCGTAGCAGATCGAGACCCCGAAGCGCGCCACGTTGGGCACGTCGAAGACGACGAACTCGCTGCCGCTCTCCACGCCCGCCTCGTAGGGGCGGAAGGGGAACATCTTGCGAAAGCGGGACACCACCTGGCCATGGGGGTTGATCACCGACAGGGTGTTGTAGATGCCGTCCGGGGTCTGCTCGAACATCGAGCCGGGAATCAGCCAGATGCGATGCTGCTCGGCGATCTGGCAGAACAGCGCCTCGGCGTCGTTGGGCAGCGGTTGCGCATGGTGCGGCGAGGCCCCCATCGGCATCAGTTCGCTGAACAGCACCATCTGTACCTGAGGGAAGCGACTCATCAGCACGTCGATGCGGTGGCGCATGGCCTCGGTGTTATCACCGTGGTGCAGGGCGTGCATCTGCACCCCGGCAATCGTGAAATAGGACATAGGAGCTCTCTGCGTCAGGCGATCTTGAACACTTCCGGGGCACTATCGAACACGAACCGGCACCAGCGGATGCATGCCGGTAGGATCGCCCGGCCGAGTGGGCACACGCCCACCCTCCAATACCAGCTTATGACACATGTCCCTACATCACATCAACGCTGACATCGCGGTCGGCCGAAATGCGCTCAGGCGAGATCGTCGGGGCGAAACCCCAGGGAGGGACGCTTCACCGTCTTGGTGACGATGTAGGTGAAGTAGCGCTCGATACCGGCCTCGCCGGTCAGCCAGGCATCCATGCGGCGCTGGTAGGCGTCGATGGAATCGGTCTCGAATTTGATCAGGTAGTCGACGCCACCGCCGACGGCCACGCACTCGGTGACCTCGGGGGTGGCGTGGACCAGGACCTCGAAGCGGGCGAAGCTCTCGGCGTTGTGCGCCTTGAGCTCGATCTGCACCCACACCGGGGTGCGCTTGACCAGCGCGTCGGGATTGATGCGCGCCGAATAGCCCTCGATGATGCCGGCCTTCTCGAGCCGGCGCACCCGTTCCCAGCAGGGACTGACGGAGAGGTTGATCGCCTCGGCCAGCTTCGACTTGGTGATGCGTCCGTCTCGGGACAGGATCTCGAGGATCTTCAGATCGTAACGATCGAGCTTCATGCGTCTCTCTGTCCTGTTCAGCCGAGCGAGTCGACGACCTCGGCAATCACCGCAATGGTATCACCCATGTTGACCTGTGCCGGGAAGCGCCGGGCGGCGAGGATGCCGTTGCGCTCGGCGCGGTACTCCACCGGCGGCGTGCCGCTGCGGGTCATGTCGTAGACCCGGGCGATCACCTGGCCCTGCTCCACCGCCTCGCCCAGCGCCAGGGTCAGCTCCAGCAGGCCGGAATGCTCGCTCTGCACATAGCAGCTAGCATCGGGCATGTCGAGGTAGACCTGGAGCTCGGTGGGCATTTCCACCTGCCCCTCGATCAGCCCATAGTGGATCAGAAAGTTGCGCACGCCGCGCTCGGTGATCGCCAGGCTCTCCGGCGTGGAGGTGCCGCCGCCGCCTAGCTCGGTGGCCACGAAGATCTTGCCCTGGCGTTCCACCGCGGTATCGAATAGCGCCTCGGCATCGAGCTCGAACATCATCATGGCGTAGGGCGCCCCGAAGGCCTTGGCCCCTTCCAGCGCCTGGCGCTGCTGGTCGGGATTGTCGAGCACGTGGGAGGCGCCGAATGGGATGATGTCCAGGGTGCGTCCGCCGGAGTGCAGGTCGAGCACCACGTCGCTCATCGGCACCACCACCCGGGTGAAGTAGTCGGCGATCTTCTCGGTCACGCTGCCGTCCGGGTCGCCGGGGAAGCTGCGGTTGAGGTTGCCGCCGTCCATCGGCGAGGTGCGCCGGCCGGCCATCGCCGCCGGCACGTTCATCATCGGCACGATGATCACCCGGCCCTGGACGTCGCCCGCCTCGAGGTCGCTTGAGAGCTTCATCAGCGCGGTGATGCCCTCGTACTCGTCGCCGTGGTTGCCGCCGGTCAGCAGCGCCGTCGGGCCCTGGCCGTTCTTGACCACGGTGATCGGGATCATCACCGCCCCCCAGGCCGACTCGTCGTTGGAGATCGGCAGCTTCAGGAAGCCGTGCTGCACGCCGTCGGCGTCGAAGTCGACGGTGGCGCTGATGGGGCTGGGACGCTTGGTCATGGTGAAACTCCTTGTTCTCGTGTGGCATGGGCATCATGGCTTCTATGCCACTCGGGGCTGATCTGAGGGCAGATTCTTAGTTCCCTCTTCGATCTGCCCCCAGCACCCCTCGTTACTTGTTGAGGCAGGCCGAGCTTCTTGCATGTTTAGCGCACGAAGAGCTGGCGCGGGAAGTCAGCCAGCGTCTCGCAGCCGGTCTCGGTGATCAGGATGCTCTCGGTGATCTCCAGGCCCCAGTCGTCCTCCCACAGGCCCGGCATGAAATGGAAAGTCATGCCCGGCTGCAGGATGGTCTCGTCCGAGGGACGCAGGCTCATGGTGCGCTCGCCCCAGTCCGGGGGATAGCTGATGCCGATGGGGTAGCCGCAGCGGGCGCCGCCGCGGTCGAAGCCGTACTTGTCCATGGCCGAGCCCAGCGCCATGGCGATATCCGCGGTGCGATTGCCGGGCTTGGCCACCGCCAGGCCGTTCTCGATGCCCTCGAGCAGCGCCGATTCGGCACGCACGAACTCCTGGGGCGGCTTGCCCAGGAAGACGGTGCGCGACATCGGCGCATGGTAGCGCTTGAAGACCCCGGCGATCTCGAAGAAGGTGCCCTCACCCTCGCGAAACGGGGTGTCGTCCCAGGTCAGATGCGGAGCGGCGGCATCGGAGCCGGTGGGCAGCATCGGCACGATGGCGGGATAGTCACCACCGTAGATCTTGCCCTGGTCGTCGCGCCAGCCCTCGATGGCCACCCGGTAGATCTCCGAGACCAGCTGGCTCTTGGGCAGGCCCGGCTCGATCACCTCGAGAATCCGCGTGTGCATACCCTCGACGATCTTCGCCGCCACGCGCATGTACTCAATCTCCTGCGGCGACTTGATCGCCCGACACCAGTTGACTAGCGAGTTGGCGTCCGTGAAGCGCGCATGGGGCAGCTCGCGCAGCAGGCTCAGATAGGCCTTGGCCGAGAAGTAGTAGTTGTCCATCTCCATGCCGACCACGCCCTCATGCCAGCCACGGTCGGGCAGGATGGTCTGGGCGAGATAGTCCATGGGGTGCATGTCCGGATTCTGGACATAGTAATCCGGGTAGTAGGTGATGTTGTCCGGGTCGATCCAGCAGGTGCGCAGGGCCCCGTTGGCATCCATCCGTCGGCCATACCACACCGGCTCCCCTTCCAGGCCGACCAGCACGCACTGATGCACATAGAAGGACCAACCATCGTAGCCAGTCAACCAGGCCATGTTGGAGGGATCGCTGACGATCAGCACGTCGATGCCGCGGCTGGCCATCTCGGCGCGCACCTTCCACAGGCGGGTCGCATATTCTTCACGAGTGAAGGGCAGGGAAACCTGAATCATGAAGCCACTCGCCATCGCATCTATCAACAAATCGGCCCTCTCTGCGTCGAGAAGGCCGGGCCGGGTGCCGCGTTACTGCCGAATGCCATCCCGGCCACGGGCCGGGGTCGCGTCACGCAGTCGATCGCTTATCTAAGGGCAGGTTACTGCCAACCCATGGTAGGCGGTCAAGCATTTCTTGGGGCGCAGACACCGCGTCACGACCGCCCCGACGCCCACGGTGACGCCGCCCAGGCCACACGGGAGTCAGCAGACAGGATATGCTCTCTCAGGCCACCGCTTATTCGGTGGCGAAAAGCTCGGAGGCCGACGGCCCGAGGCCGCGATCATCGTAGGCGTAACGGCGACTGAACGCGACTCGGCGCTCCTGGAGTCCCGTCCTGAGCGGGGCTTTTCCCGCGTCGGCGAAACCGGGAAGATGGAGGCTAACGTCCATCTTCTTCAGGAGGTCCCATGCGAGTGCTGGTCCATATCGACGCCGCCGATCAGTGGCGAGAGGCCCTGGCCCGGCGGCTGCCCGAGGCCGAGGTGATCACCAGCGCGGCCCCGGCCGAACAGCGTCGCGGCGCGGACTATCTCGCCGTGTGGAAGCCCTCTTCCGAGCTGCTCGGCGAGCCCGTGGCGCTCAAGGGCATCGTCAACCTCGGCGCCGGGGTCGATGCCCTGCTGAACAACCCAGGACTCCCCGAGGGGGTGCCGATCGTCAAGCTGCGCGATGCCGGCATGGCCGAGCTGATCGGCGATTACGTACGTTACGGCCTGCTGCACTTTCAGCGCGACTTCGACCGCTATCGCCGCCAGCAGGCGCGCCACCAGTGGCGGGAACATGCGGTGGTCGACAAGGCCGACTGGCCGGTGGGCGTGCTGGGGCTGGGCGCCATCGGCGCCAAGGTAGCGGCCATGGTAGCCGCCGACGGCTTCCCGGTGCATGGCTGGAGCCGCTCGCCCAAATCGCTGCCCGGCATCACCTGCCACCACGGCGACGCGGGCCTTGAGGCGCTGCTCGCAGCGGTGAAGAGCCTGGTGCTGCTGCTGCCCGACACCCCCTCGACCCACCACCTCATCGATGCCGCCGCCCTGGCGCGGCTGCCCGAGGGGGCGAGCCTGATCAACCCCGGCCGCGGCAGCCTGATCGACGACGCGGCGCTGCTCGATGCCCTGGGTGAGGACGATGGCGAGGGCGAGGCGAAGGGCCGGCTGCGCGGCGCACTGCTCGACGCCTTCCCCGAGGAGCCGCTGCCCGAGTCGAGCCGGCTCTGGTCGCATCCGCGCATCTGGATCACCCCTCACATGGCCGGCCCCACGCCGCTCGAGGAGGCGCTTGATCAGGTGGCCGAGGCGCTGCGCGCCTTCGAGGCCGGGACACCGATCGACACCATCGATCCCCGGGCCGGCTATTGAGTAGCTGACCGGGGCGGGTACCGATCGGCCCCTACAACAACGGCGTCACAGCCCCTACCCTGTGGAGGGACACCCAACGACCTCCCGAGAGGTGCGTGATGAGCGTTAACGAGCACTATGATCCCCACGACGCGCTGCTCGTCGTGGATATGCAGAACGACTTCTGCGAGGGCGGCGCCCTGGCCGTGAACGGCGGCGCGGCGCTGGTGCCCGCCATCAATGCCGAGATCGAGGCGGCCCGGGCGGCGGGCGCGCTGGTCGTCGCCTCACGGGACTGGCATCCCGTCGACCACGCAAGCTTCGAACATCGCGGCGGCCCCTGGCCCGTGCACTGCGTGCAGGACACCGAGGGAGCGGCCTTCCATCCCGACCTGGCGCTGCCCACCGACACGGTGCGGGTGAGCAAGGCCACGGCCTTCGATGCCGACGCCTACTCCGCCTTCGACGGCACGGGCCTGGCCGGCTATCTCCGCGAAAAGGGCATCGAGCGGGTGATCGTATGCGGCCTGGCGCTGGATGTCTGCGTCAAGGCCACGGCGCTGGATGCCCGCCGTGAGGGCTTCGAGGTGCGCCTGCTCGAGGCCCTCAGCGCCGCGGTGGATCCCGACGCCGTGGACGACGTCCGCTGTGAGCTGACCGACGCCGACGTTGAGGTGCGCCCATGAGCGAACTGCCCCCGCTGCAGGTGGACGAGGACGAGCTGGCCCTGCTCACCGACCTCTACCAGCTGACCATGACCCAGGCCTACTGGAAGGAGGCCATGGACGGGGTGGCCACCTTCAGCCTGTTCTTCCGCCGGCTGCCGTCCGAGCGTCGCTTCATGCTCGCCTGCGGGCAGCAGCACGCCGCCGCGCGGCTCAGCCGGCTGCACTTCGGCGACACGGCCCTTTCACGCCTGGCCGACACCGGCCTCTTCGAGGCGGGGTTTCTCGACTGGCTGGCGAACTGGCGCTTCGAGGGAGATATCTGGACCCTGCCCGAGGGCACGCCGGTGTTCGCCAACGAACCGCTGATGGAGGTGGAGGCGCCCATCGCCCAGGCCCAGCTCCTCGAGAGCCTGGCGATGAACCTGGTGCAGCTGGAGACGGTGCTGGCGTCCAAGGCGGTACGCATCGTGATGGCGGCGCGAGGCCGGCCGGTGGTGGATTTCGGCATGCGCCGCATGCACGGCACCGATGCCGCGGTGCGCGGGGTCCGCGCCTACCGCGCCGCGGGGCTTTCCGGCACCAGCAACGTGCTCGGCGGCCTGCGCCACGACCTGGCGCTCAACGGCACCATGGCCCACAGCTATGTGCTGGCCCACGACAGCGAGCGCGAGGCCTTTCTCGCCTTCGCCCGCCACTATCCCGGCACCACCCTACTGGTCGACACCCACGACACCCTGGAAGGGGTGCAGAAGGTGATCGAGCTGCTGCGCGAGGAGCCAGCACTCGCGGTGAAGGCCATCCGGCTCGACTCCGGCGACCTGGGCGAGCTGGCCCGGGGCTCGCGACGCCTGCTCGATGACGCCGGCCATGACGAGGTGCAGATCGTCGCCAGCAGCGGTCTGGACGAAACCCAGATCGAGGCGCTGCTCGAGGCGGGAGCGCCCATCGACGCCTTCGGCGTGGGCACCCAGATGGGGGTCTCCGCGGACGCCCCGGTGATCGATCTCTCTTACAAGCTGGTGGCCTACGCCGGCGAACCACGCGTCAAGCACTCGCCGGGCAAGATCAACCTGCCCTGCCCCAAGCAGGTCTATCGCCGCCGGGACGATCAAGGCCGCTACCTCGGCGACGTCATCGCCCTGCGCGACGAGCCGATCGCGGCCGGCGAGCCGCTGCTGTGCCCGCTGGTGAAGGCCGGCCGACTGATCGAGGCCGAGATGGCCCGCGCCGACGAGGCCCGGGAGCGGGTCGCCGACGCCTTGTCTCGCTTCCCCGCGGACGTCAGGCGCTTCGCACCGGGCAAGAGCGACTACCCGATCACCCTGAGTCCGGGCCTCGAGCGCCTGCAGTCGCGCACCTGAGGGGTCCGCCGGGTAACAGCGCCCTACCCAAAAAGCGAGCCAGGGCACGGCGCCTCGCCCCGTGCCCTGGCTCGTGGATACCGATCGCCCGGCGACGCTGAGCCCGCCGGGCGAACCATTTAGAGCGGCTGCTTGGTCGGCCGGATGATCAGCTCGTTGACGTCGACATCGGCCGGCTGCTCGATGGCGTAGACGATCGCTCGGGCGATGGCATCGGCATCGATGGCCATCTCATAGAGCTCGTTCACGCCCTTGGCGGTCTCGTCGTCGCTGATGGTGGAGGTGAGTTCGGTGGCCACCGCCCCCGGCGAGATGTTGGTGGAGCGGATCTCCTCGCCGCCTTCCTGGCGGATGCCCTCGCTGAGCGCCTTGACCGCGTACTTGGTGGCACAGTAGACGGCAGCGGAGGGGAAGACCACGTGGCCGGCCACCGAAGAGAGGTTGATGATATGGCCGGCATGCTGCTCGCGCATGGTTGGCAGCACCGCGGCGATGCCATAGAGCACCCCCTTGATGTTGACGTCGACCATCTGCTCCCACTCATCGACCTTGAGCTGGTCGAGTGGCGACAGCGGCATCAGGCCGGCGTTGTTGACCAGCACGTCGATGCGGCCGTAGGCCTCCTTCGCGGCCTCGGCCAGGGCCTCTACCTGATCGCGCTCGGTGACGTCGGTGACGCGATAGATCGCCTCGCCGCCCTGCTCGACGATGGCATCACGCAGGGCCTGCAGGCGCTCCTCGCGGCGGGCGCCTAGCACCAGCTTGGCGCCGGCCTTGGCCAGGCGGTGGGCGGTGGCTTCGCCGAGGCCGCTGCTGGCCCCGGTAATGATCACGACCTTGCCTTGAATCTCGGACATCGATGCAACTCCTGTGCACTCGTTCTGCGAAATAGGTCTATTTAGACCAGTCTACTAGAAACGGGGTAAACGATTTGAATCGAGAGGCCGTCATCCTGACGCGCGCCAAGACGACGGCCTCGCTGGGCTAGGGCGTCTCCCGGGTGATGGGCGTCTCGTCGGCGGCCATCTCCAGGGAAGCCAGCTCGCGGCCCAGCAGCTCTTGGAACAGTACCTGCTCGAAGGCCTCCATGGGCGCCAGCGACTTGGTGGTCTTGGCGCGCAGCATGGCGCCCTGCCAGCCGGCCAGGATGAAGCCGGCGAGGCGCTCGACGTCGATCGCCTCGGATACCTCGCCGGCTGCCCGGGCTTCCTCGAGGCAGGCCACCAGGCGCCGCTCCCACTGGCGAAACACCTGATCGAGACGCGCGCGGAACGCCTCGCTGCGCGAGGAGAGCTCCTGGCCGAGGTTGCCGATCAGGCAGCCCCGCGCGTGATCGCAGGAGTACATATCGGCCCGACCGGCGTCGAAGTAGCGACGCAGGCGCTCTAGCGGCGGCTGATCCGGCGCCTGGAGGATCGCCACCAGGCGGGCGTCGTACTGCTCGGCGAAGGCGTCGATCACGGCCAGACCGAAATCTTCCTTGCTCGAGAAGTAGTGATAGAAGGAGCCCTTAGGGACCCCCGCACGGCTCAGCACCGCATTGATACCGGTGGCGTTGAAGCCCTGCTCGGCGATCAGCTCTGCACCGATCTGGATCAGCTTGTCACGGGTGGCTTGCGTCTTCATGTGGTGAAGAATAGACCAGTCGTCTAGTGGCGTCAAACCCCGCCATTCTCGATCAGTCCAGCAGGGCGGCGAACTGCTTCAGCCAGGCCGGGTGGGCGGGCCAGGCCGGAGCGGAGACCAGCATACCACTGGTGATGGCCTGATCGACCGCGATCTCGGCGAAGTCGCCGCCGGCCAGGCGCACTTCCGGCGCGCAGGCCGGGTAGGCCGAGACGCGAAAGCCCTCGAGGGGCACCGCCGCCGCCAGCAACTGGGCGCCGTGGCAGATGGCCGCCGTCGGCTTGTCGTACTCGAAGAAGTGGCGAACCAGTTCCAGCACGCGCTCATCGAGACGCAGGTGCTCCGGAGCGCGACCGCCGGGCACGACCAGGCCGTCGTAGTCATCGGCGCTCACCTCGGCGAAGGTGGCGTTGAGGACGAAGTCGTGTCCCGGCTTCTCCGAATAGGTCTGATCCCCTTCGAAGTCGTGAATGGCGGTGCGCACCTTGTCGCCCTCGCGCTTATCGGGGCTGATGGCATCGACCGTGTGCCCCATGGCCTGCAGGGCCTGAAAGGGCACCATGATCTCGTAGTCCTCGACGTAATCGCCGGCGATCAGCAAGAGCCTGGCCATGGGGATCTCCTCGTAAGCGTGAGCTCGTGAGCGTGGGCTCGCGGTCAGTGATGCGGCGGACGCCGCCTTCACGGCAAGCCTAGCAGCTCTGCCGGACGCCGCCGAGGAGCACGCGGGGCCGCCTCGGGAACCCCGCGGCTCGCGGGGACTCTCATCCCTGCCGACCGAACGCCCTGGAGCGTCAACATGCCCTCACTGCCGCGATATCGCCGCACCCTGCTGCTCCCCTGGCTGCTGCTGATCGGCATCGGCGTGTTCGCCGCCGAGCCGCGCCCCTTCGATGCCCGCTATCACCTCGAGGTCGACGGCTGGCCGCACGCCACCATCGAGCATCGCCTCTCCCGCGACGGGACACAGTGGCTGAGCGACATGCGGGCCGACATCACCCTGGCCCAGGGCCGCGAGCACAGTCGCTTCCTCGCCGACGAGACCGTCCGCTCGCTGCACTACACCAGCGGCTACAGCCTGCTGGGGGTCGGCAAGCGCTATGCCCTCGACCGTGAGGCCCTGGCCCGGCTGCCCGATCGCCAGGCCGCGCTGTTCGAACTGTCACGTCGCGCCACGGCCGCACAGTGCGCCGCCCCCTGCCGGCTGCGCTACCTCGACCATCGCGGTCGCGAGACGCTGGTCGAGTACCGACTGCTGTCGCGCACCGCCCTCTCACTGCCGGCCGGGGAGTTCGAGGCGGTACGCGTGGAGGTCACCGAGCCCGACGAACCGGATCGCCGGCTGCGTTTCAGCTTCCACCCCGGCGTGCCCGGCCTCATGTTGGCCATGGAGTACCACCGCGACGGCAAACGGCGCAGTCGCCTGTCGCTGACCGAGCTCGACCTCCCCCCGCGCTGAGCGCGCTTCCTCCCCGAAGGGAAATTGACTAGAGTGGGCGGCTTTCGGTCGCCCCCGGCGACCCTTAACGGGAAGGGAATCTCGATGCTGAGCGGTCTGCTGATCGTGCTGTTGCCCCTGGTTCTGGGCTACCTGGTCCGGGTCCGCAATCCCCGGTGGATGGCCCCCATCAACCACGGCGTCAACGCCGCGATCTACGTGATCCTGCTGCTGATGGGCGTGAGCCTTGCCGGCCTGGACGACCTGGGCGGCCAGCTCTCGCGCCTGGGCAGCCAGGCGCTGCTGCTGTTCGCGGTGATCTCGACCTGCAACCTGGCGGCGCTGTGGTGGCTGTCGCGCCGGCTGGGCCTCACCGCCGGCACCTCGGCGGTGGTGGCCGGGGCGCCCACCAGCAAGCTCGCCGCCATGCTCGGCTCGCTGTCGCTGGTGGCCGTGGTGGTGGCCGGCGTGGTGATCGGCCTGCTGCTGGAGTGGCTGACCGGCAGCGGCCTGTTCGCGCTCGCCGAGCACCTGGCAGAGTGGGTGCTCTATGCGCTGCTGGCGCTGATCGGCTGTCAGCTGCGCAACTCCGGCATGCCGCTGCGCCAGATCGTGCTCAACCGCTTCGGGCTGGCCATCGCCCTGACCCTGGCGGCCAGCTCGCTGATCGGCGGCCTGCTTGCCGCGCCGCTGCTGGACCTCGCCTGGAACCAGGGGCTGGCCATGGCGGCCGGCTTCGGCTGGTACTCGCTCTCCGGCATCCTGATCGGCGACCAGCTCGGCCCCCTGCTGGGCGGCGTGGCCTTCTTCAATGATCTGGCCCGGGAGCTGCTCGCCTTCGTGCTGATTCCGCTGGTGATCCGTCGCCACGCGGCGCTAGCCATCGGCTACGGCGGCGCCACCTCCATGGACTTCACGCTGCCGGTAATCCAGCAGCATGGCGGCGTCGCCTGCGTGCCGGTGGCCGTGGTCTCGGGCTTCATCCTCTCGCTGCTCTCGCCCCCGCTGATCCTCTTCCTGCTCACGCTGTAAGGCGCAGATGGCCTTGCCGGTCCCCGCCGGGTGCGCGAGGCTGTCGACGACTTGCACATTGCCTGCACTGAGCCTGAACGAAGGCTGCACGCCGCGCGGCGAGAATGACCGAGCCTCTCGCCGCCCCTCGATTTCGGAGCCTGCCTATGCGCGCGCCTCGCCTCCCCCGCCCGGCCGTCTCGCGTCTCGGCATCAAGCTGTTCGCGATCATCCTGGTGGTCAACGTGGCCATCTCCGGGCTGGTGTTCCTGGCCGTCTCGCGCAGCCTCGATCAGGGCTTCATCGAGTACCTCGACAAGACCCAGACCCGCCGCGCCGAGACCCTGGCCGAAGGGCTCGCCGAGGAGTGGGCGGGCCGCGGCGACTGGCAGTGGCTACGGCAGTCGCCGCGCGCTTGGCATCGCCTGGTGCGCCGCCAGCTGTGGCCCGGTGACACGCCACCGCCGGAGGGCATCGAGCGGCGTCTGGGCGATCCCAAGGACTTCGTGCTCCACGACGCTGGCGGCCTGCCGGTGATCGGCCTGCCCCCGGACGGCGACCGGGAGGCGGCGGAGCTGCGCTGGCTCCCTATCGAGAGCGACGGCGAGGAGGTCGGCATGCTCGGCTACCGGCCGCCCCAGCAGCTGATGGCGCGCATGGATCGCATCTTCCTCTCCCGCCAGCAGCGCAACCTCGGGATCATCGTCGCCGCCCTGGGCCTGGCCTCGCTGCTGCTGGCCGGCGGCCTCTCCTGGTGGCTGGGGCGGCGCACCCGCGGCATGGCCCAGGCCACCCGGCGCCTCACCGAGGGGGACTACAGCACCCGCCTGGCCGAACACGGCCGCGATGAGCTCGCGAGCCTGGCCCACGACTTCAACGTGCTGGCCGCCACCCTGGAGGCCAGCCGCGAGGCGCGTAGCCGCTGGGTCTCGGACATCGCCCACGAGCTGCGCACGCCGCTCGCCGTGCTGCGCGGCGAGATCGAGGCGATGCAGGACGGCATCCGCGCCCTCGACGCGGACAACCTGCACTCGCTGGCCCAGGAGGTCGGCCAGCTGGAGCGCCTGGTCGCCGACCTGCGCCTGCTCTCGCAGAGCGATGCCGGCGCCCTGGAGGTCCAGCTGGCCCCGCTGGACCTGGCCGAGAGCCTCGCCTCGCGACTCGACGAGGCCGCCGGTTGGCTTCACGACAGCGGGATCCGCCTGGAGCGCGAGGTTGACGGGCCGGCCTGGATCCGCGGCGACGTCCAGCGCCTGCGCCAACTGTGGAACAACCTGATCGACAACACCTGCGCCTACACCCGCTCGCCGGGGCGACTGCGCGTGCGCCTGGCCTGCCGCGACGGCGAGGTGCGGGTGACCTGGGAGGATAGCGCCCCCGGGGTGCCCGAGGCCGACCTGCCGCGGCTCACCGAGCGACTCTACCGGGTCGAAGGATCGCGCAATCGCGCCAGCGGCGGCAGCGGCCTAGGGCTTTCGATCGCCACCGCCCTGGTACGCGCCCACGGCGCCCAGATGGTGGCCTCGCCCTCCGCGCTCGGCGGGCTATGCTGGACCCTGACCTTCACCGCCATCCAGGACCATTCGTCCAGGGAGGACGCCGCATGAGTACCCACGACGCCGAAACGGCCCAGATCCTGATCGTCGAGGACGAACCCAAGATCGCTCGCTTGGTCGCCGACTACCTGCAGGGCAGCGGCTTCACCAGCCACCACCTGGCTCACGGCGATGCCGTACTGCCCTGGCTCGAGGCCCGCGCGACACGCCCCGAGCTGATCCTGCTCGACCTGATGCTGCCGGGCACCGACGGCCTGACGCTGTGCCGGGAGGTGCGCCAGCGCTGGCCGGACATCGCCATCGTCATGCTCACCGCGCGGGTCGAGGAGGTCGATCGTCTGCTCGGCCTGGAGCTGGGTGCCGACGACTACATCTGCAAGCCGTTCAGCCCCCGGGAGGTGGTGGCGCGGACCAAGGCCGTGCTGCGTCGCAGCCGAGCGGTCCATGATCCCGCCCCCGACGGCGGCAGCGACCTGGTCCTCGACGAGGAGGGCTGGCGGGCGCTGGCCGACGGCCGGGACCTGGGGCTGACCGCGGTGGAGTTCCAGCTGCTGAAGGTGATGATGCAGTCGCCAGGGCGCATCTTCGCCCGCGAGCAGCTGATGGATCACATGTACCGCGACCATCGCATCGTCTCCGAGCGCACCGTGGACAGCCACATCAAGAAGCTGCGCCGCAAGATCGCCGAGACCTGGCCGGAACGCGAGGTGATCCGCTCGGTCTACGGCGTAGGCTACAAGTATCAGCCTGAGGAGTAGGCGCGGGAGGAACCCTTGCGCAGAGGCGCTAGAATGAAAAGGCCGGCTCATCCACGGCTTTTGCACCGTCGCTGCATGCCGGCTGCACGCTGAGCGACGAGACTGGCAGCGTCAATCCAAGGAGAACCGCCATGACACGCTCTCTCACCCGCACCCTGCTGGCTCCCGCCCTGCTCGCCGCCGCCATCGCGCCTCTGGCGCTTTCCGCCAGCGCCGCCCCCCAGGAGGGCTGGCAGCACGGCGGTAGCGAGGAACATCGCCAGCAGCACGAGCAACGCCGCCAGGCCCTCTTCGAGCGGGCCGGCATCGACGCAGAGACTCGCGAGGCGCTGGAAGAGGCCCGCCGCGAGCACCGCGAGGCGGTCCGCGACCTGCGTGAGTCACACCGCCAGCGCATGGACGAGATCCTCGGCGACGAGCAGCGCGAGGCCCTGGCCACGGCGCGCCGGGAACTCCGTGAAGAGCACCGCGAAGAGCGGCGCGCCGAGCACCGCGAGGCCATGCAGCAGCGCCTGGCCGAGCTGGTCGATACCTGGGAGCTCTCGGACGCCGAGCGCGAGGCGCTGCGCGAGGCTCGCGAAGCGATCTACGCCGACATGCAGGCCCTGCGCTCACGCGAGTTCGATTCAGCACAGGCTCGTCACGAGGCGATGCGCGAGCTTCGCGAGGGGCATCAGAAGGCGCTCGGCGAGATCCTCAGCGACGAGCAGATCGAGGAGATGCGGTCGGTGCTCTCCCGCCATGGCCGCCAGAACAAGAGCGGCGATGGAGACAAGGACAAGGGTGCCGCCGACTGACGCCTGCTCCTCCTATACCCCCCCTCCCCCGTTTCGCCCGGCCTCGTGCCGGGCGTTTTCGTTCGAGCCTGGACGTTCGAGCCTCGACTTCGCTCCGTGAGGTTCATGCCCTGAAGGTCATGTCTTGAAGTTCCCTGGCGGGGGCTGTATTTTATTTGAACGTTCATTCAATAAAAGAATCCCCCGACAGAGGAGCCCCGCATGTCGCATGCATCCTCCCTTCCCGAACGACGAGACCGACTCAATTCCGTCGTCTTCCACGGCAGCATCGCCGGCATCCTGGTGTTCCTGGTGCTCACCATGCTGTTCACCGAGCAGGCCGGCGCCTTCTTCGACGCGGGCCTGGCCTGGGTCAACGAGACCTTCGGCTGGTACTACATGCTGGCGGCGGTGATCTACCTGATCTTCGTGGTGGTGATCGGCTTCTCCCGGGCCGGCTCCATCCGCCTGGGACCCGACCACTCCCGGCCGGAGTTCTCGCTGGTCTCCTGGGCCTCGATGCTGTTCGCCGCGGGCATCGGCATCGACCTGCTGTTCTTCTGCGTGGCCGAGCCGCTGTCGCACTACCTGATGCCGCCCGACATGGCGCCCGAGAGTGCCGCCGCGCTGCGCAATGCCGTGCCCCAGACCTTCTTCCACTGGGGCCTGACCGGCTGGGGCATGTACGTGCTGATGGGCATGGCACTGGCCTATTTCAGCTACCGCCACCGCCTGCCGCTGGCCATCCGCAGCGCCCTCTATCCGCTGCTCGGCCAGCGCATCCACGGCCCGATCGGCAACGCCGTCGACATCACCGCGGTGATCTCCACGGTATTCGGCATCGCCACCAGCCTCGGAATCGGCGTGATGCAGCTCAACTACGGGCTGACCTTCATGTTCGACGTGCCCGAGAGCCTGACCACCCAGGTCGTGCTGATCGTGCTGGTGGTGATCCTGGCCACCCTCTCGGTGGTGACCGGGGTCGAGAAGGGCATCCGCCGCCTCTCCGAGTTCAACATGCTGCTGGCCGCCGGCCTGCTGCTGTTCGTGCTCTTCCAGGGAGAGACCCTGCGCCTGCTCGACGCCCTGGTGCTAAATGCCGGCGACTACCTCGGCGGCTTCCTCGCCAAGAGCTTCAACACCTACGCCTTCGCCGGCGACGATACCCAGCAGTGGATGGGCTGGTGGACCATCTTCTTCTGGGGGTGGTGGATCGCCTGGACCCCGTTCGTGGGCCTGTTCCTGGCCCGCATCTCCCGCGGCCGAACCATCCGCGAATTCGTCATCGGCGCCTTGCTGATCCCGCTGGGCTTCATGATGGCCTGGATGTCGATCTTCGGTAACAGCGGCATCGACCTGGTGGCCAACCAGGGGCTGGTCGAGTTGGGAGAGCAGGCCCTGAACTCGCCCCAGACCACCATCTACACCTTCCTCGAACAGTATCCCTACATCGGGGTCACGGCCTCGGTGGTGACCGTGCTCGGCATCGTCTTCTTCATCACCTCGGCGGATTCCGGGGCCCTGGTGCTGGCCAACTTCACCTCGATCCTCTCCGACGTGAACCATGATGCCCCGATCCGGCTGCGGATCTTCTGGTCGATGGTGATCGGCCTGGTCACCATCGCCCTGCTGATGGCCGGTGGGTTGAATGCCTTGCAGAGCGCCGTGGTGATCACCGCCCTGCCCTTCTCGCTGGTGATCTTCGCCATCATGGCGGGCATGACCCGGGCGCTGAAACTCGAGAGCAGCAAGGCCGATGCCCGCCGCCAGGTCAGCGGCACCGCCCCGGGCGGCGACTGGCGCGAACGGCTCGACCGCGCCCTGGACACCTCGAACCGGGCCGGCGCGGCCGCGACCATCGAGCACGCCATTCGTCCGGCCCTGACCCAGTTCGCCGCCGAGCTGAAGGAACGGGGGCTGCAGGCCTCGGTGAACGAGGAGCGCCTGGAGGACGACCCCCTGCCGCGCCTGACCTTTCAGGTGGACTTCGACGAAGCGCAGAGCTTCGTCTACCAGGTGGGTGCCAACCGCCTACCCACGCCGAGCTTCCTGCCGGTGGACGACGACTACTACGTGCGACTCGACGTCCACCTGGTCGAGGGCGGCACGGGCCAGGACCTCAACGGCTACACCCGTGGCCAGGTCATCGGCGACGTGCTCTCCGAGTATGAGCGTCACCTGCACTTCCTGGCCCTGTCCGGTGCCGACGGCGGCGTGCAGGCCATGCCGGGCGCCATGGGCGAGCCTCCCGCCAGCGCCTCGCCGGCCTGATCGCGTCGGCTCCCTCCGCAACGGCGACGCCCCTGGCGTCGCCGTTGTCATTTTCGGCCCGTCTGGAGAGGCCCATGGCCCTGCCCAGGGGCGGCATGGGACGGGCGAGAAAAAGCCCGCGGCCATCATGGCCGCGGGCAAGGATCGGAACAGCAGGCAAGCCAGGTCCGGCAGGCGCCGGGCCTGGCCATCAGAACCAGACTTCGGTCTGCACGCCGAAGGTCCACTGGCTACCGGTGAACTCGTCGCTGCCGAAGGCATCGTCGGCGCTGTAGTCGTTAAGCTCCTCGTCCCAGTCGCTCCAAGAGGCGAACAGGCGGATCTCCGGACGCTGCCAGAAGCCACCCACCTGGGGCTTGAAGGTCGGGGCGATGGTGAACTTGGTGTAGTCCCCCTCGACGGCGGTGCGACCGTCGAAGCCCTGGGGGTCGAGGTCCATCCACTGGTAACTGGCCTCGTACTGCATCTCGAAGTTCTGGGTCAGCTCGTTGGCCAGGCGCACGTTGAGGGTCGCCCAGTCGTACTGGTCGCCGTCGACATAGCGGTCCTCGCTGGTCTCGGCGAGAAGCGCCGGGGCCACGCGCCACTTGGGGGCCACATAGGTGGTGCCGTAGAGGCCGACGCGGGTCGAGGTGGCATCATCGGTCAGATTGCCATCGGAACCGAGCCCTTTCACCTCGGCCCCCAGACCCTGGCCGTGCAGCACGGCGGCCTTGAAGTTGCCCTCGCCCAGGCCGAAGAAGCTATCGCCGTGGTAGGCCACCATGGTGTGGAAACCAGTATCGGCAGCTTTTTCGCCTTCACTGACAACTTCATCAGAAAGAGGAACCTCGACCTCTACCATTTCACCGGTGTCTTCATCTTCAACAAGCGTCCTAACAGACCTGGATTCAGTACGCAGATCGTTGAATCGATCATCGTTGTCGGCGGCGGACATGCCGCTAAGCATCCACTGCCAGTTGCCGAAATAGTTATTGGAGGTCAGGATCAGGTTGTCCGTATCGCCGGTAAGACCGGGATCCTCGCGGTCTACGGGGTAGTTGGCGAAGCTGCGGCCGTAGAGCGAGAGGTTGGATTTCCAACTGTCGGCCAGCTGCATGTCGTAGATCCCCGCGCCGGTACCGGCCAGGAAGACGATGTCGCTGTCGAGCCAGTGGATATCGAAGTTGTCGCGGTCGAAGCGCTTGCCGGCCCAGATGGCGGTGTTCTCGAAGGCGCCGGTGAAGCTCGGCAGGTCGCTGAACTCGGCGTAGACCTGGCGCACGTTGAGGTTGGATTCATCGGCGGTCCAGTCGTTGCTGGTGGTGGTACCGTCGGCGATCATGGTGGTGTAGCGCGCCTTGGCGCCGTTGTCGAAGCGCATCCGGTAGTTGAAGATCGCCTCGGCGTAAGTGTCCGGCTCGTTGCCCAGGCGTCCCACGGCCCCGCCCTGAGAGCCAGCCGGCGTCAGGTAGGGGCCGCCCTCGGCGCTCTTGCCGTCCTCGTCGATCAGCAGGCCAGAGCGGGCGTAGACGTTGAAGGAAAAGCCTTCCTCCCCGCTGGCCTGGCGCTCGACCTTGGCCAGGCGTTCCTCGACCTCCTCCTGCGAGAGCCCCTCCTCGGCCTGCTGTTCGGCGAGTTCGGCGCGCTGTTCGGCCGCATCGGCGCGCTGTTCGGCGGCGGCAATGCGGGCTTCTAGCTCGGCCAGGCGTTGCTCGAGGTCACTGGACTGGGCGTTGGCAGTGCCGGCCAGGGTGAAGCCGGCGGCGGCGATGGCGATGGCGAGGGGCTTCTTGAGCGTGACAGTATGCATTGTCGTTCTCGTCCTTTGTTGTTGTCGAGACGAGGGCATCACGAAGGCAGGATGCCCGGAGGTGCCGGAAGCGGACCGGCCCGAAGGTTCACCGCGAACTTAATCGATTCAGACATCGACCACAAAAAGTTTTTTTGTAATATTACAACCAATGTCTAAGAATTGAGCGGGAACTCGGCGCAACTAATGTAATATAACTTCAAAATGTTCCTCGCCATGACATACCCTGCCCATCGACACCATGACGAGGACACACGATGACGCCCATACACCCTTCCCTCCCCCTGATGCTGGGCATGATGCGCCTGCACGAGACACCCGATCTTCACGCTCCCGAGCGCCTGGCCGACTGGATCGAGGCGCGCCTGGATCAGGGACTCGACTGGTTCGACCACGCCGACATCTACGGTGGCCAGGGCGAGAACGAGCGGCTGTTCGGTGAGGCGCTACGCTGCCGCCCCGGCCTGGCCCGGCGGGTCCGGGTGATCACCAAGGCCGGCATCCGGATGGACCGGGGCGATACCAAGCACTACGACAGCTCCCCGGACTGGCTCGCCGGCGCCATCGACCGCGCCCTGTCACGGCTGGGCGTCGAGCGTCTCGACGTCTTCCTGATCCACCGCCCCGACCCGCTGATGGAGGCCGAGGCCACCGCCCGAGTGCTGGACGACGCCGTGCGCGACGGCAAGGTGGCGGCCCTGGGGGTCTCCAACTTCCTGCCCGACCAGTGGCGTCGCCTCCAGTCGGCGCTCTCCCGGCCGCTGAGGCACCACCAACTGCAACTCTCGCTGAACCACTCCGGTCCGCTGTTCGATGGCCACTTCGATGCACTGCGCCAGGACGGCCTGGCCCCCATGGCCTGGTCGCCGCTGGGGGCTGGCGCGCTGTTCGAGGGGCAGACCGGACAGGCCCTGGAGGCCGTCGCCGCCCGCCATGGGGCCAGCCCGGCCGGGGTGGCCCTGGCCTGGCTACGCCACCTGCCGGGCGCGCCGGTCCCGGTGATCGGCACCCTGACGCCTGCACGCATCGAGACTCTCAGGGGCGAGGCCGGGCTGAACCTCTCTCGACGCGAGTGGTACGCGCTGCTGGAAGCCACTCGGGGCCATGAGGTGGCATGACGGCCGGAGCTTGCGTCGCCAGAACGTGACCGCCTGCGACTAACGTCTAGGTTGATGTCGGGCAGGGGCGAGGTCTACCTTTCCCCTCACGATCTTAATCGTTTAAGCCCAAGAGGCGAACCGCTCCCGATGCCCCCGAGTGACGACGGGACCGCCCCTTCGATGCATCACAGCGACAACAACAAGCGACGAGGAAGCCAGCATGCTCAAGAAGACTCTGATCTCGGCCATCGCCCTGGCCGGCGCTGCCGCGAGCGGCAGCCAGGCCCAGGCCGCGGAACTGACTATCTCCTGCGGCGCGGTGGGCGCCGAGCTCGCCCAGTGCGAGCAGGGCGTCAACCAGTGGGAAGAGAAGACCGGCCACGAGGTCGATATCGTCTCGACGCCCAACTCCTCCACCGAGCGCCTGTCGCTCTACCAGCAGATCCTCTCCGCCCAGTCCAGCGACATCGACGTGATGCAGATCGACGTGGTGTGGCCGGGCCTGCTCGCCAACCACCTGCTCGACCTGCGGGAAACCCTCGGGGAAGACGTCGCCGCCGATCATTTCAAGACTATCGTCGCCAACAACACCGTCGACGATCGCCTGGTGGCCATGCCCTGGTTCACTGATGCCGGCGTGCTCTACTACCGCAAGGACCTGCTCGAGGAACACGGCGTCGAGCCACCCGAGACCTGGGAGCAGATGACCGAGATCGCCACCGAGATCCAGGCCGCCGAGCGCGAGGCCGGCAACGACAGGATGTGGGGCTACGTCTTTCAGGGCCGTGCCTATGAGGGCCTGACCTGCAACGCCCTGGAGTGGATCGCCAGCTACGGTGGCGGCACCATCGTCGATGCCGACGGCGAGATCACCATCGACAACGAACGTGCCGCCGAAGCGCTGGACCTCGCCGCCAGCTGGATCGGCAACATCTCCCCGAAAGGCGCCTTGAACTACACCGAGGAGGAAGCCCGCGGCATCTTCCAGAGCGGCAATGCGGTGTTCATGCGCAACTGGCCCTATGCCTGGGCACTGGCCCAGAGCGAGGAGAGCAACGTGCGCGACAAGGTCGGCGTGGTCAAGCTGCCCAGCGCCGAAGGCCAGGAAAGCGCCGCCACCCTGGGTGGATGGAACCTGGCCGTGTCCCGCTATACCGAGAACCCGGAACTTGCCGCCGATCTGGTGGCCTTCCTGACCGGTGAAGCCGAGCAGAAGCGCCGTGCCATCGAAGGCGCCTACAACCCCACTCTGGCCAGCCTCTACGAGGACGAGGAGGTGCTCGAGGCCGTGCCCTTCTTCGGCACCCTCTACGCCACCTTCACCAACGCCGTGGCACGTCCCTCTGCTCCCACCGGCGACAACTATGGCCGCGTCAGCAACAGCTTCTTCAACGCCGTGCACCAGGTGCTCTCCGGCGACCAGAGCGGGGCTGAAGCGGTTTCCCAGGTGGATAGCGAACTCTCGCGCATCAAGCGCCGCCGCTGGTAACCCAGGAGGTCTCCATGTCGACTCCCGCAACTGATCCCACGCCACAGGCGGTACAATCTACCGTGCGCCCCCCCAAGGGGGGGTATCGTGGTACCAAGGTACGCCGCCAGCGAGTCCGCGCCGCCTGGCTGTTTCTCCTCCCCATGCTGGTGGCCCTGGCGCTGGTCGCCGGCTGGCCACTCCTGCGCACCTTCTACTTCAGCTTCACCGATGCCTCGCTGTCAGATACCGCCGGGGCCGCCTTCATCGGCATCGAGAACTACCTGGTCTACGAGGATGGGGCCTGGTACGGCCTGCTGACCGACCCGGTGTGGTGGACGTCGGTGTGGAACACGCTCTATTTCAGCGCCGTCTCGGTGTCACTTGAAGTGGTGTTCGGCGTCATCGTCGCGCTGCTGCTCAACGTCGAGTTCAAGGGACGCATGCTGGTGCGTGCCGCGGTACTGATCCCCTGGGCCATTCCCACCATCGTCTCGGCCAAGATGTGGGCCTGGATGCTCAATGACCAGTTCGGGATCATCAACCATCTGCTGATGGCGATCGGCATCATCGACTCGCCCATCGCCTGGACCGCCAGCGCCAGCTACTCCATGTGGGCGGTGATCATGGTCGATGTCTGGAAGACCATTCCCTTCGTCGCGTTGCTGGTGCTGGCCGCCCTGCAGATGCTACCCAAGGACTGCTACGAGGCCGCCGAGGTCGACGGCATCAACCCGGTCAAGGTGTTCTTCCGGGTCACCCTGCCGCTGATAACTCCGGCGCTGATGGTGGCCGTGATCTTCCGCCTACTCGACGCCCTGCGAGTATTCGACGTGATCTATGTGCTGACCTCCAACTCCACCAGCACCATGACCATGTCGATCTACGCCCGCCAGCAACTGGTCGAATTCCAGGACGTCGGCTATGGCAGCGCCGCCTCGACGATGCTGTTCCTGATCATCGCCCTGGCCGTCGTGATCTACCTGTATCTCGGCCGCCGCCAACTGGGAGTGGACCAATGAACCAGTACCAGCTGACCAAGCTCGCCAAGCGGGTCGGGTTCTATGCCCTGATCGCCGTGGTGATGGTCTATGCCATCTTTCCCTTCTACTACGCGGTGATCACCTCGCTGAAACCCTCCAGCGACCTGTTCCGCGTCGATTTCTGGCTATCGACGGTAGATTTCGGCAACTACGTGCAGATCTTCACCCAGAAGAGCTTCGTGCGCGCCATCTTCAATTCCATCATCGTCTCGCTATCCGTGGTCTTCATTGCCCTGCTGCTCGGCATCACCGCCTCCTACGCGCTGGGCCGGGTCCGCTTCCGCGGGCGTACCACGGTGCTACTGGTGATCCTCGGCGTGTCGATGTTCCCTCAGGTGGCAGTGCTCTCGGGCCTCTTCGAGGTGATCCGTGGGCTTGGTCTCTACAACAACCCGGCCGGCCTGATCCTGAGCTACACCATCTTCACCCTGCCCTTCACCGTCTGGGTGCTGACCACCTTCATGAAGCAGCTGCCCATGGAACTGGAGGAGGCGGCAATCATGGACGGTGCCACCCCCTGGGTGACGATCACCAAGGTGTTTCTGCCGCTGATGTGGCCGGCCATGGCCACCACGGGCCTGCTGGCTTTCATCGCTGCCTGGAACGAATTTCTCTTCGCTCTGACCTTCACCCTCACCGACGATCAGCGCACCGTGCCGGTGGCGATTGCCCTGATCTCCGGCGGTAGCCAGCACGAGCTGCCCTGGGGGCCGATCATGGCCGCCTCGGTCACCGTCACCGTGCCGCTGGTCATCCTGGTGATGATCTTCCAGCGTCGCATCGTCTCCGGGCTGACCGCCGGCGCCGTCAAGGGATAACACTCATGTCATCGATGGAATCCAAGATGCAAGACTCAACCTTCTGGTGGCGCGGTGGCGTCATCTACCAGATCTATCCGCGCAGCTTCCTGGACGCCAACGGCGACGGCATCGGCGACCTGCCGGGCATCACCGACAAGCTGGGCTACGTGGCAAGCCTCAATGTCGATGGCATCTGGCTGTCGCCCTTCTTCACCTCGCCGATGCTCGACTTTGGCTACGACGTCAGCGATTACCGCGACGTCGACCCGATGTTCGGCACCCTGGAAGACTTCAAGGCGCTGCTGGCGGAAGCCCACAGGCTGAGCCTGAAGGTGATGATCGACCAAGTGATCAGTCATACCTCCGACCAGCATCCCTGGTTTCAGGAGAGCCGCCAGGACCGCACCAACCCCAAGGCCGACTGGTTCGTGTGGGCGGACCCCAAGCCCGACGGCACGCCGCCCAACAACTGGTTGTCGATCTTCGGCGGCTCGGCCTGGACCTTCGACTCGCGCCGCCAGCAGTACTACCTGCACAACTTCCTGAAAAGCCAGCCGGACGTGAACTTCCATCACCCCGAGGCGCGTCAGGCCCAGCTCGACAACATGCGCTTCTGGCTCGAACTCGGCGTCGATGGCTTCCGCCTCGACACCGTCAACTTCTACTTCCACGACCCGGCACTGCGCGACAACCCGCCGGTACCGGCGGGCGAGGCCAAGACCCTGGGCGCACCGGACACCAACCCCTACACCTGGCAGCGCCACGTCTATGACCTGAGCCGTCCGGAGAACCTCGACTTCCTCAAGGAACTGCGTGCGCTGATGGACGAGTTCCCCGGCACCACCACGGTGGGCGAGATCGGCGACGATAACCCGCTCGAGCGCATGGCCGAGTACACCGCCGGCGGCGACAAGCTGCACATGGCCTATGGCTTCGACCTGCTCAACGCCCCGCACTCCGCCGGCTATATCCGCGAAGTGATCGAACGCTTCCAGCGCCTGGCCGGCGATGCCTGGCCCTGCTGGGCGCTGTCCAATCACGACGTGGTGCGCAGCGCGACCCGCTGGGGCCAGGGCGAGGATCCCGTCGCCTATCCCAAGGTGGCGCTGGCCATGGCACTGTCGCTGCGCGGCAGCGTCTGCCTCTACCAGGGCGAGGAACTCGGCCTGCCCGAGGCCGAGGTGCCCTACGAGCGCATCCAAGACCCCTACGGCAAGGTGCTGTGGCCGGAGTTCAAGGGCCGCGACGGCTGCCGCACGCCGATGCCCTGGATCCAGGATGCCCGAGGCGGTTTCTCCTCCGTCGAGCCCTGGCTGCCGGTCGACGAGCGGCATCTCCCGCTGGCCGTCGCCAACCAGCAGGATGCCCCCGAGTCGGTGCTCAATGCTACCCGCGCCATGCTGGCCTTCAGACGCCGGCATCCGGCCCTGGTCGAGGGCGAGATCCGCCTGGTCGAGGTCGGCGAGGACCTGCTCGGCTTCATCCGCGAGGCCGACGCCGACCAGGGCGGCGAGCGGCTGCTGTGCGTCTTCAACCTGACCGGCGAGTCTCAGGAGACCACACTGCCGGTGTCCCTCGGCGAGCACACCCGGCTGCTCGACGGCCCCGGCTTCAAGGCGAGCCTCGAGGCATCGCAGCTGGTGCTGCCGGCCTATCAGGCCGCCTTTATCTCGCTCGATTAACCCCATATCACATGCCGACGCCATAAGGCGCCGGCAGGGAGTCGCAAGATGGCAAGCGTGAACCTCTCCAAGATCAACAAGGTCTTCGGCAGCACCCACATCATCAAGGACCTCGACCTCGAGGTCGGTAACGGCGAATTCGTGGTCTTCGTCGGCCCTTCGGGCTGTGGCAAGTCGACCCTACTGCGCCTGATCGCCGGACTGGAGTCGATCTCCGGCGGCGAGCTGAAAATCGGTGACGACGTGGTCAATGATCTGCCGCCCCGCGAGCGCGGTGTCGGCATGGTGTTCCAGTCGTACGCCCTCTACCCGCACATGACGGTTTACGAGAACATGGCCTTCGGCCTCAAGTTGGCCAAGATGGCCAAGGAGACCGTCGATGACCGGGTGATGGCCACGGCCCGTATCCTGCAGCTCGAGGAACTGCTGCACCGCAAGCCCAAGGAGCTCTCCGGCGGCCAGCGTCAGCGCGTGGCAATGGGCCGCGCCATGGCACGGGAGCCGCGTATCCTGCTGTTCGACGAGCCGCTGTCCAATCTTGACGCCTCACTGCGTGTGCAGATGCGCAACGAGATCGCCCGCCTACACCACCGCCTGGGTTCCACCATGATCTACGTCACCCACGACCAAGTGGAGGCGATGACGCTCGCCGACAAGATCGTGGTGCTGCGCGACGGCCGCATCGAGCAGGTCGGTAGTCCCCAGACCCTCTACCAGCAGCCCGCCACCAAGTTCGTGGCCGGTTTCATCGGCTCGCCGACCATGAACTTCATGCCGGCGGAACTGCTCGGCAGTGATGGCGATGGATGCAAGGTCAAGGCGCCGGGGCTCGGCGAACTGGCCCTGCCCCAGGACGCCAGCGGCCAACGCCATGGAACCGACCTGACCCTGGGCGTGCGCCCCGAGCACCTGCGCCTGGCCGAGGCCCGCGGCGACAACAGCTTCGAGATCGTCAACGTCGAGTACCTGGGCAACGAGGTCTACGTCTACCTCGAGCCCCAGGCCGGCGATACCCTGCTGATCCATCGCAGCGAGGCGCCGAGCCAGTGGCAGATCGGTCAGCGGGTCGCCCTGGTGCCCGAGACCGAGCACGTCCATCTCTTCGATGCCGACGACCGGGCGCTGCCCCTTGCCAAGGCTGCCGCGGCCGCCTGAATCGGCTCCTCCCTGTCCCGTTTTATCCCCGCGACGGGAGCCCCGGCTCCCGTCCAGGAGGCTCCTATGCACCTTTATCGTCCACAAGAGTCGCAGCCGCAAGATGGCAATCGGCACGACTGGTGGCGCGGGGCGGTGATCTACCAGGTCTATCCCCGCAGCTTTCAGGACTCCCGCGGCGATGGCATCGGTGATCTCAAGGGTGTGATCGAGCGGCTCGACTACATCGCTTCGCTGAATGTCGATGCCATCTGGTTATCGCCCTTCTTCACCTCGCCGATGAAGGACTTCGGCTATGACATCAGCGACTACCGCGACGTCGACCCGATGTTCGGCACCCTGGAGGACTTCGATCGTCTGGTGGAGGCTGCGCATGCCCGCGGCCTCCGAGTCACCATCGATCAGGTGCTCTCCCACACTTCCGACCAGCATCCTTGGTTCGCCGAGAGCCGAGCGAGCCACGACAATCCGCGTGCCGACTGGTACGTCTGGGCCGATCCCCGGCCCGACGGGGCGCCGCCCACCAACTGGCAGGCGATCTTCGGCGGGCCCGCCTGGCAGTGGGATACCCGACGCTGCCAGTACTACCTGCACAATTTCCTGGCCGAACAGCCGGATCTGAACTTCCGCAACCCGGAAGTGGTCGAGGCCATCCTCGGCGAGGTGCGTTTCTGGCTCGAGCGCGGCGTGGACGGATTTCGCCTGGATGCGATCAACTTCTGCACGCATGGAGAGCTCAACGACAACCCGCCTCGGGCGGACATCGCCGAGGGCTTCATCGGTGTGCGCCCCGACAATCCCTACGGCTATCAGCGCCACCTTCATGACAAGACCCAGCCGGAAAACCTCGCCTTCCTCGAGCGGCTGCGCGCCCTGCTCGACGAGTACCCCGGTACCACTAGCATCGGCGAGGTCGGCGATGACGACTCGCTAGGGGTGATGGCCGAGTACACCCGGGGTGGCAAACGGCTGCACATGGCCTACTCCTTCGATCTGCTGACCGAGAACGCCGATCCCGAATATCTGTTGGCCACCGTGACCGAGATGGAGGCACGCATCGGCGACGGCTGGCCCTGCTGGGCGCTGGGCAATCATGACGTCACCCGCCTGGCCACTCGCTGGGGCGCCGAGGGCGATGCGGCCAAGCAGCGCCTCTACCTGGCCTTCCTGCTCACCCAACGCGGCAGCATCTGTCTTTATCAGGGCGAGGAACTGGGCTTGAGCGAGGCCCCGCTCGCCTTCGAGCAACTGGTCGACCCCGCCGGCATCACCTTCTGGCCGAGCTACAAGGGCCGCGATGGCTGTCGTACCCCCATGCCCTGGCGAGCCGAGGCACCTCATGGCGGCTTCTCTAGCGCGACGCCTTGGCTACCCGTCCCCAAGGAGCACCTGGCGCTGGCCGTGGATCGACAAGAGCAACATCCGGACTCGCTGCTCAAGGCGACGCGTGATTTCCTGGCCTTCCGACGGCGACACCCGGCCCTGATCGAGGGCGAGATCCGCCATCACCCACTGCACGATGAGGTCATGGCCTTCGAGCGCCACCACGCACATGAGCGCCTTCTGGTGGCCCTCAACTTCTCAGCCGAGCCTCGCGAACTGACGGTGACGAAGAATATCCACCTCATCGAGGATGCGCCGGCGATGGTCAATGCCAGCGCAACTCACGGCGGACTGGCGTTGCCACCCCACGGCATCGCCATCGTCCGACTCGAGGACGCCCCGGCAGCAAGGACGGGAGCATCGCGCTAAGCCCGAGCGGCTTCGAAGCCAACCGGACACAACACAACACTGCACACGACAGAACAACGGAGTGCATGCCCAAGAGGGACGCGCTCTGGCAACGGGACTCACGCCCATCACAACAACAGCAACCACATCAGGAGTGCACCCCATGACCCTCGCGACCGACATGTCTCTCGATACGGCCCGGTGCCCGAATAACGCCAAGACCCGCCATCGCATCCTGATCGGCTCCCTGCTGCTGAGTGGCTCGGCCCTGGCCGTCCCCAGCGCGATGGCCGCCGAGATCGCCATCGCCTGTGGCTCGGGCGATGCCGCCGACTATTGCCCCACCGCGGCCCAGCGCTGGGCCGAGCAGACCGGTCATAGTGTGCAGGTCATCTCCACCCCCAACGGCACGACGGAGAAGCTGTCGCTGTATCAACAGCTGCTGGGCAGTGAATCCGCAGATGTCGACGTCCTGATGGTGGACATCGTCTGGCCCGGCATGCTGGGGGACCATCTGGCGGATCTCTCCGATTACATATCCAAAGAGACCACGGCGGAGTTCTTCCCGGCACTGATCGACAACAACACCGTCGATGGCCGCCTGGTCGCCATGCCCTGGTATACCGACGCTGGCCTGCTCTACTACCGCCAGGATCTGCTGGAGCAATACGGCCATGAGGTGCCCGAGACCTGGCAGCAGCTGACCGAGACCGCGCGGGAGATTCAGGCTGCGGAACGAAGGGCCGGCAACGACGACTTCTGGGGCTACAGCTTCCAGGGCCGCGCCTACGAGGGCCTGACCTGCAACGCCCTGGAGTGGGTGGCCAGCCACGGCGGCGGCACCCTCGTCGACGAGCAGGGTGAGGTGACCATCGACAATCCCCGCGCCGCCGCCGCCCTCGACCTGGCCGCCAGCTGGGTCGGCGACATCTCTCCAGAGGGCGCCCTCAACCACACCGAGGAGGAGACCCGCGGGATCTTCCAGTCCGGCAATGCCCTCTTCCTGCGCAACTGGCCTTATGTCTGGTCCCTGGCCAACGGCAACGCCAGCGAGGTGGCCGGCAAGATCGGCATGGCGCCACTGCCTCACGGCCCCGAAGGCAAGGCCAAGGCCACGCTGGGGGGCTGGAACTTTGCCGTCTCGCGCCATTCCGAGCATCCCGAACTGGCCGCCGATCTGGTCGCCTTCATCACCTCACGGGAGCAACAGAAGGCCCATGCCATCCAGATAGGCATGAACCCCACCATCGAGGCGCTCTACCAAGACGAGGAGGTACTAGCCAGCAACCCCTCCATGAGCGAGCTCTACGAGACCCTGACCCATGGCGTGCCGCGCCCGGCCACCGTGACCGGCGATGCCTACGCGCGGGTCTCCAATGCCTTCTTCAACCGGACTCACCAGGTGCTCTCCGGCGAGCTCGACGGGGCCAGCGCCGTCGAGCAACTGGGCCGAGAACTCGAGCGTCTCGGCCGTCGCGGCTGGTAAGCCCATGCCTGCTGCCCGGTCGGATCGCCTCCGGCCGGGCCCTACCGACGACCCAACAACAGGAAGTCCAGGATGACACTTTCCCAACGCCGACAAGACGCCCAGCATGACTGGTGGCGCGGCGCCACCATCTACCAGATCTACCCGCGCAGCTTTATGGACGCTAACCAGGATGGGATTGGGGATCTGGCGGGTATCACCGAAAAACTCGATCATGTGGCGAGCCTCAATGTCGATGCCATCTGGCTGTCGCCCTTCTTCACCTCGCCGATGGACGACTTCGGCTATGACGTCGCCGACTACCGGGACGTCGACCCCATGTTCGGCAGCCTCAACGACTTTCGCGCGCTGGTCGACCGCGCCCACGCACTGGGCCTGCGGGTAATCATCGATCAGGTGCTGTCGCACAGCTCCGACCAGCATGTCTGGTTCCAGGAGAGCCGCCAGGACCGCACCAATGCCAAGGCCGACTGGTACGTCTGGGGCGATCCCCAGCCGGACGGCACCCCGCCCAACAACTGGATGGCGGCCTTCAGCGGTCGCGCCTGGACCTTCGATGCCCGGCGCCGGCAGTACTACCTGCACAACTTCCTGGAAAGCCAACCGGATCTGAACTTCCACCACCCCGACGTCCAGCAGGCGCAGCTCGACAACCTGCGCTTCTGGCTGGAGCTCGGCGTCGATGGCTTCCGCTTCGACGTGGTCAACTACTACTTCCACGACCCCGCCCTCACCGATAACCCGCCGATGCCCCGCGAGCGAGTCCAGCTCGGCAACCCCCAGAGCTACCAGTTCCAGCGCCACAACATCGAGCAGCCCGAGAACCTGGCCTATCTCGAGCGCATCCGTGCGCTGCTCGACGAGTACCCGGGGTCGACTACCGTGGGCGAGATCGCCGGCAACGATCCACTGCCGACCATGGCCGCCTACACCGCCGGCGACAAGCGCCTGCACATGGCCTATACCTTCGACCTGCTGGACAGCACCGGCGACGCTCGGGCACTGCACGACGTCCAGGCCCGCTTCGCCGAGCAGGGCGACGACACCTGGCCCTGCTGGGCGCTCTCCAATCACGACGTGGTGCGCAGCGCCACCAGCTGGGGTGAGGACCACGCCCTGCTGGCCCTGACCGTGCTCTGCTCACTGCGCGGCAGCCTGTGCCTCTATCAGGGCGAGGAACTCGGCCTGCCCGAGGCCGAACTGGCCTACGAGGATCTCCAGGACCCCTTCGGTATCAACCTCTGGCCCGAGGTCAAGGGCCGCGACGGTTGCCGCACGCCGATGGCCTGGGATGAGGGCACCAACGGCGGCTTCTGTCCCGAGGCCGTAGCGCCCTGGTTGCCCGTCGACGCCCGCCATCGACCGCTGGCGGTGGCCCACCAGGACGCCGATGACGACAGCCTGCTGGCCCGGGTCCGCCGGCTGCTGCAGCTGCGCGGCGCGAGCGAAGTGCTGCGCCAGGGCGACCAGCAGCTGCTCGAGCCGAGCCGCCTGCCCGTGGATGTCTTCGGCGTGATCCGCACCCTGGGCGACCAGCGCCTGTTGTGCCTGGCCCATCTCGGCCGGGGCAACGACGCGATCGACATTGATCTTGCTACCCTCGATGCCGGCATCGAGGGCTGGCAGAGCCTCGAACTGCCGGGCATGACCACGCCCCAGGCGCAGGGCAACCGCTTATCGTTGCTGCCGGGGACCGCCGTCTGGCTCGTGCTAGGCTGAGGCCAGGCCAAGGGCGCCTCTCCCCGATCACCACGGCGTCCTTGGTCAAGCCGGCTAGGCATCCCGGCCATTGACGGCTATGATAGTAGGCTAACTAAATCGATACAGAACCGTCCCTGACCCCGAGAGCCGAATCGCCACGTGTCTTCGCCACGCCACATCACCCTGAAGGAGCTGGCCGCCGAGCTCGGCGTCTCCACCGCCAGTGTCTCCAACGCCTTCAATCGCCCCGACCAGCTCTCGCCCAAGCTGCGTGAACGCATCCTCAGTGAGGCCCGGCGCCTGGGCTATCGCGGCCCCGATGCCAAGGCGCGCAGCCTGCGCACCGGGCGCTCGCGGATCATCGCCGTGGTGCTCGCCGAGACCCTGACCTACAGCCTCAACGATGCCGTGGCCAGCGAGCTGCTGTCCGGCATCGCCGAGGTCCTCGACGCCCATGGCCATACCCTGCTGCTGCTCTCCGGTCGCCAGGATGCCTCGCGGGTGCCCGGCTCCTCGAGCATCGCCGACGGCTTCATCGTCTATGGCCTGATGCCGAGCCTGGTACTGCTCGACGAACTGCAGGGAACCGGCCGGCAGCCCCTGGTGGCCGTCGACTTCGATCTCGAGGGCCAGCCCACGGTGCACGTCGACGACGAACCGGCCTGTTACGCCATCGCCCGGCATGCCCTGACGACCCCGCCGCGACGCCCGGCGGTCATCAACCTGCGCCTCACCGAGCAGCCCTGCAACGGCCGCATCGGTGACGACCAGGCGCTGCTCTCGGCCGAGCGCACCATCACGCGGGCCCGCCTCGCCGGCTTCCAGCGGGCCTTTGCCGAGGTCGGCATCGACCCGGCGGCGGTGCCGATGTGGAATATCGAGGAGAACACCTTCGAGGTCTGCGCCCCGGTGATCGAGGCCATCCTCGATGCACCCGCCGACGAGCGGCCCGACCTGCTGCTGTGCATGTCCGACCGTATCGCCCTGACCGCCCTGACGCTCGCCGAGCAGCGCGGCCTGCGCGTGCCCGAGGATCTGCGCATCACCGGTTTCGACGGCATCGCCGAGGGCCAGTATCGGGCGCCGCGGCTGACCACGGTGCGTCAGGACAGCGTCGAGAAGGGCCGCATTGCTGCGCGCATGATCCTCGGCCTCAGCCCCCGCGAGGACCGCCTGCTCAGCACCAAACTGATCGTGGGCGACACCTGCCCCTGACGCCCGCCGGTCACCCGGCCTCGGCTCTCGTCGTCCCGATCCCGGGCGCGCTTCTCCCCTCGCCGCTATAGTGAAGGTCAGGCTAGTGCCCGTGATTGGTGTCCTTCGGCGCCCGCACCGCGCACGAGGACCCTGCCATGGCCACGACGGTTGCGGTGATCCAGAAGCCCCCGGTACTGCTGCAGCGCGACGAGACGCTGCAGCAGATGTTGACCTCCATCGACGAGGCGGTCGGCGCCGGGGCGACCCTGCTGGTATTCCCGGAGGCCTATATCCCCGGCTATCCCACCTGGATCTGGCGACTCGCCCCGGGCGGCGACATGGCGCTGACCAGCGAGTTACATGCCAGGCTGCGCGAGAATGCCGTCGACCTCGGCGGCAACACCCTCGAGCCCATCCAGGAGGCGGCCGCCCGGCATGAGGTGACCCTGGTGACGGGCCTCACCGAGATCGACCGCCGCTACAGCGGCACCACCCTCTACAACAGCGTGGTGGTGATCGGCCCGGATGGGCGGCTGCTGAATCGCCACCGCAAGCTGATGCCGACGAACCCCGAGCGCATGGTCTGGGGCATGGGCGATGCCAGCGGGCTCAGGGTCGTCGAGACTCCCGCCGGACGACTCGGTTGCCTGATCTGCTGGGAGAGCTACATGCCGCTGGCGCGCTACGCCCTCTATGCCCAGGATCTGGACGTCTTCATCAACCCGACCTGGGACTCGAGCGATGCCTGTCTCGCCAGCCTCCGTCACATCGCCCGGGAGGGCGGCTGCTGGGTGATCGGCACGGCCACTGCGATCCAGGGCAGCGACGTCCCGGTGACCTTTCCGGAGCGCGACCGGCTCTTCACTCCCGAGGAGTGGATCAACGTCGGCAATGCCGTGGTCATCGCGCCGTCGGGCGAGGTGGTGGCGGGCCCCCTCAACCGCGAGAAGGGTATCCTCTATGCCGAGATCGAGGTCGAGACCGCCCGCCGGGCGCGCCGCTCGCTGGATGTCTGCGGCCACTATGCCCGGCCCGACCTCTTCTCGCTGACGGTGAACCGCTCCCCCCTACCCCCCGTGGTGTTCTCGGACGACTGACGCCTCGCCGCCGCGGTCCTGCAAGGGGCGGGGACGGGCTCAGCTCGACCCCGGCGCGGGGTGCCGCGTGAATAGCGCCACCTGGGTCGGCTGGCCGAGGTGGGCGTCCATCTCGCCGATCCCGCAGATGCGCACCCGATAGCCGTTGCGGCGTGCCACGCCCTGTGCCCAGTCGCGAAAGCGCGCCCGGTCCCACTCGAACTTGTGGTCGGGATCCCGGAACTCGCCCGGCACCATGTCATAGAGCGGGTTGTATTCGTGGTTGGGGGTGGTCACCACCAGCAGGTGCGGCCGCAGCCCGGCGAAGACCGCGCGCTCGACCCGGGAGAGCGCCTCCGGCGGGACATGCTCAATCGTCTCCACCATGGCCGCGGCCTCGAACCCCACCAGCGCCGGGTGGGGTTCGGCATAGGAGCCGCAGACCAGCTCGAGGCGTCCGGCCCGGGCCGCCGGCAGATTCTCCAGGCGCAGCTTGGCCTGGGCCAGCAGCTCGCCGGAGAGCTCCAGGCCCACCACCCGCTCGAACTGGGCATCGCGCAGCAGGTACTGCAGCAGCCCGCCGGAGCCGCAGCCGAGATCGAGCACCCGCCGCGCCCCGCTACGGCGGATCAGCGACGCCGTCCGCTGCAGGCGCGCCTGATGGAGATCGGGGTCTTCGAGATCGGTCATCGCCGTGTCATCCGGTCGGAGGCGGGGTGGGTGATGATGACGCAACGTGGGAGGGGCGTGTAGCGATCCACGAAAAAAAGCGCGACTCGCGTCGCGCCGAAGTACCTGCTCGATGCTCGCCGAGGCGTCTTCCGGTCAGAAGAAGCCCAGTGGATTGATGTCATAGCTGACCAGCAGGTTCTTGGTCGGCTGGGAGCGGCATAAGCCTCTACTATACTGATGGCAAGCGTAGCGCTTGATGAATCGAGGAGGTCGCATGAGCCATAAGTTCATCGAGGTCATTACCAATTACCCGACGACCGAGAAAGACTATCCACTGCTGTTGCACATCGATCAGATCGTGCAGATTCGACCCGAGATCGAGGCGGAGAACGAGCCGCTTCATGAACCGGTCGCCGTCGTCACCCTGACGAGCGGCGAAACCCTGATCCTGAAAAACACCTACCAGCGCCTGATCCAAGGGCTTGATGAGGTGCACATGGTCTTTCGACCGTGAAAAAAGAAGAGGCGATACACCACACCATCCGCTACTACCACGCGCACCTCTACTACGAAGATACCGCCGGCCTGGCCGAGGCAAGACAGCTGGCAAGGGCGGCGGCCGAACGCTTCGCGATCGAGGTGGGGCGCTTTCACGAGCGCCCGGTGGGGCCGCATCCGCTGTGGAGCTGCCAGCTCTCCTTCGCCCCGGTACTGTTCGGCGAGATCATTCCCTGGCTCGCCCTCCACCGCGGCGAGCTGGACGTCTTCGTGCATGTGGGCACGGGCGACGACCTCTTCGACCATACCCAGGGCGTGATATGGTTGGGCCGGTCACATGTGTTGAACCTCGATATCTTCGCCGGCGGCGACTGAACCGCCATGCACGACGTCATCACGCGGTCCACGAGACGCCCCGACCAGTAGCTGCGAATCCAACGGACCCGGTAGAGATCGAGACACGGCATCATGCGCGCCTCGGTCGCTTTCAATTCTGCTTCGGTCAGGGGTGTGGCGAAGCTTCGTTCGACGATAATTTGCGGCATGCGTATCTCCCCGCTCAGCGTTGCTTCTGCCTGGTGGGCAGCGCCGGCGCCAGGGTGGGGGCGGCAAGGACGATGGCCGCCGCTTCGTCGAGGGCCGCCTGCGCCCGGGCATTCAGCCGATCACGGTTGGCGGCTTGCTTGAATTGGTGCCGGATCGTCCTGTTCGCAGCTCCCACATGACACCGCCCGCCAAGTTGCGCGAGCGTCCCCAGCGCTCGAGCAGGCCGCAGCCCCATTGCAGCTCGCAGACGCTTTGAGCGCGACCGACTCTACGCGCCGGAGGAGTGGGTCAATGTCGGCAATGCGGTGATCATTGCCCCTTCGGGGGAGGTGGTGGCGGGCCCCCTCAACCGCGAGAAGGGCATCCTCTATGCCGAGATCGATGTGGAAGCGGCGCGGCGGGCAAGACGCTCCCTCGATGTCTGCGGGCACTATGCCCGGCCGGATATCTTCTCGCTGTCGGTGAGTCGCGCCCCTCAACCGCCGGTCGTGTTCTCGGCTATGCAGGAGTTGGCCGAGGCGACGGGCGATGCTCCGAAGGCGTGACAGGAACGCGAGGGGGCCTGCCGTGCCACATTCCCCTGCAGGGTGGCGCAGACGTGGGCCGTCCATGAAGTGACTCCCGACCGACTTTCCCCGCCAGCGGCACCAGCCAGAACCACCGAATTAAAAAGGGCGCGACTCGCGTCGCGCCCTTTATCCCTGATCGTGGCCTCGGCGACTAGCTGTCGGTCATATCGAGAACGACTCGCCCTTCGATCTTGCCATCGATCATGCGCTGGAGGACGTCGTTGATGTTCTCCAGCGAGTCGCTTTCCACCGTCGCCTTCACCTTGCCTTCACCGGCGAAGTCCAGTGCTTCCTGCAGGTCCAGGCGGGTGCCGACGATGGAGCCACGGATGGTAATACCGTTGAGCACGGTATCGAAGATCGGCAGCGGGAAGTCTCCGGGCGGCAGGCCGTTGAGCACCAGGGAGCCGCCACGGCGCAGCATGCGCTGGGCCTGATCGAAAGCCTTTGGCGAGACTGCCGTGACCAATGCCCCATGTGCACCGCCAATCTCTTTCTTGAGATACGCGGCGGGATCCATCTTGAGGGCGTTGACCGTGACGGTAGCCCCCAGCCGCTCCGCCAGCGCCAGTTTGCCATCGTCGATGTCCACCGCCGCGACATTGAGGCCCATCGCCCTGGCGTACTGCACCGCCATGTGGCCAAGCCCGCCGATGCCCGAGATCACCACCCACTGGCCCGGTCGGGTATCGGTCATCTTCAGGCCCTTGTAGACGGTGACCCCGGCGCACAGCACCGGCGCGATCTCGAGGAAGTCGACGTTGTCCGGCAGCCGGCCGACGTAGCCGGCATCCGCCAGCGTGTAGTCGGCAAAGCCTCCATTCACCGAATAGCCCGTATTCTGCTGGGACTCACACAGGGTTTCCCAGCCCCCGAGGCAATGCTCGCAGTGGCCGCAGGCGGAATACAGCCAGGGCACCCCGACCCGGTCACCCTCCTTAAGGTGACCTACGCCCTCGCCCACCGCCACCACCGTACCGACCCCTTCATGCCCCGGGATAAAGGGGGGCTCGGGCTTGACCGGCCAGTCGCCATGGGCCGCGTGCAGGTCGGTGTGACAGACGCCGGAGGCGGCGACCTTGACCAGGACCTCACCTCGTTGGGGACGGGGAGTTTCCACTTCCTCGATGGTCAGCGGCTCGCCGAACTTGCGCACCACGGCGGCTTTCATTGTATTTTCCATGATCTGTCTCCTGAAGGTATGGCACTCGCTACCTGTCACAGGCACGAGTGGAATCGCCCGGGGTGTCGGAAGGTGAACACCACCTTCTTGTGATGGAGCGCGCCGCCCGGCAGAGTCGTGCCGGGCGACAATCAGGCTTAGAAGAAGCCCAGCGGATTGATGTCATAGCTGACCAGCAGGTTCTTGGTCTGCTGGTAGTGCTCGAGGGCCACCTTGTGGGTCTCACGACCGACGCCGGACTTCTTGTAGCCGCCGAAGGCGGCATGGGCCGGATACTGGTGGTAGCAGTTGGTCCACACGCGGCCGGCCTGGATGCCACGCCCCATGCGGAAGGCGACGTTCATGTCGCGGCTCCAGACGCCCGCGCCCAGGCCGAACTCGGTGTCGTTGGCGATGGCCAGGGCCTCGGCCTCATCCTTGAAGGTGGTCACGGCCACCACCGGGCCGAAGATCTCCTCCTGGAACACCCGCATCTTGTTGTGGCCCTTGAGCAGCGTCGGCTGGATATAGAAGCCGTTGTTGATGGCAGGATCCAGGGACTCCCGCTCGCCGCCGGTGAGGAACTCGGCCCCCTCCTCGCGGGCCACGTCCATGTAGGACATGATCTTGTCGAACTGCTCCTGGGAGGCCTGGGCGCCGACCTGGACGTCGGTGTCCAGCGGGTTGCCACGGGTGATCTGCCCCACCTTCTCCATGACCTTGGCCATGAAGGCGTCGTACATGCTCTCCTGGATCAGCGCCCGGGACGGACAGGTGCAGACCTCGCCCTGATTGAAGAAGGCCAGCACCAGGCCCTCGGCGGCCTTGTCGATGAATTCCGGCTCGGCGTTCATGATGTCGGCGAAGTAGATGTTCGGCGACTTGCCGCCAAGCTCCACCGTGGAGGGGATGATATTCTCGGCGGCGCACTTGAGGATGTGCGCGCCCACCGGGGTGGAGCCGGTGAAGGCGATCTTGGCGATGCGTTTGCTGGTGGCCAGCGCCTGGCCCGCCTCGGCGCCGTAGCCGTTGACGACATTGAGCACGCCGGGCGGCAGCAGGTCACCGACCAGCTCCATCAGCGCGAGGATGGAGGCCGGGGTCTGCTCGGCGGGCTTGAGCACCACGCAGTTGCCCGCCGCCAGCGCCGGCGCCAGCTTCCAGACGGCCATCAGCAGCGGGAAGTTCCAGGGGATGATCTGCCCCACCACGCCCAGCGGCTCGTGGAAGTGGTAGGCGACGGTGTTGGCGTCGATGTCGGCGGCGGTGCCCTCCTGGGCGCGTAGGCAGCCGGCGAAGTAACGGAAGTGGTCGACGGCCAGCGGCAGGTCGGCATTCAGGGTCTCGCGAACCGCCTTGCCGTTGTCCCAGGTCTCGGCCACGGCCAGCATCTCGAGGTTCTGCTCCATACGATCGGCGATCCTGAGCAGCACGTTGGAGCGCTCGGCGGCCGAGGTCTTGCCCCAGGCCGGGGCGGCCTGGTGGGCGGCGTCCAGGGCGAGGTCGATATCCTCGGCGGTCGAGCGGGGAATCTGGCAGAACACCTCGCCGTTGACCGGGCTGACGTTGTCGAAGTACTGGCCCTTCACCGGCGGCACGAACTCGCCACCGATGTAGTTGCCGTAGCGTGTCTCGAAGCTGACCAGTGAACCGGACTGGCCGGGGTTGGCGTAGATCATGGCGTGACTCCTGAGTATTGTCGTTGTGGTGATACCCTCCCCAGTCTTGGTCAGCGGCGTCTTCTGCGACATACTGCGGTGGCAGGAGAGGGCCTCCTCCTTCGGTAGGAGGCGAGACGACGCCACGAGGGATTGCCCATGCACAACCTGATGGTCGCCGATGACCATCCGCTGTTCCGCGAGGCCATCGCGGCGGTAATCGAGGCCGGCCTGCCCGACAGCCAGCTGTTGGAGGCGGAGAGCCTGGACGAGGCCCTGCGCCAGGCTGGGGCCTGCGCGGACCTCGATCTGGTGCTGCTCGACCTGGGCCTGCCCGATGCCAGCGGGCTCGAGGGGCTGCGGGCACTGCGCGAGGCGTATCCCTCGCTGCCGGTGGCGATTCTCTCCGCCGACCAGGAGCGGCGCACCATTCTCGAGGCCATCGATCTCGGCGCGGTGGGCTACATCCCCAAGTCGACGCCGCGCCGGGAACTGCAGGCGGCCTTGACCCGCCTGCTGGAGGGCCAGCTCTACCTGCCGGCGGACATCATGCGCCGCCCCCCGGCCGGGGCGCCTTCGCCGCCGGCCGAGGAGGGCGCGCAGCGCCAGCGCCTGGCCGAGCTCACCGACAAGCAGCTCGAGGTGCTGATCCGCCTCTCCCGGGGCGCCTCCAACAAGGTGATCGCCCGCGAACTGGAGATCGCCGAGACCACGGTGAAGACTCACGTCTCGGCGATCCTGCGCAAGCTTCACGTCTCGGGCCGCGTCCAGGCGATCCTGGCCGCCGGTGCGCTCGACCTCGAGGCCCTGCTGGCCGAGCGCCACGCCCCCTCACTCTGAGCCGCCGCCTTGCAGGCCGACCAGCTGCATGCGCAGCCGCAGCGGCTTCAGGGGCTTGAGCAGGCAGCCGTAACCCCGCTGGCGAGTCAGGCTCTTGATCGAGGCGTCGTGATTGGCGGTGATCACCACCACCGCGAGCCCCGGCTGGCGCTCGCGCAGCCGCGCCGCCACCGCGAGGCCATCGGGATCCCCCTCCCCCAGGTGATAGTCGACGAGCAGCACGTCGGCCGCCTCGCCGGACGCGTGAGCGTCCAGGTCGGCCTCCAGGGCGGCCAGGGAGGTGGCGGTGCGCACCTCGCACCCCCAGCCGGCGAGCAGCGCCGTCATGCCCTCGCAGATCCCGGGATCGTCGTCGACGACCCAGACCCGCGTGCCTGCCAGCACATCGCCCTCCCAGGCCGGCGCCGGCGCGCTCGGTGGCGCCGCCGGCAGCCGGCCGGCGGGCACGCGCACCGCGAACAGCGAGCCGCGCCCCGGCACCGAGGCGAGCCGCAGGGGATGGTCGAGGATCCCGGCGATGCGGTCGACGATCGCCAGCCCCAGCCCCAGGCCGCGATCCTCGGCGTCGCGGCGCTCGCCCAGGCGCTGGAACTCCTGGAAGATCGCCTCGCGCTGCGCCTCGGGAATGCCGGGCCCGGTATCGCCCACCAGGATCTCGAGCCCGCCGGCGCGACGACGGCAGCCCAGCAGGATCCGACCATGCTCGGTGTAGCGAATGGCATTGGTCAGGAAGTTGCGCACCACCCGCGCCAGCAGCGCCAGGTCCGAGGCGACGACCGCGTCACTTCTCACGTAGTGCAGCTCGAGCCCCCGCGCCGCGGCCATCTGGCGGAACTCCTCGGCCAGCACGTCGAGCAGCCGCGCGACGGGGAACGGGGCGACGTCCGGCTCGAGCACGCCGGCATCGAGCCGCGAGATGTCCACCAGGGTGCCGAGCAGCGCCTCCACGTCCTGAAGGGATCGGCCGACGTGCCCCACCAGGCGGGTCGATGGGGCGGGAAGGTCGTGCTCCTCGAGGGCGCTGGTGAATAACCGGGCGGCATTCAGCGGTTGCATCAGGTCGTGGCTGACCGCGGCCAGAAAGCGGGTCTTGGAGAGGTTGGCCGCCTCGGCCTCGGCCTTGGCGGCATGCAGCTCGGCCAGGGTCTGCTGCAGCGCCTCGGTGCGCTCGCGTACCTGCTCGGCGAGCAGCACGGCATGCTCGAAGGCCGCGTAGGGGGCCGCGCCCGCCACCCCCGCGGACTCCACCCGCTCCATCAGCGCGGCGGCGATCCGACGCAGGCGCACGTTCTCCTCCAGCAGCTCCCGCTCCCGCGGACTGGCGTCGTCAGGCGTCTGGCGTGGCTGTCCGAGATCCAATGGCAACCCCGGTGAAGGTCTGGTTGATGTGCATGCCATGGTGCTGCTCCCCGTAGGTGTTGAAGCCGATCACCCGCGAGCGGGCCAGCAGCCGCGAGCCCGCGTCCACCCGCGCCAGCGTTTCTAGCTCCAACCGACGCAGGAAGCAGTCGCAGGCGATGATCAACGCCGGCTCGCCGAGGCGCGCGCTGAGCGCGGCGAAAACCGTCTCGAGATCCTCGAGCAGAGGGGCCGGGCGCATGGCGGTGAGCACGATGCCATTCTCCACGGCGCAGTAGAAGCTGAGGCTGCCGTCATCATTGACCCGCTGGATGGCGCGCACGAAATGCGCCTCGCCCAGGCGAACCGCCAACGGATGGCGGGCGAACACGTCAGGCGTCAGGGCTTCGACCGGCAGGCCCACCAGCCGGGCATACTCCTCGGCCGCCGGCAGGGCGTTGAGTTCGAGCACCCGGCGACGCTCGCGGTCGGCCCGGGTGACCACCAGCTTCTCGTCCCGCGGTCTCAGATGGTGGGTGGTGAAGACCTCGAAGGGCAGCCGGGTGTTGATCAGCACCACCACCGCGGCCTGACCGTGGAAGCCCCCCTCGGCGTGCACATGGGTATGGGCCAGGCGATTGTCATCGCCGGCGGAACCGCCGAAGCTGGGGATTCGCCCCAGGGCGGCATCCAGGGTCGCCAGCACCTGCTCCTCGCAGCTGGAGAGGCCGTCGAGCAGCGTCAGGGCGAAGCTGTGCTCGGCCAGGGGCGCCAGGGCGCGATCGCGACAGTCATCGAGCAGGCCGTCGACCAGCCGCTGAGCACGCATCAAGTCGAAGCCCGACAGATCCTCGACCAGCGCGCAGGAGACGGCGAAGTGGCGCCGGTCGAAGCCGATGGCGACGATACCGCCACGTTCGTAGCCCTGCGGGGTGATTTCCCCGGCGGTGGTGCAGCCCGCCACCGGCACGCCGTCGAAGGCCGCATCCAGAGACTCGGAGAGCGCCGCCAGGGGATACTCGGCGCTGCAGAAGAACAGCATGAAGCCAAGCTCGGAATGGCACAGCTCGACGGCCAGCTCTCGCGCCGCGGCCCGGGGATCGCTTCGGCGGCTCACGGCCGTGCGCAGCGGCACGTCCTCGTCTGCCGTGCCATCGAGGCGCGGGCTGGCGGGGAAAAGATCACGCATATCGGCCTGCCTGTCGGGTTTCGGGCAGTGTATGCCCCGGGGCCGGGAGCGACAACGCCGACCCATGATGCCGCTTTATCACGATACACAGCGTGCATGGAGCCTGGTACTTTATGCTGATCCGCGAACGAAATTGACCAATATCAAGGAGGGAGCTGTTCCCCTGCGTCTACCTTATCTGAACGGTGCCCGGAAGAGGCCCGGATGACAAGAACGGAGATGCCCATGCCTGCCTGCCTGCCCGAGATGCACGCTCACCCCAGCCCCGCCGATCAGCCGCTGTCGATCACCTACGACCACGAGTCGCGCGAGATGGAGCGCTACCGTGGCCTGGCCCTGAGCTTCCTTCCCACCCGCCCCGAGGTCAGCCGCCTGATGGCCACGCTGGGCATCGAGTGCGAGCAGCGCCTGGGCGCCCTGGAGACCCTCGCCGAGCAGCTGCAGCGACGCCACTGCCTGCCGGCGACCCTGGCCCGACGCCGGTCCCTTGCGGAGCAGTACCGGCTGCACCTGTTCATCAGCAACGACGCCATGGCTTGCCAGACCCTGGGCTACGCCCTGGCCTTCGCTCGGCACTCGCTGCAGTTCAGTGAGCTGATGGCCCAGCACTGCCAGCTGGCGAGACTCGATACCCTGCTCGCCCGGTTCGTCGACAGCAAGCGCTACGAATGCCGACTCCTCGAGGAGGTGCGGGCAGGAGCCTACGCTGCCTCTGCTCGGGCCTAACCCCGGGCCTCCTGCGGATGACGATGCTCGGATAGCCCCGCCACTTGATGGCCCCGACACCTTGCCGCTCCGGCTATCTGCCGCCTTCACCTTCAACGACCGGTCGAGGCCTTGCGCGACCTGCGCCGAGGCCTTCAGGCCTTCTCCTCGCCGCCCGACGGATCGCCGCTCGACGGATCGCCGCCCGACGGATCGCCGCTCGACACGAAGTGCCCGCGCACCAGCGCCAGCAGCCCCTGGGTGGAGGCGTCGAAGTCCTGGCTGTGCGCGTCCAGGCGTTCGCTGATTTCGCCGGCGATGCGCTTGCCGAGCTGCACGCCCCACTGGTCGAAGGAGTTGATGTTCCAGATCACCCCCTGGACGAACACCTTGTGCTCGTAGAGGGCGATCAGCGCGCCGAGGTTCTTCGGCGTCAGCTCGTCGAGCAACAGAGTGCTGGAGGGGCGGTTGCCCGGGCAGCTATAGGGGTCGAGTTCGCCGCCCTCGGCGCTGCCCTCCATGAAGGCATTGGCCTGGGCCAGCATGTTGGTGAGCAGGGCGAAGTGGTGGTCTTCCATGCCGGGCTCGGGCTTGAGCGAGGCGATGAAGTCGATGGGCACGTAGCGGGTGCCCTGGTGAAGCAGCTGGAAGAAGGCATGCTGACCGTTGGAACCGGTCTGGCCCCAGACGATGGGCCCGGTCTTATAGTCCACCGGCCGGCCGAAGATATCCACCGACTTGCCGTTGGACTCCATGTCGAGCTGCTGCAGGAAGGCCGGCAGCTGATGCAGCGCCTGGTCGTAGGGCACGATGGCCTGGGTCTCGGCGCCCTGGAAGTTGATGTGCCAGATGCCGATCAGTGCCATCAGCACCGGCATGTTGGCGGCAGTGGGGGCGCTCAGGAAGTGCTGGTCCATCTCGTAGGCGCCCTCGATCATCGCCATGAAGCCCTCGAAGCCGATGGCCAGGGCGATGGGCAGGCCGATGGAGGACCACATCGAGTAGCGCCCGCCGACCCAGGCCCAGAACTCAAAGACGTTCTCCTCGCGGATGCCGAATTCCATGGCCGCCGCCTTGTTGGTCGAGGCGGCGATGAAGTGCGCGCCCACGTCGGCCTCCGGGCCGGCGTTGTCCAGGAACCAGCGGCGCGCGGTATGGGCGTTGAGCAGCGTCTCCTGGGTGGAGAAGGTCTTGGTGGAGACGATGAACAGGGTGGTGGCCGGGTCGAGGCGACTGAGCACCTTCTGGATGTGAGCGCCATCGACGTTGGAGACGAAATGGAAGTTCAGTTCCGGATGGCGGTGCTTGAGCAGCGCCCGGCAGGCCATGTTGGGGCCGAGGTCCGAGCCGCCGATGCCGATGTTGACCACATCACGAATGCGCTGGCCATCGAAGCCCGTCCACGCGCCGCTGCGCACCGCCTCGGAGAAGGCGCGGATCTGCTCGCGGGTGCGCTGGATCTCCGGCATCACGTCCTGGCCGTCGACCATCAGCGGCCCCTCGCCGAGGTTGCGCAGCGCCGTATGCAGGACGGGCCGGTTCTCGGTGACGTTGATGATGTCGCCGGAGAACATCTGGGCGCGGCGCTGCACCAGCGCCGAGTGATCGGCGAGTTCGATCAGCTTGGCCAGCACCGCCTCGGAGACCGGCTGCTTGGAGTAGTCGAGGAAGAGCCCGCCGACGCGCAGGCTCATCTTCTCGAAGCGCTTGGGGTCGGCGGCGAAGTAGTCACGGATACGGTCGTCGGCGGTCTGCTGCTGCAGGCCCTGGAGGGCCTGCCAGGTGACGCTGCGGGTGAGCTGGAACATGCGGAAACCTCAGCTTGTTGTCGGGAGGCACGCTTCCGCCGCGTGGCTCAGGCCCTGGCCTCGACGGCCACGGCCTGGCTGCCGCGCTTGATCGCCGCATAGCCGAGACCGGTGACCAGGGAGCCGATGATGATGGCGGCGAGATACCACAGGACCGGGTTGATGGCGTTGGGGATCAGCAGCACGAAGATGCCGCCATGGGGCGCCATCAGTTTGGCCCCGACCAGCATGGAGAGCGCCCCGGTGATGGCCCCACCCACCATGCACACCGGGATGACCCGCAGCGGGTCCTTGGCGGCGAAGGGAATGGCACCCTCGCTGATGAAGCAGAAGCCCAGCACGAAGGAGGCCTTGCCCGCCTCGCGCTCCGGCTCGGAGAACTTGTGGCGAGCCACGAAGCTGGCGATGCCCATGCCGATGGCCGGCACCATGCCCGCGGCCATGATCGCCGCCATGGGGCCATAGGTCTCGGAGGCCAGCAGCCCCACGCCGAAGGTGTAGGCGGCCTTGTTGACCGGCCCACCCAGGTCGAAGCACATCATGGCGCCGAGCAGGATGCCGAGCAGCACGGCATTGGTGGATCCCATGTTCTCGAGGAAGGTGGTCAGGCCGGCGAGCAGCGCGGCCACCGGCTCACCGACGACGTAGATCATGGTGAGGCCGGTGATCAGGCTGGCGACCAGGGGGATGATCAGGATCGGCTTGAGGGACTCGACGCTCGACGGCAGCTTGACGTAGCGGGTCACGGCCAGCGCCACATAGCCCGCCAGGAAGCCCGCCAGGATGCCGCCGATGAAGCCGGCACCGATCTCCGAGGCCAGCATGCCGCCGATCATCCCCGGGGCGATGCCGGGTCGGTCGGCGATGGAATAGGCGATGTAGCCGGCCAGCAACGGGATCATCAGGGCGAAGGCCGTGCCGCCACCGATCTGCATCAGGGCGGCGGGCAGGGTGCCCTCCTCCTGGAAGGCCTCGATACCGAACACGAAGGAGAGCGCGATCATCAGGCCCCCGGCCACCACCATGGGCAGCATGAAGGAGACCCCGGTGAGCAGATGCTGGTAGACCCCCTTCTCCTTGGCACCCTTCTTCGCCTCGCCGCCAGCAGAGGCACCACTCTGCGTCTCCACTTCAGCCTCTTTCAGGGCCGCCTCGATGGTCGGCTTCGGCTTCTTCAGGGCATTGCCGGTGGACGTGCGATAGACCCGCTTGCCGGCGAAGCGGGCCGCATCGACCTCGATGTCACAGGCCAGGATCACCAGGTCGGCCGCGTCGATCTCCTCCTCGGTGAGCTGATCCTGGGCACCCACCGACCCCTGGGTCTCCACGCGGATCTCGTGGCCCAGCGACCTGCCCGCCTCGGCCAGCGCCTCGGCGGCCATGAAGGTGTGGGCCACGCCGGTCGGACAGGCAGTCACGGCGACGATTCGGCTGCCACCGGATGCCTTTGATGCCACAGCAGGTGCCGCCATGTCAGACGACGGCTGAAACTCGCCGGCCTCGCGGCTGGCGCGCTCGAGGAAGGCACGCGGGTCGGGCAGGGCCTGGTCGATGGCGGCACGGTACAGCCGCTTGCCAGCGAAGCGCTCCGGGGCCGGCACGTGATCGGCGGCGACCACCACCAGGTCGGCCTCGGCGATCTGCTCGGCAGTGACCGACGTGAGCGGCTCGAGCTTGCCGTGCATCTCGACATGAACCTGCCAGCCGAGGCGGCTGGCCGCCTGCTCGAGGCGACGGGCAGCGAGGAAGGTGGTGGCCATGCCGCTGGGGCAGGCGGTGATGATGATGGCGTTCATGCAAGAGCTCCCCCTGCGTCGACGTCGTTGAGACGCCGCACGCGGGTCTGTTGTTGGAGTTGCGGGAAATCCGGGGCACGGGGGTCACCCACGCCCACATGACGGACGGATTCGGCGGACAGCGCCGTGGCCAGGCGCAGCACCTGCTCGGGGGAGTGTCCCGAGAGCACGCCGTGCAGCATGGCGGCGACCAGGGTGTCGCCGGCCCCCACGGTGCTGACGACATCGAGGCGTGGCGGCAGGGCTTGCCAGGCGCCGCGCCGGCTGACCCAGAGCACGCCCTCCGGGCCGGCGGAGATCAGCGCCTCCTCGACCCCGTGGGCATAGAGCCTGAGCGCCGCCCCGAGCCGGGCGTCGGCGCTCGTCAGTGGCGTGCCGGCCCAGGCGGCCAGTTCCTGCTCGTTGGGCTTGACCGCCGAGGGGTGTGCCCCGATAGCCGCCGCCAGGGCCGCGCCGCTGGTGTCGACCCACACCGGCAGATCGGTCGCACGCAGGCGGGCGACCAGGTCGGCGAGGCCCTCGGGGGATACCCCCGGCGGCAGGCTGCCGGCGATCACCACCGCCTCGGGTCGCCGCCGGGGATCGGCGGCACGGGCGTCGAGCCCGTCGAGCAGCCGTTGCCAGACCGCCTCATCGATGGCCGCCCCGGGCCCGTTGATGTCGGTGACCCGGCCGTCGGCCTCGGCGAGCTTGGCGTTGATGCGGGTCTCACCGGGTACCCGGATGAAGGCATCCTCCACCGCCAGGGCCTCGAAGGCGCGCAGGAAGGGGCCGTCGTTATCGACGCCCAGGAAGCCCGAGACACTGACCTCGTGACCAAGCTCGACCAGTACCCGGGCCACGTTGACCCCCTTGCCGGCGGCGGCGAGGTGGGTCTCGCGGGTGCGATTGACCTCGCCCGGCACCAGGCTACCGAGGCTCACCGAGAGGTCCAGGGCGGGGTTGAGGGTGATGGTCAGGATGCGGGCCATCAGCGCACCTCCAGGGCGTCGCGCACCGCTTCGCTGGTGGCCTGCGCCAGGGCCAGCCCGGCCTGGCGGCGGGCCTCATCGAGGTCAACCTCGGCGAGCCGCGCCTTGACCAGGGGCACCTGGCGAGCGCTCACCGACAGCTCGTCGACACCGAGTCCCACCAGTACCGGCACGGCGACGGCGTCACTAGCGAGCTCCCCGCAGACCCCCACCCACTTGCCGTGGGCATGGGCGGCGTCCACCGTCATCTCGATCAGCTTGAGCACCGCCGGGTGCAGGCCATCGGCCTGGGCGGAGAGCTCCGGGTGGCCGCGGTCGATGGCCAGGGTGTACTGGGTCAGGTCATTGGTCCCCACCGAGAAGAAGTCCACCTCGGCGGCCAGGGTCGGCGCCAGCAGGGCACAGGAGGGCACCTCGATCATTACCCCGAGCTGGACGTCGGTGGTCCGCTCGGCCTCGGGAATCTCCTCGAGGAGGCGGTCGAGGATCTGCTTGGCGGCGCGGAACTCGCTGATGTCCTTGACCATCGGCAGCATGATGCGCAGCGGCCTGTCCCTGCCCGTGGCGCCGGCCGCAGGAGCGCCTGCCGCAGGATCGCCGGCCGCCGCCATCAGCATGGCGCGGAACTGGGTCTCGAGCACCTTGGGCTTGGTGAGCGCCAGGCGGATGCCGCGCAGACCGAGGAAGGGATTGTCCTCCTTCGGCACCGGCCAGTAAGGCAGCGGCTTGTCGCCGCCGACGTCCAGGGTGCGCGCCACCAGCGGGCGCCCGTCCAGGGCCTCCAGGGCCTCCCGGTACTCGGCGATCTGGGTATCGAGGTCCGGCTCCTGGGCATGGGCCATGAACAGGAACTCGGTGCGCAGCAGGCCGACGCCCTCGGCGCCGCGTTCCACGGCATCGGCCGCATGGGCGGTGTTACCCAGATTGGCGGCCACCTCGACGCGATGGCCGTCGCGGGTGCGCGCCTGCTGGAAGCGCGCCTCCCAGGCCTCGGCCTCGCGGCGGCGGTGGTCGGCCAGGCGCTGCTCGGCGGCCTCGCGGCGCTCGGCGGAGGGGGCCGGGATGACCCGGCCACGCTCGCCATCGAGGATCAGCTCGCTGCCGTCCTCCAGGGCCAGCACCCGCCTGCCGGCCCCCACCACGGCGGGAATGCCCAGCGCCCGGGCCAGGATCGCGCTGTGGGAGGTGGCCCCGCCGCGGGCGGTGAGCAGCCCGCGCACCCGGGAGGTGTCGAGGCGTGCCACGTCCGAGGGCCCGACATCGTCGGTGACCAGGATATAGGGATGGGCCGGCGGCTCGGGGAGCTCGACCCGGCAGAGGATGCCCAGCACCCGTCGGCCGACGTCGCGCAGGTCGGCGGCGCGCTCGGCGAGCAGCCGATCGGCGAGCATCTCCTGGGCGCGGGCGGCGGTCTCGATGGCGTCCCACCAGGCGGCCTCGGCGGAACTGCCCTCCTGGAGCTGTTCCCGGGCGGCCTCGAGCAGTTCGGGATCCCCCAGCATCTCCTCGTGCATGGAGAGGATCTGTGCCACCTCGCCGCCGCGCGCCTCGCCCACCAGGGCCTCGAGCTGCTCGCTGCCCTCGCGGATCGCCTGCTCCAGGCGACGGGCCTCGACGGCGGGATCCTCGGCGAGCCGGGGATAGTCGAAGTGCGGCGTGCGCAGCACGAAGACCGGCGCGATGGCCAGTCCCGGCGACGCCGCCACGGCCGGGTGGGGACGGTCGGCCGGCAGCGGCTCCGGGGCCGGCTCGTCAACCACCGCCGCCGTCTGCTCACGACTCTCGTCGAAGGGCAGCACCTGCTCGCCGAGCCCCTCGGCCAGGGCCTGGCAGACCGTCTCGAGGGCCGCCTCGGCCCCCTCCCCTTCGGCGGAGAAGACGAGCTGCTGTCCGCGACGCGCGCCCAGATTGATCACCTTAGTCAGGCTGCTGGCGGAAACCGCATCGAAGCCGCCATCGGCCAGGCGCACACGTATCGCCAGGCCCTGGGCGCGCGCCACCTGCACCAGCTGCTTGGCCGGGCGGGCGTGCAAGCCATGAGCATTGAGCACCCGGGCCTGGCGGGTGCGGGCCGCGGCGGATTCGCCGGCCAGCCGTGCCAGCAGCGTCTCGGCATCGAGGCCATGCAGCTCGCGGGCAGCACCGGCGTCCAGCAGGGCGAGGATGCGCTCCATCAGCCCCCGATGCGCATCGCCCTGGGCGGCCAGGCAGAAGACGCCGGTGACCCGCTCGCCCGCCTCCTCCAGGCGCGCATCGGCGGTCGCCAGCGACAGCGCCGGCACCTCGACGCCGCGCTCGCTGCTGACCAGCCAGAGCCCCTGGCCGAGCCCCAGCGGTGCCTGCTCGGCGACGCTGGCCACGAACTCGCTGCCCACGCAGCCGGCCTGGCGCAGGCGCGCCGCCCCGGCCAGCGCCAGCTCCTGGCGGTCTCGGGCCGGGAAGCCCAGGCAGAGGGTATCGGCATCCAGGCGTGCCTCGACCACCGCCCGGGAGAGCAGACCGGCGACCTCGCCGCGAGAGTCGGCGCCGGCCAGGCGCTCGGCGACGCCCTCCCGGTCCAGCACATGGGTCAGCTGGCGCAGGATGTCCAGGTGCTCGTCGCTCTGGGCGGCGATGGTCACCAGCACGTGCACACGGTTACCGTCATGCCACTCGACGCCGGCCGGGAACTGCAACACGCGCACGCCGGTGCGGCGCACGTGCTGGCGGCTCTCGGGGGTGCCGTGGGGAATGGCGATGGCATTGCCCAGGAAGGTCGAGGACTGGGCCTCGCGATCGAACAGGCCGTCGCGGTAATCGCGCTCGACCAGGCCTGCCTCGTGCAGGGCCTCGGTGGCCTGATCCAGCGCCATGCGCCAATCGTCGGCCCGGCGGTCGAGCAGAATATCGTCCTGGCGTAGGGTCAACATGGGGCTCTCCTGTTCGCTCGGGTGACGGACGGTGGTCGCCTCTCGCTCAGCCGCTCGGAGAATCGCTGTATTCGCTGGCTGAATCGTGTCACCTGTGATGTCATTCATGCTGAATCGATTCATACTGGTTGGCAAGGCCGATACGCTACGACTTTGGCAGGGGGGTGCAGGCCAGCGTCCGTGACGTAGCATCACCCCCCACCCGTTACCGAGGACGCTCATGACACTCGCCGAAATCGCTCGCCTGGCCGGGGTCTCCCGCACCACGGCCAGCTATGTCATCAACGACAAGGCCCAGGAGCGGCGCATCAGCCAGGAGACCGTCGACCGGGTGATGGCCGTGGTGCAGCAGCACGGCTACCGGGTCGACGCCCAGGCCGCCGCACTGCGACGGGGGGCAAGCCGCCTGCTGGGACTGATCATCCCCGACCTGGAGAACGTCAGCTATGCGCGCCTGGCCAAGCGACTCGAGCGCGGTGCTCGGGAGGCGGGCTACCGGCTGCTGATCGTCGGCTCCGACGACGACCCGGAGAGCGAGCGCGAGCTGGCCCTGGCGCTTCGCGCCCAGCGTTGCGAGGTGCTGATTACCGCCAGCTGTCTGCCCATGGAGGACCCCTTCTATGCCGAGCTGATGGCGGCCGGGCTGCCGGTGGTGGGCGTGGACCGCGGCCTCGACCCGCGCCACTTCGCCAGCGTGGTCAGCAACGACCGAGAGGCCGCCGAGCGGCTGACCCGCTCGGTGCTGGATGACAGAGTGACGCACATCGCCTGGCTGGATGCGGTCCCGGCCCTGTCGATCAGCCAGGAGCGCCGTGCCGGCTTCCAGCGGGGACTGGCCGACCATCCGCCGCTGGAGGTGATCACCTGCGGCGCCCGGCGTTACGACCGCGTCGAGGGGGCCCGGCTGATGCGCGAGCTGCTCGATGGCCATGGCATGCCCGATGCCCTGGTCACCGCCTCCTACACCCTGCTCGACGGGGTCTTCGACGTGCTGCTGGAAGATGGTGGCCTGCCCCCGGCGCTGCGCCTGGCTACCTTCGGCGACAGCCGCCTGCTGGACTTCCTGCCCCTGCCGGTCAACTCCGCAGTCCAGGACCACGACCGCATCGCCACCCTGACCCTGGCGTGCGCCCTCGCCGCCTCGCAGGGTGACTACCGGCCGGGCCTGCAGGTGGTCGAGCGCCACCTGCGCTGGCGTCTTCCCGGGCGCGTCGCCACACGGGCCTGAAGCATCACTCGCCCGATGTCCAGGCCTCCAGCGCCGTCAGGGTCAGGGCCAGGCAGCGATGCAGGGCACCCAGGGCGAGGGCCACCTCGTCCAGCCGCTCCTGCGCGCCGAGTCGTTCCAGCTGACTGGCGAGGCCGGCGACCCGCACCGCCCCCAGGCTCGAGGACTCCCCCTTGAGCCGATGGGCGAGGTACTCGACCTGGCGGGCGACCCCACCGGAGAGGGCCTGTTCAAGTCCCGCCAGGTGCTCAGCCGCCTGATGCCGGTAGAGGGTGATCAGCGCCGTCAGCCCCTGTCGCCCCAGGCTCTCTTCCAGCGACGACAGCGTCGCCGCCTCGAGCGGCGAATCGGCTGAGGGAGGCGGCTCGCCGCGCGGTAGATGGCGATGCAGCAGCGCCACCAGGGCCTGCTGGAAGAGCGGCTTGGTGAGGTAGCCGTTCATGCCGGCGGCCAGGCAACGCGCCTGATCTCCGCTCGGCCCTCCGGCAGTCATGGCCACGACCGGTAGCTCGGCCGACCAGCCGCCACGGGCGCGCAGCCGTCGCGTCGCCTCTAACCCGTCCATGCCGGGCAGCTGCACGTCCATGAAGATCAGGTCGAAGTGCTCACGAGCCGCCCAGGAGAGCGCCACGTCCGCGGCCTCGGCGACACTGACGCGACAGCCCAAGCGCTCGAGCATGGCCCGGGCCACCTGCTGGTTGACCGGGTCGTCCTCGACCACCAGCAGCCGGGCGCCGGCCAGCCCCCCCTCCGGGGCGGCCGCCGACGCATCGGCCGCGACCTCGCTGGCCGTGGCCTCCGGCAGCGTCAACGCGAAGCAGAAGCGACTGCCCCGGCCCGGCTCGCTCTCGAAGGCGAGCCGTCCGCCCTGCGCCTCGACCAGGCGCTGGCTGATCACAAGCCCGAGCCCGGTGCCGCCGAAACGACGCGCGGTGGAAGGGTCGCCCTGCTGGAAAGGCTCGAACAGCTGACGCTGGCTCTCGGGGGCAATGCCGATCCCGGTATCGACGACCTCGAAGCGCACCGTTCCATCGCTCAGGGCACGCACGCCCAGTCGCACCTCGCCTTGCTCGGTGAACTTGATGGCGTTGGAGAGCAGATTGAGCAGCACCTGACGCAGGCGGCCGGCATCGCCGACGACCCGCACCGGCAGCCGGGGATCAATGTCGCACGCCAGGCGCAGGCCTCGGGCCTGGGCCCGTGGGGCAAACAGCGCCACCGCCCCGTCGACCAGCTCTGCCAGGTCGAAGGGGCGCTCCTCGAACTCCAGGCGCTGGGCCTCGATCTTGGAGAAATCCAGGATATCGTTGATCAGCTCGAGCAGCCGCTGGGCACTGTCATGAATGGTGTCGGCGAAGTGGCGCGCCTTCACGGGCAGCGGCTGATCCTGCAGCAGGTCGCTCATGCCGATCACGCCATTGAGCGGGGTACGGATCTCGTGGCTGACGGTCGCCAGGAACTCCGACTTGGAGCGACTCGACGACTCGGCTCGCTGCGCGGTGACCTCCAGCTCGCGGCTCAAGGTTTCCAGCTCGCGCCGGGCGGCGGCGTTGTCGCGGGACTCGCGAAACAGGAAGACCACCACCAGGGAGGCCGCCAGGCTCATCGCGAGGATCAACAGCAGCAGCACGCCGTAGAGGGTCTGCAGGGCGCGTCGATCACGGGTCGTGGCCTCGGCCAGGTGACCATTGATGGCGATGATCAATCGCTCAGTGACGCCCCCCAGGATCTCCAGCCGTGAGCTCAGCTGGCTCCGGGCACCGGCATCGAGGCTCTCCAGGCGGCGCAGCTGCGCATCCATGGCATCCAGGTGCGACTCGACCTGCTCCACCAGCTCTTCGGCGATGTCGATCCTGGCGAGCAGGCGGGTGATGTCGCCCTCCTTCAGCAGATGGAGGCGGCTGTAGAGCAGCTCCAGGCGGATGCGCAGGGCCAGCAGCGGCCGCTTGGCCGCCGGATCGGGGCGGGCCAGGAAGCTGCGCAGCTCCACGGTGTCCCGGTCGAGCTTGTAGGCGTGCCAGACGGCATTGCCACCCACGCTCTCGGAGAGCGCATGCTGACGCCAGGCGACCAGGCCGACCACCACCAGGGCGGCGGCGAAGAACAGCAGAGCGGCGATGGCGCCCAGCTTCAGACGCAGGGGGTAGTGCAGCATCAGGCCTCCTCGCCCAGAACCTCTCAGGGTACGATGATCCGTTCGACGTGCCAGACCGAGCGAAAACGCACCGCCTCGGTCAAGAGCTCTGGATGCGCATCGAAGGGATAGACGACGAACAGCGGACCGTAGTCGCGGATGCCCAGGGGCTCCCCATCCCGTGACATGGCGAGGATCACGTCGTGGTCGTAGAAGTCGGACCGCGGGGCCTGCGCCTCGAAGTCGTCGAGGGCCCGGATGCGCAGGCAGTCACCGTCGGCCCCGGCGGCTTCGAGCAGGGCCCGGACCAGGGGCCCCTCGAAGCGCCCCTTGTCGCTATGCCAGGGCGTGTGGGTCTCGATGATCCGCGACGGCAGGGCCTTTAGCATGGTGCGATCGAAGTGCGCCTCGCCACCCACATTGGGATGGGCGATATCCCCGCTAAGGGTCAGGATCACCCTGCCGGTGGGCTCGGGCAGGGGCGTCGGCTGGGCATGAGTATGGGCCTGAGCGTGAGGCAGCGCGATCAGCAACCACAGCAGCGGTGCCAGCAGACGAACGATGAATCCGATCGACATGAGCGGGATTCCCGAGACAAGGAAGACCGGTACAGAGTACGTCACTCGGCGCCCGGGGTCAGGATCTGGGCCGCCTAACAGCAAGAGGGGCGCCAAGGCGCCCCTCTTGCCACTGCTGTCTGCCACTGCTGATACCGCTGACACGGCCGCCGTCGGTAGGTGTCGCCTCAGCTTTCCAGCTTCTCGACCGGCTCGATGCGCACCAGGTCCTCATAGGCATGCCAGCTGGCATGGCCCAGTACCGGCAGGATCAGGGCCAGGCCGATATAGAAGGTCATGACCCCGACCAGCACGCAGCCGGTGAGGATGACCGCCCACAGCAGCATCGGGCGGAAGTTCTTGGCCACCGAACGGATGCTGGCCTCGATGCCCTCCATGAAGGTGAGGTCCTGATCCATCAGGGTGGGGATGGCCACCACGCTGATGGTGAAGGCGCCGAAGGCCAGCACGGCGCCGATCGCGGTGCCTACCGCCAGCATGACCAGGCCGTCGGCGGTGGTCAGAAGCGACGTATAGAGCGTCTCGGGGTTGGGCGCCTCGAGGCCGAAAAACAGCGCAAAGAGCAGCGTGGCCAGGCGAATCCAGGCGAGGAAGAAGATCATCATCATCACGCCCATCATCGCCAGCTGACCCGCGTGCCCCTTCCAGCCGCCGAACGCATCACCGAGATTGGGGACGCGCCCGGCCTCGATCGCCCGACTGATGCCGTAAGACCCCACCGCCACCAGCGGCCCGAGGAACATGAAACCGGCAATCAGCGGCAACAGCCAGTGCCAGAGCCCCAGCGTGAAGGCACCGGCGGTGATGGCGATACTCAGCCCCACCCAGAACATCCCATAGGCAAGACTGACCGCGGTGGCCTGGCGAAAATCCTCGAAGCCCGCCGCCAGCCAGGCTCGTGGTTTGTCCATACCCACTGACCGGATGTTGATCCTGACACTGGGCGCAGCAGTCTTGTCCCGCTCTCTGGTTGCCGCATTCATGGTCACACCCCTGTTTCCGCCTTTGGTGTCCCGGTTCCGCCGGGCCGGTTCGGGGTGCCTTCGCCGCGTGGCCGAAAGGCGCCCGTCATCTCTTAATGTCTGATTAATGTAGACGACGTCCGCCGTTAACGCAGAGGGCGCGGGCGCGCGTCCCTCAACGCACAGTGTCCTCAGCACGCGGATCCGCCGAGCGTCATCACCCGCCTGTCGCCGGCGGGAAGGTTCTCCATACGCGAACGCCTCCCCTCCAGGGAGGCGTTCGCAGGGTGCTAGCCTATTGCCATCGGCGACGTCGCCAACGCCATGCCATCGGCCAGGATGGCATCGCGAGTGGCTAGGGCCGATTCAGCGCACGATCATCACCGACACCTTCGAGTGGTGCACGACGTGTTCGGCATTGGGCCCGAGTACGTAGTCGACGAACTTGCGCTTGTTGTGGGAGGCCATGACGATCAGATCGATCTCGAGCTGCTTCGCCGCCTTGATGATCGCTTCCCACGGTGAGCCATCGACGATCACGCTCTGGACGGTGATGTCCTCCGGCACGTGCTCACGGATGAACTCGTGCTGGGCATCGGAGACCGCCTGATGCGCCTTCTCGGCGAAGTCCTTGGGGAAGTAGGAGCCCACCAGCGGCATGCGGTAGTCGGGCAGCACCGTCACCACGTGCAGCGAGGCACCGAAGCTCTGGCACAGCGACAGAGCCGTGGGCAGCGCCTTCTCCCACGACGCCTCCTCGTTGAGATCCACCGGCAACATGATCTTGCTATACATGGTTGCGCCTCCTTCAGGCTTGAGCAAGGGCGGCATCGCGATCACGCCGCCGCCGTTGCAGCATCATGACCAGGCCGAACACCAGGAAGGCGGGAATCCACATCCACTCCTTGGTCCAGCGGTCCACCGGAGCCAGGACCTGGATGATCTCCTGGTCGAAGTCGAAGCCCATGTCGGCGGCCTGGCTGCCGTAGGCAACCATATCGACCACGGCCCTCTCCTCTTCGATGAACAGTTCCAGCCCAAGGTTCTCCAGACGCTCCTCCCCAGTCTCGCCCTCGGGCACCGGCAGCGTCATGTAGGTGGTCATGGGATCGCCATAGGCGTCCAGACCGCTGACCTGCAGACGCAGGGTACTCTCCTCGTCGACGCTACCCAGCGCCTCGACGAACTGCGCCGGTGGCACCGACTGGTAGGGGTCGTGGATCATGTCCATCCAGAAGCCTGGCCGGAACAGCGTGAAGGCCACCAGCAGCAGCAGCACGGACTCGTACCAGCGGCTGCGGGTCACCATGAAACCCTGAGTGGCAGCCGCGAAGATCAACATGGCGATGGTCGATACCACGAAGATCAGGATGCCCTGCAGGAAGGAGACATCGATCAGCAGCAGGTCGGTATTGAAGATGAACAGGAACGGCAGTGCCGCGGTGCGCAGGCTGTAGTAGAAGGCCTGGAAGCCGGTGCGGATGGGGTCACCACCCGATACTGCGGCCGCGGCGAAGGAGGCAAGCCCCACTGGCGGCGTCACGTCCGCCATGATGCCGAAGTAGAACACGAACAGGTGAACCGCGATCAACGGCACCAGCAGACCGTTCTGTGCCCCCAGCTGGACGATGACCGGCGCCAGCAGTGCCGAGACCACGATGTAGTTGGCCGTGGTAGGCAGCCCCATGCCGAGGATCAGGCTGAGCACCGCCGTGAGCAGCAGGATCAGCATCAGGTTACCCATGGAGAGGGTTTCCACCACTTCGGCCAATACCAGCCCCACACCGGTCTGCGATACAGCCCCGACGATGATGCCCGCGGTGGCCGTAGCGATGCCGATGCCGATCATGTTGCGGGCACCAGTCACCAGACCGTTCCACAGATCCATGACGCCCTCGCGCAGGTCCGCGGCCATGTCGCTGCGGTGGCGAAAGACCGAGGTGATGGGACGCTGGGTGAGAATGATGAAGATCATGAACACCGTGGCCCAGAAAGCGGAGAGGCCGGGCGAGAGACGCTCCACCATCAGGCACCAGATCAGCACGATCACCGGCAGGATGTATTGCAGGCCGACCAGCACCGTGGGCTTGGTCTGGGGCAGCGTGTAGATGGGGGTGTCCGGGTCGTCGAGCTCGAGCTCGGGATACCCCGCGGCCAGCTTGAGCAGAGCGACATAAATCGCCGTCAGGGCGACCGCGACCACCCAGGGCGTGGCATCGCCCAGCACCGGCTTGAGCCAGCCCAGGCCGTAGTAGACCCCCAAGGCAGTGACCATCATCAGCAGCAGGCCGCCCAGGAAGCCGATCACCTTGCGCACCAGCGGCTTGGGCGGATTGCTGCTCTCCAACCCCTCGAGGCCGGCCTTGAGGGCCTCGAGGTGGACGATATAGATCAGGGCGATATAGGAGATCAGCGCCGGCAAGAAGGCATGCTTGATCACCTCCACGTAGGAAATGCCCACGTATTCGACCATCAGGAAAGCCGCGGCCCCCATGACCGGCGGCATGATCTGGCCGTTGACCGAGGACGAGACCTCGACCGCCCCGGCCTTCTCGGCTGAGAAGCCGACGCGCTTCATCATCGGCACGGTAAAGGTACCGGTGGTCACCACGTTGGCGATCGAGGAGCCGGATATCAGGCCGGTCATGCCCGAGGCCACCACGGCGGCCTTGGCCGGCCCGCCCTTATAGTGGCCCAGTAGCGAGAAGGCGACCTTGATGAAGTAGTTGCCAGCTCCGGCCTTGTCGAGCAGGGCGCCGAAGAGCACGAACAGGAAGACGAAGCTGGTCGAGACCCCCAGCGCGATGCCAAAGACCCCTTGGGTCGTCAGCCACTGGTGATTGATCAGGCCGAACAGGCTGACCCCACCATGCGAGAGGATACCGGGCATCCAGGGGCCCGCCAGGCTATAGAGAAGAAATACCGACGCCACGATCATCAGCGGCGGCCCGAGGGCTCGGCGGGTAGCCTCGAGCAGCAGCAGGATCCCCGCCACCCCGATGATCACGTCCTGCAGGATGGGGGCGCCGGGACGCTGGGCCAGCTGTTCATAGAACATGAACATGTAGGCGCCGCAGAAGGCCGCGAGCGCCGCCAGCACCCAGTCCTGGAGGGGGATGCGGTCACGCGGCGAACGCTGCAGCGCCGGGTAGGCCATGTAGGCCAGGAAGAGCGCGAATGCCAGATGAATCGATCGGGCCTCGGTGGCATTGAAGACCCCGAAGCCCACCATGAAGGGGATCGGCGAGGCGATCCACAGCTGGAAGAGCGACCACACCGCGGCGATGCTGACCAGCAACTTGCCGGGCATTCCGGCCGGCTTGCGCGCCCCCGAGTCGGTAGAGGCGACCATATCCTCCAGGTCGACCTCATCACCCGGAGACCTCATCTTGTCCTCGGTCATAAGCGAGCCCTGCTCTAAGTTATCGATTGACACTGGTTATCATTCGTCAGAACCAGAGTGCGCGGTCACCTCTCCGGATGACCGCGCACTCCACACCTGAATGAGATGATCTCAGATGCCGGAGATCACTCGATCCAACCCTGCTCGCGATAGTAGCGTGCGGCACCCTCGTGCAGCGGCGCCGATAGACCGGAGCTGACCATCTCCTGCGGGTCGAGGTTCTCGAAGGCAGGGTGCAGACGCTTGAAGCGATCGAAGTTGTCGAAGATCGCCTTGACCGTCTGGTAGACCACTTCGTCATCGGTGTTGCTATCGGTCACGAAGGTGGCCGCCACGCCGAAGGTGGGCACATCGTCCGGGTTGCCCTTGTAGATGCCACCGGGGATGACCGACTTGGAGTAGTAGGGGTGCTCCTCGACGATCTTCTCGATGGCCGGCCCATCCAGCGGGACGAGGCGCGCGTCGACGGTGGTAGTGGCTTCCTGCAGAGAACCGTTGGGGTGACCGACCACATAGACCATGGCGTCGATGTTGTTGTCGGACAGGGCCGCGGCCTGCTCGGCGGCGTCCAGCTGGGAGGCCAGGGAGAAGGTATCCATGGTCCAGCCCTTGGCGTCCATGACCACTTCCATGGTGTTGCGCTGGCCGGAGCCCGGGTTGCCGATGTTGACGCGCTTGCCTTCCAGGTCGTCGAGGCCTTCGATGCCAGCATCGGCACGGGCCAGCATGGTCAGCGGCTCGCCGTGGACGCGGAAGACGGCGCGCAGCTCTTCGTAGGCATCCCCCTCGAAGTTGCCGGTGCCGTTGTAGGCCTGATACTGGACGTCGGACTGCACCACGCCCATGTCCAGCTCGCCGGACTTGATGCCGTTGACATTGGCCACCGACCCGCCGGTGGAGGGGGCGTTGCACTTGATGTTGGCGTCTTCCAGACGGTTCACCAGGCGGCAGACGGACTGGCCGACGACGTAGTAGACGCCGGTCTGGCCACCGGTACCGATGGTGATGAACTTCTCGTCCTGGGCCATAGCCGGCGATGCGAACATCGCGGCTCCCAGCAGCGCGCCGGAAAAGGCAGCGGCAGAGAAAGCATGACGTTTCATTAACACACCTCTTGTGTTGTGCAAACGGATTCCGTAGTAGCGGTCCCGATCCTGGACCGCCGACGGCCTGAGCCGCTCCCTCCTACTTTAGCGAAAAAAGCGGTCGTATGATGAGGCCTTTTTGCTTATGAAGGAGTCTAGACCCAGCATAGATGACGCGAGCGTTAATTTTCCGCGGCGCTGTCCACGTAAAGGCAACCAGGCGGCCGCGGAAATAGACTGCAGAGATAGGCGCAAGAGCCGCGGCCTGGATCACACGCCTCCAGGCATCGACACAGGAGACACCATGCAGATACTCGCCGGCCAGATCAGCATTCCGACGACTCGCCGTCGCGCCGACCAGCTCACCCACCTGCGCCGGCTGGCGGATCGCATACGCGGGGCCTGTGACGATGGCGTGCCGGATCTCATCGTGCTGCCGGAGCTCGCCGCCCAGGAATACAGCGACGACGCCTTCGACTGCCTGGAGGCGCTGGACGACGATCTCGGCGGCCCGGTGGTCGAAGCCTTCGCCGAGCTGGCTCGAGAACTCGGCACCTCCATCGCCTTCGGCATGGCGCGCCGCGCGACCGGCTGCCGCCATATCAGCCAGGTGCTGGTCGGCCCCGACGGCCGCCTGACCGGCGTCTACGACAAGCTCCACTGCGCCCAGTTCGGGGCCTCGGGCGAGGCAGCCCACTTCTCGCCCGGCGAGCACCTGCTGGTCACCGAGATCGCCGGCTGGCGGATCGGCGTGGTCATCTGCTACGACCTGCGCTTCCCGGCACTGGCGCGGCGCCTCGCCGCCGAAGGTGTCGAACTGATCCTGCACCCGGTGGCCTTCACCCGCGACTTCAGCTTCGCCAGCTGGCACGCCTTCGTCACCACCCGCGCCATGGAGAATCAGCTTTACTGGCTGAGCCTGAATCGCGCCGGCGCCGAGTGGGGCCGGTCGCTGTTCTGCCCGCCGCTGGTCGACGACGATCACCCCGCCTACGCCTTCGGCAGCGGCGAGGAGTGGCATCGGCTGACCCTGGACAAGGCGGCGCTCCGCGAGGCACGCCGGCGCCTGCCGCTCGGCACGGACCGTCGGGCCGACCTTGATGCCCTGCCGCTCTGGACGCCAGACTGAGGGGAGGCCAGGCCACCAAGGAGTCGCGTCATGACCGAGCTCATCGAATGCGTCCAGGGCGATATCGCCCGCCAAGCCGATATCGATACCGTGGTCAATGCCGCCAACGCCCAGCTGAGAAGCGGCGGCGGTGTGGCGGGCGCCCTGCACCGGGCCGCAGGTCCCGGGCTCGTCGAGGCGTGCCGGCCGCTGGCGCCGATCCGCCCCGGCCAGGCGGTGGTCACCGAGGCCTTCGAGCTGCCCAACCGTCACGTGATCCACTGCCTGGGGCCGGTCTACGGTGTCGACGAGCCCGCCGACGAGCTGCTCGCGGCCTGCTACCGCAACGCCCTGGAGCTGGCAGAGCGCCACGGCATCCGCTCGATCGCCTTCCCGGCCCTCTCCGCCGGGGCCTTCGGCTACCCGCCGGCCGAGGCAGCGCGCATCGCGATCTCGACGGTTCTCACCACCCTGCCCCGTTGCCCCGGCATCGAGCGCGTTCGCTTCGTGCTCTTCGATGCCACCAGCCAGGACCTGCATCGGCGCACCCTGGCCACCCTGCAGGGCGACCGGGCCTAAGCGAGACGATGCCGCCTGCCCATCGCGGGCAGCAGGAGAACCGCCGGCCTCAGACGTTGTAGCCCAACACCCCGGGCAGCCACAGGGCGATGGCGGGGAACAGCGCCACCAGCGCCAGGGCGGCCGCCATGGCCACCACGAACAGCAGCGCCCAGCCCACGGTCTGCTCCAGGCGAATCTTCGCCACCTCGGTGGTCACCATCAGGTTCACCGCCACCGGCGGGGTGAACTGGCCGATGGCGATGTTCATCGCCAGCAGGATGCCGAACCACACCGGGTTCCAGTCGAAATGCTGCATCACCGGGATCAGGATCGGCATCATGATCAGGTAGATCGAGATGGCATCGAGCAGCATGCCCGCCAGCAATACCGCCAGCATGATCAGTACCAGCAGCAGCGTGCCGTTGTCGGTGAGCCCGACGATCCACTCTGCCAGATGACGGAAGGTGCCGAGCATGGTACCGGCCCAGGCGAAGATGCCGGCCAGGGCGATGATCAGCAGCACCACGCCAGAAATCACCGCCGCCTCGCCGAGCAGCTCCCAGAGATCCCGCCAGCGCATCTCCCGAGTCAGCAGGAGGCCGACCAGGGCACCGTAGGTCACCGCCACCACGGCCGCCTCGGTGGGCGTGAAGAGCCCGCTGCGCAACCCGCCGAGAATGATCACCGGGGCGAACAACGCCGGCAGTGCCTGCCGGAAGCTCTCGCCCAGCGCTGGTCGCTCGACCCCGCCCGGCGCCTCCCAGCGATGACGCCGGGAGAGCAGGAGCGCCGGCACCAGCAGCGCCGCCCCGGCCAGCAGCCCGGGGAACAGGCCGGCGGCGAACAGCGCCCGCAGGTCGACCCCCGGCACCACGATGGAGTAGAGGATCAGCGCCACCGAGGGGGGAATCAGGATCGCCGTGGAGGCCGAGGCGGCGATCAGCGTGGCCGAGAAGGGCTTGGGGTAGCCGGCCTTGGTCATGCTCGGCAGCATCACCATGGCCACTGCCGCGGCGTCGGCGGGGCCCGAGCCGCTCATCCCGCCCATGATCATGCAGACCAGCACCGCCACCACGGCCAGGCCGCCGTGGCGCGGGCCGATCAGCGCCTGGGCGAAGCGCACCAGCCGCGCCGCCACCCCGGCCCGCTCGAAGATCAGGCCGGTGAGGATGAACAGCGGGATGGCGATCAGCGGATACTTGGCCACGCCGTTGTAGGTGTTGGTACCGAGCGTGGCCAGCATGGCGGGCGAGAGCCCGGCCAGGATACCGACGGCGCCGCCCAGGCCCAGCGCGAAAGCCACCGGGACCCCACTGATCAGCAGTCCCGCGAAGGCCAGCAGCATCCACAGGTCAGGACTCATCCTCGAGCCTCCCACGCAGGCGATCCAGGGTCTGCTGCCCCTGACGCAGCAGCATCAGCCCTGAGAGCAGCGGCAGCCAGGCCAGGTACCACCATTGCGGCAGGCCGAGGCCCGGCGAGAGCGAGCCCCACTGGATCTCCTGCCAGGTCATCCTGGCGCCGTACCAGGTGATCAGCCCCAGCACGGCCAGCCCGCAGGCCCCCTGGAAGAGGATCAGGGCCCGGCGCGGCGCCCACGGCAGGGCCTGCTCCAGCATGGCGATGCGGAGATGGCCATTGCGGCGCAGCGCCACCGAGGCGCCAGCGAAGGTCAGCACCACCAGCAGGAACACCGAGAACTCCTCGGTAAAGGCGAAGGAGCCGCCGGTGAGGTAGCGCACCACCACGTTGGCCAAGCTGATCAGGCTGATGATCAGGATCGCCAGGGTCGCCAGCAGGCGTTCGAGTCTTGCGTCGGGACGTTTCATGGGCGTCGGGTGTCCGAGGCGTGGAGACGAGATCGGCCCCGCACGGGGCCGATAGTGAGAGTCCGATAATGAGGAGCCGCTGAGCGGCCGAGGGCAGGCGCCGGAGATCAGTCCGGCTGCATATCGGAACGAGCTGCCTCGACGATCGCCTCGCCGATGCGCGGCCCCCACTCGTCGTGGACCGCCTCGGTGGCCTCGACAAAGGCCTGGTGCTGGGCCTCGTCGAGCTCGGTGACCGTGACGCCGCGCTCCTGGATCGCCGCCAGCCGCGCCGGCTCCTCCTCGCGGGTCATGGCGATCTCCCAGGCACCGGCTTCCTCGGCGGCATCACGCAGGAGGGTGCGCTCCTGCTCGCTGAGCGACTCCCACACCTGGCGGTTCACCGCAAACACCAGCGGATCGTTCATGTAGTTCCAGAGGGTCAGGTGCTCCTGCCCTACCTGGTCGATGCGCGCCACGTCGAACACCGACAGCGGATTCTCCTGGCCGTCCACTGCGCCGGTGGTCAGCGCCGGCTTGGCGTCGGCCCAGCTCATCTGGGTGGGGTTGGCGCCCAGCGCCGTGAAGGTATCCTGGAACAGCGGCGAGCCCACCACGCGGATCTTCAGACCCTCGAGGTCGGCCGGCTCGTCGATGGGACCCTGGGAGTTGGAGAGCTGGCGAAAGCCGTTCTCGCCCCAGGCCAGCGGCACTACGCCCCGCGACGCGATGGCCTCGAAGATCCGTTCGCCGGCCGCGCCGCCGGTCACGGCATCGACCGCCTCCACGTCGGGCATGAAGAAGGGCAGCGAGAAGAGGTTGAGCTCCGGCACCTGGGGCGACCAGTTGATGGTCGAGCCGACGGCCGCGTCGATCAAGCCCGAGCGCATGGCCGAGAACTCGCGGGTCTGGTCGCCGTTGACCAGCTGAGAGTTCGGGTAGACCCGCAGGGTCAGGTCGCCGTCGGAACGCTCGGCCACCAAGTCGGCCCACTTCTCAGCGGCCTGTCCCCAGGGGAAGGCGTCGGAGAGCACGGTGGAGACGGAGAGCTCGCGGGCCTGAACGGACGAGGAGAGGGAAGCGCTGACGAGCAGCACGCCGGCCAGGGCGGCGGCCACTCTGCGTGCGGGGCGTGATGAAGGCATGGCGTGTCCTTGCGGTGTTGAGCGCGGGGGACCCATCGACGGCTTCCCCGGCATCGTTGTTGTCAGGGCGTCATCGACGCCGCGAGCCTCAAGATGCCCTGTCATCCGATGGTCATGCAAGACACGTCTGCCACCCGCCCTGTCCCCACCTTCAACGGGGTTGCTATGCTGTGACGCTTTTCCCTGCCCCCTCGAGGAGATACCTTGCCGCTTCGTGACCTGGCCCTGGGCTTCGCCGTCATCGCCATCTGGGCGCTGAACATCATCGTCATCAAGCTGGGGGTAGCCGAGCTTCCCCCCTTGCTGCTGACCACGCTGCGCTTCGCCCTGGTGGCGATGCTGCTGGTGCCGTTCCACCCGGTGGCCCGCCACCAGTTGCCCTTCCTGGCGTTGCTCTCGGTGACCTTCGGTTCGCTGCACTTCGCGCTGCTGTTCATCGGGCTCGGTCAGGCCGAGGCGGGTACCGGTGCCCTGCTGGTGCAGATGGGTACGCCCTTCGCGACCCTGCTCGCCGTGGTGTTCCTCAAGGAGCGCCTGGGGCCGCGTCGAGTGGTCGGCCTGGCGCTCTCCTTCGCCGGGGTCGCGGTCCTGGCCGGTGGCCCCACCCTGCCGTCTCCCCTGCCCACCGCCCTGCTGCTGGCCAGCGCCCTGGGCTGGGCCATCTCGCAGCTGCTGATCAAGCAGGGCCCCAGCGTCTCGCCCATGGCGCTGGCCGGCTGGGTGGCGCTGTTCGCCACCCCCCAGGTGGCCCTGGGTTCCTGGTGGTTCGAGCAGGGCCAGTGGCAGGCCCTGGGCGCAGCCGGATGGGCCGGCTGGGGCGCGGTGCTCTACACCGCGGTGATGTCCTCCATCGTGGCCTACGGCCTCTGGTACGGGCTATTGCGCCGCCACCCGGTGAGCCGGGTCACCCCGCTGACGCTGTTGATGCCGGTGGGGGCGGTGCTGCTGGGGGCCTGGCTGCTGGGCGAAAACCTGGGCATCAACAAGCTGGCCGGGGGCGGCCTGGTGCTGGCGGGACTGGCACTGATCACGCTGCACCTTGGCCCGCGCCGCGCGGCACCTTGATCAAGAAGTGGCCTGATCAGGGCGCCGACGGCTCGGCGGCCTGGCTCGCGCAGAGCCCGCCGCCACCCGGCCAGCTGACGCAGTCTCCGGCCGTCACCCCCAGCGCCTCGAAGGCGCCGGCGTTGACCTCCAGGGCCGCGCGATAGGACACGCCCGGGCGGGTCACCGGGCAGTCGCCGGGGGCCTCGGCGGTGCAGGGCGTCATGGAGTGGATCTCGGCGATGCGCCCGGCCTCGTCGATGAAGGCGATATCCAGCGGGATCCGCGTGCGATACATCCAGAAGCCGTTGCGCGAGGACTGGGGATGGCGATAGAGAAAGAGCATGCCGGCCCCCGCGTCGAGGTGGTCGCGCTCCATCAGGCCGCGGCTGCGCTCGCGGATGCTGCGTGACACCTCCACCTGCAGGCGTTGCGGCCCCTGGGCGCCATGGATGACCAGCGGCATGGTCGCCCGGGCCTCGGCCTCATCGGGCACGGCGGCAATCAGCGGGCGCGGCAGCAGGCCGGCCGCGGGCAATAGGGCCAGGCCCAGCAGCAGCTGGCGACGGGTCGCATTCATGGGGGTCTCCTCAGCGGGCGGAAAGATCGTCAGGGTGGATATCGCCCGGCGCCAGTTCGACGGGGTCGATGGCGTCAGGCCAGGCATCGGCCTCGGGCATCAGGTGGATCCCGGCGGCGAGCAGCGAGACACCGACCCGTTCGCCCTGAGCCAGGCCGTTACGGCGCGCCGCATGAGTGGGCAGCTCGAAGCGCAGGGTATCGTCGCAGTGATCGAAGGCCAGCGCCACGAAGCTGATGCCCCCAAGTACCGCCATCTCCACCACCCGACCCTCGACGGGATTCTCGCGTTCCCCCCGTGAGGGGCGGCCGCGGCGGTGCAGCACCACGTCCGACGGCGGCAGGTACCAGCAGACCCGCTGCCCCGGCGACAGCCGCTCGAGATCGCTCGCCACCTCCAGCCGCCAGGGCCCCCACTGCAGCCGGCGCCCCGCCGCGTCATCCGCCACGCGGCCCACGAAGACATTGTGGCGATCGAGCAGCCGCGCCACCGCCGGGCTCGCGGGTCGGCGGAAGAGCTCCGCGGCCGGCGCCTGCTGAAGGCTGCGCCCGGCATGCAGCACGCAGAGCCGATCGGCCAGGGCGGCGGCCTCATCCAGGTCGTGGGTGACCAGCACGATGGGAATGCGAATCTCCTCACGCAGCAGCGCCAGCTCACGCTGCAGGCGGCGCCGGGTGACCTGATCCACCGCCGAGAAGGGCTCGTCGAGCAGCAGTGCCCGCGGATTGCGCGCGAGTGCCCGGGCCAGGGCGACGCGCTGACGCTGACCGCCGGAAAGCGCCGCGGGATGGCGGTCGGCGAGCCCGTCGAGACGCACCCGGGCGAGCCACTGCTCGGCGGCAAGGCGCCGCTCGGCGGAGGGAAGATGGTCGAGCGCGACCATGACGTTGCCCCGTGCCGTCAGATGCGGGAAGAGCGCATAGTCCTGGAACACCAGCCCCACCCGGCGCTGCTGGGGGCGCAACGAATGCCCCGCCGCGGCATCGAACCACGTCTCCCCGGCACAGCGAATGACGCCGCCCGCCGGCCGGTAGAGCCCGGCGATGGAACGCAGCAGGGTGGTCTTGCCACTGCCCGAGGGGCCGACCAGGGCCAGCAGCTCCCCGGCCTCGCAGTGGAAGTCGGCGGCCAGCGGAATCGGCCCGGGCTGATGCAGGCTGACCGCCAGCCGCTCGCCGTTCGCTCCTGGCCAGGAGGTGCGATTCGACTCAGCCACGGCGCCACCTGCGTCGCCCGGCGAGCCCATAGACCACGCCGATGGTCAGGAAGGAGACCAGCAGCAGCATGGCCGACATGACCGCGGCTCCGGACTCGTCGAAGGCCTGGACCCGATCATAGATGGCGATGGCCAGCGTGCGGGTCTCGCCGTCGATAGCGCCGCCAACCATCAGGATCACCCCGAACTCGCCGAGGGTATGGGCGAAGGTCAGTGCCAGGGCCGAGACCAGCCCCGGCCACACCAGCGGCAACTCGATGCGCCACAGCGTCTGGGCCGGCGAGAGGCCGCTGCACCAGGCCGCCTCACGCAGGTTGGGGGGAATCGTCTCGAAGGCGCGCTGGATCGGCTGGACGGCGAAGGGCAGGTTGGCGACCAGCGAGGCGAGCAGGATGCCGGTGAAGGTGAAGTTGAGCCCGCCGCCGGTCAGCGATTGCCAGAAGGCGCCGAACGGCGCCTGCACCCCGAAGGCCTGCATCAGGTAGAAGCCCAGCACCGTGGGCGGCATCACCAGCGGCAGCGCCACCAACGCCTCGGCGAGGGCGCGGCCGCGAAAGTGCGACAGCGCCAGGGCGCGTCCCAGCCAGAGCCCCACCGGCAGCAGCAGCAGGCAGGTCAGCCCCGCCAGGCGCAGCGAGACCGAGAGCGCCGTCCAGTCCATCAGCGCGCGTCCGGCGCCTGGAAGCCGAAGCGCGCGAGGATCTCGCGTGCCTCCCTGCCCTGCAGCCAGGCGTAAAGCGCGCGGGCCGACTCGCTCGCGCCGGGCATCAGCGCCATGCGCTGGCGCAGCGGCGTGTGTCGGTCGGCGGGGATCAGCACGTGCTCGGCACGCTCGGCCAGCGTCGGGGCCAGGGCCAGCGAGTAGGCCACCAGGCCACCCCGGGCCTCGTCGGCCAAGGCGAAACGGGCCGCCTGGGAGACGTTCTCGCCCATCACGCGAAGCGGCGCCGACGCCTCCCACAGCCCGGCCTGTTCGAGCGCCTGGCGCGCGGCGATGCCGTAGGGGGCGTGCTCCGGGTTGGCCAGCGCCACCCGCGGGCGCCCCTCCCCCGCCCGGTGCGCGGCGATGGCCGCCTCGACGGCGGAGAGCGCGTCCTCCTCGCTCGGCAGCGCGCCGCGCCCGGCAGACTGGATCCAGGCCAGTCGACCGACCGCATAGACCCTGCCGGCATCCTCGGTGAAGCCCGCCTCGTGCAGGGCCAGCACGCTCTGTTCGTCCGCCGAGAGGAACAGCTCGAAGGGCGCGCCCTGGGCGATCTGGCGACGAAAGGTACCCGAGGCGCCGTAGTTGATACGCACTGGCGCGCCGCCCTGGGCACGAAAGCGCTCGACCAGCGTGGGGAAGGCGAACTGCAGGGAGGAGGCGACGGCCACGGTGGCCTGGCCGGCGAACGTCGGTGAGGCGATCGCCAGCAGCCAGGCGGCCAGGGCGAGGCGAAACAGTGCGGTCATGAAGGGATCCCGAACCCGAGTCAACGAGCCCGCATTGTCGGCCAGCTCCGCGGAGGGAACAAGGCGGGCGACGCTGGGGCGCCAACCGCTTTGATGCGCATCAAGGACGGGTCAGGCCTCGAGTTCGCCGGCCTGGCCGAGGATGGCCATCAAATCGATGCGAGTCTCCCGAGCACTCAGGTCGAGCAGCCCCTCGAGGCTCTCCAGGTGCGCCAGGATGGCACCCCGGGCCGCCTCGCCCTCGCCCTGCCGGAGGGCGGCCAGCAGCGAGGGGTGATCCCCCTCCAGGTAGCAGGAGCCGAGGTTCGCCCGCTTGTAGAGGGCGATCACGATGGAGGTGCGCAGGATCAGGTCGGTGAGCATCGCGCCCAGCACGCGATTCGGCGACTGGTCGGCCAGCAGGTGGTGGATGGCCAGGGAGTGCTCGATGCGGGCCGGCTCGTCGCCGCGCCCGTGGGCCTCGATCTCGCGCTCGACTTCCTGCTCGAGACGCGTCGCCGAGGCGGCGTCGAGGCCGCCGGCCAACAGCGCGGCCACCTCGCCCTCGACCAGGCGCCGGGCGGCGAAGGTCTCGCGGGTCTCCTCGATGCTCGGCGCGCGGACCCGCGCCACCTGGTTGGGGCGCTGGTCCACCACGTGCTCGGAAGCGAGCCGGGTGAGGGCCTTGCGCACCACCGACCGGCTGACCCCGAAGACCTCGCCGAGGGTCACCTCCGGCAGTCGCGTGCCCGGCGGCAGGCGCTGCATCAGCACGGCGCGACGCACCTGATCGACGATATCCCGGTCGCTGATGCGACGCCCGGCCCTGACCTCCGCCAGCACCTCCTCCTGCCACTCCTCGTGCATGATCATTCCTCTAGGTTGTTTGCCGACAGCTTCTCATCCCGTCACCGGAATGGCCACAGCAGACAGACCTATCGTATACAAGAATCACGCATCGGTCTGGTGTTCCGTCTCCACGTCGAGGATCTTCAGGGTGTTGGTGCCGCCGTGGGCGTTCATGTGATCGCCTCGGGTGAGGATCACGTG
>NZ_VBUI01000099.1 GCF_005780185.1 Halomonas urmiana | reverse complement strand
ATCATGGTTATCCAGCCGAAGTCTGTGTGCTCTCCAGCACCCATCGGCGCTCCCTGTGTATATTGAGTGGAGGGATAACGCAGGACTCTCAATTGGGCCATCGGCTTCTTGAATTTATCATCGAAGTAATCGATCGGCATATTGAGCGCAAGGGCAAATACGTTTAGCAGTTTTTTTCCGAACGTGAGCATTTGCGAGTGATATTCCGTCATCGCAAGCTTGAAGTCGGGCAATTCTTCTGGCCATACATTGGGGCCGTAAAAAGGTAAT
>NZ_VBUI01000098.1 GCF_005780185.1 Halomonas urmiana | reverse complement strand
TGGCGGACCGGACGGGACTCGAACCCGCGACCTCCGGCGTGACAGGCCGGCATTCTAACCAACTGAACTACCGGTCCGCATGGTGGGTGATACCGGACTCGAACCAGTGACCCCCAGCATGTGAGGCTGGTGCTCTAACCAACTGAGCTAATCACCCACGCGTTACTGCAACTCTTGCTACTGCTGTCTCATGCCATCGTGGCGGACCGGACGGGACTCGAACCCGCGACCTCCGGCGTGACAGGCCGGCATTCTAACCAACTGAACTACCGGTCC
>NZ_VBUI01000097.1 GCF_005780185.1 Halomonas urmiana | reverse complement strand
ATGCCATGGCCCTGGCAGCCAGGGCAGAGGGGATAGGCGAGATCCCGGTGGGCGCCGTGCCGGTGCTGGAGGACAAGATAGTGGCAGAGGGGTGGAATCGCTCCATCAGCGAGCACGACGCCTGCGCCCATGCCGAGGTGATGGCGCTTCGGGAAGCGGGCAAGCAGCTTGAAAACTATCGCCTGCTCGACACCACCCTCTATGTGACGCTGGAGCCCTGCTGCATGTGTGCCGGCGCCCTCATCCACAGCCGGGTCAAGCGGGTGGTCTATGGTGC
>NZ_VBUI01000096.1 GCF_005780185.1 Halomonas urmiana | reverse complement strand
AACATCAGAAATATTGAAAAAAATATCGTCCAGATGAAAGAACAGCAAAAGGAAATGGAAAAACCTCGACCTAAGCAAGATCGAGGTATGGATTTTGGGATGTAATTATTTTCTAGTATGTTGGTGTTTATTTCTTAGTATTAGCTTGTACTAATGTTTAAATTTAGCTATATTGAATGTAGTATAGGCTTGTTTATATATTTTGGTGGTGTTATGAATAATAACTGTGTAGTAGTACTAACTGCTCGTGGAAAGACTAGAATTTTAAAAGAAGGTGG
>NZ_VBUI01000095.1 GCF_005780185.1 Halomonas urmiana | reverse complement strand
CATGACGGCGGCGCCCTTTTCCAGGGCCAGCTTGATGGCCGGCACCGATGCGCGGATGCGGGTGTCGTCGGTGATGCGGCCGGTGTCGTCCTGGGGAACGTTCAGGTCGGCGCGGATGAAGACGCGCTTGCCGGCGAGGTCGAGGTCGGTGAGTTTCTTGAATTGCATGGCGGAAACCGTGGAAAGGGAGAAAGGGAAATGAAAACGGCACGGCGCTGGGGCGTCGTGCCGTCGTAGGGGGCTCAGCGGCAACAACCCTCGCCGCTGTTGTGGATGACCC
>NZ_VBUI01000094.1 GCF_005780185.1 Halomonas urmiana | reverse complement strand
GCCCCCTGAAGCGCTTCTAACCCACTGACCTGCATGGCAATATAGCGGATATCGCCATTCACCCAGACAGTGCCATGCCCAACGTCAAGTTCCGCGCCAGTCGCCTCACCCTCACCAGCCATTCCGGGTTGTCGATCATCGGGCAGTGCCTCGAGATCGCCGGCGTCGACAGCATCGACAGCCGCTTCCCCACCACGCTGGGCATGCGCACCAGCGACGTGGTCAAGAGCTACCTGGGCCTGCTGTGTCTGGGCATGAGCGACTATGACGCCATCGAAAACTTCCGCCGCGACAAGCCCT
>NZ_VBUI01000093.1 GCF_005780185.1 Halomonas urmiana | reverse complement strand
GGCTGACGGTGACGTTCTTGACCGTCCCCAGCACCTCGCGGCTCTTGCGGAAGCGCAACCAGCCCAGCTTGGGCAGGAAGATCCGGCGGTTGCCCTGGTCGAGCCGGATTTGCTTCGGATCGGGATAGCGGAAGCTGTCGCGCTGCCCCTTCTTCTTGAAGCGCGGGAAGTCCGTCCGCTTGGCAAAGAAATTGGCGTAGGCACGCTCCAGATCCTTCAGCGACTGCTGGAGAGGATGGATGGGTGCGTCCTTGAGCCACGGCGTCTCAGTGCTGTTTCGCCAGCCGGTGAGTTCCTTGCACAAGGCGGCATAGCCGAGCTTCTTGTCGCCGGCTTCATATCGCGC
>NZ_VBUI01000092.1 GCF_005780185.1 Halomonas urmiana | reverse complement strand
CTGAACTTCGCCAAGATCAAGGGCCTGCACACCGCCATGAAATCCGGGCTGGTGGCGGCCGAGGCGGTCTTCGAGGCGCTCAACGATCGTGACGCAAAAGCGGCCGGCGACGAGGGCGGCAAGGAGCTGACCGAGTTCACCACGAAGTGGGAAGCGAGCTGGGCCTATCAGGAGCTCAAGGAGAGCGCGAGCTTCGGGCCGGCGATCCACAAGTACGGCACCGTCGGCGGCGGCGCCTACAACTTCCTCGACCAGCTGCTCGGCGGCAAGCTGCCCAACGTCCACGACACCACGCCGGACCACGCCACCCTGAAGCCGGCGGCCGAGTGCGAGAAGATCGACTACCCGAAGCCCGACGG
>NZ_VBUI01000091.1 GCF_005780185.1 Halomonas urmiana | reverse complement strand
AATTGGAGCGGACACCCCGATAAGCCTCATAATGGAGGCAATGGAGGTGTTCATGACCAAGAAGACTCGACGTCGGTATTCCGATGAATTCAAGGCGGATGCGGTGAGCCTGGTGACCGAGCAGGGGTATTCCGTATCCGAGGCTGCCCGGCGCCTGGGGGTTGACCGTAGCTTGTTGGACCGCTGGTGCCGCAAGCACCGTCAGCAGGTCTCCAGCACCCCGGGGCAGCAGGAAGACGATCGCGACGCCGAGATCAAGAAGCTCCGCGAAGAAGTGCGTAAGCTTCAGATTGAAAAGGATATTTTAAAAAAGGCGGCGGCCTTCTTCGCCAAAGAGTCGAGCTGAGATACCAGTTCATCGAG
>NZ_VBUI01000090.1 GCF_005780185.1 Halomonas urmiana | reverse complement strand
CCAAGCCTCCTGTCCAAGTGGAGGTCATATCCTGGCCCAGCTCAGGGGGCGAATTCCACACCCAACGACGAAGAGCCCGCATTTGCGGCTGGTTTGGAGCGCAGCGGAAAACCAGTCCGGCAACATGCGCTTGTTAAATTCTGAATTTTATAAGGTAACTATTGGTCAGTCAGCCATTAGCTCCTCACCTAGAGACCGGTAGTCCCGCATAATTTCTTGAAGTGCACTTTTCTGGTAGTCACTATAAGAATCTAACCGCCCTTCAAAATACTTACGAATCGCCGCTCCAATGCACATAAAATAGTTCCTGAATCCGTGATGTCGCTGCCGACATGCCCCCTATCATCGTCTGCGTGAGATTTTTGAGAATTTGACTCGAATA
>NZ_VBUI01000008.1 GCF_005780185.1 Halomonas urmiana | reverse complement strand
GTCTTCTTGGTCATGAACACCTCCATTGCCTCCATTATGAGGCTTATCGGGGTGTCCGCTCCAATTGGACCACTTCAGATCAAGGCGGCGCATGCCGAGCGGACACGATCCTCGACGGTGGCGTAAATGTTGGCCTCAAGGGCGGCCGACAACTGGTCCTAACCTCCACGCATGCTCTCCATGCACCATGTCCCCCTAGAAGCCGGCAGGAGCCATTCCCCTGCCTTGGTCCGACGCCCAGGGACGGGCGTCCCCGGGCCTCTGGCACCGGGATCCATATTCCAATAACGAAGGGCCGATCCACCAGTCGGAGGAACCGACGGTCGTCCCAGCGCTTACAAGGGCGGCGACATGACGCATCTAGCCGCCAAGGGAGCAATCGATATGCCCAGTCTTCAAACCGTCAGGCACCCTCTGCTGCGGATGCAGGAATCCTTCCAGCGCATCATGCCGGGATTGCTTATCTGCATCACTATCGCCCTGGCGACGACCTTCATCGCCGACCATTACGGCGGTCCGACGCTGCTCTATGCCCTGCTGTTCGGCATGACCCTGCACTTCCTCTCCGAGGAGGGACGCTGCCTGGCCGGCGTCGAGTTCGCCGCGAAGAAGGTGCTGCGGATCGGCGTCGCGCTGCTAGGCGTGCGCATCACCATCGAGCAGGTCGCCGAGCTCGGCATCGGGCCGGTGCTGACCGTGGTCTGCGGGGTGATGCTGACCATTGCGCTCGGCGCCCTGCTGGCGCGCCTGCTGGGGCTGGACAAGGACATGGGCCTGTTGACCGGCGGCTCGGTGGCGATCTGCGGCGCCTCGGCGGCGCTGGCCCTGTCGGCGGTGATGCCGCGTCACGAGACCCATGAGCGCAACACCATCATGACGGTGGTGGGGGTGACCACGCTCTCCACCATGGCGATGGTGATCTATCCGCTGATCGTGGGGGTGCTGGGACTCGGCGATACCGAGGCGGGCATCTTCCTCGGCGGCACCATCCACGACGTGGCCCAGGTGGTCGGCGCCGGCTACATGATCTCCGAGGGCACCGGCGACGTCTCCACCTTCGTCAAGCTGCTGCGGGTGGCGATGCTGGTGCCGGCGGTGATGGTCTTCATGTTCCTGTTTCGCCGCGAGCGGCGCCAGGAGGAGGGCACCAGCAAGGTACCGATGCTGCCGACCTTCCTGGTCGCCTTCGTGGCGCTGGTGATCATCAACAGCCTCGGCTGGATCCCGCCGGTGGTCACCGAGGGCTTCACCGACCTGTCGCGCTGGTGCCTGGTCACGGCCATCGCCGCCCTGGGCATCAAGACCTCCTTCCAGAAGCTCGCCGTGGTCGGCTGGAAGCCGGTGGTGCTGATGGTGGCGGAGACCGTCTTCCTGCTGCTACTGGTGCTGGCCTTCATCTACTTCGGCGTAGCGAGCATCTGATCACGCCCTGAATGCGACAGGCCATCGGCGGGCGCCCCCTCGAGCGATCGAGCGGGGCGCCCGTCGCATTGGGAATAGGCTCGGCGCCACGGCATGCTGTCAAATGACGGTTTCCTCGTCGGCAGCCATTTTAGGTTTCGTCGTCGTTGCATAAACCCATGTATGGACATGCTGCCAACGATAATTCTCCGTTTTCGTTGAAACGAAGAGATTTTTATCGTCTATGCTATTTATTGATCAGACTTGAACATCTTGGCATGAGTCGCATTCGGGCATCTTGAACTAGGGTGGAGAAGACCGCCAGTGACGGGAGATTGCTCGTAGTCGACCGGGCCCTCGGACAGAAATGGCAGAAAACCCAACAACAAACGACTGCATGCTCAACCGAGCAAGGGGATGGAAATGAAGATGAAACGTCTCGGAACATTGCTGACCGCCGCGGCAATAGGCCTTTCGACCATCGGCACCTCCAGCGCCCAAGACCAAGAATTGGGGCCCACGCTCAGCAAGATTAAAGGCAGCGGTGTCATCACGATCGGTCACCGCGAGACCTCGGTGCCGTTTTCGTACATTGGCGAGGAACAGCAACCGGTCGGTTATACGATAGACATCTGCATGCAGATCGTGGACGAGATCAAGAGTGAGATCGGTGTCGACGAGCTGAACATCAAGTGGGTACCGGTGACGCCCCAGACCCGCATCCCGCTGATGGCCAACGGCACGCTCAACCTGGAGTGCGGCTCGACGACCAATAATCTGACCCGCCAGCAGCAGGTGGATTACGCGGCTATCACCTATATCACCGGCACCAAGCTGCTGACCAAGAAGGATAGCGGCATCGCCACGGTGGAAGACCTGGCAGGCAAGCCCATCGCCCTGGCCCAGGGCACCACCAACGAGCGGGTGGTCAAGGAGGCCATCGAGGAGCGCGGCATCGAGGATGTGAATATCGTCTCCGTGAGGGATCATGCCGAAGGCTTCCTGGCCTTGCAGACCGACCGCGTGGATGCCTATTCGACCGATGACATCCTGCTCTACGGCCTGATCGAGAAGGCCAGGGATCCCGAGACCTACGAGGTGGTGGGCGATTTCCTGTCCTACGATCCCTACGCCATCATGCTCCCGCAGAACGACAGCAAGTTCCGCCTGGTGGTCAACCGCCGGCTGGCCGAGCTGTTCCGCACCGGTGAGATCGAGAAGATCTACAGCAAGTGGTTCGAGCCCATGGGCGTGCCCATGTCCGACCTCCTGCGCGCCAACTTCAAGATCAACGCCCTTCCAAAGTAAGAGATTCTTGAATCACTGCCTTGCGAGTGGCTGACCGCAGGTCTGTGCACAGGCCCAAAAGGTGGAAGCATAGCGCATGAAATCATGCTTTCGGGGTCACTGCCGTGACCCCGAACCTGACTGGGCGAAAATTAAGGAATGCTCATGAACTACAACTGGAATTGGGCGGTCCTGTTCCAGGAACCCTACCTGGGCTGGCTTTTATCCGGCTTGCAGTGGACCCTGCTGGTGGCGATCGCCGCCTGGGTCATTGCCTTCGTGGTGGGCTCCACGATCGGCATCCTACGTACGGTCCCGAACCGCCTGGTACGGACCCTGGCGGCGGCCTATGTTGAGTTGTTTCGCAATATCCCGCTGCTGGTGCAGCTGTTCGTTTGGTACTTTGTCGTGCCCGAGCTGCTGCCCGAAGACCTGGGCCTCTGGGTAAAGCGAGATATGCCCAATCCCGAATACGTGACGGCCGTTGTGGCACTAGGCGCCTATACCGCGGCACGCGTAGCCGAGCAGGTTCGCTCCGGCATCCAGACCATCCGTAAGGATCTGGTGAACGCGGGTCTCGCCATCGGGCTGACTCCCCTGCAAACCTATCTGTACATCAGGCTTCCGATCTCCTACCGAATCATTGTGCCGCCGCTGACTTCGGAATTCCTGACCATCTTCAAGAATTCATCGCTGGCGCTGACCATCGGCGTGCTGGAACTGACCGCCCAGGCGCGGCAGATCGAGAACTATACCTTCCAGGGCTTCGAGGCGTTCACTGCCGCCACGGTGCTTTATCTGGTCATCACGCTTCTGGTGGTGCTGCTGATGCGCCTGATTGATCAGAAGACGCGTATCCCAGGCTCGGTGGGGGCAAACTAGATGGGTGATTTTGATTTCCTGGTCATTATTGAATCGCTACCGTTCCTGTTTGATGGGCTGCTCATCAGCTTCCAGCTGACCTTTCTGGCGTTGCTGGCAGGACTCGCCTGGGGCACTATCCTGGCGGTGATGCGAATCTGGGGACCGGCGCCGCTACGCTGGTTCAGCGCCATCTACGTCAACGTCTTCCGGTCGATCCCGCTCATCCTGGTCATCTTCTGGTTCTATTTCCTCGTGCCACTACTGATCGGCCGCCCGGTGGGCAACTTCACCAGCGCGCTGATCGCTTTCTCGCTGTTCGAGGCGGCCTATTATGCCGAGATCATGCGTGCCGGGCTCAATTCGGTCTCGCGTGGACAGGTCTATGCCGGCCTGGCCATCGGGCTGTCGCCCCGCCAGAACCTCCAGTACGTGATCCTCCCCCAGGCGTTCCGAAACATGATTCCGGTCCTGCTGACCCAGGCGATCATCCTTTTCCAGGACACCTCCCTGGTCTATGTCGTGGCACTGAGCGATTTCATGACCTCGGCCAGCACGGTAGCCAAAGTGGAAGGGCGGCTGGCAGAGATGTACCTCTTCGCGGCTCTGGTGTATTTCCTCATCTGCTTCTCCGGCTCCATGCTGGTCAAGCACCTGCAGAAAAAGAAGGTCGCATGATAAAAATCGACAATATCGATAAGTGGTACGGTGACTTCCATGTCCTGAAGAGCTGTTCGCTCGAGGTCGAGCGTGGCGAGGTGATCGTCATCTGCGGTCCGTCCGGCTCGGGGAAGAGCACACTCATCAAGTGTGTCAACGCGCTGGAACCGGTCGACAGCGGACGCATCGTGGTCGAAGAGACCGATGTGACCGACAAGGGCACCAAGCTGCCCCTGGTGCGGGCGCGTATCGGCATGGTGTTCCAGCATTTCGAGTTGTTCCCGCACAAGACGGTGATCGAGAACTTGATGATGGGCCAGATCAAGGTGCTGAGACGCTCGCAGGATGAGGCGCGCCAGAAGGCGGAGAGCTTGTTGAAGCGAGTGGGGCTATCCGATCAGGCGGACAAGTATCCCTCTGCCTTGTCCGGCGGACAGCAGCAGCGGGTGGCGATCGCCAGGGCCCTGGCCATGGATCCCATCGCCATGTGTTTCGACGAGCCGACCTCGGCGCTCGATCCTGAGATGATCAGCGAGGTGTTGGACGTCATGGTCGAGCTGGCCAAGGAAGGCATGACGATGATGGTGGTCACCCACGAAATGGGCTTTGCCCGCAAGGTAGCGCGTCGGGTGGTCTTCATGGACCAGGGGGAGGTGAAGGAGATCGCACCCACCGAGACCTTCTTCAAGAACCCCGAGTCGGAGCGTGCCAAGGAGTTCCTGTCAAAGATTCTGGCGCATTAGGCGACGTATGGACTGAAGCCATCCGCGGGCGCCCCCTCGAGCGGGGCGCCCGCTGCATGAGAGGAGTTGATCGAGGGGGAGGACGGCCACGGGCCTCGGCGTCAGGACGCCTCGGCGGCCTGGATGGCGGTCAGGGCGATGGTATAGACGATATCGTCGACCAGGGCTCCCCGCGACAGGTCATTCACCGGCTTGTTGAGCCCCTGCAGCATGGGACCGACGCTGACCACCCCCGCACTTCGCTGCACCGCCTTGTAAGTGGTGTTGCCGGTGTTGAGGTCGGGGAAGACGAAGACCGTGGCGCGCCCCGCCACCGGCGAGTCGGGCGCCTTCTGGCGGCCCACGCTCTCGATGGCCGCGGCGTCGTACTGCAGCGGGCCGTCGATACACAGCGAGGGCTCGCGCTCCCGGGCGATGCGCGTGGCCTCGCGTACCTTATCGACGTCGGCCCCGCTGCCGGAGGCCCCGGTGGAGTAGCTGATCATCGCCACCCGGGGCTCGATGCCGAAGGCCGCGGCGGATCGGGCGCTCTGGATGGCGATCTCGGCCAGGGTCGCGGCGTCCGGATCGGGGATCACCGCGCAGTCGCCATAGACCACCACCTGGTCGGGCAGCAGCATGAAGAAGATCGACGACACCTGGCGATAGCCGGGGGCCGTCTTGATCAGCTGGAAGGCGGGGCGCACGGTGTTGGCAGTGGTGTGGATCGCCCCCGAGACCAGGCCGTCCACCGCGCCCTCGGCGAGCATCATGGTGCCGAGCACCACGCTGTCCTGGAGCTGGTCCGCGGCGGTCAGGGCGTTGAGCTTGCCGGGGCGACGCTTGACCATCGGCTTGACGTAGGCGAGGCGGATCTTGGCCGGGTCGAGGATCTCAAGATCCTCGGGCAGCTCAAGGCCGCGGCTCCGGGCCACCGCCTCGACCTCCTCGCGCCGGGCCAGCAGCACGCAGCGGGCGATGCCGCGCTGCTGGCAGATCACCGCGGCCTCCACGGTGCGCGGCTCGCTCCCCTCGGGCAGCACGATGCGCCGCTTTGCCTGCTGGGCCAGCCGCACCAGCCGATGGCGAAAGGCGGCCGGCGAGAGCCGGCTCGGGTAGCCGAGGCTGAGGTTCTCCTTGAGCCACGCCAGGTCGAGGTGGTCGGCCACGAAGCGGGTCACCTGCTCGGCCCGCTCGGGGTCGTCGACGGGAATGTCGTTGGCCATGCGGTCGAGCTGCTGGGCCGTCGAGTAGCTGTCGGAGTCCACGGCCAGCACCGGCAGCCCGCTCGCCAGCGCCGGGCGGCAGAACTCGATCATCGCCTCATTCGGTAGTTCGCCGTGGGTCAGCAGCAGGCCCGCCAGCGGCACGCCGTTCGTGGCCGCCAGTGACGCGGCGAGCAGGATGTCGTCGCGATCCCCCGGGGTAACCAGCAGCCGGCCGGCGCGGAAGACGTGCAGGGCATGGGAGGCGCTGCGGGCGCACAGGCTGGTACCCAGCACCCGGCGACGCTCGGCTTCGCCCTGATGCAGGATGCGCGCCTCCAGGGCCCGGGCGACGTCCAGCACCCGGGGAGCGGAGAGGGTGGCGTGCCAGGGCACCGCGCCGATCAGGTGGAAGCGGTCCTCGTCCAGCGCTGGCAGGTGGCGGCGCAGGCGCGCGAGCTGCGGGTCGTCGAGCCCGGTCGTGAGTTCGGGCGCCGCCAGCGGCGCGGGGGCTTCGTCGTCGGGCTGCGGGCGCAGACGCATCAGGATGCAGCCGAGGGTGCGCGGGGAGTCGACGCCCTCGAAGGGCTGGGCGTGCAGGTCTAGGCGCTCCGCCAGGTCGCGCGAATCGCTCAGGTCACCGTCGGCCACCAGGATGACGCGCGCATTCAGCGCGTGGGCCAGCGCCTCGTTGAGCCGGCTCGCATAGCTGCTGTGCGGGCTGGGAGCGAGCCCCTCGATCACCACGAGTTCCGGGGCATCGCCCGCCTCCGGCAGGGCGACCCGGGCGTGGCGCTCCACGGCTTCTTCCATCAGCTCGTCGGCGCGCTCCTCGCGCAGCAGGCGCTCGAGCCGCGCCTGGGGCAGCGGCGTGGGTGGGTCGAGGCCCAGGGTGCTGGTGGCCAGGGCGCAGGAGCGATCGGGCCCCTGGCCGTTGATCTCGTCCTGGCGGAACGGTTTCATGAAGCCGGCCTTGAGTCCGAGGGTGTCCAGGGCGCGGATCAGGCCCAGGCAGGCGGAGGTCAGGCCGATGCCGCCGTCGGTGGGCACCAGCAGCAGGTTGCGGGGGTCGGGACGGCGGTCACTGGGGGGCATGGGCGGCCTCTTCCTGGAGCAGCTGGCGGGTTTCCTCGGCGATGCGCCCCTCCTCGTCGGTGGGGATGACCCACAGCTCCGGTGCGCGGCCGTCCTCACCGGGATCGATGCGGCCCTCTCGACCGCCTACGGTATCGGCATTGGCCACGGCGTCCAGGCGCAGGCCGAAGTGACGCAGCTGCTCGACCACCCGGGCGCGCACGTCGCTGTCGTTCTCGCCGATGCCGCCGGTGAAGACGATGCCATCCAGGCGCGGCAGGGCGCAGCTGAGCCCCGCCAGCGACTTGGCCAGGCGATAGCAGAATACCTCGATGGCAAGCTCGGCGCCCGCGTGGTGCTCGGCGGCGGCCTGGTGCAGACGGCGCATGTCGTTGGAGAGCCCGGAGAGACCGAGCAGGCCGCTCTCCTTGTTGAGCAGGGTGTCGATGCGTTCGAGCGACCAGTCCAGCTGGCGGGCCAGGTGGGCGTGCAGGCCGGGGTCCACATCGCCACTGCGGGTGCCCATCACCAGGCCCTCCAGCGGCGTCAGGCCCATGCTGGTATCGACGCTCTGGCCCTGCCAGACCGCACAGGTGGAGCAGCCGTTGCCCAGATGCGCGATGAGCCAGCCACCGTGACGGCGCTCGCTCAGGGCATCGACCCGTGCACTCACGTAGGCGTGGCTGCTGCCATGGAAGCCGTAGCGGCGAATGCCGTGTCGGCGGTAGAGCGCGTCCGGCAGCGCATAGCGATAGGCCCGAGGGGGCAGGGTCTGGTGGAAGGCGGTATCGAAGACCGCCACCTGCGGCAGGTCGGGGAACAGCGCCTGGGTGGCCGCCATGCCCTCGAGGTTGGCCGGGTTGTGCAGCGGCGCCATGGCCACGGTGGCCTCGATGGCCCGCCTCACGGCGGCGTCGATGCGGGTGGCGCGGGTGAAGCGCTCGCCGCCGTGGACGACGCGGTGCCCCACCGCCACGGGGTGCTGTTCCTCGAGGCCCTCGAGGATCTCCGCCATGGCGTCGGCATGGCCGGCCCCGTGCAGCGGCCGCGAGAACGGGCGGCCCTGGCCATCGACGCCCTTCAGGCGTGCATCCTCGCTGCCCAAGCGCTCGGCCAGGCCGGAGAGGCGTGGCTGATGGGCAGAGTCGGGCACCAGGGCATACTTGATCGACGAGGAGCCGCAGTTGATGACCAGTACCGGGTCGTTCATGGCACATCCTTCCGTGTCGAGGGGCGCGGGGCGTGCGATCGCCTGTTGGCGGATGGGCACGGCGCCTGATCCTTGCGAAATTAACACGTTGCGAGGCGAGAAACAGTGACGTGGACCGCGGGGCGGCGACGCGGGTGTTTCTCTTTGTTGTGCGACGCCGCGGCTCGTCGCCTCGAGGTGAGTATTGCACTTTGGTCTAAGCTGTACCAGAATGAAGTCGTGTATGAAAACAGTGTTTTCTAACTGGAGAGCTGCCATGAAGACCTTTACGATCTCTGCCGTATCCGCCGCCCTGCTGCTGGCCGGCACCAGTGCCCTGGCTCAGAGCAGCAGCCCGATGAACTACGACCCGAGCCCCTACCTCGGCGGCGACGCCCTGTTCTGGGAGCTGGATCCGGACCGCGGCCCCGGCAGCGCCGACAGCATCGGCCTGCGCCTGCGCGGCGGGGTGGCCTTCAACGACTATTTCGCCCTGGAGGGCCACCTCGGCGGCGGTGGCTCCGACGGCAGCGTCGAGCTCGACTACCTGGCCGGCGCCTACGCCAAGGGCATCCTGCCGATCACCCCGGACTTTCGCCTCTACGGCCTGGCCGGCTTCACCGAGGTGGACTTCGATATCGAGGAGGAGAGCGGTTTCTCCTGGGGCGGCGGCGCCGAGTTCGACGTGGCACCGAACCTCGCCCTCGGGGCCGACTACGTCCGCTATCTGGACGAATCGAACTACACCTTCGATGCCGCAAGCGTCGGGATGACCTTCCGCTTCTGAGCATCGGACGCTCTTCGCTGCGCCATAACGCAACGCCCCCGCCGGACAACCGGCGGGGGCGTTTTTTGTCGAGTGGGCTGGCCGAGGGCGACCAGATGTTCTGGCTCAGAGCGCTGAGTTTGAGTTCTGATCAAGAGCTCTGGTTCAGACCTCCTTGTAGAGCTCGGCGCCCTCCTGGCGGAACCGTTCGGCCTGCTCCTGCATGCCACGCTCCACTGCGTCCTGCTCGCCATCGAGGCGCTTGTCCTTGGCCTCGCTCTTGAAGACCGAATCGCGGACCTCCTGGCTGATCTTCATCGAGCAGAACTTGGGCCCGCACATGGAGCAGAAGTGCGCCACCTTGGCGGAGTCCTTGGGCAGGGTCTCGTCGTGGTACTCGCGGGCGGTGTCCGGGTCCAGGCCCAGGTTGAACTGGTCCTCCCAGCGGAACTCGAAGCGCGCCTTGGAGAGGGCGTTGTCGCGGCGCTGGGCGGCCGGGTGGCCCTTGGCGAGGTCGGCGGCGTGGGCGGCGATCTTGTAGGTGATGATGCCGGTTTTGACGTCGTCCTTGTTGGGCAGGCCCAGGTGCTCCTTGGGCGTGACGTAGCAGAGCATGGCGCAGCCGTACCAGCCGATCATCGCCGCGCCGATGCCGGAGGTGATGTGGTCGTAGCCGGGGGCGATGTCAGTAGTCAGCGGCCCGAGGGTGTAGAAGGGCGCCTCATCGCACTCGGTGAGCTGCTTGTCCATGTTCTCCTTGATCAGGTGCATGGGCACGTGACCCGGCCCCTCGATCATCACCTGGACGTCGTGCTGCCAGGCGATGCGGGTCAGCTCGCCCAGGGTCTCCAGCTCGGCGAACTGCGCCTCGTCGTTGGCGTCGGCCACCGAACCCGGGCGCAGGCCGTCGCCCAGCGAGAAGGCCACGTCGTAGCGCTTGCAGATCTCGCAGATCTCCTCGAAGTGGGTGTAGAGGAAGCTCTCCCGGTGGTGGAAGAGGCACCACTTGGCCATGATCGACCCGCCACGGGAGACGATGCCGGTGACCCGCTTGGCGGTCAGCGGCACGTAGCGCAGCAGCACGCCGGCGTGGATGGTGAAGTAGTCCACGCCCTGCTCGGCCTGCTCGATCAGGGTGTCGCGGAACACCTCCCAGGTGAGGTCCTCGGCCACGCCGTTGACCTTCTCCAGCGCCTGGTAGATGGGCACGGTGCCGATCGGCACCGGGGCGTTGCGGATGATCCACTCGCGGGTCTCGTGGATGTTCTGCCCGGTGGAGAGATCCATGATGGTGTCCGAGCCCCAGCGGATGCCCCAGGTCATCTTGTCGACCTCGTCCTCGATGGAGGAGGTGACCGCCGAGTTGCCGAGGTTGCCGTTGATCTTCACCAGGAAGTTGCGGCCGATGATCATCGGCTCGGATTCCGGGTGGTTGATGTTGCAGGGGATGATCGCGCGGCCGGCGGCCACCTCGTCGCGCACGAACTCCGGCGTGATCTCCTCGGGCAGGCGGGCGCCGAAGCCCTGCCCTGGGTGCTGGTGGCCGAGGATGCGCTCGACCTCCTCGGTGCCTGAGTACGTTGTAGAGAGCGCCTGTCGGCGCTGATTCTCGCGAATGGCGATGAACTCCATCTCCGGGGTGATGATGCCCTGACGGGCGTAGTGCAGCTGGGTGACGTTGTGCCCGGGCTTGGCGCGGCGCGGCGTGCGGGTCAGGTCGAAGCGCAGTGGGGCCAGCATCGGGTCGTTGGCGCGGCGGCGGCCGTATTCGGAGGTCGGGCCGTCGAGGCGCTCGGTGTCGCCGCGTTCCTCGATCCAGGCGCGGCGCAGCTCCGGGAGCCCGCGACGCAGGTCGATCTCGGCCTCGGGGTCGGTGTAGGGGCCGGAGGTGTCGTAGACCAGCAGCGGCGGGTTGGCCTCGTCCTCACCGGAGGTCTTGGTCGGCGACAGGCCGATCTCGCGGAACGGGACGCGGATGTCGGGGCGCGAGCCCGTCACAAAGATCTTGCGCGAGCCGGGCAGCGGCTGGATGGCGGCCTCGTCGACGCGGGCGCTCTCGGCGAGGAATTGGGCGGTCTTGCTCATGGTGTTCTCCCTTGGATTGTCGGGGTCTTGTCAGGGAGGACACAGGCGGGAAGGACAGGGGCGGCGGCGTCAGGGGCACACGGCCTGTCGCTTGATCCCTACGCTGGTCCTAGCCAGTTCAGGTTCAACGGGATCCATGCTGGCAAGCGCATGGTCTCAGCCGTCTTCAACGGCGCCCCGTCAAGCGTGGTGGTCGGGCAATCTCGCGATTCCCCTTCTATCCCGTGGATGGGCGGCCTGACCAGGGCCAGCCCGGGACGACAGGTGGGACCAGCTCAGAGGCGCTGGTCCAGACCCATCTGCCAGAAGTCGATCTCGAGCCGGGTGGCGTCGCGGAACACCGCGGTGAGCTCGGCGAAGCGCGCCGGCGTCACCTCCGCCAGGCGCGCGTCCAGCCAGGCGCGTTCATCCGCCATGGCCTGTTGGAACGCCGTGCTCTCGTACATGGCGATCCAGGCGTCATAGGGATTGGCGGCGCCGCGTACCGTGGTGTCACGGCCGTTGAGCCACTGGGCGATCTCGCCGTAGCCGATCAGGCAGGGGGCGAGCGCCACGTGGAGATCCAGCAGGTCGCCGCGGTGGCCGGTGTCCAGCACGTAGCGCGTGTAGGCCAGCGTCGCGCGGGCCTCGGGCAGGCGCGCCAGGTCCTGCTCCGAGATGCCCCAGCCACGGCAGTAGTCCACGTGCAGCCCCAGCTCCACATCGAGGATGGTCTTCAGGCCCTCGAAGGCGTGGCGCAGCTCGCTAAGGTCGCGGCTCTTGTAGGCGGCCAGGGCGTAGGCCCGAGCGAAATGGATCAGGAACAGGTAGTCCTGCTGGAGGTAGTGGCGAAAGGCGCCCTCCTCGAGGGTGGCGTCGCCGAGCCGGCGCACGAACGCATGCTCGATATAGCCGCGCCAGTCGTCCTGGCAGGCCGCGGTAAGGTCGTCGAAACGGTAGCCCATCATGCCTCCGATCAGGGGGAGATCCGGAAGCGGGGCGGGAGAGGGTGGCCAGGGAAGGTGCCGAGAGGGCACTGGTCACCGCTTGATTCCTACGCCGGTACTAGCCGGATCAGGTTCCACGGGACCAGCGCTCGGTGTCTCGACACCCCGCGCCATCTCAGCCGGCTCTACCGGCACCCCGTCAAGCGAATTCCTGAGTCTATCAGGTCTCTCGTCGGCAGGCACAGCCCTCTCGCCCACCAGGGAGCGGTGCCTCATTCCGGAGTAGCGTCCAGCAGTTCGACCCACTCTCTCCGCTCGGGAAGCGTCAGCTCGCTGGCGGGCCGGCCGCTGGCATACCAGTCGCGGACGTTGCGCAGCTGCCATCGCCGGCGCTCGCCATCCAGCTCGATGCCCAGTCGAAAGGGCCCGTAGCGGGCGAGGGCGCGGCCCGCCAGCTGGGAGTCGCGCAGGGCGATGTTGGCCAGCAGCTCCAGGCGACCGCCGCCCCGCACGGTGAGGTCCTCCAGGCGAAGGGTGTCATCGTCGAGCATCACTCGCGCCTGGCCGCGCACCTCGCCGAGCGTCAGCCTGTCGCGCAGCCAGTGTCGTTCCCGGGCCGCGTCGAGGAACAGGTTGACCAGCAGGCCGCTGTCGCGCATGGCGAGGTCGAGCCGGGCGTCGAGCGCTAGCGGTGCCGTCCAGTGCATCTCTCCCTCGGGGACCTCGAGGCGCGCCCACCAGCCCCGGGAAAGGCCGCCGCTGGCGTTCTCCAGGTGCACGTCGCGCATGCTCAGCGTGGAGCCTGCGACGTCGAAGCGCAGGGTGTCCAGGTCGCCATCGGCAAGGCGCGCCTCCAGCGCCAGGTTGCCCTCCAGGATCTGCTCGTCGAAGGCGAGGCGGGCGTCGGAGGCGTGAAGCTGCAGGCTGCCCTCGGCCCCCAGGCCCTCCAGTCGCAGGTGGGTGGCCATCGTCGCCTGGCCCGAGAGGAAGGCAATGCCCGCATCCTTCGGCAGGTAGTCGTTGAAGGCGGCGAGGTCCGGTATCGCCACATCGGGCATGTCGATGCGCGTGCTGAGTGCCTCCAGGCCCTCGCTGGGGTCCAGCTGCCGCGCCCGGCTGCGGATCTCCAGCCGGCGGCCGTCGATCAGCGCGTCGCTGCCCTCCTGGCGGCGCAGGCCGAAGCGGGGCAGGGAGAGGTGCAGCTGGGCGCCGGGGTCGGTGGTCTCCAGCACCAGCGAGCCGTCGCCGAAGGCCTCGTAGTGCAGGAAGCGCACGGCGAGCCTGTCGGAGTGCACGCGAAGCTGGCTTGCGGGCATCACCTCGTCGTCCGCCAGGCCGAGATCGAGATGCAGGCGCCCGCCGCCCTGGACGGCCAGGCCATGCTCGTCCGGCAGGAAGGCATTGAGGAAGCCGAGCCGGTCGAGCTGGCCATCCAGTCGAAGGGTGCCGGCCAGTGGGCGGCGTGGCGACTCCCGGCCGGGCCAGTCGAAGACGCCCTCGAGGCGCGCCCTGGGCAGCACCAGCAGGGTGTGAAGTGCCTCCCCGCGACTCGACGAGGCGGTCAGTTCCAGCCGGCTGCCGGACAGGTCGACTCGCTGGCGGTCGGGAACGATCTCGCGCAGCTCCAGGGTCACGTCCAGCTCGCCCTGAAAGTCCTCCTCCAGCAGGCGGCCCCTGATGTCGTCGCCTGCCAGGGTGATGCGCCCTCGGCCGCGGTCGTCTTCCAGCATGATGCGCCCCCGGCTGTCGGCCCATCCGGCCTCCAGTCGCAGCGGCGCCGCCTCCGGCAGGTAGGCGTTGAGCACCGCCACATCGGGAATACGCGCGCCGTGCCACTCTACCGCCAGTGAGCGGGAGCGCGGGAGCTTGGGTCCTGCACTCGCCGTGCCGGTGAAGGAGAGCTGTTCGGCCTGGAAGAGTCGACGGCCATCCGCGAGGCGGGTGAGGGCCACCTCATTGAAAACGAGCGCGAGGTCGGCCTGCGGACCGGGGTCGTCGGGGCGCAGGGCGAGGTGCGCCCGGCCCTGGCCGCGGGCATGCACGCCGAGGAAGCGCGCCCCGAGCGCCTCGGAGCGCACCTCCAGCTGGCTGCCCTCCCGTGGCTGCCCGTCCCGCAGGTGCAGGGTCCCGTCGAGCCGGCCGCCGCCTTCCAGGGCCACCAGTCCGACGCCGTCGAATCGCTCGGCGAGGAAGGGGGCGAGCATGCCGAGATGGCCCACCCGGCCATGCAGTTCCAGGTCCGCCGACCAGGGGGTGGCGCCGTCGGGCGGGGGGGCGTCATCCGGCGTTCGCCAGGCCAGCGGCGACTGGAAGTGGGCCGTAGGCAGTTGCAGTTCGGCGGTGAGCGGCTGCGCCTCGCCCGGGGCGGCGGCATCGAGGTCGAGTCGCGCGCCGGAGATGTCCACCAGGCCGCGTTCGACGTCGAGCTCGGCAATCGGCAGGTGCAGGTCGAGTCGTCCCCTCAGGGGCTGCTCGCCGAGGCGCAGGGCCAGGGGGTCGCCGGACAGGTCGAAGCCCCCGCTCAGGCGCCCGCCGTCGTAGGCCAGCTCGCCCTGCAGCCTTGCCACACCGCCCTCCAGGGTCATCGGCACCCCGGCAGGGAGATAGCGGTCGAGGGCGGCGATATCGCCCACCTCGGTGTTCCGCCAGTGCAGGCGGGCCCGGACATCACGCGCCTCGTGACGCGGGTCGGAGGGTGCCGGAATGCGCAGGGCGGGCGCGGTGAGGTCGAGCCGGAAGCCCTCGCCGCGGAGCAGCGGCGCAGACGCGGGGGGAGCGGCGACATCGGCCATCTCGATGCCGTCGAGCTCGACGGCGAGGCGGGCGCGTTCGGCCATCTCGGCCTCCACCGAACCGGCACCATCGATTCGGTAGTGCGTTCCCTCCTCGAGCCAGTGGCTCTCATCAAGACGCACGCTCAGCTGCGGCGAGTCGAGGCGCAGGTGGCTGCCTGGTTGTACCTTGCCCCCCTCGATCACGACCTCGCCCCGCAGGTCGCCGCGGCCACCGACCTCCAGCCAGCCGAGCGAGGCGAGGTAGGGGTTGAAGACGGTGTAGGCCTCGCTGCGCCCGGCCAGGGCGACGCTGCCCGAGACGACGCGTCCCGCCTCGCTGCCGGTGGCCTCGGTCAGCACCAGCGGGGCGAGGGCCAGGTCGGCCTCCAGGGTGACGCCCTCCACCAGTCGCGTGTCGTCTCTCAGCACGGTGCCGTCGTCCAGCGTCAGCTTTACCGCCTTCGCGGCCAGCGTACCGGCGCCCCAATGGAGGCCCTCCAGGTGCAAGCGGCCGCTACCCTGCAGGCGGTATGCCTCCAGGCGGACGTGGCGGATCCCCTCGGCATCGAGGCGGCGCAGCCGGACCTCACGGCCGAGCAGCGGGGCCAGGGCGACGCCCAGCGTGGCGCTCTCTGCCTGCAGCGCAACGTGGTGCCCGGCGGCGGTGCCGGCAAGGCGGAATGCGGACACCCGCAGGTGGCCGGGAAAGGCCGTCCAGGCCCGCTCCCACTCCAGCGTGAAGTGCGGTGCGCGGTCGAGCTGGCGGCGTCCCCAGTCGCTGTTGAGCAGCGGGTTGGCGATGACGAGGTAGAGCGCATGGAGGGCCGCCAGGAGGAGGGCGAGCCGGGCCAGCATCCTGAGCGGCGTGGAGCGAATCATGGAAGGCGCTGGCGTGTCGGGTGCATGGAGCCACCTTCAAGTCGGACGGCAACGGCCGCACTCAGTAGAGCCGGAAGCGCTTCCAGCCGGGCTTGCCCTCGGCCTCCTCGGGGGTCTTGCGATAGCGCTTGTACTCCCACTGGTACTGGGCCGGATCCAGGGCGATGGTCGACTCCACACAGGCGTTGACCCCCCTCGCCGAGGTGGTTTCGTCGGGGGCGTAGACCCGCTCGTCGGCGGCCAGGAAATGCAGGGCGTAGCCGCGGCCGGGCAGGCGCAGGGCGACGCCGGTGACGACTCGCGCCTCGGTGCGGGCCACCAGCTTGGGCAGCAGGGTGGCGGTGTAGGCGGGCCGGCCGAAGAAGGGGGCGAAGACGCCGCTGCCCCAGCTGGGCACCTGGTCGGGCAGGATGCCCACCGCCTCCGAGCGCTTGAGCGCCTTGAGCAGGGCGGCCACGCCACGGGGATTGGTCGGTACCAGGCTGGCGCCGCGGCGCTCGCGGCCCTGGCGGATGATCGGGTCCAGCGCGGCGAGCTTGGGGGGCTCGTACATGGCGGTGAACGGGAAGTGGCCGGAGAGCCAGAAGTTCAGCACCTCCCAGTTGCCGAAGTGGGGCGCCAGCACGATGACGCCACGCCCCTCGGCCCGGGCCCCGTCGAGCAGCTCGCGGCCGTGGACCTCGACGATCGACGCCTCGACCCGCTCGGGGTCGCCCATCCAGGCGAAGCCGAGCTCCAGCATGGTGGCGGTGGAGTGGGTCAGGCTCTGTCGAGCCAGCCGCCCTCGTTCGGCGTCGCTGCGCGCGGGATAGGCCTCGGCCAGGTTGATGCGGGTGACCATGCGCTCGCGGCGGCTGAAGCGCGCGACCAGCGGGCCGATCACCCGGGCCAGCCGCCACAGGGTCGTCAGGCGACGATTCGCGAGGCCGCGCCACAGGGCGGCGATGGCGCGCGCCTGGCAGGCCGGCAGGCGGGAGTCACCGTCGCGCATGGCTCACACCCACCAGGTGTCGACGTTGTCCGGCGCACGCCGCTCGTTGAGCGCCTTGAGTCCCTTCACGCAGCGGATCACCAGCCACACCACGGCAGCCAGCCAGGTCAGAAAGCCGATCAGCACCAGGGTGAGCAGGCCGGACACGCCGAAGTAGAGCAGGGCCAGCCAGAAGGTGCGGACCTGATAGCGGTAGTGCTCGTCGAGCCATGCAGGCCCGTTGCCACGGTAGACGTAGGCGATCACCACGGCCACCAGCGAGGTCAACCCGCCGGTGACCATGCCCGCCAGGTGCAGCACGTACACCACGATGGGAAGGGTCGTGTCGGGGGCGCCCCCCTGTTCGGCGACGGCCCGGCCGTCATCTCGATGCGGGTTGTCGTTCATGGCTCGTCCCTGATGGTGGCTTGACTGGCGCCAATGATACCGACCGAGGTGAACAATGACACCAGGCCGAGCGTCCGCGCGGGGTCGTCAGTGCCCTTCGACAGGCAGGGGCTTCACGGGGCGGCTGATCTCGATGAGGTTGCCGTCGGGGTCGCGCAGGTAGAGCGAACTGAGCTCGCCCGTGGCGCCCTGTCGCGGCACCGGGCCGAGCTCCACCTCCACGTCCAGCGCCTCCAGGTGGCGCTGGACCTCGTCCAGCGGCAGCAGGCTGCGCACGCAGAGATCCACGCTGCCGGGGGTGGGCGTGGCGGCTCGGGGGGCGATGTCGGTGGCGGTCCAGTGCAGGCGCAGGGCCATGTCGCCCAGCATCAGGTCGACGCGTTCACGGTCGCGGTAGCGGACCTCGAGCCCGAGGACGCGGGAGTAGAAGTCTACGGCGCGGGAAATGTCGGTCACGGTGATGACCAGATGGTCCAGACCTGACAGCATGCATATCTCCTTGGAAAGATGGCCTGGCAAGAGAATACGATGATGCTGATCTGTCCGCTATGTGCGTCGCTTGGTACCGCCCCCTTTCACCGCGATGTACGGCGCGACTATCAGCGCTGCGGGCGCTGCGCGCTGGTCTTCGTGCCGCCGGCGCAGCGCCTCGGGCCCGCGGCGGAGCGAGCGGTCTACGACCAGCACGAGAACTCCCCCGACGACCCCGGCTATCGTCGCTTCCTGTCGCGGCTCTTCGACCCGCTGAGCGCGAGGCTCGCCCCGGGCGTGCGCGGGCTCGACTTCGGCGCAGGGCCGGGGCCGACCCTCTCGGTGATGTTCGAGGAGGCCGGCCACCCGACGGCTATCTATGACCCCTTCTACGCGCCGGATGCCTCGGTCCTCGAGCGCCGCTATGCGTTCATCACGGCCACCGAGGTAGTGGAGCATCTCTTCGCCCCCGGCGAGCAGCTCGCCCGGCTGGTCGATCGGCTCGAACCCGGCGGCTGGCTGGGGCTGATGACCAAGCGCGTCACGAGCCCCGAGGCCTTCGCCGGCTGGCACTACATCCTCGACCCCACTCACGTCTGTTTCTTCAGCGAGGCGACCTTCGCCTGGTTCGCCCGGCGCCACGATCTGCGGGTGCAGTTTCCCGCCGACGATGTGGTATTGCTGCAGCGCGGGTGATCGAGCAACTTTCGATAACGTGTCGTTATCATAAGGAAAAAGCCCCGATTCGGCCTCGATAAAGGGATTGGCGGCGCCCGGTGCCGAGCGTATATTCGATATTTCAAGTGCTGGCTGCCCGGCCGCGCCTCTCCCACGCCGTTTGCTCGAGACTCTTGCCCATGCCCCGGCAGTTGCTGCTCATGGCCCTGGCACCCTTGCTGGGGCTCTTCATTCTGGGGATCGGCAACGGTTTCCTGGCCACCGTGATCACCCTGCGCCTGGACGCCGCCGGCGAATCGCCGGAGGTGATCGGCTGGGTCTCCTCTGCCTACTTCGTCGGCCTGGCGCTGGGCGCCATGCTCAATGACCGGCTGCTGCTGCGCATCGGTCATATCCGCGCCTACGGCAGCTTCGCCTCGCTGGTGGCGGTCACCGTGCTGTTGCAGGGCCTGGTGGCCGAGCCCTGGGCCTGGTTCGCGCTGCGCCTGATCGGCGGCTGGGCCACTGTGGGGGTGTATCTGGTCATCGAGAGCTGGCTGTTGGCCTCCGGCGATGCGGGGGTGCGCGGACGCCTGCTGGCGCTCTACATGATCGCGCTCTACGCCGCCGGCGTGCTCGGCCAGCTGCTGCTGGGCGTCACCGAGGCGATGGGCGGGCCGGCGTCGTTCATGGTGATCGGCCTGCTGGCCTCGCTCTCGGTGCTGCCCATGGCGATGATCCCGCGGGTTTCGCCGCTGATCGAGAAGGCCGAGCCGCTCTCGCCGCTGCGCCTGGTCACCCTTACCCCCACCGGGGTGATGGGCAGCTTTGGCTCGGGGCTGGCGGTGGCCGCCGCCTACTCGCTCTTGCCGCTCTACCTGCAGCGCACCGGGCTGTCGGTCGACCGGATCGGCCAGATGATGGCGGTGATGGTGCTCGGCGCCATGTTGCTGCAGTACCCGGTCGGGCGCTGGTCGGACCGCCACGACCGCCAGCTGGTGCTGATCCTGATTGGCGCCTTCTGCACCCTGATCTCCGCGGCGGTGATCTGGCTGCCGATGAACACGGCGGTCCTGGCCGGGCTGCTGTTCCTGCTCGGCGGCGGCATCTTCTCGCTCTATCCGGTGGCGGTGGGACACGCCGCCGACCGCGCCCCGGCCGGCGCCCTGGTGCGCATGAGCCAGGGCCTGCTGCTGATCAACGCCATCGGCTCGGCGGTGAGTCCGCCGCTGGTCTCGCCGGTGATGAGCCTGCTCGGCGATGCCGGCCTGTTCTGGGCCTTCGGCGGCCTGGGCCTGTTCCTGGTGCTCTTCTTCGGCTGGCGGCGCAGCGTGCGGCCGGCGCCGCTGCCCGTGGCGCCGTTCTCCGCCACCACCCCGATGTCCTCGGCCGGCGCCGAGCTGGCCGTGACCGAAGAGTGGGTGCAGGGCGCCCTGGAGCACGAGCACGTGGAGGATCTCTCCGGGGCCGTGGCCGAGGTCGAGGTGGCAGAAGCCCTGGTAGGCCCGCCGCCGCCGGACGAGCCGCATATCGTCTACTACGACGAGGGCGCGGAGCCGGAGGAGCCCCCGGCCCCCGCGCACGCCTGATAGCAACCCCTTGATGACCCGCCGAGCCCGCTGCCCTGCCGCGGGCTCGCGCGCATTCACGAACCTCGGCGGTGGAGGAGCGATCCTCGAGGGGGCGACCTTGGGCTAATGGCCAACGAAAAGTAGGGAATCTACTATCGGAGCTATCATTTTCCCTAGAGGTGCTTCATGACCCCCTATGCCGCTCCCGTCCGCGATTTCCGCTTCGTGCTGGAGGAACTGCTCGAGCACGGCTCGCTGGGCCTGCCCGGCTTCGAGGAGACCAGTCCCGACCTGGTCGAGGCGGTGCTCGAGGAGGCGGCGAAACTCGCCGGCGACGTCTGGGCCCCGCTCAATGCCAGCGGCGACCGCCAGGGGTGCACGCGCCGCCAGGACGGTTCGGTCAGCGTGCCCGACGGCTTCATCGAGGCCTATTGCGCCTACGCCGAGGGCGGCTGGAACGGCATCGGCGTCAGCGAGGCGCGGGGCGGGCAGGGCCTGCCCGAGGTGGTGGCAAGCTCGGTGCAGGAGATGCTCCACGGCGCCAACATGGCCCTCGGGCTCTGCCCGATGCTCACCGCCGGGGCCATCGAGGCGCTGGCCCACCACGGCAGCGAGGCGCAGCAGGCCACCTACCTGCCGAAGCTGGTCGAGGGCACCTGGACCGGCACCATGAACCTCACCGAGCCCCAGGCCGGTTCCGACCTCTCCAAGGTGCGCACCCGGGCGGTGCCGTGCCCCGAGGGGGAGGGCGACCATTACCGGCTCAGCGGCCAGAAGATCTATATCACCTGGGGCGAGCACGACGCCGCCGAAAACATCCTCCACCTGGTGCTGGCGCGCACGCCGGATGCCCCCGAGGGCAACCGGGGGATCTCGCTGTTCCTAGTGCCCAAGTTCCTGGTCAACGACGACGGCTCGCTTGGCGAGCGCAACGACGTCACCTGCGCCTCCATCGAGCACAAGCTGGGCATCCACGGCTCGCCGACCTGTACCCTGAGCTTCGGCGAGAACGCCGGCGCCATCGGTTACCTGGTGGGCGAGCAGGGGCGTGGCCTCAACCACATGTTCACCATGATGAACGAGGCGCGCCACAAGGTGGGCGTGCAGGGCATCGGCGTGGCCGAGCGGGCCTGCCAGCACGCCTTCGCCTATGCCCTGGACCGCGTGCAGGGCAAGCGCCCGGCGCACCGCGGCGGGGGCGAGTGCACCATCAGCGATCACCTGGACGTGCGGCGCATGCTGCTCTCCATGCGCGCCCGCACCGATGCGCTGCGCGCGCTCGCCCTCTATTGCGCCGCCCAGCTCGACGTGGCGCGCCACGCCGCCGAGGAGAGCGACCGCCAGGCCGCCCAGGCGCGGGCCGAGGTATTGATCCCGGTGGTCAAGGCCTTCTCTACCGACCAGGCGGTGGAGATCGCCTCGCTCGGCGTGCAGGTGCACGGCGGCATGGGCTTCATCGAGGAGACCGGCGCCGCCCAGCTGCTGCGCGACGCGCGCATCGCGCCCATCTACGAGGGCACCAACGGCATCCAGGCCCTGGATCTGGCCGGGCGCAAGCTGCAGCGCGACGGCGGCCGGGCGCTGGGCGGGCTGATCGACGAGGTGGAAGGCACCGCCCGGGCGCTCTATGCCGCGCCCGGGCTGTCGCCGCTCGGCGAGGCGCTCGCCGCCGGCGCCGCCGATCTCACCGCCGCGCTGGCCGTGCTGCTGGAGCAGGGCAGCGATCCCGAGCGCGGCCCCGATGCCATCCAGGCCTACGCCACGCCCTTCCTGAGCCTGGCCGGCCACGTGCTCTGCGCCTGGCAGATGGGGCGGGCGGCGCTGGCGGCCACCGCCGCCCGCCAGGCCGGCAGCGAGGACCCCGAACGACCGGACCCCTTCTATGCGGCCAAGCTCGCGAGCGCCGACTTCGCCATTCGCCAGTGGCTGCCCGAGGGGCGCGCCCAGCGCGCGGTGATCGAGGCCGGCATGGAGAGCCTCGTCGCCTTCGAGCCCGGCGCCCGTTAAGCCTTTCGCCGTGAGTCGCGAGCCGTGAACCGAGACCAGTGAGCCTGTCCGCCGCCGGCCCCACGCCCGCGGCGGCCCTCCGGGATATCCGTGGAGACCATCATGACCCAGAGCATCTTCGAGCAGGGCCTGCCCCAGACGCCGGCCAACCACGTGGCGCTCTCGCCGCTGACCTTCATCGAGCGCAGTGCCAGCGTCTATCCGGACTATCCGGCGGTGGTGCACGGCGAGATCCGCCGCACCTGGGCCGAGACCTGGGCGCGCTGCCGGCGCCTCGCCTCGGCGCTGGAGAAAAACGGCATCCTGCCCGGCCAGACCGTGGCGGCCATGCTGCCCAACGTGCCGGCGATGTTCGAGGCGCATTTCGGCGTGCCGCTGGCGGGCTGCGTGCTCAACACCTTGAACATCCGCCTGGACGCCGAGGCCATCGCCTACATGCTCGAGCACGGCGAGGCCAAGGCCGTGCTGGTCGACCCCGAGTTCGCGGAGGTGATCGAGGCCGCGGTGGCCGGACTCGAGCACAAGCCGCTGCTGATCGACGTCGACGATGCGCTCTTCGAGGGCGAGGCGCGCCGCATCGGCGAGGTGGAGTACGAGGCCCTGCTGGCCAAGGGCGATGCGGACTACGCCTACGCCCTGCCGCAGGACGAGTGGCAGGCGATCTCGCTCAACTACACCTCCGGCACCACCGGCAAGCCCAAGGGCGTGGTCTACCACCACCGCGGCGCCTACCTGAACGCGGTCAGCAACATCCTCGAGTGGGCCATGCCCCACCATCCCGTCTACCTGTGGACGCTGCCGATGTTCCACTGCAACGGCTGGTGCTTCCCCTGGACCATCGCCGCCAATGCCGGCGTCAGTGTCTGCCTGCGCCGGGTCGACCCGAAGCGGATCATGGACCTGCTCGCCGACGAGGGCGTGACCCACTTCAGCGGCGCCCCCATCGTGCTCAACGGCCTGGTCAACCTGCCCGAGGAGCAGAAGCGCGACTTCGACCACCCGGTGAAGGTCACCACCGCCGGCGCGGCACCGCCCGCCGCGGTGATCGCCGGGGTCGAGCGGCTCGGCATCGACGTGACCCACGTCTACGGCCTGACCGAGGTCTACGGTCCGGTGACCGTGTGCGCCTGGCGCGAGGCCTGGGACGAACTGCCCATGGAGCAGCGCGCCCGGATCAAGTCCCGCCAAGGCGTGCGCTACCACATGCTCGAGGCGCTTTGCGTGGCCGACCCGACCACCCTCGAACCGGTGCCCAAGGACGGTGAGACCATCGGCGAGATCCTGATGCGCGGCAACAACGTCATGAAGGGCTACCTCAAGAACGAGGCGGCCACCGAGCAGGCGCTGGAGGGCGGCTGGTACCATACCGGCGACCTGGCGGTCTGGCATCCGGACGGCTACCTGGAGATCAAGGACCGCTCCAAGGACATCATCATCTCCGGTGGCGAGAACATCTCCACCATCGAGGTGGAGGACGCCGTTTACTCGCATCCGGCGGTGGAGGAGGCCGCGGTGGTGGCCAAGCCCGACGAGAAGTGGGGCGAGACGCCCTGTGCCTTCGTCAAGCTCAAGGTGGGCTACGGGGCGGTCACCGAGCAGGAGATCATCGAGCACTGCCGGAAGCACCTGGCCCGCTTCAAGGTGCCCAAGACCGTGATCTTCACCGAGCTGCCCAAGACCTCCACCGGCAAGATCCAGAAGTTCGTGCTGCGCGACGAGGCGCGCAAGCAGTAACCCGACAAGAACCAAAGCCCAATGCCTCCGGGGCCATCGTTTTTATCTGTAGCGAGAGGCGCCCGGGACAGGTCGAATGAGGAGGTCTTTTGCCAAGGAAGGCAAAAGTAGCGCCCAGGGAAGGGTTCACAGCGCCTCCTTGCAGGCCTGTTGCCGGAAACGCCTCGAGCGAGCCATACAACTGCAGTAGTCCTGCCAATGACACCAAGGAGAGTGCAATGAGAGAGCAACCGATCGGCGTAGTCGGCGCCGGCACGATGGGCCAGGGCATCGCCCAGGTGCTGGCGGCGAGCGGCTTCGAGGTCAAGCTCTACGACGTGGCCGACGAGCAGCTCGGCCGCGCCACGGCGGCCATCGACAAGGGGCTCGGCAAGCTGGTGGCCAAGGAGAAGCTTAGCGAGGCCGACAAGGCGGCCGCCATGGCGCGCCTGGACACCACCACCGCGCTGGACGCGCTGCGCGAGTGCGAGGTGATCATCGAGGCCGCCCCGGAGCAGCCGGCGCTAAAGGAGAAGCTATTTCGCGACCTGAGTCGCCTCACCCACGACGCGATCCTGGCCTCCAACACCTCATCGCTGTCGCTGACGCGCCTGGCCGGTGTCTGCGAGCGTCCCGAGCGGGTGGTCGGCATGCACTTCTTCAACCCGGTGCCGGTGTTGAAGCTCGTCGAGGTGATTCGCGCCGAACAGACCAGTGACGCCACCGTCGCGCGCATCGAGGCGCTGGCCGAGGCGCTCGGCAAGACTGCCGTGTCGGTCGGGGACTCGCCGGGCTTCGCGGTGAATCGCCTGCTGGTGCCGATGATCAACGAGGCGGCGTTCCTGGTGCAGGAGGGCGCGGCCACCCCCGAGGCCATCGACCAGGCGATGAAGCTTGGCGCCGCGCATCCCCTGGGGCCGCTAGCGCTCGCTGACTTGATCGGTCTGGACGTCTGCCTGTCGATCATGGAGGTGCTGCAGGAGGGCTTCGGCGATCCCAAGTACCGGCCTTGCCCGCTGCTCCGGCGCATGGTCGATGCCGGCTATCTGGGGCGGAAGAGTGGGCGTGGTTTCCACGTCTACGAATAGGAAAGCGTCGATTCACTACTGCGCTCGATATCCTGGCCGCCGGCGGTCCTCGCTCTCCTCATGTAGCAGGCTACACTCCGGGAGCTGCGGTCCGGCGGCGGCCAGCCTATCTTCGCTCGTGACGTGAATCCCCGGCTTTCCAGACGGAGTTCATCCAAGAGGGGATTGCCGCCCAACCAAGCGTTCGCTAGGGTTGGGCGGTCTGCTGTCAATAACGCCTTCCCCTCAACAACAATCCCAGGAGCCATACCATGAGCGAGACCCTGATCGAGGTCGCCGACAACGCCGGCGTCGTACGCCTGACCCTCAGCCGCCCCAAGGCGCTGAACGCCCTGAACAGCGCCGTGCTGAGCGAGCTGGCCGGCGTGCTGGATGAGTTGGAGCAGCGTGACGACCTGCGCGCCGTGCTGATCACCGGGGCCGGCGAGAAGTCCTTCGTCGCCGGCGCCGACATCGCCGAGATGCGCGACAAGACCCCGGAGCAGGCCCGCGCCTTCGCCGGCCAGGCGCTGAAGACCATCAAGCGCCTGGAGACCCTGCCGGTGCCGGTGGTCGCGCTGGTCAACGGCTTCTGTCTCGGCGGCGGCTGCGAGCTGGCCCTGGCCTGCGATTGGGCGGTGGCCAGCGACAACGCCATCTTCGGCCAGCCCGAGGTGCTGCTCGGCGTGATCCCCGGTTTCGGCGGCACCCAGCGCCTGCCACGCCGCGTCGGCCCGGCCATGGCCATCGACCTGGTGACCACCGGCCGCAAGATCGATGCCCAGGAGGCGCTGCGCATCGGCCTGGTCAATCGTGTGATGCCCCAGGCCGAGCTCGAGGCCTACGCCGAGGAGCTCACCAAGCAGCTCGGCGGCAACGGCCCCGAGGCCGTGCGCGGCGCCAAGCAGGCGGTCCACGACGGCCTGGACCAGGACCTGGACAGTGCGCTCGCGCTCGAGACCAGCCTGTTCGCGCTGTGCTTCGCGGGCGAGGAGCAGCGCGAGGGGATGAGCGCCTTCGTCGAGAAGCGCCAGCCGAACTTTTGATCCTGTCCCACCGGAACGAGACGGCCGTGACGCTTGCGTCACGGCCGTTGTCATTTGGGCTAGGAAAAGCCGGCCACTCAGCGCAGCGGCTCGACCCCCTGGCCCGAGAGTTCCGGAAAGTCGTCGTGCATCGTCAGCGGCTCGATGTCCTCGCGGGTCGCCAGGAATTCGGGCCGCCGCGAGGGCGCCGCATAGGGCTCGTCCAGGGTGTTGTCCACGCTGTTGTAGACGAAGAACAGGTTGGAGCGCGGCCAGGGCGACATGTTCTCGTTCGAGGCGTGCAGGGTGTTGCATTCGAACAGCAGCAGCGACCCCGCCGGCCCCTTGGGCGCCTGAATGCCGCCATGCTCGGCGAGCTGCGCGAGGGCCTGCTGATCGGGCACGCCGATCTCCTGGGCCTTCAGCGACTCCTGCCAGTTGGCCTCGGGGGTTTCGCCCATGCACGGCACGAAATGCCGGTGCGAGCCGGGAATCAGCATCAGTGGGCCGTTGAACTCGTTGTTGTCGGTCAGCATCAGCGAGGCGCTGACCGCCCGCATGCGTGGCATGCCATCCTCGGCGTGCCAGGTCTCGAAATCCGAGTGCCAGTCGAAGCCGCTGCCCTGGAAGCCGTACTTGTCGTTGATGCGCGACTGATGGATATAGACTTCGCTGCCCAGCAGCTGGCGCACCATGCCGAGAATGCGCGGGTCGCGGGTCATGCGGTCGAAGTGCTCAGAGAAGCGGTGCATGCCGAACACGGAGCGGATGGCGCCGTTGTTGGGGTCCTGGATGACTTGTTCGGAGCGCATCAGCGCGTCGTCTTTGGCCATCTCCTTGAGTTCCTCGAAGAACGGCTCGATGCGATCCCGCGAAAAGAAGCCGTCGAACCACAGAAAGCCATCCCGTTCGTAGCGCGAGAGCGCCACTTCATCCAGCGGCCCCTCCCAGCGACGCTGGTTGCGGGCATGCACCACCGGCTCCCGACGGGGCAGTGGCGCGCGGTATTCGTTCAGGCGAGTGGGATAGGGATCTGCCAACATGAGAAAACCTCCTCGTGATGTCAGTAACGCTAAGCCCGGATGTGTTTGTGGGACTTGTGGGACTTGTGGGGAGATGAACCGTGCTACCGGCGGTCTGAGCTTCCGTGGGGCTCCTTTGCCGCCTCGTGATCAAGGCCCCTCACAGGGATAGGTATAGCCAAGACCAATGAGGTTCAACCCTTGGCGGGGTAAGCCCCCGGGCGAGCGCCGCCACTTTTCCACCAGCGGTTCGAGCCGACTGGCTCGCCACGGCCGTCTTGCGTCTGGCATAGACTTATGGATAATCGCGTCCGCAAACGTTTGCGTCCTACGCTGAAGCTCATTATCGCGATACCCCGCCTGGATGTGTCATGAAACGCCGCGGCCTTCTCAACGCCCCCCTCGCCACGCTCATCGCCGAGCTTGGTCATACCGACACCTTCGTGATCGCCGATGCCGGACTGCCGATTCCCCCGGGCGTGCCCCGGGTCGATCTGGCGCTGCGCCCCGGCCTGCCCGGCTTTCTCGAGGTGTTCGATGCGCTGGCCGACGAGCTCTGCCTAGAGGGGGTGACCCTGGCCAGTGAGCTTCGCGAGGCGAGCCCCGACCTACATGATCGGCTCGCGGTACGCCTCGATGCCCTGGACGTCCGGGACAAGACGACGCTTGCGCGCACCCGGGTCGCCCACGAGGCCTTCAAGCGCCTGCTGCCCGAGGCGCGCTTCGTGGTGCGCACCGGCGAGTGCACGCCCTACGCCAACGTCGTGCTGCGCAGCGGGGTACCGTTTTGATCGCCGCGGAGACCCCGATCGAGGCCGCGTTGCCGCGCATGGCGCTGCAGGGGATCGGCAAGTCGTTCGGCACGGTCACGGTGCTGCAGGACGTCGACCTGGACTTGTATGCCGGCCACGTGCTGGCGCTGGCCGGCGAGAACGGGGCTGGCAAGTCGACCCTGATGAAGGTGCTGAGCGGCGTCCACCAGGCCGACGCCGGGGCGATCCGCCTGCACGGGCGTGAGGTGCGCTTTACCACCCCGCGCCAGGCCATGGATGCCGGCATCGCCATCATTCACCAGGAGCTCAACCTGGTGCCGACCCTCTCCGCCGGCGAGAACATCTTCCTCGGGCGCGAGCCGCTCACGGCCTGGGGCAGCGTCGACTGGCGTCGCCTGTTCCGCGAGGCGGCCGCGCTGCTCGAGGAGCTGGAGCAGCCCATCGACCCGCGCGCACCGGTCTCGCAGCTGAGCATCGGCCAGCAGCAGATGGTCGAGATCGCCCGGGCGCTCTCGCTGGATGCCGAGATCATCGTCATGGACGAGCCCACCGATGCGCTGACCGACGTCGAGACGGCGGTACTCGAGCGGGTGGTCGCCACCCTGCGCGCCGCCGGCAAGTCGCTGGTGCTGATCACCCACCGGCTGACCGAGATCTTCCGCATGTGCGACGACGTCGCCGTGCTGCGCGACGGCCGCCTAGTGCATCAGGGCCCCACGGCGGAGTCCAACGAGGATCGGCTGATCCAGCAGATGGTCGGCCGGGAGCTGGCCGACCGCTACCCCTACGAGCCGCCCGAGGCCGGCGATGTGATGCTCGAGGTCGAGCACCTGGTGGCGCCGGGGGTCGATGATGTCTCGTTCACGGCCCGCGCCGGCGAGGTGCTGGGCTTCGGCGGCCTGATGGGCGCCGGGCGCACCGAGATGTGTCGCGCCCTGTGCGGCGACGTGGCGCGCCGCGCCGGCCGGGTCCGGGTCAAGGGGCGCGAGGTGCGCTTCACCTCACCCCAGCAGGGCCTCGAGGCGGGCCTGGTCTATGTGCCCGAGGATCGCAAGCAGTCGGGCCTGGTGCTCGAGCACTCGGTGGCCGACAACATGTCGCTGACCGCGCTGCCGGCCTTCTGCGGCCCGCTGGGCGTCATCCGCCACGGCCGCGAGGCCGCCGCCATCGACCACTACATCGAGGCCTTTCGCATCAAGCTGAACGACCCCCGTCAGCCCGTGAAGACCCTCTCCGGCGGCAACCAGCAGAAGGTCTCGCTGGCCAAGGCGCTGATGCCCGAGCCCGAGATCGTGATCCTCGATGAGCCCACGCGCGGGGTCGACGTTGGCGCCAAGCGTGAGATCTATCTGTTGATCAACCGGCTCAAGCGCGCGGGCAAGTGCGTCCTGCTGATCTCCTCGGAGATGCCGGAACTGATCGGCCTGTCCGATCGCATCCTCGTGCTGGCCAACGGGCACGTCAGCGGCGAATTCACGCGCGACGAGGCCACCCAGGAAAAGATCATGACCGCGGCGGCACATGTCGCCACGCCGATGGAGACTTGAGAGACCATGACTGCTATCCCCATGAACCGATCGGTGATGCGCCTGCTGATCGATAACAAGGCCTTCCTGGCCCTCGTGCTGCTGGTCGCGGTCAGTGCCGCCATGAGCGACAACTTCCTGACCTCGGACAACCTGCTCAACGTCCTCCGGCAGACCAGCATCAACGCCATCATTGCGATGGGCGTGACCTTCGTGATCCTGACCGCCGGCATCGATCTCTCGGTGGGCGCCGTGCTGGCGCTGAGCGGCGCCTTCGCCGCCTCGATGACCGCCTCGGGACTGGCCCCCTGGCTCAGCGTGCCCGGCTCCCTCGCCGCCGGGGCGGCGATGGGCATGGTGTCGGGGCTGTTCGTGGCCTTCGGCCGCATCCAGGCCTTCGTGGTCACCCTGGTCGCCATGACCGTCGTCAGGGGCGCCGCCCTGGTCTACACCGATGGCCGGCCGATCTCGATCGGCGGCGGGAGTGTCGCCGACGCCTTCTGGCAGCTCGGCGGCGGCTACTGGATGGGGATCCCCATTCCCATCTACCTGATGTTCTTCGTCTTCGTGATCTGCTGGAGCGTGCTGCACCACACCCGCTTCGGCCGCCACGTCTATGCCGTCGGCGGCAACGAGCAGGTCGCCCGGCTGTCGGGCATCAACGTCAATCGCATCAAGGTCAGTGTCTACGCCATCGCCGGGGCCTGCGCCGCCCTGGCCGGCGTGGTGCTGACGGCCCGCCTCGGCTCGGCGCAGCCCAATGCCGGCATGACCTACGAGCTCGACGCCATCGCCGCCGTGGTCATCGGCGGCACCAGCCTGATGGGCGGGCGCGGGCGCATCTTCGGCACGCTGGTCGGGGCGCTGGTGATCGGGGTGCTCAACAACGCCCTGAACATCCTCGGCGTCTCGTCCTATTTCCAGATGATCGCCAAGGGCGCGGTCATCCTGCTGGCGGTATTGATCGACAGCCGCTCGCAGTCCTCGTCCTGAGCTCGCCCCGAGCCCGGACACCCACAACAAGACCTCAGGAGCCTTGCCACATGAAAAAGCTGATCCTGGCCACCGCCGTGGCCGCTGGAGTGGGCCTCACAGCGGCCCAGAGCGCCATGGCCGACCGTATTGCCCTGGTGATCTCGACCCTCAACAACCCCTTCTTCGTGACCCTGCAGGAGGGCGCCCAGGCCCAGGCCGAGGCGCTCGGCCACGAGCTGATCGTGCTCGACTCGAGCAACGATGCCGCGCGCGAACTCTCCAACGTCGAGGACGCTCTGTCGCGTGATATCGACGTGCTGCTGATCAACCCCACCGACTCCGATGCCGTGGCCTCCGGGGTGCGCACCGCCAACGCCCAGGACGTGCCGGTGATCACCCTCGATCGCAGCGCCAACGGCGGCAACGTGGTCTCGCACATTGCCTCCGACAACGTGGCGGGCGGCGAGATGGCCGGCGAGTTCATCATCGAGCAGCTCGGCGGTGAAGGGCAGGTCGTGCAGCTCGAGGGCGTGCCCGGCGCCTCGGCGACGCGCAACCGCGGCGAAGGCTTCATGACCGCCATCGAGGCGATGGAGGGCATCGAGCTGGTGGCCACCCAGCCGGCCAACTTCAACCGCAGCGAAGGCCTCAACGTCATGGAGAACCTGCTCCAGGCGCACCAGGGGATCGACGCGGTGTTCGCCCAGAACGACGAGATGGCCCTGGGCGCCCAGCGCGCGCTGCAGGCGAGCGGGCTGGACGACGTCGTGCTGGTCGGCTTCGACGGCACCGATGACGGCATCCAGGCCGTCAACGACGGCAAGATGAGCGCCACCATCGCCCAGCAGCCGGCGCGCATCGGTGAGTTCGGCATGACCGCCGCCGACCGCCTGCTCAAGGGCGAGAGCGTCGAGGTCAACGTGCCGGTGCCGCTGCAGCTGGTGACTCAGGAATAACGCTGGGGACCTAGGAGTAACGCCGATGACCGCAAGGTTGGGCGCCGCGCCATGATTCGCCTCAAGGACGTCGCCCGGCAATCGGGCGTATCGGTGACCACGGTATCCCACGTGGTCAACGGTACGCGGCGCGTTGCCCCCGCCACCCGGGTGCGGGTGCAGCGCGCCATTGCCGAGCTCGGCTATCGGCCCGACAGCATCGCCCGGGCCCTGAAGTCGAACCGCAGCCGCACCATCGGGATGATCGTGACGGCCGCCAACAACCCCTTCTTCGCCGAGATCATCCGCGGCGTCGAGGATCACTGCTTCGCCCACGGCTACAGCCTGATGCTGTGCAACACCGGCGACGCCGACACGCGGCAGCTCTCCTACCTGCAGGCCCTGCGCGACAAGCGCGTCGATGGCCTGATCGTGATGACCGCCCACAGCGGGCCCGACTTCCTGGCGGCGCTGGCGCGCCAGCCGCTGCCCACCGTGCTGATGGATGCCGACCCGACCAGCGGTGAGGAGATCGCCGTGGTCAACGACGATTCGCGCCTGGGCGCCAGGCTCGCCATCGAGCACCTGCTGGAGCGCGGCCTCGAGGACATCGCCCTGTTGACCGGGCCCGCCTCGCATCCGCGCTCCCGCGAGCGCCTGGCCGGCGCCCTGGAAACGCTGGAGGAGGCGGGCCTGCGTCCGCCCGACTCGCGCATCGTCGCCACCAACTTGCTGGCCGACGGCGGGTATGATGCCATGCGGCGGCTGCTCGTGGCGTCATCGCCGCCCCAGGCGCTGTTCGCCTTCAACGACCTGGTGGCCATCGGCGCCATGCGTGCGGCCCGCGAGCAGGGTCTGGCGTTGCCGGACGAGCTCTCGGTGGTGGGCTATGACGATATCGAGCTCGGGCGCTACCTCAGCCCGGCCCTGACCACGGTGCACCAGCCGGTCTACGAGCTGGGGGCCATGGCCGGCGCCCAGCTGATCGAGCGCCTGGAGCACGGCAAGCCCCTGCGGCCGGTGCTGCAGCTCGATCCCAGCCTGGTAGTGCGAGAGTCGGTCAACTCTCGCGCTCCCTGAGGCCTCGCCGCCGCAGGCGCTCCACCCGCGCTTTCATCCGCGCGACATGGCTGCCGTGCCAGTAGAGCCGGCCGCAGTCCTCGCACTCGCGAAATGTCTCCACATAGCGTCGCGTCAACGGCTCGAGGCGATGGGCCACCGCCGCCTTCTCGATCCTTATCAGCCGGCCGTTGCAGTGCGTACAGCGGGTGAAGGGGGCAAGGGCGGGATAGAGATCGAACTCGTCGCACACCTCCTCGACCTGACGCCAGGGATCGGTGTGGCGTACCCAGTGGGCGAGGCGGATGCGCTTGCGCCTGAGCAGCGGGCGGTCGCGGGTCAGCACCACGCGCGCCTGCTCCTCGGCGATGGCCGCCAGCTCGGCGTCGCCGATGTCGCGGCGGTAGTGGCAGTCGAAGCCGAGCAGGCGCAGATAGCCGGCGAGCCGGCCGAGGTGGGCATCCAGCACGAAGCGCGGGCACGCCGGGGGAGCGGGGCGCAGGTGTCGCGCCGCTGGCGGGGCGCAGGTCCAGGGATAGACCTCGACCCGCTCGCCGCCGGCCAGGATGTGCTCGAAGCCCACCGAGGCGCCATCGACCAGGATGACGTCGACCTCGGTATGGGGCACGCCCAGCGACTCGATCACGTCCTTGATCGCCGCCCGTCGCGCCACGACCCGGGTGTGCGTCCGGCCGCGCCGGGCCGGCGGCAGCAGGTCGTTCAGCCGGTCATGGAAACGGATCTCGGCGGCGGCCATGGCGTCTCCTGTCCCAGGGGCCTGTCCCCGGTCAGTTTAGGAGCCTGTCGGACTTAACGCTGATCTACTCCGAGAACCGGTCTTTCGGTCAATTTCATTCGATCTGATTCGTTAAATAGCGGGCTATTCGCCTCATCAGATCGATAAACTTGTCTCGAAATCCGTCTCTCTCGCTACGATCGGTCAAATCCGACAGGCTCCTAGGCCAGCGCGCGGCGGCCCAGCCGAATCATCCGCGTGGCGATGGCGGTGCCCGCCAGGGTGATCGCCATGCCCAAAAGGATCTGCAGGCTGAGCCCCTCGTCGAGCAGCAGGAAGCCCCACAGCAGGGCGCTGACCGGCACCAGGAAGGTGACGGTGGAGGTCACGGTGGCGCCGGCGCTGGCGATCAGGCCGAAGTAGAGCAGGAAGGCCAGCGCGGTGCTGAGCACCGCAAGCGCCAGGCCATTGCCCCAGGCCAGGCCGCTGATCGGCGCTTCTGGCCAGAGCAGCAGCCCCGGCACCAGCAGGATCAGCGCCGAGGCGCTGGTGCTGCCGGCCGCCAGCACTCGCACCGGCAGGTGCGAGAGGTGGTGCCTGGCGTAGTTGCCGGCCACGCCGTAGCAGAAGGTGGCACCCAGCACGGCGAGGATGAACCAGCCGTCGCCGCCCAGCGCGAAGTCCAGCCGGTCCGCCGAGAGCACATAGACGCCGAACAGCGCCAGGGCGAGCCCCAGGTACTGCTGACGCTGTATCGGGGTGGCGAAGAACAGCGCCCCGAGCAGCGCGGTGAAGATCGGCGTGGTGGCGTTGATCAGCGAGGTGAAGCCCGCCTCCAGCCGGGTGGTGGCCAGCGCCAGCAGCGAGAAGGGCAGCACGTGGTTGATCAGGCCCAGCAGCAACAGCCGGCCCGCGTTCTCCCGCACCAGGCGCAGGTAGTGGGCGCCGAGCAGCAGCGGCATCAGCAGCAGCGCCCCGACGCCCATGCGCAGCAGGATCAGCGGCACGGGGCCGAACTCGGGCACCGCCACGCGCATGAAGATGAACGACATCCCCCACAGCGTGGAGAGCAGGATCAGGCGCAGGGTATCGGCCGCTGACATTCGACGTCCTTGAGGTAGCGGAGAGGCGGTGCTGAGATAGTTAAGTCCATTGAACCGCAGGTTACGGTCATGGCGAGCAAAGCGAAAGCGGCGCTGTCCAAGAGTGTCCAGTATCCCCCCCAGGGCGTAACATGCCATGTTTGGGTTCTGGGCGGATCAGCCTGATACCCGCTTACTGGACCTGACCCCCCTTATCGGTAAACTGGCCGCACGAGTGTGGCTTACGGAGAGACGATGGAAACAGAACTGAGCGAATTCGAACAGGTGATGCGTCGCCATATCGATGACTTCATGAGCCCCAGGCAGGGCGATAAGAAACGCAGAGGCTCTACGGCTGCTTCGTCCTTGGCTGATCCGGTTCCCAAGGCGCCCCGCAGCAAGGCCGCCGGCGCGCCGAAGACCGGCCTCCTGGTCAAGCTGGCGGTGCGGACCAAGCCGCTGGAGATGGATACCGTGTTCGAGCACGCCTCCACCAGCATCTCGAAGATCGAGGCCCAGCTCGAGGCCGAGAAGGCCGCCAAGAAGGCGGGCTATCCGATCATCGGCTACGTGATCGAGACCCAGCGCCTCTGAGGCCGCTCTCTTCGGACGCACGGTGACACCCGCCTCGTCGCGTGAGCCCGGCAGCCTGGTGGCTATGCTGAGAACTCCAGCCTTCACCCCTGCGAGGAGTTCGGCATGACGGAGATCGTCACGACCTCGACCCTGACCTGCCCGGAGTGCGGTCATCGCAAGACCGAGACGATGCCCACCGACGCCTGTCAGTATTTCTACGAGTGCGAGCAGTGCCATCGCCTGCTGACGCCCCAGGCGGGCGACTGCTGCGTCTTCTGCTCTTACGGCGACGTGCCCTGTCCGCCGGTCCAGCAGGAGTCGGGCTGCTGCGGCGGCGATTAGCCTGCCGTTCCGACAGCGCGTTGACGCGCCCGCGCCGCGCGGCACTATGCCCGGCGGCCCCAGCACGGCACGATAGGGGCCCCTTCGGCGAGAGGAACGACCCGTGAAGATCACCCAGCTCACCATCTACCCGGTGAAGTCGCTGCGCGGCATCCCCCTCGAGCGCGCCGAGCTGACCGAGCGGGGCCTGGCCCATGATCGGCAGTGGATGGTGGTCGACGACATCGGCCGCTTCGTCACCCAGCGCCAGCTGCCCGGCATGGCCCGTATCGGCGTGCGCCTGACCGACGAGGCGCTGGTGCTCGAGCATCCGGCCGCCGCGCCGCTTGCCATCCCGCTCGATCGCGCGGACCAGCCGCGCCTGCCGGTATACGTCTGGGACGACCTGTGTCAGGCGCTCGACGAGGGCATTGATGCCGCCGCCTGGCTCGGCGCCGTGCTGGGGGACTTCAAGGGCAGCGGCCTGCGCCTGGTGCGCTTCGCCCCGGACCAGCGTCGCGGCGTCGAGCCGCACTTCCTGGCCCCCGGCGAGCTGGCTCATACCGCCTTTGCCGATGGCTACCCCTTCCTGGTGGTCTCCGAGGGATCGCTGGCCGAGGTCAACTGCCGCCTGCAGGCCAAGGGCCTCGCGCCCGTACCCATGGAACGCTTTCGCCCCAGCATCGTGGTGGACGCCGCCGAGCCCTTCGCCGAGGACGGCTGGGGCGAGCTGAGCCTGCATGAGGGCGCGGTGCGCCTCGGCCTGCGCAAGCCCTGCCAGCGTTGCAAGATCACCACCGTCGACCAGACGACCGGCGAGATTGCCGTGCCCGGCGAGCCGCTGCGCACCCTGGTGGAGATGAACACCCGCCGCGCCCCGGGCGGTTATTTCGGCCAGAACGCCATCCTGCTGACCGGCAGCGGCCGCACGCTCGCTGTCGGCGATGCCTTGGCGCCGAGCCGGGGGTAAGCCGCCGCGCCGCAACTCGGATCGAGGCCGGGCTATACTCCGCATAAGGGCGGGCAAGGTGACGCCGGTTGATACCATTCGGCGCCTGTCGCCCGCCTGCCCCCGCTCCCATCGGGAGTAGGCTCTTCCCATGCATCGCCGCTGCCTGTCGTCGCCGTGGCGCATGGGCCTGGTCCATCGGGTCGACGGCAGGAGCAATGACAGGCGCGTTGAAAGGGGAGGGCGCGTGATGAACGACACACCGATGACTCAGGAGGTCGAGGCCGCCCGCGCCTACGAGGCGCTCTTCGTGCCCTCGCTGTTCCGGCAGTGGGCCTCGTTGCTGCTCGATCGGGCGCGGGTCGCGACCGGCGATCGCGTGCTGGACGTGGCCTGCGGCACGGGGATACTCGCCCGCGAGGCGCAGCCCCGCGTCGCCCCCTCCGGGCTGGTGGTCGGCCTGGATGCGGTGGCCGGCATGCTCGAGGTGGCCCGCGAGCTCGCCCCGGAGATCCTCTGGCGCCAGGGCGACGCCCAGCAGCTTCCCTTCGAGGCCGAGGCGTTCGACGCCGTGCTGTGCCAGTTCGGGCTGATGTTCTTCATCGACCAGCCGGCGGCGATTGGCGAGATGCACCGCGTGCTGGTGCCGGCGGGGCGGCTGGCCGTGGCCGTGTTCAACGGCCTGGACGGCAACCCCACCTATGCCCGCGAGGTAGCGCTGCTGGAGCGCCTCGCCGGCCCCGCCGCCGCGGAGGCGCTTCGCGCCCCCTTCGTGCTCGGCGACGCGGCCGCTCTGGAGGCTATGGCCCGCGAGGCCGGCTTCGAGGATGTCACGGTGACCACCCGCCAGGGCATCGCCGACTTCCCCAGCATCACCTCCCTGCTCGAGGCGGACCTGCGCGGCTGGCTGCCGGTGATGGGCGTGCACCTCGACGAGGCCACCATCCAGCGAGTGCTCACCGAGGCCCAGGTCGAGTTGGGCGACGTCATCGAGCCTAGCGACCGCGCGGTGTTCGAGGTCTCCGCGCACCTGCTCAGTGGCCGCCGCGGCTAGGGCCGGCGCCTTCTACGACCACCAGCGCCCTCCAGGCACCACCCCTCTACGACCTATGCATCAGCTTCCGTTCACGCAGGCTAAAGTGATCTTTGATAGTCTCTCCGTTACCAGATGCTTCCGCGTGGATGTGTATTGTTGCCGACTGGCGACTCGCTTCTTCCGCAGCGGACAGGATGGCGGCACCTCATGGGCCTGTCGTGTCGGTAGCGTGACTAGAACACTGAATTTCGGGCGTTGCAGAGGACTTACGCTTGGGTAGGCAGTGGTTCTCGCTGCAGCGCCGTGTGACTGGGTGTTCAGTATCTGGTTGGGGGACAGTCTCGGCCCCGCAAGGTGAAGATGCTCTCCAATACCATCAGTTCGCTGTTTACTGAGAAGCTATCGGAACAGCGGCTTAGCTCAATTGTGAAAGACCTCGAGCAGTGAAAGTACATAAAGGTGAATAACGGCAATGTCTCGTGCCAACTGCCACACTAGGCCTGACAATCACGGGCACGGCGACGCCTACTCCATTGCGGCTTCGCCTCCATTCCACAGCCTCACGTGCTGTTGGCGTTATTTTCACACGGAAAACCGAATAGAAAATGCATATAAAAACATCCAACACGATCCTGTATTGTAAGAAGTGGAAGGAGTCTGTTGTCTTTTATAAAGATCGGATCGGGCTGCAGGTGACGACTTCTCTTGATTGGTTTGTTGAGTTCAAGTTAAATGAGGTATCTCGTTTAAGTGTTGCAGATGTGTCAAGAGCCTCAATTGATAGCAATGATGGTAAAGGAGTTACCGTTACACTCGAAGTGAGAGATATTGAAGCTATACATGTATACTTAAGTGAAGTGGGTCTTTCTCCCCCGCCAATAAAAAATCACCCGTGGGGGGCGAAGGTAATCCACATTCACGACCCGGAAGGCAATAGGATTGAATTTTGGTCTAAAAGTATTGGACCCAAGTAAGTAGCTACATAACAATGATGATACAGTCGACGCGAAATGCCGTGCGACTGATCAGTGGCGTTACGTGGGCACGTGCTCAAAGCCCGCTTCAGGTCGTTTTCTACCGCTGAATGGTCGACGGCTCGATGCCCCCGAACGTTAAGTTGCCTGCTGAAGGACCGACGATGATCCACCAGCACACAAAAGGGCCCGCGATGTCGCGGGCCCTTTTCATTGCGCTGCCGGAACGTCCTAGGCGACGTCGGCGGCCGACTGGAAGTGTTCTCTGGCGTGGTGGTAGAGCACGCCGGCGTAGCCGTTGCGCTGCATGACCTTGAGGATCTTCGCCGGGTTGTTGTCCTCCAGCGCCTTGTGCAATTTCGCCCGCTGCTCGGCATCGAGGTCTTCGTACCAGTGGAAGGGCTCGCCTTGCGCGTTGCCTTCCTCGGCCTTGGCGATGAGGTCCATCTCGACGCGTCCACCGAGGCGGTAGAGGATGTCGTAGCCCTCCTGCAGGAGAGTCGACGGCACGTCGCTCGGCTTCTCGAGACCTTCCAGCACGTTGTAGTAGTAGTAGCTCAGCGGTTGCATTTGGCTCCTCCGGGGTAGGCCATGGATCCGTCCCTGGCGTGTTCTCCTGAGTCTTCATCCTGCCTGAGCCATGGCGAGGCGCTCAACCGAAAAATGCACGTCGTGCGCGCCCCGTCGTATCACCCCCCGAAGATATCCGGCCAGTGCGCGTCGGCCGCCTCGATCTTGCCGGGTATGTCGCGCTCCCAGCGCCACTGAATCCACTTGCTGTAGTTCAGGTAGAGCCTGTCGTCGACGATCTTCCACGCCTCGGGCACGGTCGAGGCGGCCTCGCCGTTGGCCGCCGCCCAGGCGCACCAGCCGCCGTACTGCGGGGCATAGGCCTCGGGGTCGGCCTGGAAGAGGTCGCGATGCTCGGCCGAGGCGAACTGCCAGGTGGCCTCGTGCCACACCCACTGGAACTCGGGCGAGCCCGCCACCGGCTCGCCTTGGGTGAAGTAGGCCACCGGATCGGTCCCGCCGATAGCCAGGCCATCGCGGGTGAAGATGCGTCCATCGGCGGCCGCGCCCAGCGACCAGGCCAGGCCGATCGCCAGGGCGAGGGCCATCCACCAGCGTGTGTGCGTCATGATCGGTCTCCTCTCGAGCCTGTGCTCATGAGGGTCTGTCGCGTCACGGCTCCCGGCCTTACAGGCTTGCCCGTCTCGCACGTCTCCGATATATGGAATGCATTTCCACTAGCGCCGCGGCTGGGCTACCATGTTGGTTCGATTCCCTGTTCTGGAGCCCGCATGAGCTTTTACGTCTATCTCTCCGGCGAGATCCACACCGACTGGCGCGACGAGATCCAGCGCGGCGCCGAGGCCGCCGGCCTCGACGTCGTCTTCACCGCGCCGGTCACCGATCACGACGCCAGCGATGCCGCCGGCGATCACCTGGGCCCGCAGAGCGAGGGCTTCTGGCGCGACCACAAGTCGTCCAAGGTGAACGCCATCCGCACCAAGACGCTGATCGAGCAGAGCGATCTGGTGGTGGTGCGCTTCGGCGACCAGTACAAGCAGTGGAACGCGGCTTTCGATGCCGGCTACTGCGCGGCGCTGGGCAAGCCCTACGTCACCCTCCACGGCGAATCGATCATCCACCCGCTGAAGGAGGTCGATGCCTCGGCCATGGCCTGGGCCACCACCACCGAGCAGGTGGTCGAGATCCTGCGCTACGTCCTCAAGGCCTGAGGCCACGCTTGGCTACACTGGGGACGTATCCGTACCAGAAGGTCGTTCATGAGCATCAGGCTGAAGCGCGTCTTCGAGGCGCCGGAGCGTGACGATGGCTATCGCGTGCTGGTCGACCGTCTCTGGCCGCGCGGCGTGGCCAAGGCCGACGCATGCATCGACGACTGGCCCAAAGAGGTGGCCCCCAGCGACGCACTCCGCCGGGCGTTTCATGCCGGTGAGCTCGGCTGGGGGGCATTTCGCCGCCGCTACTTGGCCGAGCTCAAGACGCAACGCGAGAAGCTGCGGCCGCTGGCCGATCGAGCCGGCCACGAGACCATCACCCTGGTGTTCGCGGCCAAGGATGTTCGTCACAACAATGCCGTGGTGCTGCGGCAGTACCTGGAGATGTTGCGGAAATAGCGTCGCGACCGCCACCCGGGCGTCGAAGCGGCCGTGAGCTGGCCGGGGTCGGATGCTGTGCAAGCTTGAAGGAATCGGGCAGGGCCACCTGTCGCTCACCGTGAGGTGGTCCTTCATGCTCTTCATCACCAATCGCTTCCCCACCCAGAGCATCCGTACCCGGATCAACCGCAACTTCAGCTTCGACCTCAACAACAACGCGGCCAGCAACTCCGTCTTCTACTGCGAGGAGGTCGGCGCGGGACCAGTACCAGGAGGTCGGCAGCCAGGCGTTCCTGCGCCGCCTCAAGGAGTCCAACGCGCAGCAGGTGCTGATCTATATCCATGGTTTCTCCAACCTGCCCGAGGATGTGTTCGCCGCGGTCCGCGAGTTCCAGGCCCTCTGCGATGCCAGCGACCCCGGCGAGGTGCTGGTGGTGCCGCTGATATGGCCCTGCGACCACGACCTGGGCATCGTCAAGGACTATTGGGACGTGCCGACATGAGCGCCTTCTCCTTCGCCCGGGTGCTGCAGCGCTTCCTGGACTGGCGCGAGGGCGACCAGTTCGAGTCGGACCCGACGCCCTGCCTCAAGCGCATCAACGTGCTGGCTCACTCCATGGGCAACCGGATGCTGCGCGAGACGCTGCGGCTGTGGCGCAAGTACTACCTGCAGGGTGGCGTACCGCTGCTGTTTCGCAACACCTTCCTGATCGCCGCCGATATCGTCAACGAGTCCCTGGAGGAGGGGCACGCCGGTGAGGCTATCCCCCACGCCTCGCGCAACGTCACCGTCTACTTCGCCTCCGACGATCTGGCGCTGCGCGCCAGCAAGGCCTCGAACCTGCGCAACCGCATCACCTCGCGGCGGCTCGGCCACTCCGGCCCCGAGGACATGGCGAAGGTGGGGCGCAACGTCTTCGCCGAGGACGCGCCGCGCCGCATGACCATCCTGCGCGACTGATCCCCACGTCACTGACCCTCGCGTCGCTGATCTTTAGGTCAGTGCTCTTCACATCACAGCTTGGCCGCCTGTACGTGCATCCAGTCGAAGTTGCGGGTGCGGCCGAGGCTGACCCAGCCCTCCTCCTCCCAGAGTCGCCACCAGGTGTCGTATTCCGGCTGGGCCAGGCGGGCGCGGTCGCGTCCCCACTTGAGCTTGTTATGGGCCGGGTCCCAGTCGATGGCGATGCCCCAGGCATGGGTCGACCAGGCGGTGCCGCCGCGCTTGCGCCGCTTGTTGTAGCAGCCGCCGTAGCGGTGAAGCCCCAGATCCCGGAGGCGCTCGGGGCCGTAGTGATCGTTCACTCGCGACAGGATGCGCGTCAGGCTCTCCGCCACCCTCTCGTGGCAGCCGATCCCGCTCGGGTGGGCGCCGAGATCCCAGGCGAGGCAGAGCTGCCAGGGGCAGGGGACGACCACCATCGGCGGCTTGCGGGTCGGTGAGCCGAGCGCCTGATGGAGCTCCGCCTCGCGGACCCAGCCGTTGGGGTTGGCGTCCAGCGGCTGCTGGTCCCGCCAGGGGGCGGGCGGCTGGCCGGTCGCCTGGATGGTGGCCAGCACCTCGGCCGCGTACTCGGTCTGCGGGCCCCACAGGCCGTCGATGGGGCCGACCTCGATCGTCTTCAGGCGACAGGCGAGCTGGAGGCAGGCGACGGCGCGCCGTCGGTCGCTCCAGGCGGCGGCCGCCGCCGGCACCAGGTCGGCATGGGCCTCGAGGGTGGCCTTCACCGCGGTGCGGGTCTTCGGGCCGCGCAGGCCGTCGATCTTGCCTCGGTAGCTGCCGCTCTTGGCGAGGAATCGCTGAAGGGTCCTGACGTCCGTCCTGTTCATCTCGACCTCCCCCTGACGCAGGTTGCGTCGGCTGCCGCCACCCGAACGGCGGCGTTTTCTGCAGTCTAGAGGCTCGGGAGGGCACCGCCAGGCGGCCGGCGGACGGTTCGCGGCGCGGGGGTCAGGAGGGGGAAGGCGTGTCCGGCAGCGGGGCGACCAGCTCCAGCGCCACGCACAGGCGCACCAGCTCGGCCAAGTTGGCCGCGCCCAGCACCTTCATGGCGCGCAGGCGGTAGACCTCCACGGTCTTGGCGCTGATGCCGAGCTCGGCGGCGATCTCGCGGCTGGTCAGGCCCTCGGCCACGTGCACCAGGATCTGGCGCTCCTTGGGCCGCAGGCCGGCGTAGCGCTCGCGCAGCGCTTCGAGGCGGCCCTGTGCCTGGCGGTGGCGGCGGTGCTGGGCGAGGGCCTGCTGCACGGTATCGATCAGCTGCTGATGGTTGAAGGGCTTCTCGATGAAGTCGCAGGCGCCCGCCTTGAGCGCCTGCACGGCCATGGGCACGTCGCCGTGGCCGGTCATGAAGATCACCGGGGTGTCGTCGCCGCGCTCGCCCAGCCGCTGCTGTACCTGCAGGCCGGAGAGGCCGGGCATGCGCACGTCGAGCAGGATGACGTCGTGGCGCCCGGGCTCGGCGTCGAGCAGCGCCTCGCCGTCGCCGTAGGCCAGGGTCTTGAGGCCCACCGAGTCGAGCAGCCAGGTGAGGGAGTCGCGCAGGGCCTGGTCGTCGTCGACCACGGCGATACAGGGCTTGTCGGGCACGGGCCCCTCCAGGTGGGTGGACGAAGGCGCTCAGCGGGCCGGTGGCAGCGGCCCGGGTTCGGCGAGCAGTGTACCGGCAAAGGTGGCGCCGCCGGAACCGTCGGCCGGGACCAGGGTGAGCCGGCCGCCCATGGCCTCCATCAGCGAATGGCTGATGGCAAGCCCCATGCCGAGGCCGTCGGGGCGCCCCGAGTGGAAGGGCGCGAAGATCCGCTCGCGCTCGGCCTCGGGCACGCCGGGGCCGCGATCGGCGACTGTGAAGCGCACCTCCCGCGGGCCGCTCTGCCGGGCACAGAGCGTCACCCGGTCGGCGCCGGGGTGGGGGCGGCTCGCCTCCAGGGCGTTGAGCAGCAGGTTGACCAGCACCTGCTCCAGCGCCACGGGGTCGGCCTGCACCCGCGGCAGGGCCTCGGGCAGCGTGCGATCCAGCGCGATGCCGGCCTGCTGGAACTGCCATTCGCAGAGCCGGCAGGCGGCCTCGACGACGTCGCCCAGCGCCACCGGCCGCGGTCGGGTCTGGCCCTTGCGCACGAAGGTGCGGATGTGACGCAGCCGTTCGGCGAGGCGCTGGACCTGTTCGCTGATCCGCTCGAGCGGCACGGCAAGCTCGCCGGCCGGGCCCGTCGGGTCGGCCTCGAGGCGCAGCAGCGCGCCGCTGGCGTAGTTGGCGATGGCGCCCAGCGGCTGGTTGAGCTCGTGGGCGATGTTGGAGGCGAGTTCACCGGTGGTGGCCAGGCGGTTGGCGTGGGCGATCTGCTCCTGGTGGCGGCGCTGCTGGGCCTCGGCGGCCTTGCGCAGGCCGATGTCGCGGTTGATCAGCGACAGATGATCGGGCTCGGCGGCGGGGCCGTGGTGGGCCATCACCACGCTGAGCACCGGCACGGGGTCGCGCGGGCCGCGCATCGCGAGTTCGCCGCTCCAGGAGCCGTAGCGGGCCACAGCGGGCAGCACGACCTCGCGCAGCACGGAAAGCGACTCGGCGGTATAGGCCTGCTCGAGGTTGAGGGCGTTACCCTCCCGGTGGTCTCGGCCCGGGCGGGTCAGCAGGCGGCGAGCGGCCTCGTTGGCGGTGAAGATGCGCTCGTCGCCGTCGAGGAACAGCACGTAGTCGGTGGTCGATTCCACTACCCGGGCGAGGCGCTCGCGATGGGCCTCGGCCTGCAGGCGCCGGCTGACGTCCCGGGAGACGCAGAGCACGTCGAGGAGCTCGCCGGTGGCGGGGTCGCGGCGGGTGCGGCTGGTGGTCTCGAACCAGACGTAGTGGCCGTCCCTGGCCCGGAAGCGGTAGGTCTGCTGGTAGAAGCCGTCGTGGTAGTAGATGCGCGGCGACTTGTTGATCAGGTCGGCGAGGTCTGCCGGGTGGAAGAGGTCGTAGGCCGAGACGCCGATCAGCTCCTCGGGCGTGTAGCCGAGTAGTTCCCGGGCCGCCGCCGAGGCATAGAGGAAGGTGCCGTCCCGGTCGTGGCGGGAGATCAGGTCGGTGGTGCTGTCGGCCAGCCACTGGTAGTGGCGCTTCTCGGCGGCTAGCGCCGCGTTCTCTGCCTCGAGGGTCGCGTTGCGCGCGGCGAGCGCGGCGAGGCGCGCCCTGAGCCGCTCGTGCTCGCCTGCGCTCGCCATCAGCGCGCCGGGTCCACCAGGCCGCCCAGCGAGGTGTTGCGCCGGAACCAGCCGGCGATGCTTGAGCGCAGCAGGCGGGTGGGCAGCACCTCGTGGGGCACGCTATCGGAGAGGAAGCAGGCGAAGGTGCCGGCCTCGGGGCGCACCCTGGCTACCTCGCGCTCGGGGTCGTCGGGGGCGAAGATCACCATCTCGCCGCCGCCGTCCTCGGGCCAGTCGGGGTTCAGGTAGCCCACCGTGGAGATCACGCGGTTGGCGCGGCCGCGGAAGCTGTCGAAGTGGCGGCGATAGAAGGCGCCGGGCGGGTAGTGGGCGAAGTGCGCCTCGTACTCGAAGAGCCCCAGGAACAGCGCCCGGTTGAGCTCCTGCTGCAGTTCGGCCATGGCGTCGAGGTAGCCCCGCCGGGCCTGGCTCTCGCGGTCCAGCCAGCGAATGGCGTCGCCGCGGATGTCCCGGCGCAGGGCATGCTCCTGGCCGCGGCCGATGCCGGCGGCCTCCAGCGCCTCATGGTCGGCCATGGCGCCGAGCTCGTGATGCAGCGCCGCGCACAGCTCGGCGGGGATGAAGTCCTCGCCGACGTACCAGCCCTGTGCCACCAGGGCATCGACCAGCTCGGCCAGGCGGGCGCGGGGCAGGGCGGTGGCGTCGCTGTCGCGTGTCGGCATCATGGGCGGGAGACTCGGCGTTCGGGAAGGTGGATCAACTCGCCTGGCGGGCGCTCGAAGAGGCTGATCGGCATGGCGAAGCCCTCGGCGAGCAGCTCCACCAGCATCATCGCCGAGAGTCCCCAGATCACCTGGCCATCGGCCCGGTAGCTGGGCACGTAGTAGTCCCGGCCGTCCACCCGGATCACGTCGGTGTGGGTGCGCTGGTCCTCGAGGAAGTGCGTCAGCGGCACCTCGAAGATGGCATCGAGCTCGCCGGGATCGGGGATCAGCGGCAAGTCGGGCGGAATCACTCCCACCCAGGGCGTGACCCGCAGGCCGTGCAGCGAGATCACGTCGGAGAGGCGCCCGAGCAGCTCCACGCGCTCTTCTGGCAGGGCGATCTCTTCCCGGGATTCGCGCAGCGCCGTGGCCAGCAGGTCGGCGTCGCCCGGCTCGCGCTTGCCGCCGGGAAAGGCGACCTGGCCGCTGTGGGTCGCGAGGTGGCCGGCGCGTCGGGTGAACAGCAGGGTCGGCTCGGGGCGGTCGACGATGGGCAGCAGCACTGCCGCCTCGGGCAGGCGCAGGCTGATCCGGCGCGGGCGGTGTGCTTGCAGGCGTTCACGAAGGTTCTCTAACATGGGGCTTCCATCGGGTTTGATTCCTTCTACTCGGCCGCCATGAGCGGCGTCAAGCCCTGACCGGGCGGCCGCCATGCCGCCCTCCGGCCTGCCAGGGAGCGCCATGAACTTCTGCAGTCACTGTGGCCATACCGTGCGCTTTGTGATTCCGGACGGGGACGATCGTCCTCGCCACTGCTGCGACGAGTGCGGCACCATCCACTACCAGAATCCGCGCATCGTCGCCGGCACCCTGCCGGTGAGCGGCAGCCGAATATTGCTGTGTCGCCGCGCCATCTCCCCGCGCAAGGGGTTCTGGACCCTGCCGGCGGGTTTCATGGAGAACGCCGAGACCACCGTCGAGGCGGCGGCCCGCGAGACCCGCGAGGAGGCCTGTGCCGAGGTCGAGATCCATGGCCTCTACACGCTGATTAACCTGCCGCACATCGACCAGGTCTACATGATCTTCCGCGCCGATCTCGCCGGCAGTTTCGACGCCGGCCCCGAGAGCCTCGAGGTGGCGCTCTTCGAGGAGCACGAGATTCCCTGGGACGAGCTCGCCTTCCCGACCATCGAGCGCACCCTGCGCCACTTCTACGCCGACCGGCGAGAGGCGGCTTTCCCCCTGCACGTCAGCGACATCACCGCCGAGGACCGCGAGCGCTACTTCGGCAGCGCCTAGCGGCTGCCGCGCTCGGGGTCGGCGGTACCCACGCATCTGTGAGCAAACCGACCGGCAGCGCCCCGACCAAGGGCGCTGTCCGTTGCTGCTCGTCATGCTCGAGGATATCAATCCCGCTCGACGTGGGTCGGTGACCAGCTCTGCCGCGTCGGCATGATCTCCAGGAAGTTGATGTTGATGTGTGCGGGCAGCGTCGCCACGTGGACGATCTGCTCGGCGACGTCCTCGGACTGCAGCGGCGTGGTGTCCTGGTAGAGCGCCTCGGAGGCGCTCTCGTCGCCCTTGGTGCGCACCAGGGTGAACTCGGTCTCGGCCAGCCCCGGGGCGATATCGGTGACCCGCACGCCGGTGCCCTGGAGGTCGCAGCGCAGGTTGTAGCTGAACTGCTCGACGAACGCCTTGGTGGCGCCATAGACGTGGCCGCCGGCGTAGGGCCACTTGGCCGCCGCCGAGCCGATGTTGATGATACTCGCCCCCGCCCCGGTGGCGATCAGCAGCGGCAGCATGGCGTGGGTGACGTTGACCAGGCCGGTGACGTTGGTGTCGATCATGGTGTGCCAGTCGGCCAGGTCGACCCGCTGCGACGGCTGGGGCGCCAGCGCCAGGCCGGCGTTGTTGACCAGGCAGGTGACCCCGCGAAACGCCTCGGGCAGCGTCTCGACGGCGTGTTTCACCGCCTCGGCATCGCGCACGTCGAGGGTCAGGGTCAGCACCTCCACGCGCTCGGCGAGTTCGTGCTTCAGGGCGTCCAGCCGCTCCTGGCGGCGACCGGTGAGGATCAGCGACCAGCCGGCGTCGGCGAAGCGCCGGGCGGCGGCGCGGCCGAAGCCGGACGTGGCGCCGGTGATCATGGCGATGGGCATGGGGGAAACCTCCTGATCGTGAACGGGATATGCGGCCTCGCATCATAGGCCGGGTGGCAAGGTGTCTCCAGTGGCCGCTCGAGAGGAGGTGCGCAACGACCCCCTCGATCTCCTCAATGCCCTCTTGGTCGCCGAAATCGGTCGGATGACCATGATGGGAAGAAAATTTCCTTGATCCGGGACAGGTGTTGGGTACTACCGGGCCTGTCGCGCCATCTCGTATCTCGTTACGACCTCCAGACGCGCTGCGGCGACATGCGCGAGAGGTGACCGCAAGGGGGGGACGCTGGCAGGTGGCATAAAAACTAGTTGAATATATCGTGGAAAGGATATCAATCAGAATATAACAACAGTTTATGACTTGAATCATGATGAATCTACCAAGTTGTCTTTCCTGAGGCGTCGATTGACCGGCTGTCAGGCGGGCGGTAAACAGGCCCCTGCCAAACACAACAACGCGAGAGATCCCGTCCATGACACTTGCTACCAAAGGGCACCTTCTGCCTGCCGTTTCGGCCCTTTCCGCCGCCGTTTTCCTGCTGGGCGCGTCGATCGAGGATGCCGAGGCCACGACCCTGCGTCTGGCCACGGACTCGGGGACCAAGGGCTCTCCCGCCGGTGATGCCCTGGAGACCTGGGGCCAGCTGATCGAAGAGAAGTCGAACGGCGAGATCGACGTCAAGGTCTACTACCAGAACGAGCTCGGCGGCCAGCAGGAGGTCTTCGACCTGCTGGTGGCGGGTGGTGTCGACATGATGCTGAACTGGCCGATGACCTCCTACGACAAGCGCATCGGCGTCATCTACACCCCCTACATGACGCTCTCCTGGGAGGAGGCCATGGAGGCCTACCGCCCGGGTGGCTGGGTGAACGAACTGCTGGGCGACATCTATGCCGACATCGGCCTGAAGTTCTTCGGTCCCTGGCCGGAAGGCTTCAACGGCGTTGCCTCCCGTGGCAAGTATGCCCTCACCGTGGAAGACGCCGGCGACCTGGCGGTGCGGACCATGACAGTGTTCCCGGCGCCCCAGACCATGCAGGCACTCGGCTACCAGACCGCGGCCCTGGACTGGGGCGAGGTCTACACGGCGCTGCAGACCGGCGTGGTCGACGGCGAGGCGGGCAACGTCATCTACTGGCCCTACGAGTACTTCAGCGATCTTCTGGACTACTACGTCCACACCAAGCACTTCTTCATGACCGGCATCCTCACCATGAACATGGGCTCCTACGAGAGCCTGGACGAGGCGCATCAGCAGGCGGTCCGCGAAGCTGCCATCGAGGTCATGGACCAGCAGTTCGTGGCGGCCCGTGAGCAGGATGAGCACTACATCGCCAAGGCGCAGGAAGACGGCATGGAGTACTTCGAGCTCTCCGACGAGCGGCTCGCCGAGTTCGCCCGCCGCGCCCGCGAGCAGGTCTGGCCGCAGATGGACGAGGAACTCGGCTCGGAGATCATGGACGTCATCCGCGCCAACGCCACCTCGCTCTGACCCATGAACTGACTCGGTACCCCTGGCGTCGACCTGCCCGCGGGTCGACGCCTCACTGCGTGGAGGGCACGTCATGCAGACCTTCTTTTCCCGGCTGGACCTCTGGGTCGGTCGGCTCCTCGAGCTGGTCACTTTCGTCGCGAGCCTGCTCGTGGTGGGGCTGATGCTCTTTCTCATCCTGGCGCGCTACGTCTTCGGCTGGTCGCTGGTCGGCACCCTGGAGCTGGTCATGCTGGCCGGCATGTGGCTCTACATGTCGGGGGCGGTGATCGCCAGTCGCCGGAACGAGCACCTGGTCGTCGATTTTCTCGAGCTCCAGATCCGCGACTCGCGCATCCTGGGACTGCATAAGGTGCTGGTCTCGCTCATCGTGACCGGGATCAGCGCCTGCTTCGTCTACTGGGCCTGGAGCATGCTCTCCTGGGGGCTGGTACGACCCCAGCGAACCCCTGAGTTATCCCTCCCGTTGTGGGTCTCCCAGGCGGCGATCATGGTCGCCAGCATCGGCTGCTTCTGCTATGCCCTGCGCGACGTCATCCAGGGCATCCGGCAGTTCATCGGGATCGATCGTTCGTCATCACTTGCCATCAAGGGAGAGCAATAATGGAAGGCTTGCTTGCGGTTGTCCTGTTGCTGGTGCTGATGGGGCTTGGTGTGCCCATCGCCTGGTCCTTCGCCGGCGTGCTGGCCTATCTGGCCTTCATCTACGACGCCGACTTCAACACCCTGATGCTGCAGGGATTCCGCTCGGTAGACTCGGTGATCCTGATCGCCCTGCCACTGTTCGTGCTGACCGGCTACTTGATGCAGAGCGGCGGCATCGCCAGCCGCCTGGTCACCTTCATCGAGACCCTGGTCGGCAAGCGTCGTGGCGGTATGGGCGCCTCCATGGTGCTCGCCTCGGGCATCTTCGGCGCCATCGCCGGCACGGCGACGGCGGCGGTGGCCTCCATCGGCACCATCATGATCGGTCCCCTGGAACAGCGCGGCTACCCCCGCGGCTACTCCTCGGCGCTGCTGGGCATCTCCTCGCTGCTGGGCATCCTGCTGCCGCCCTCGATCACCATGATCCTGTTCGCGGTGGTCACCCGCCAGTCGGTGGCGGCGCTGTTCGCGGCGACGGTGGGGCCGGCGTTGCTGCTGATCTTGGGGCTGATCGTGGTCAACCGCCTGGCCTGTGGCCGGCTGTTCCAGGAGGTGGCCAGCGATGCCATGAAGGGCGCCACGCCCCTGCCTTCACGCGGTGTGGCCACCTGGCGGGCCCTGCCGGCACTGAGTCTGCCCTTCATCATTCTCGGCGGGATTTACGGCGGCGTCTTCACCCCCACGGAAGCGGCGGCGGTGGCGGCCTTCTCTGCCATCGTCATCGGCTTTCTGGTCTATCGCGACCAGTCGCTGAAGAGCTTCTACCGCAGCGTGATCGCGGCGTCCGAGACCACCGGCTCGATCATCCTGATCCTGTTGTTCTCCTTCATGATCGGTCGCATCCTGGCCTTCGAACGGGTGCCCCAGGACCTGACCGAGATGATCACCACTCTGGTCCAGAATCCCCTGATGATCCTGATCACCATCAATGCGTTCCTGATCATCGCCGGCGCCATCATGGACGACGTCTCGGTGACGGTGGTGGTGGCGCCGCTGTTCCTGCCGCTGATGGTGGACACCGGCATCCACCCGGTTCACTTCGGTGCCATCGTCGCCTGCTCGGTGGTGATCGGGGCCAACAGTCCCCCGGTGGCGCCGATTCTCTACATGGCGTGTCGCATCGGCCGTGTCTCCATCCACAAGACCTTCTCGCCGGCGCTGCTGCTGATCGCCCTGGTGGGGCTGCCGGTGATGCTGATCACCACCTTCGTGCCCGAACTGTCACTGTTCCTGCCCCGGCTGCTGGGATTCCTCTAGGCTGCCTCCTCCAGGTCGAGCGACCGTCTCGGCACTCTCCTTCCACGGGCCCTGACGGGTCCGTGGCGCGTCAGATATCCGCCAACTGCCAGACGTCGAAGGCCGGCTCCTCGTAGGGGTGGGCCGCCCTGAGGGCGGCCACCGCCTCACGGATCAGCCCATCCTCGCAGACCAGCTCCACCTTCAGTTCCTCGACCCGTTCTAGGTCGCCGACCCGGCCGATGTGGGGGTCGGCGCCCGGCAGCGGGCGAAACTGCCCGGTGCCCGGCATCTGGAAACAGCACGCCTCGTAGTCGCCGATGCGCCCCGCCCCGGTGGCGAAGACGGCTTCCTTGACGGCCTCGGCATCCGCCATCGGCACGAAGAAGGCCAGCTTGTACATGGTCGTGACTCCTCTTGGGCAATGTGCCTCTCGTTGTGCCATATCGTGCCGGCGGCGTCAGCCGTGTCGGCGGCGAGAAAATAATACTTGTCCAATACCTATACAGATACTAAGCTCTGTACAGGTTGAGGTAGAGCGCCCTCCGCCGAAGGTTCCAAGTCGATAGCGAACACCCCCTCGGGCAAGATGCGCCCGCGGTTCAACAAGAGGAAAGTGCCCCATGAAGACCCTTATCACTTCCATCGCCGCCCCCTTCACCACCTCCGTGACCCGTGCCCTTGGTGTCGGCATGCTGGGACTGATGCTCGCCGGCGGCGTCCAGGCCGACCACCACGGTATGAAGAAGGACATCGTCGACACCGCCGTGGGGGCGGGGCAGTTCGAGACGCTGGTCGCCGCGGTCAAGGCGGCCGAGCTGGTCGAGACCCTCAAAGGCGAAGGCCCCTTCACGGTCTTCGCTCCTACCGACGAGGCCTTCGCCGCGCTGCCGGAGGGCACCGTCGAGGACCTGCTCAAGCCCGAGAACCAGGAGACCCTGCAGGCCGTGCTCACCTATCACGTGGTGCCCGGCAAGGTCATGGCGGAGGACGCCATGGCCGCCGATAGCGCCACCACCGTGCAGGGCCAGGACATCACCATCACCACCATGGATGGCAGCGTGATGATCGACGATGCCACCGTCATCCAGGCAGACATCGAGGCGAGCAACGGCGTTATCCATGTGATCGACGGTGTGCTGATGCCGGAATAACCCTCCACCGATCAGCCTGCCGAGCATCTACCGTTGCTAATCTCCCGTTTGTGTTCTTTGGCCGTCCTCCGGGGCGGTCTTTTTTTTGGTGCATTGCACGCTGTCGTCCGGCCGTCCCATCGCTTTGACAGCGCCGACCGGACTGGCGACCCTCGCGGCAATCGGCACGGCAAAGGAGGCATGACCCATGGAGCCAACACTGGCGCGACTGCTGGCCTCGGCGGCCCTGACGCCCCGGGGCGATCCCGTCCCCCTCGGCGGTGGCGACATCGCCGAGGTCCGGCGCCTGATGACCGACCAGGGGGCGGTGGTGATCAAGCGCGACGATCCCGCGCGACTGGCCGGCGAGGCCGATGGCCTGCGCGCCCTGCGCCAGGCCAACACGCGGCTCATCGTGCCCGAGGTGCTGGCCGAGGGTGACGGCTGGCTGGTGATGGAGGCGCTGGAGCGCGGACAGGCGGGAAGCGATGCGGCGCGCCTGGGGGAGGGCCTGCGGGCGCTGCACGCCGATATCGGCGATGCCCACGGCTGGCCGCATGACAACGCCTGCGGCCGCACGCCCCAGCCCAATGCGCCGCTTGCCGATGGCCGCGCTTTCCAGCGCGAGCGGCGCCTGCTGCCACTCGCCGAGGCCTGCCAGCAACGCGGCCTCATGGACGGCGGGCTGCGCCAGCGCCTCGAGGCCATCGCCCAGGGGCTCGAGGCGTGGCTGCCGGACGCTCCGGCGAGCCTGGTGCATGGCGATCTCTGGTCGGGCAATGTGCTCTTCACACCAAAGGGACCGGCGATCATCGACCCGGCGGTCTACCGTCACTATCCGGAAGTCGACCTGGCCATGCTGACGCTGTTCGGCACGCCGGGCGAGGCCTTCTTCGAGGCCTACTGGAACGGCCGCGCCCCGGCCGATTGGCCGCGGCGTGAGACCCTGTTCCAGCTCTATCCGCTGCTCAACCACCTGCTGCTGTTCGGCGGTAGCTACCGCGGCGCGGTCGAGCGAGCGGTGGCGCGGCTGGAGGCCGCCTGATCAGGAAGGATCACGGGGGCAGCCGCGACAGCGCCCAGTCGACCACCTCGATGGCGAGCCGATCGGCCCGCTCGCCGAGGCGCTCGCAGCGCTGCAGGGTGGCCGTCGCCTGCTCGCTGGCGCGGCCGATCACAGTGATGGCCTCGCCGACGGCGTCGCGCTGCTCGACCAGCGCGCCCGAGAGGGTCTCCAGATGGCCCAGGGTGATCACCGTGAACAGCCCGATCAGTACATGGTGGGCGCGGGGTTCCATCGTCAGGCGTCCTCTGCCGGGTGGGCCGCCCGCCGGGCGGCACGGCCACGGGGCCGTGGAAATAGTCATGGATCCAGGCATCGTCGGTAGCCTCGACCACCGCGAGGCGATCGGCGACCCGTACCTGGCGCTTGAGGCTCGCGTGGTGCGCAAGCGTCCAGTCACCGCGGATGGCCAGGCGCCCGCCTGCAGAAGCTGCTGGCCAACGAGCTGGGCCTGGTCTGGGCGCCGGTGCGGATGCTCAGCGATGACCCGGCCAAGGGGCTTGGCCAGGCGAGTGGACTGGCGCTGCTGAGCCATGATCTCACGCTCATCTTCGACGACGCCGAGCGCCATATTGCCCTGGTCTCGCCCTACTTCGTGCCGGCCAAGTCGGGGACCGAGGCCTTCCGGAAACTGGAACGAGACGGGGTCGAGGTGCTGACCAATGCCCTGGAAGCCACCGACGTGGCCGCCGTGCACGCCGGCTATGCCAAGCGGCGCAAGCATCAGGAACGCAACCCGAGTGCGGGGCCGTTCGGCAGTTCCGGCGCCAGCCTGCATGCCAAGACCTTCGCCGTGGATGGCGAGCGTGTCTTCGTGGGGTCGTTCAACTTCGATCCCCGCTCGGCCAACCTGAACACCGAGCTTGGATTCATCATCGAGGATCCGTCGCTGGCCCAGCGGATCGATGACGCCTTCGACAACGGGGTGCCGCAGAACGCCTACGAGGTGCGTCTGGATCCCGAAGGGGACCTCTACTGGCTCGAGCGCCGCGACGGCGAGGTGATTCGCCATGACGTGGAGCCCAACTCGGGGCGCTGCGGCGCCTGATGGTCACCCTGATCTCGCTGCTGCCGGTCGACTGGCTGCTGTGGCGTCGTGGTGATCGGCGGCGACATGCGCGTTGGCGACATGTGCATCTGCGACGGGGCCGCGAGGCTAGCTGTGGCCCCGGCGCCACAGCAGACGCCGCCACCACGGCGTGCTCGCGTTCTCGTAGCGAGATGCCGTTGCCTGGGCGGGCGATTCGGACAGAAAGGCGGCGATGGGCGCGACCTGGTCGCGGCGGTCGAGCATCGGGGCATGGCCGCAGCCCGGTACCTCGTGGCTGACGAGATCGGGCTGCGCCTCGGCCATGCGCGACACGCTCTCGGCCTTCAGCAGCGGGGAGTGCCGGCCGCGGAGGACCATCAGCGGGCAGCGGATGGCGGCCCAGTCTGCCCAGGTGTCGCGCGGCGTGTCGTGGACGAATTGCTCCGCGATGCGCGGATCGAAGTGGTAGGTCCAGCTGCCGTCGGGCAGCCGGCGAGCGCTGCCCAGCGCCAGGCGGCGCCAGGCGTCGTCTCCCTCTATGCCGAAGCCGGTGTAGTGGCGTCGCAGTTCGGCCTCGAGCTCGCTGAAATGCAGGAAGCGATGGGGTACGCCGAAGTAGCTGGCCAGATCCGCCAGGCCCTCGGGAGCGAGTTCCGGGCCCACGTCGTTGAGCACCAGCCGTTCGATGCGCGCCGCGCTAGCCGGCTCGGCGGCCAGCAGCATGCCCAGCAGGCCCCCCATGGAGGTGCCGACCCAGGGCACGCGTTCCAGGCCGAAGTGATCCATCACCGCAGCTGCTATCGTCATGTAATGGGAATATACATAGTGGCAGGATGGTGTCGACGACCAGCTCGAGAGGCCCCGGCCCGGGGTGTCGGGCGCCAGGATCCGCCACTCGGGACCGAGCTCCCGGGCGAAGTCGGCGAAGTCGCCACCGTGGCGAGCCAGGCCGTGCCAGGCGATCACGGTGCGGGGCGCCTCGGGGTGCCAGATCCGCACGGCAACCTCCAGCGCGTTTACCTTGACGAGTTCCAGGGCATCCATGGGCAGGCTTCCTGAGTAGGCCTGAGGGAGAGGTCGACCGAACCGCGGCCGGCCAGCGATGGGGATCGTGCCGGTGGTCCTGTCGATGGAGTATGCTGCTATGCAGCATAGCGGACGGCGCCGTCTCGTGGCCAGTTTCCTTGGTCGTAGGCCAGGGCGGTGGACTCGACCAACAAACATGCGACAATGTATGTAAATATCACCATCACGACACCGAGGATCTACCGATGATGCGTCCCCGTTCCCTTCGCTGCACCGGCACGCGGTTCGCCCGCCGCGCGCTGCTGCCGGCCCTAGTCGCGGCGGCCGTCGCCGCGCCGGTGCAGGCGGCGGATCTCCTGACCATCGCCCGCGATGCGATGCAGAACAATGCCGAGCTGGCCTCGGCCCGCTCCCAGACGAACAGCGTGGAGGCGGGGCGGGACGTCCAGCAGGGCGACCTGCTGCCGCAGGTCGATGTGTCGGGCAACGTGAGCCACAACCGCCAGTACGAGAGCCAGACGGGCGGATTCCAGTCCGTCGGGGACGATAACTATACCGGCGCCAGCCTGACCCTGGAGGCCACTCAGGCGCTCTTCGACGCCCGCAATGCGCGGGAGGTCGAGCAGGCCGAACGCGAGATCGACCAGCAGCTCTACCGGCTGGCCGCCACCGAGCAGCAGGTGCTGATCGATGTCTCCTCGGCCTATTTCGAGATCCTGCGTGCCTTTGAGGTGCTCGAGGCGCGGCGCGCCCAGGAGCGGGCCATCGGTCGCCAGCTGGAGCAGGCGCGCGAGCAGTTCGAGGTGGGCCTGATCGCCATCACCGAGGTCGAGGAGGCCCAGGCGGCCTTCGACCAGGCGCGGGCGGAGCGCATCACGGCGCAGAGCAACCTGCAGGTCAACTTCGAGGCCCTGGAGCGCCTAACCGGTCAGCGCTACGCCAGCATCGACTCGCTGGGCGACGAGATCCCCATCGCGCCGCCCACCCCGAGCGATCGCGACCAGTGGGTGGCGCTCGCGATGGAGAATAACCCCCAGGTGCTGGCCAGCCAGGCCGGAGTCGAGGTCTCGCGCAGCGGCGTTGATATCGCCCGGGCGGGGCGCCTGCCCACGCTCAATGCCTTCGCCAACTACAACTACGCCGACGATGATCGGGACGCGATCGAGGGCCACACCTCGGCCAGCCAGGTGGGCCTCGGTGTGAGCGTGCCGCTCTACACCGGCGGGCGCACCTCGGCCAGTATCCGCCAGAACACCTACCTGCTGGAGGCGAGCCAGTACGACTTCGAGTCCCAGCGTCGCGACACCGTCCAGCAGGTGCGCTCCTTCTATACCCAGGTCAGCAACGACGTCTCCACCGTGGAGGCGCGCGCCCAGGCGATCGTCTCTAACCAGAGCGCGCTGGATGCCACCCGCGCCGGCTACGAGGTCGGGACGCGCAATATCGTCGACGTGCTCAATGCCGAGCAGAACCTCTACAACGCCGTTGCCGAGCACGCCAGCGCCCGCTACGACTACGTGATCAACCTGCTGACCCTGCGCCAGCAGTCGGGAACCCTGGACGTGCCGGCGGTCGAGGAAGTGAACGCCTGGCTGGATGGCGGCAGCGTCTCCTTCACGCTGCCCGAGAATGCCGAGTCGCGGGATGCGGTCATGAATATCGGGGCGCCGCCGCGTCTCGAGGAGTAATGGGCGGCAACCGGAAATTTACAAACATTCATGAATGAATGTAAAATTCGTTTCTCCTCCGACGCGCCTAATGGAAAGTACCCATGACAACCATCACCAAACGAGGCCGGGGCGGCCTGGTGGCCCTGGCCACGGGCCTCGTGCTTGCCGCCTGTGGTCAGCAACAGGCCCCCGAGCAGCAGGCGTCCGATCAGGATGACGCGCCCCCGACCCCCAAGCCGATCATGGAGATGGCCCGCCAGGATCTGCCGCTTGCCAAGTCCTACCCCGCCAAGCTGCGCAGCGACGACGAAGTCACCCTGGTGGCCCGCGTCACCGGTTTCCTCGAGGAGCGTCACTTCGAGCCGGGCGAGATGGTGGAAGAGGGCGCTAGCCTCTACTCCATCGAGCCGGACCTCTACGAGTCCGTGGTGGCCCAGCGCGAGGCCGACCTCGAGAGCGCCCGCGCCGAACTCTCACGCGCCCAGCGCGATGCCGCCCGCTTCCAGCAGCTGCTCAGCCAGAACTCGGTGAGCCGGCAGCAGGTCGACCAGGCACAGGCCGAGCTGAACGTGGCCCGGGCCTCGGTTTCCCAGGCCGAGGCGGCGCTGGCCAATTCGCGCATCGACCTCGGCTATGCCGACGTCACCGCACCGGTGGCCGGCATGATCGGCCTCAGCGAGGTCAATCTGGGCAACCTGGTGCAGCCGGGCACCACGCTCGCCACCATCACGCCGCTGGACCCGCTGGAGGTTCGCTTCCAGCTGCCCCAGGAAGGTGCCTTCGCGCTGCGCCAGCAGCTGCGCGACCAACCCCTCGAGGCGATCACCGCCTGGCTCGATCTGCCGGGTGGCGTCGAAGGCGCGGGCGAGCGCCTCGAGGGCCACCTGGACTTCCTCGGCTCGCGGGTCGACGAGGCCACCAGTACCGTGCAGGCTACCGCGACCTTCGCCAACCCCGATGCCCGGGTGCTGCCCGGCCAGTTTGTCCGCGTCCATCTCGAGGGCATGAAGCGCTTCGACGTGCTGGCGGTGCCCGAGATCGCCCTGACCCAGGGGCTGATGGGGCCCCAGGTCTTCGTGCTCGACGAGGAGAACAAGGCCCGGGCGCGCACCGTGCAGCTCGGCGAGATCGCCGGTCCCTGGCAGATCCTGCGCAGCGGCGTCGAGCCCGGCGAGCGAGTGGTGGTGGGTGACCCCGCCGGCCTGCAGCCCGGCACGGCCATCGAGCCCCGGCCCTTCGAAGGCATCGAGCAGAACGCGGGAGACAGCGCCGAGGATGCCGGCGAGCAGGATGAACAGAAGGGCGCCGAGGCGAGCGCCGAACCCGTGGCCGAGGCCGAGGGAGACGCCGGGCCATGAACTTCTCCAACTTCTTCATCAAGCGCCCGATCTTCGCGACAGTGCTGGCGATCATCCTGACGCTGATCGGGCTGATGAGCATGCGGGTGCTGCCCATCGAGCAGTACCCGAGCGTGGTGCCGCCCACGGTCTCGGTCAACGCCACCTTCCCGGGGGCCGACGCCGAGACCATGGCCCAGACGGTGGCCGCGCCCTTGGCCGAGGCCATCAACGGTGTCGAGGACATGCTCTACATGACCTCGACCAGCGCCGACAACGGCTCGATGCAGTTGCAGGTGGCCTTCAATATCGGCACCGACGGCGACATCAACACCATCAACGTCAACAATCGGGTGCAGGGCGCGCTATCGCAGCTGCCCGAGGCGGTGCAGGCCCAGGGTGTGACCGTGGAGCTGAGTTCCAGCTCGATCCTGATGCTGGTGGCGCTGATTTCGCCCGAGGAGGACTACGACCGCATCTATCTGCAGAACTACGCCACCCTCAACGTCCTGGACGAGCTGCGCCAGGTGCCGGGGGTCGGCGACGCCGAGGTGCTGGGCGGCGGCGAGTTCGCCATGCGTGTGTGGATGGACCCGGACCGGCTGGCGCAGTATGACCTGACGCCCACCGAGGTCGCCGCGGCCATTCGCGCGCAGAACACCGAGGTGCCGGCGGGCAACCTGGCCACCACGCCGCAGTCCGAGCCGCGGGCCTTCACCTACACCATTACCGCCGGGGGGCGCCTCTCCAGCACTGACGACTTTCGCGAGATCTTCCTGCGCACCAACCCGGACGGCTCGGCGCTGCGCCTGTCCGACGTGGCGCGTATCGAGCTCGGCGCGTCGTTCTACGGCGTGGAGGCGCGGCTCAACGGCGGCACCATGGCGCCGATCATCATCAACCAGCAGCCCGGCGCCAACGCCCTGGAGACCGCCAAGGCGGTCGAGGACGTGATGGCGGAGCTGGGGGGGCGTTTCCCGCCGGGGCTCGAGTACGTGGTGCCCTATGACACCACCCAGTTCATCGATGCCTCCGTGGAGACCGTCTTCCACACCTTCATCGAGGCCTTCCTGATCGTCGGCGTCATCCTGTTCATCTTCCTGCAGAACTGGCGCTTCACGGTGATCGCCATGTCGGTGGTGCCGGTCTCGGTGCTGGCGACCTTCGCCGGTTTCTTCGCCTTCGGCTTCACCATCAACCTGCTGACGCTGTTCGCCCTGGTGCTCTCCATCGGCATCGTGGTGGATGACGCCATCCTGGTGGTGGAGAACGTCGAGCGGGTGCTCGGCGAGGATGAGGAGATCACCGTCCGTCAGGCGACGATCCAGGCCATGAAGGAGGTCGGCGGGCCGGTCATCGCTACCTCGCTGATCATGGGGGCGGTGTTCGTGCCGGTGGCCTTCCTGGGCGGCTTCACCGGGCAGATCTATCAGCAGTTCGCGCTGACCATCGCCATCTCGGTGCTCTTCTCGGCGCTGATGGCGCTGACCTTCACCCCGGCGCTCTCGGCGATCTTCATCAAGCACGATCTGCACCGCAAGGAAACGGCGTTCAGCCGCGCGCTGCGCACGCCGCTGCGCCTGTTCGATCGCCTGTTCGCGGGTATTACCGCGGTCTATATGTGGGTGGTCAAGAAGCTGGTGCGCTTCTGGGGGCTGGCACTGCTGCTCACCGGCCTGGTGATGGGGGGCTCCTGGTGGCTCTATCAGGCGACCCCCTCGACCCTGGTGCCGGAGACCGACCAGGGGATCGTGCTCACCGCCGTGCAGCTGCCGGACTCCGCCTCGCTGTCGCGGACTCGGGAGTACATGGGCAAGCTCAGCTCGGCCATCGAGGAGATCCCGGGCGTGCGCTTCTCCTCGGCGGTGGCCGGCTATGACATCCTGTCGAGCTCGGTGAACACGGCCCGCGGGATCATGTTCGTGACCATGGATCCCTGGGCGGAGCGCGAGCTGACCGCCAGCGGGCTGATCGGTCGCATCATGCAGCTCGGCGCCCAGATCGAGGGCGGCTCGGCCATGGCCTTCAACATGCCGCCGATCATGGGCCTCTCGACCACTGGCGGCTTCACCGGCTACCTGCAGTCCTTCGAGGGCGCCTCGCCCCAGGAGCTCTTCCAGGCGTCGCTGAAGGTGATGCAGGCGGCCGCTGAGCATCCGGCGCTGAAGCAGGTGTTCACCACCTTCAACGTCAACGTGCCGTCCTTCCGCGCCGAGATCGACCAGCAGAAGGCGTTGAGCTACGGGGTCAGCCTGACGGACCTGAATGCCACGCTGTCGAATACCTTCGGCAACGGTTTCGTCAACTTCTTCAGCTATCAGAACCGCAACTTCCAGGTCTATCTGCAGAACCAGGAGGAGTTCCGCAAGACGCCCTCGGACGTCGCCAACGTCTTCGTGCGTGGCGGCAACGGCGAGCGCATCCCGCTCTCCGAGTTCGTGACCCTCGAGCGCCAGACGGCGCCCGCGGTGGTGACCCGCTTCGGCGTCTACACCGGCGCCCAGTTCCAGGGCGGCCCGGCGCCGGGCTACAGCTCGGGGGAGGCGCTCGCCGCCATGGAAGAGATCGTCGCGGAGCAGCTCGGCGACGGCTGGGGCATGGGTTGGACCGGTACCGCCTATCAGGAGAGCCAGGCGGGCAGCGCCGCGACGCTGGCCATCGTCTTCGGCCTGCTGATGGTGTTCCTGATCCTCGCCGCCCAGTATGAGAGCTGGTCGCTGCCGCTGGCGGTGCTGACTGCCACGCCCTTCGCCCTGCTGGGCGGGATCGGCGGTATCTTCCTGCGCGGCCTGGACACCAGCGTCTACGTGCAGATCGGCATCCTGGTGGTGGTGGGCCTAGCGGCCAAGAACGCCATCCTGATCGTCGAGTTCGCCGAGCTGCAGCGCCGCGAGATGGGCAAGTCGATTCGCGAGGCGGCGGTCACGGCGGCGGAGCTGCGCTTCCGGCCGATCGTCATGACCTCCCTGGCGTTCATCTTTGGCACCCTGCCGCTGATGCTCGCCACCGGGGCGAGCGACACCAGCAGCCACCATATCGGCACCACGGTGGCGATCGGCATGGCTTCGGTGGCGATACTCGGCAGTCTGTTCGTGCCAACCTTCTACGCCATGATCGCCGCGGTCTCCGCCTGGCTGCAGCGCAAGTCGCATCAGGGCGATGAGTCGCCCGGCGAGGCGGCCGACCCTGAGCCGCGTGGCAACGCCTGATACCGGCGTGACCAGGCGGATGTGACGTCCTGCTGAACGCCAAGGGGCGCCCCACTGGGGCGCCCCTTGGCATGGCGATGGCAACAACAGGCGTCGATGGGGATAGGCGTTTTTTATAAGGATGCGCGAATACATCCTTGATTCGGGTCAGGAACGAGCCGCTCCGATGGTCTAGGATGGGAATGGAAGACTCATTCGTTGGCTAAGTGTCATCGGGAGGTACGCCGCATGGATACCATCATCGAGATCGCCCTAAGTTTTCCCGTGGTGATCTTCGGCGCTCTGCTGGCGCTGGTCGCTTGCTACTGGCTGCTGGTGGCGCTGCGCCTGGCGCCGGTCGAGCTCTTCGAGCATGACAGCCTGCGTAACGATAACCTGGCCAGTGCGCTGGTCTCGCTGGGGTTCATCGGCGTGCCGGTATCGCTGTCGCTGACCCTGTTGATCGGCCTGGCGAGCCTGCTGACGCTAGGCATCGAGCTCGCCGTGCTGCGCTGGCTGCCACTGGGCTTCTTCCGCATTCCGCTGGGGGTGCTGGTGATCTGGGGCGCCTTCGCGCTGGCCTCGCCGCTGGCGGCCTGGCTCTGCCAGCGGCTACATCGACGGCTCCACCAGCAGCGGCCCGGTGCGCCGGAGCGCCTGCCGCGCTGCCTGCTCGGGGAGCATGTGCGTATCACCGCCGCGTCGGCCGATGCGGCGCGCAGCGTCACGGCGGTGCTGGAGAGCGACCCGAGCCACGAGGTGCAGCTGGCCACCAAGTCGGGTGACGCGCCACGGGTCGGGGAGCATCGGGTGTTGGTGAAGTACCTGCCGCGAGACGGCCGCTACCGCGCCGTGCCCGAAAGCGACTACCTGGATGCCCGCACGCGGCTCCGGCGGCTGCACCTGCTGCACGGCGCCAACCCGCACAATGGCTCGTCGGCCTGAGGCGCCGGCCGCCTCGTGATCAAGCTGCCTCGGCCTCGTCGCGGCGCATCAGCGCCAGCTGGGCATCCACCAGGGCCATGCCGCGCTCGTAGATGGAGTAGGCGTCGGGATCGCGCAGCCAGTCGTGGAAGAGGCCGCTGAGGATCGCCTGCAACAGGCGGGTGGCGACCTCAGGGGCGAGCCCCTGCTTGAGCAGCCCCAGGCGGTGGGCGTCGGCGAAGTAGCCGCCCAGCGCGTCGAGGCACTCGCCGGCCATCTCCGTCTGGATGGCGCAGGGGTCGATGTCGCCGAAGAACTCGCAGCGGTGGATCAGGATGGCGAGGACGCGCCGGTGGCGCGGCTGCTCCAGGCGCAGCAGGCTCTGCTGGAAGCCCAGTCGAACGGTCTCCAGCGGTGAGTCGTGCGAGGCGCCGGTCTCCGCCACGAGTTCCTCGAAGGGCATGCGCACCCGGTCGAGCATGGCGCGAAAGAGGTCGGCCTTGTTCTTGAAGTGCCAGTAGACCGCCCCGCGGGTCAGGCCGGCGTGGCGGGCGATCTGTTCCAGCGAGGTGCGAGCGACGCCATTATCGAAGAACACCTCCTCGGCGGCGTCGAGCAGTGCCTCGCGGGTGGCTTCGGCTTCGGCCTTGGTGCGTCTGGCCATGGCGGGGCTCTCAACGTGTCACGGTTTTCCGTATTCTACCCCAGTGGCCCGTTTTTTACATTCATGTCTGTATGGATATGTAATCAGAGGGCGAGCGTCGCCGGGCTCGTCTTCCACGGGCCAGGAGCGTATAAGAAACGCCTGAAAAGTCCGTTTCGTGATGCAAGGAGCGCCGCATGGCCCGTTCCCCCTTCGAGATCGCCGGCACCCGTGTGGCCCCGGGGTCGCGCACTCAGATCGACGTGCCCGTGGCGCGCCTCTATACCCATGCGCCGCTCTACATTCCCCTGGAAGTGGTGCACGGCCGACAGCCAGGGCCGGTATTGCTGGTCTGTGGCGGCATTCATGGCGACGAGATCAACGGCGTGGAGATCGTGCGCCGCCTGCTGCGCTCCAAGCAGCTGCAGGGGCTGCGTGGCACCCTGATCGGCGTGCCCATCGTCAATGTCTTCGGCTTCGTGCAGCACAGCCGCTACCTGCCGGACCGGCGCGACCTCAACCGCTGCTTCCCGGGCAGCGAGTCGGGCTCGCTGGGCGGTCGCGTGGCGGCGCTGTTCCGCGAGCAGATCGTCGATCAGGCCAGCCACATCATCGACCTGCACACCGGGGCGATCCATCGTACCAACCTGCCGCAGATTCGCGCCCAGCTCACGACCGGCGGCGAGACCGAGCGCATGGCCAACGCCTTCGGCGCGCCGGTGATCCTCAACGCCGACCTGCGCGAGGGCAGCCTGCGCCATTACGCGCAGAACCGCGGTATCCCGGTGCTTACCTACGAGGCGGGAGAGGCGCTGCGCTTCGATCAGTGGGCGATCACCCCGGGGGTGCGGGGCGTGCTGCGGGTGATGCGTCGGCTCGGCATGCTGACCGGTGAGCATCGCCGTCGACCGGTGCCGGCCGCCGAGGTCGCCAACGGCTCGAGCTGGGCGCGGGCGCCCATCGACGGCATCCTGCGTCCGAAGGTGCGCCTCGGCGCCCGGGTGGCCAAGGGCGAGCTGCTGGGACGAGTGGCCGACCCCTTCGGCAATGCCGAGGGCGAGGTGCGCGCCGTGGCGGACGGCATCGTCATCGGCATGAGCCGGCTGCCGCTGGCCAACGAGGGCGAGGCGCTCTTCCACATCGCCCGCTTCGACGCCATCGAGGAGGCCGAGAGCGCCATCGAGGACTTCCACTCCAGCCTGGAGCCGCCGCCCGATGCGCTCTACTGATCGCCCAGGTCGATCCTCTCGACCGACACGCAGCCCCTACGACAACGGCGCCGATCGCTCGGCGCCGTGTTGCGTTATAGACAGTCTCGCAGGCGGGGGACGTGGAGCCTAGGCCACCTCGGCCGCCTCGCGCTCCGCGACCAGGCCCAGGGCGTCGTCGAAGACCTGCAGGCCCGCGCCCTCGCGATGGGCGTTCTCGGAGAGGTGGCGGCGGAACTTGCGCCCGCCCGGCTGGCCTTGGAAGAGGCCCAGCAGATGACGCGTCATGTGGTTGAGCTTCGCCCCCTCGTCGAGACGACGGGCGATGTAGGGTCGCAGCGCGCGGGCCGCCGCGTGACGGCTCTCGGCCGGGCCTGGCTCGCCGTAGAGGGCGGCGTCCACGCCGGCCAGCAGCCAGGGGTTCTGATAGGCCTCGCGGCCGATCATGACGCTGTCGACGTGGTCGAGCTGCGCGCGGCACTCGTCCAGGGTCTTGATGCCGCCGTTGATACCGATGTGAAGCTCGGGGCGGCTCGCCTTTAGGCGGTGTACACGCGGGTAGTTGAGCGGCGGCACGTCGCGGTTCTCCTTGGGGGAGAGCCCCTCGAGCCACGCCTTGCGAGCGTGCACGATGAAGGTGTCGCAGCCGGCGTCGGCCACCGTTTCGATGAAGCGCGAAAGGTCCTCGTCCTCGTCCTGGTCGTCGATGCCGATGCGACACTTCACGGTGACTGGGATCGACACCGCCGCCTGCATGGCGGCCACCGCGGCCGCGACCTTCTCCGGATGGCCCATCAGGCAGGCGCCGATCAGGTTGTTCTGCACCCGGTCGCTAGGGCAGCCGACGTTGAGGTTGACCTCATCGAAGCCCCACGCCTCGGCGATGGCCGCGCACTCGGCGAGTTCACCGGCATCGCTGCCTCCGAGCTGCAGGGCGAGCGGGTGCTCGACCTCATCGAAGCCGAGGAAGCGAGAGCGCGGGCTGCCGTGCAGGATGGCGCCGGTGGTCACCATCTCGGTGTAGAGCAGGGCACGGCGGGTAAGGGAGCGGGCGAACGCGCGGTAGTCGCGGGTCGTCCAATCCATCATAGGCGCGACGGAGAAGGTGCGATCGAGCGGTTGCATCGGCATCACGGGGTAGTGGTCGAAAGGGAGGGCATTCTACCAGCCCCGGTCACTTTCTGCCCAACCGTCGAGGAGGTCGTGTCATGCGCTGGGCGCATCGGGCAACCGGACACGCATAAACACCAAGGCCCGCATCAGCGGGCCTTGGTGCTCATAGCCTTGCGGCTAGATGAGGTCTGTCTGATCGACGATCAGATGGCTTCGATGTTGGAAGCCTGCAGGCCTTTCTTGCCCTGAACCACGTCGAAAGAGACCTGCTGGCCGTCCTGGAGGGACTTGAAGCCTTCAGCCTTGATTTCGGAGAAGTGAGCAAAGAGGTCATCGCCGCCGTCGGTCGGGGTGATGAAGCCGAAGCCTTTTGCGTCGTTGAACCACTTAACAGTGCCAGTAGCCATGTCATGACTCCTTTCTTTGGCGCAGTGCGCCTGATACGAAATTACCGGGTGTAGCCCCGAATGCTAGTGGGTAAAACAAGGGGATATAACCAGACAACCGAAAGGATTCGACTACTACTGACAATATGCATCTTGCTAACCAACTGGGCACACGATGTCATGGTTAGCGGCCGGCGTCAACTCCCGTCGCGTGCGTCGTCCATACTGGCCATACGAGCACTCGATCGATGAACAGAAGGAGAGGCTGATGAGCATTGATCTCACCGACTACCAGAGAGAGCTACTGGCCCGTGTGCTGCAGCACGGCGGCGTGCTGGCCGCGCCCTTCGGCCATCCCGGTGACGACAGCCTGGAGGAGGCGCTGCTGGAAGACATCGACGCCCTGGAGGCCGAGGGATTGATCACGGTCGAGCGCACTCGTGGGCACGAGTCACCCGAGCGGCTTTCGCTCACCGAGGCGGGCTATGACACCCTGGGCATGGCCTAGGGGATAAACCGCTCGATGCGCGACGCGCCGGAGGGTGATCTTCGTCAGCATCCTGGGCGGGAACGCTCTGCTATAAAGAAGGCCTATCTTAAAGGACTATCAATAAGCGGGAGGAGGGCGAGCCATCACAATGCCGGGCGTCGAGAGTGGAGCCCGACGATGGTCGAGGATGGGCCTTGACGATGGAAGCCGGGCGGTGCCAAGCGAGAGTCGGTGTGCCCACGATGCGATGAAAGGAGAGGTACCATGGCAGATCGCAAGCAGGAACTGGAAGGGCTGCGCGAGGAGCTGATCGAACGGTTCGATCGCTATAAGGCCCACAAGGAGCAGAAGGGCGGTCCGCTGGACAAGGACATGGAGGATCAATCGATCGAGCTGATGAACGACGAGGTCATCGAAGCCCTGCAGCAGGAGACGGAAGACGAACTTCGCCAGGTACTGCATGCGCTGAAGCGCATCGAGGCCGGGGAAGGCGAGGCTTGTGAGCGCTGTGGCGAGCCCATCGATGGCCGTCGGCTGCAGGCGTTGCCCTACACGACGGTCTGCCTCGACTGTGCGGAGCGCCAATGAGCCGACCCGCCGAGACCGGGAATGATAGTCTGGTCACTCATCGACGAGGCGGGAGGCGTGCATGACAGCATGGTTGCGAGCGATCGGGGCAGGCGTAATGCTGATGTGGCTGGCGGGCTGCGGCGGCAGCGAGGAGGAGGCGGCCAGCGCGCCTGACGACCCGGCCCCGGTGGCCGAGATGGCGGAGGCGACGCCCGAGCCCGCGCCGGAGCCGCCCCCCGGGGTGGCGCCCTTTGCGGAGCCGGTCACGATCGATGTCTCGTCGCGCCTGGGCAGCGATCGGCGCCTGACGGTCAAAGGCGAGACCAACCTGCCCGCCGACACCCGCCTGCAGGTGCTGGTGGAGCGGGAACTCAGCGGGGTGCGCTGGCGGGAGCGGGTGTCGGTGGCCGAGGGGGGCTTCGTGGCCGGGCCTTTCGGGCCCGGCAGTGGGTTGCCCGATGGCGACTACCTCGTGGAGGTCGTGGTACAGGAGGGCAGCGTCCAGCCGGCGGCGGTGCGCGACCGGCTGGGTAAGGGCAACGAGCATCTTCAGGGGCCGCTGGTCGAGCAGTCGCGTCATGGCCTGGGCCAGGTGGCCCGCTACACCAAGCGCTTCCTGGTGGGCGACGAGACCCGCCGCACCCGGGATCGTGTCGAGGTAATGGAGATCGAGTAGCGCCTCAAAGCGTCTGGGCACGCCAGTGAGCGACCAGCTTGCCCATCAGTCGGCAGCTGGGCGCGTAGGGGATGAGCTCGTCACTGTCTTGGCGCTGGAAGATCAGCTCGCCGGTGGGCCCCTGTGTGACCCGCCGAATGGCCAGCTCGCCGTCGTCCTCAATGAGGTAGAGGCCCGGCTGGCGGAAGATGTCGCTGGTCGCGATGGCCACTAGGTCTCCCTCCATGAGGAAGTCGAACTGCTCGCCCGGCGCTGGCGTCACCAGGTGGCAGTCGCCATCCCAGCGCTGCCCGGGTACCATCTCGATCGGCAGCTCGATGACCCGTTGCTTGCCATCCTGCCAGGGCAGCGGCAGCCGGCGGCGCAGGTAGAGGGGCGAGGCATGGGATCCCTCGTCCTCGAGCAGCCGCGACAGCGGACAGTTGAGCGCTTGAGCCAGGGCGACGAGGCGCTCATGACCGATCTGCTTGATGGCACCCGACTCCCAGTAGGAGATCGTCACGTCTGACACCCCGACCCTGCGTGCCAGGGCCGCCTTGTTGAGCTTGGCCTCCAGCCGAAGTTTCTTGATGCGTGGGCCGAGTGTTTCCATTACGTCATCCTATGGTCAATAAGCGTCATGTAGATCTTCCGGGCTCGGGTTTTGCCGAGCAACGACGGGTATCAACGATAATTCTTCCCTAGTCCCCGGCGCGTCACCATGCCACCCGCTCGCCGGCCCAGTCGAGGAAGATGCCGCTCTGGTCGGGCGTGCAGGTCTCGAGCACCTCCAGCAGTCGCTCGGCCACGAAGGTCGGCGTAAACAGCTTGCCTTCGGGCACCCGGGCCTGGAAGGGTGCCGAGAGCGGCGTGTCCGTGGTACCGGGGTGCAGGCAGGCGATTGCCGCTTGGGGGTTGAGGCGGCGAAGCTCCACGGCGGCGGTCTTCATCAGCATGTTATGAGCGGCCTTGCTGGCCCGGTAGGCGTACCAGCCGCCGAGACGGTTGTCGCCGATGGAGCCGACGCGTGCCGAGAGGCTGGCGAACAGTGCCGGATGGTGCCCCTTGAGGCTCGGCTGCAGCGCCTTGAGCAGCAGCGCCGGGGTGATGGCGTTGACCTGGTAGAGCCGAGCCATGGCCTCGGCGTCCAGATCGTCGAGCTTCTTTTCCGGTCCGATGCTCAGGCTCTCGTCGTGCAGCATGCCGATGGCGTTGAACACCAGGTGCACGGGGGCATCGCCCAGGACTCGGGCCAGGGCCGCACCGCCCCCCTCGGTGCTTACGTCCAGGGCGAGGGAGTCGACGCGAGGATCCGAGTGGGGATGACCGCCACGGCTGACGGCGATCACCCGGCCGGGGCGGTCGCTCCCGAGCAGGGCCTCCACTACAGCGCTGCCGATGCCGCCGGAGGCGCCGGTGATCACAGCGGTGAAATCGTCGGGGAGTCGCGTGAGCATGGCATTCCTTGTTTGCCGGAGTTCAGGTCCAGCGTGGACCACGCCGTGGGGGAATGATTCCCGGCCACGGCTGCCCGGCGCTGGCCAGGTGCGTATAATGCGGCCATTCGCCCGCCATGTCAGGGCGGCCTCCCTCCATCGACAGGACCAAGGACGACATGACTGTACGCACTCGCATCGCGCCGTCACCCACCGGCGACCCTCATGTGGGCACCGCCTATATCGCCCTGTTCAACCTCTGTTTTGCTCGCCAGCACGGCGGCCAGTTCATCCTGCGCATCGAGGACACCGACCGGGCGCGCTCGACGCCCGAGTCCGAGCAGATGATCCTCGACTCCCTGAGCTGGCTGGGTCTCGAGTGGGACGAAGGTCCCGACGTCGGCGGTCCCCACGGCCCTTACCGCCAGAGCGAGCGCGGCGATATCTACGGCGAGTATGCCCGTCAGCTGATCGAGTCCGGTCACGCCTTCAAGTGCTATCGTACCAGCGAGGAGCTCGACGAGCTGCGCGAGGCGCGCAAGGCGGCCGGCATGCACCTGGCCTTGAAGCCTGCCGACCTCGCGCTGCCCGCCGAGGAGCAGGCGCGTCGCGAGAAGGAGGGCTGGCCTTACGTGGTGCGCATGAAGGTGCCCGCCACCGGCAGCTGCGTGATCGAGGACATGCTGCGCGGCGTCATCGAGGTGGACTGGGCGCAGGTGGATGCCCAGGTGCTGCTCAAGTCGGACGGCATGCCCACCTATCACCTGGCCAACGTGGTCGACGATCACCTGATGGGCATCACCCACGTGTTGCGGGGTGAGGAGTGGATCAACTCGGCACCCAAGCATCAGCTGCTCTATGAGTACTTCGGCTGGCAGATGCCGGTGCTCTGCCACATGCCGCTGCTGCGCAACCCCGACAAGTCGAAGCTCTCCAAGCGCAAGAACCCGACCTCCATCAACTACTATCGGCGCATGGGCTTCCTGCCCCAGGCGGTGACCAACTACCTCGGGCGCATGGGCTGGTCGATGCCCGACGAACGCGAGAAGTTCAGCCTCGACGAGATGATGACTCACTTCGACATCCAGCGGGTCTCGCTGGGCGGGCCGGTGTTCGATCTCGACAAGCTGACCTGGCTCAACGGCGTCTACATCCGCGAGGACCTCGACGACGCGGCGCTGCTCAAGGCGCTGATGGAGTGGGCCTTCAACGAGGAGTATGTCGGCCAGATCCTGCCCCAGGTGCGCCCTAGGGTGGAAACGCTCTCCCAGGTGGCGCCCCTGGCCGGGCACTTCTTCTCGGGCCTGCCGGCGATCGAAGAGGGCGATTTCGATGCGGTGAAGCTCTCCCGCGAGGAGCTGCTGAAGCTGCTGCAGTTCCTGGTGTGGCGCTTCGAGCTTGTGCCGGCCTGGCACAAGGAAGCGCTGCTCGGCGAGGTCAAGGCGCTGGCGGAGTACTTCGACCTGAAGATGAAGGCCTTCCTGGCGCCGGTGTTCATCGCCGTCACCGGCTCCTCGTCGAGCACCTCGGTGATGGACGCCATGGCGATCCTCGGCTCCGATGTGACGCGGGCGCGCCTGCGGCACGCCATCGAGGTGCTGGGCGGCGTTTCCAAGAAGCAGGCCAAGCGATTCGAGAAGGAATTCCGGGAGCTGTAAGCCATAAGCTGTAAGCTTTAAGAAGAGCTCGGCAAGACCGGCGGTAGCGGGGTTGCCGAGGTGTGGTGGGAGCACTGATGTGGGCATTGTTCCTCTTCCACCTTCAGGCTTACAGCTTAAAGCTCTCGTGCGAAGCACGAGGGGTTGACGAAGGCGGGGGTTATCAGTAACATACGCCCCGTCTTCGAGAGATCGGGGCCTTAGCTCAGCTGGGAGAGCGCGACACTGGCAGTGTCGAGGTCAGCGGTTCGATCCCGCTAGGCTCCACCATCGCCTCAGATGGCAGCCATCTCTTCGCAAGACGTTGCGTCCCATTCGTCTAGTGGTCTAGGACACCGCCCTTTCACGGCGGTAACAGGGGTTCGAACCCCCTATGGGACGCCACCTCGATTCTTCCTCTCTAATACTTTCTCATGACCAGCCGGCCCTAACGCCAGCCTGGCCATCTCTGTCGTGTCTGCCTTTCCGGTTCCTGCCGGATGGCAAATCGTGCCGATTCCGACGCGAAATCTCCTTGACTTGTCCACTTGGCCCGCTTTGGGCGTCGGGGCTGTGCATAGGCGCGGCGCCAACCCGCTTGGTTGCTGGCTTTCTTATATAAGTCTTTTATTTCAATGACTTACAGTAGGTCAAAAAATGACCAATTTAAGGCGGTGCCGCTGTTCATGGCGTTCCTGCGACCTTTTCGAGAGGTTGTGAACAGGGTTATCCACAGAATGTGTGGAAAACGGCCGACGCCCCGCGAAGGTGCATGTCGATGGAGAAGTCAACCTGAAATGATGAGGATTCTAGTTCCTAGGTATCAGGGCGATAAGACGCCCTGCTGAGTCTCCACGGGTCGTCTCACGGCGTGATGGCCGCCGCTGCCCGTCGGGGCAGAGTGTCGTCTCCCTGGTGGCACGCAGGCCTCCTGCGCCGCTCTCTCGAGGCTCTCTGGGGATTTCTCGCGCTCCGGTTTCTTGGGTTCGTTCCCAGACGCTCTTTTCTAGGCGCTCTTTTCTAGGCGCTCTGTTCCGGGTTCTCCTTTCCCGGTTCGGTGCCGTCGTCCGATGAGTGTCGGCAAGCGTAAGCGCGCATCGTGAGCTCGGCGACCGTGGGGGCGATTCTGATCGAATGCGGTCGAGCGGTGGGTGGGGCAGGTCGCTGGCGTGCCTGGAGGGGAGGGGGCGTCACCTGCTGAGTAGGCATTCGGCTAGGCGGAGTGCCGAGGCCTGCACTCGCCCTCACACGAAAAAGGCCGCCCTCTCGGGCGGCCGGCGGCCTTTGGTGTCATCGGTGGGCGCGCAGCGGCTCAGCTTGCCGGGTAGTCGCGCTGGTCGTGGCCGATGTAGAGCTGGCGCGGGCGACCGATCTTGTGGCTGTCGCTGAGCATCTCGTGCCAGTGGGAGATCCAACCGATGGTACGGGAGACGGCGAAGATCACGGTGAACATGTTCTTGGGGATGCCCATGGCCTTGAGGATGATGCCGGAGTAGAAGTCGACGTTCGGGTAGAGCTTGCGCTCGATGAAGTACTCGTCCTCCAGGGCGATCTGCTCCAGGCGCTTGGCGATCTTCAGCTGCGGGTCGTCGGCGAGGCCCAGCTCGGCCAGCACCTCGTCGCAGGTCTCCTTCATCACCTTGGCGCGCGGATCGAAGTTGCGGTAGACCCGGTGGCCGAAGCCCATCAGCTTGAAGGGATCTTCCTTGTCCTTGGCCTTGTCGACGAAGCGCTGGATGTTCTCCTCGGAGTCGTCGCCGATCTCGTCGAGCATGTTCAGCACCGCCTCGTTGGCGCCGCCGTGGGCCGGGCCCCAGAGGGCGGCGATGCCGGCGCTGATGCAGGCGAAGGGGTTGGCGCCGGTGGAGCCCGCCAGGCGCACCGTGGAGGTGGAGGCGTTCTGCTCGTGGTCCGCATGGAGCATGAAGATGCGGTCCATGGCCTTGGCGTAGACCGGGTTGATCTTGTACTCCTCGCAGGGGTTGCTGAACATCATGTAGAGGAAATTCTCTGCATAGGTCAGGTCGTTGCGTGGGTAGTTGAACGGTTGGCCAATATTGTATTTGTAGGACATCGCGGCGATGGTCGGCATCTTGGCGATCAGGCGGATGGCGCTGATCTCGCGGTCCTCCTGCACGTTGATGTCCAGATGGTCGTGGTAGAAGGCGGCCAGGCCACCGACCACGCCGCACAGGATCGACATCGGATGGGCGTCGCGGCGGAAGCCCTTGAAGAAGTTGTTGATCTGGTCGTGGACCATGGTGTGGTTGCTGATCCGCGACTCGAAGTCGGTGTACTGGGCTTCGTCGGGCAGTTCGCCGAACATCAGCAGGTAGCATAGCTCGACGAAGTCGGAGTGCTTCGCCAGCTGGTCGATCGGATAGCCACGGTGCAGCAGCACCCCCTTGCCGCCGTCGATATAGGTGATCGCCGACTGGCAGGAGGAGGTCGCCATGAAGCCGGGGTCGTAGGTGAAGAGGCCTTGGGCGCCGAGGCCGCGGACGTCGATGACGTCGGGGCCCAGGGAGCCAGAGTAGATCGGCAGGTCAATCGGGTTGTCCAGGCCGTCTACCGTCAATGTCGCTTTCCTGTCAGCCATAACTGGCCTCCTCTCGAGTTCATGGGGACGATATTTGAGTGTTTTCGCTGCCAGTGCCGGCGAAAAGGTTCGCCCACTATAGAAGCGTCCTCGAGATTGTCAATTCCACCATTGTGCGTTCTTGGTTGTACGCCAATCTCTATCGAGAATCAGTATTGTACAGTAAATGGTGCCTTGCACCATTGCCGGGCGCGAGGGTTTCCGTCAACGCCCTGGACCCCGGGTCAGGCCGCGCCAAGGCCGATAACTCGGCCTTCCACCATGGTCGACCCGGCCCCGGGTCCATTTGTCATGAGGGGGTGATGACCCTATAATCTCAGCGCGCGACTGGCAGGAGTCGGTGGTCGTGTCCAACTCGGCCACGATCGTGTCCCTTCCCGTAACCACCGCCCGCTCGGGCCTTGACGGACGAAGAAGAGCGGGCCAAGAGAGTGTGTAGAGCCGTGAATAGCAAACGACCCGTAAATCTGGATCTGTCCACGATACAGTTTCCCCTCCCCGCCCTGACGTCGATCGCTCACCGCATCACCGGCGTCATCCTCTTCATCGGCCTGATCTTCGCCTTCTGGGCGCTCGACACGTCACTGTCCTCGCCGGCGGGCTTCGCCGCCGTTAGCGATGCCCTGGCCCACAATTTCCTGGCCAAGTTGGTCGCCTGGGGCTTGCTCTCCGCGCTGGCGTTTCACTTCGTGGCCGGCATCAAGCACCTGCTGATGGACATGGATATCGGCGTGACCCTCGAGGGTGGCGTCAAGAAGGCACAGATCACCGTGGTAGTGAGCGCGGTCCTGATCATTCTGGCGGGAGTCTGGGTATGGTAACCAATATCACGAACCTCGGGCGCAGCGGTCTCTCCGACTGGCTGCTGCAGCGCGTCTCTGCCGTCATCCTGGCGCTCTACTCTCTCTTCATCGTCGGTTTCCTGCTGTTCAACCCGGGCCTCGACTATGCGGCCTGGAGCGGGCTCTTCGCCCAGACCTGGATGCGCATCTTCTCGCTGCTGGCCTTTATCTCGCTGGCCGCCCACGCCTGGGTCGGGCTGTGGACCGTGACCACCGACTATCTCAAGCCGACCGGTATTCGCATCGGTACGCAGCTCATCATCATCCTGGCCATCTTCGTGTTCCTGGTCTGGGGCATCACCGTTCTGTGGGGAGCCTGATTCATGTCCAACATGCGTAGCCTGTCTTTCGACGCCATCATCATCGGTGGCGGCGGCGCCGGCCTGAGGGCCGCCCTCGAACTGGCCAAGTCCGGCAAGCAGACCGCCGTGCTGTCCAAGGTCTTTCCGACCCGCTCGCACACCGTCTCTGCCCAGGGCGGCATCACCTGTGCCATCGCCTCCGCCGACCCGAACGACGACTGGCGCTGGCACATGTACGACACCGTCAAGGGCGGCGACTACATCGCCGACCAGGACGCCTCCGAGTACATGTGTTCCGAGGGCCCCAAGGCGGTGTTCGAGCTCGAGCACATGGGCCTGCCGTTTTCCCGCTTCGATAACGGGCGCATCTACCAGCGTCCGTTCGGCGGCCAGTCCAAGGACTTCGGCAAGGGCGGCCAGGCGGCTCGCACCTGCGCCGCGGCCGACCGTACCGGGCATGCTCTGCTGCACACGCTTTATCAGAACAACCTGAAGAACAACACCACCTTCCTCAATGAGTGGTACGCCGTCGATCTGGTCAAGAACGCCAACGGCGACGTGGTGGGCTGCATCGCCATGGACATCGAGACCGGCGAAGTGGTGCACGTGAAGTCCAAGGCCACCGTCATGGCCACCGGCGGGGCGGGTCGCATCTTCGCCTCCACCACCAACGCCCTGATCAACACCGGTGACGGCATCGGCATGGCGCTGCGCGCCGGCTTCCCGATGCAGGACATGGAGATGTGGCAGTTCCACCCGACCGGCATCTACGGCGCGGGTACCCTGGTGACCGAGGGCTGCCGCGGCGAGGGTGGCTACCTGGTCAACAAGGACGGCGAGCGTTTCATGGAGCGCTACGCGCCCAACGCCAAGGACCTGGCCGGCCGCGACGTGGTCGCGCGCTCCATGGTCATGGAGATCCTCGAGGGCCGCGGCTGCGGCGAGAAGGGCGACCACGTCTTCCTCAAGCTGGATCACCTGGGCGAGGAAGTGCTCGGCAAGCGCCTGCCCGGCATCGTCGAGCTGTCCAAGACCTTCGCCCACGCGGATCCGGCCAAGGAGCCGATCCCGGTGGTGCCGACCTGCCACTACATGATGGGCGGGATCCCGACCAACGTGCATGGTCAGGCGATCATGCAGGATGCCGATGGCAACGACCAGATCGTCAACGGCCTGTTCGCCTGCGGCGAGGCGGCCTGCGTGTCGGTCCACGGCGCCAACCGCCTGGGCGGCAACTCGCTGCTCGACCTGGTGGTCTTCGGCCGTGCGGCCGGCATGTTCATCGAGGGCGCGCTCAACGAGGGCATCGAGTACCTCGAGGCCTCCGAGTCCGACGTCGAGTCGGCGATGAAGCGCATCACGCGCTGGAACGAGTCCGAGGGCGGCGAGACCGTGCCCGACCTCAAGCGCGAGCTGCAGGACATCATGCAGACCTCCTTCGGCGTGTTCCGCGAGGAGAAGAACATGGTGGAGGGCGTCAAGCGCCTGGAAGAGCTGCGTGCGCGCATCGACAATGCCTACCTGCCGGACAAGTCCAGCACCTTCAACACCGCGCGGGTCGAGGCGCTGGAGCTGGACAACCTGATGGAAGTGGCCGAAGCCACCGCCATCGCGGCCCTGGAGCGCAAGGAGAGCCGTGGCGCCCATTCCCGTTACGACTACCCGGACCGCGACGACGTCAACTGGCTGAAGCACTCGCTCTATTTCCCGGCCGACAAGCGTCTGGGCAAGCGCGACGTGAACTTCGCGCCCAAGACCGTCGAGATGTTCGAGCCGAAAGTCCGCACCTACTAAGGGGGAGTCACGATGTCCAAGCTTCAGGTATCCCTGTACCGCTACAATCCGGAAACCGACTCCGCGCCCTTCATGCAGGAGTTCCAGATCGACACCCAGGGTCGCGACCTGATGGTGCTCGACGTCCTGCACTTGGCCAAGGAGCAGGACAACGGCCTGGCCTATCGTCGCAGCTGCCGCGAGGGCGTATGCGGTTCCGACGGCATGAACATGAACGGCAAGAACGGCCTGGCCTGCATCACCCCGCTCTCCGAGGTGGTCAAGGGCAACAAGTTGACCCTGCGCCCGCTGCCGGGCCTGCCGGTCATCCGCGACCTGGTGGTCGACATGGGGCTGTTCTACAAGCAGTACGAGCGCATCCAGCCGTACCTGCAGAACGACGAGCCGGCCCCGGCCATCGAGCGTCTGCAGTCGCCGGAAGAGCGCGACAAGCTCGACGGCCTCTACGAGTGCATCCTGTGCGCCTGCTGCTCGACCGCCTGCCCATCGTTCTGGTGGAACCCAGACAAGTTCGTCGGCCCGGCCGGCCTGCTGCAGGCCTACCGCTTCCTCGCCGACTCGCGTGATGGCGCGACCAGTGAGCGTCTGGCCGAGCTGGAGGACCCGTTCTCCGTGTTCCGCTGCCGCGGGATCATGAACTGCGTCGCGGTCTGTCCGAAGGGACTGAACCCGACCCGCGCGATCGGCAAGATTCGCGAGATGCTGCTGGCCGATGCCACTTAAATCGTGGCGTCCAGCTTGTTATCATGTGCTCCGCTCTCGGGCTGCGGCAAGGTGCCGCAGCCGAGTCCGGTGCGGAGCGTGATGGAAAGAGCCGGTGCCCTGGGCACCGGCTCTTGACCATGGAATTCAGGATGCTCTTCCTCCGGCAGGGCATCAGCGATGTCGATACGGTCGAGTCGTGTCGGCGCCGATACCACCCCATCAGTGCAGGGTGACCAAGAGATGCAACAAGGCATAATGGAGTTGATGTGGCGCTCCTCCCATGTGAGCGGCGGCAATGCCCACTATGTGGAAGCGCTCTACGAGCAGTACCTCGATGATCCCTCCGCCGTTCCCGATGAATGGCGCCAGTACTTCGACCAGCTGCCGCGGCCCGAGGGCGGGGCCAGCCAGGATGTTCCCCTCACCCCGGTTCGCGACCAGTTCTATCAGCTGGGCCAGCAGCGACGTACCGCGCACGTCGCGGCCGAGAGCGGGGAGGGTAAGAAGCAGGTCAAGGTACTTCAGCTGATCAACGCCTACCGCTTCCGCGGGCACCAGAAGGCCGACATCGATCCCCTCGGCCTGCGCAGCCCTACCCCGGTTCCCGACCTCGATCTCTCCTTCCACCAGCTCTCCAAGGCGGACCTGGACACCGAGTTCCAGACCGGCTCCTTCTTCATGGGCTTGGACAAGGCGCCGCTGAAGGAGATCGTCGGTGCGCTGGAGCAGACCTACTGCCGCTCCATCGGCTGCGAGGTCATGCACATCGTCGATACCGAAGAGAAACGCTGGCTCCAGCAGCGCTTCGAGTCGGTGCGCAGTGCCCCGAACTTCAGCCCCGACGTGCGCAAGCACGTGCTCGAGCGGCTGACCGCCGCCGAGGGCCTGGAGAGCTACCTGGCCTCCAAGTTCCCGGGCACCAAGCGCTTCGGCCTCGAGGGTGGCGAAGCCTTCATCCCGATGATGGACGAGCTGATCCAGCGCGCCGGCAGCTATGGCACCAAGGAAGTGGTGATCGGCATGGCCCACCGTGGGCGTCTCAATATGCTGGTCAACATCCTTGGAAAGAACCCCTCGGACCTGATCGACGAGTTCGACGGCAAGAAGGTCATCGAGCGTGGCTCGGGCGACGTCAAGTACCACCAGGGCTTCAGCTCCAACGTCATGACGCCAGGCGGCGAGGTCCACCTGGCGCTGTCGTTCAACCCCTCCCACCTGGAGATCGTCGCGCCGGTGGTCGAGGGCTCGGTGCGGGCCCGTCAGGATCGCCGCAACGACCCGGTCGGCGACAAGGTGCTGCCGATCAACGTCCATGGCGACGCGGCCTTCGCCGGCCAGGGCGTGGTCATGGAGACCTTCCAGATGTCGCAGACGCGGGCCTTCCGCACCGGCGGCACCCTGCACATCGTGATCAACAACCAGGTGGGCTTCACCACCTCGCATCCGGAAGACTCGCGCTCCACCGAGTACTGCACCGATATCGCCAAGATGGTTCAGGCGCCGATCTTCCACGTCAACGGCGACGACCCGGATGCCGTGCTGCACGCCACCCAGGTAGCGCTCGACTACCGTCAGCAGTTCAAGCGCGACGTGGTCATCGACCTGGTGTGCTACCGCCGCCGCGGCCATAACGAGGCCGACGAGCCGTCCAGTACCCAGCCGATGATGTACAGCAAGATCAAGGCTCATCCGTCCTCGCGGGCCCGCTACGTCGAGCGTCTGGTCAAGGAGGGGCTGCTCTCCGACGACGACGCCAAGGCGATGATGGAGAAGTACCGCGACGACCTGCTGGCCGGCAACCACGTGGCCAATGCCCTGGTACAGAAGCCCAACAAGTCGCTGTTCGTCGACTGGACCCCCTATCTGGGCCACGAGTGGACCGGCCATGCCGACACCCGGGTCGAGATGAAGCGCCTGCAGCGCCTCGCCGGCAAGATGTGCGAGGTGCCCGACGGCGTGACCGTGCAGCGTCAGGTGGCCAAGATCTACGAGGATCGCCGCAAGATGCAGGCCGGCGGCATGGCCATCAACTGGGGCTTCGCCGAGACTCTGGCCTACGCCACGCTGCTCGATCAGGGCCACCCGGTGCGCCTCACCGGCCAGGACGTGGGGCGCGGCACCTTCTCCCACCGTCATGCGGTGGTGCACAACCAGAAGGACGGCAGCGTCCACGTGCCGCTGCAGCACATGGCCGACGGTCAGCCGCGCTTCACCATCCATGACTCCTTCCTCTCCGAGGAGGCGGTGCTGGCGTTCGAGTACGGCTACGCGACCACCGCGCCCAACGACCTGGTGATCTGGGAAGCCCAGTTCGGCGACTTCTTCAACGGCGCCCAGGTGGTGGTGGACCAGTTCATCTCCTCCGGCGAGACCAAGTGGGAGCGCCTGTGCGGCCTGACCATGCTGCTGCCTCACGGCTACGAAGGGCAGGGCCCCGAGCACTCCTCGGCGCGGCTCGAGCGCTTCCTGCAGATGTGCGCCGAGCACAACATGCAGGTCTGCGTGCCGACCACCCCGGCGCAGATCTTCCACCTGCTGCGCCGCCAGGTGATCCGTCCGCTGCGCAAGCCGCTGGTGGTGATGTCGCCCAAGAGCCTGCTGCGCCACAAGTCGGCGACCTCGAGCCTCGACGAGCTGGCCGAGGGCCGCTTCCAGATGGTGCTGCCCGACAAGGGCAACCTCGAGGCGCAGAAGGTCGAGCGCATCGTGCTGTGCGCCGGCAAGGTCTACTACGACCTGGCCAACTGGCGCGACGAGAACGCCCGCGACGACGTGGCCATCCTGCGCATGGAGCAGCTCTATCCCTTCCCCAAGGAGGAGCTCTTCGACGCCATCAAGGACTACACCAACGTCACCGACGTGGTCTGGTGCCAGGAAGAGCCGCTCAACCAGGGCGCCTGGTACTCGAGCCAGCACCACATGCGGGCCGTGGCCGACATGCTGCGCGACGGCCTGGGCGGCAAGCTCAAGTTCGCCGGACGCCCGGCATCGGCGGCTCCCGCGGCGGGCTACATGTCCGTGCATACCGAACAGCAGCGCCAGCTGGTGGAAGACGCCTTCAACCTGTAAGGCGTCCCACCGGGACGAGAGAGAACATACAAGGGATACGACATGGCTACCGATATCAAGGCACCCACCTTTCCGGAATCCGTTGCCGAAGGCAGCGTCGCCGCCTGGCACAAGAAGCCCGGCGACAGCGTCGAGCGTGACGAGCTGATCGTCGAGATCGAGACCGACAAGGTGGTGCTCGAGGTCGTGGCTCCCGAGGCCGGCACCCTGTCCGAGGTGCTGGCACAAGAGGGTGACACCGTGGAGTCCGAGCAGCTGCTGGGTCGCCTCGGCGCGGGCGAGGTCAAGGACGAGACACCGACCGACAAGCAGGACGAGCCGAAGAGCGAGGCCGAGGCGCCGGCCGCCGGCGGCGGCAAGACCCACGAGGTCAAGGCCCCGACCTTCCCGGAGTCCATCCAGGAAGGTACCGTGGCTAGCTGGAACAAGCAGGTCGGTGACGCCGTCAAGCGCGACGAAGTGCTGGCCGAGATCGAGACCGACAAGGTGGTGCTCGAGGTCGTCGCCCCGGCCGACGGTGCGCTGACCGAGATCCAGGCCGAAGAGGGCAGCCAGGTGACTTCCGAACAGGTGCTGGCGGTCTTCACCGAGGGCGCCGGCGGCGGGTCCAAGCCGGCCACCAAGGGTGAGGAGAAGCCGGCGGCCTCCGCCGATGACGGCGCCAGCGACGAGAAGGTCGGTGGCAAGATCCTCGCGCCGGCCGCCCGCAAGCTGGTCGCCGAGCACGGCCTCGACGTCGAGAAGATCGAGGGCACCGGCAAGGGTGGCCGAGTGCTCAAGGAGGACGTGCAGCGTGCAGTGAAAGACGGTAGCGCCAAGAAGGCAACCAAGCCGGCCCCCGCCGCGGCCCCGGCCCCGGCCCCGGCCCCGGCCCCGGTCGTGGAAGGCGAGCGTCCCGAGAAGCGCGTGCCGATGAGCCGCCTGCGCCAGACCATCGCCAAGCGCCTGGTCCAGGCCCAGCAGACCGCCGCCATGCTCACCACCTACAACGAGGTGGACATGAGCGCGGTGATGGAGCTGCGCGGCCAGTACAAGGAGACCTTCCTCAAGGCCCACGATGTCAAGCTCGGCTTCATGGGCTTCTTCGTCAAGGCCGCCTCCGAGGCCCTCAAGCGCTTCCCGGACGTCAACGCCTCCATCGACGGTACCGATATCGTCTATCACGGTTACCAGGACATCGGCGTGGCGGTCTCCACCGACCGCGGCCTGGTCGTGCCGGTGCTGCGCGACACCGACAGCATGAAGATCGCCGACGTCGAGAAGGGCATCGTCGACTTCGGCAAGCGGGCCCGTGACGGCAAGCTCGGCATCGACGAGATGCAGGGCGGCACCTTCACCATCACCAACGGCGGCACCTTCGGGTCGCTAATGTCCACGCCGATCCTCAACCCGCCGCAGACGGCGATCCTGGGCATGCACAAGATCCAGGAGCGTCCGATGGCGGTGAACGGCAAGGTCGAGATTCGCCCGATGATGTACCTGGCGGTCTCCTACGATCACCGCATGATCGACGGCAAGGACGCGGTCCGCTTCCTGGTGACCATCAAGGAACTGCTCGAAGACCCGGCGCGTCTGCTGCTGGACATCTGATTCGCGAAGCCGGCAACGTCTTCCAGCAACAAGCCACAAAGGAGCCAACATGGCTGACAAGTTTGATGTGATCGTGATCGGCGCGGGCCCCGGCGGCTACGTGGCCGCCATTCGTGCCGCCCAGATGGGCCTGAAGACCGCCTGCGTCGAGAAGTGGATCGGCAAGGAAGGCAAGGTCGTCCACGGTGGCACCTGCCTCAACGTGGGCTGTATCCCGTCCAAGGCGCTGCTCGAGGCTTCCCACAAGTTCGTCGAGGCCAAGCACGACTTCGACGACCTGGGTATCCAGGCCGGTGACGTCAGCATGGACGTCAAGAAGATGATGGCCCGCAAGGACAAGATCGTGAAGAACCTGACCGGTGGCATCTCCGGTCTGTTCAAGGCCAATGGCGTCACCGCCATCGAGGGCACCGGCAAGGTGGCCTCCGCCAAGCAGGTCGAGGTCACCGACCAGGACGGCAAGGCGACCACCTATGAGGCTGACAGCATCGTCGTCGCCGCCGGCTCCGTGCCGGTGGAGATTCCGCCGACCCCGCTGCAGGAAGGCCTGGTGGTCGACTCCACCGGCGCCTTGGAATTCCAGGAGACCCCCAAGCGCCTGGGCGTGATCGGCGCCGGCATCATCGGCCTGGAGCTCGGCAGCGTGTGGAACCGCCTGGGCTCCGAGGTGACCGTGCTCGAGGCCATGGACAACTTCCTGCCGATGGTCGACGGGGCCGTCGCCAAGGAGACCCAGAAGCTGCTCAAGAAGCAGGGCCTGGACATCAAGCTCAACGCGCGCGTGACCGGCTCCGAGGTCAAGGGTGAGGAAGTCGTCGTCAAGTACGCCGATGCCGACGGCGACCAGGAGATCACCTTCGACAAGCTGATCGTCTGCGTCGGTCGCAAGCCCTACACCCAGGGCGTGATCGCCGACGGCGTGGGCGTCGACACCGACGAGCGCGGCTTCATCCACGTCGACGACCAGTGCCGCACCAGCGTGCCGGGCGTCTACGCCATCGGCGACTGCGTGCGCGGCCCGATGCTGGCGCACAAGGCCTCAGAAGAGGGCATCATGGTCGCCGACATCATCGCCGGCCATAAGGCCGAGATGAACTACGACGCCATCCCCAACGTCATCTACACCTTCCCGGAGGTGGCGTGGGTCGGCATGACCGAGCAGGACGCCAAGGCGGCCGGCATCGAGGTCAAGGTCGGCGCCTTCCCGTTCGCGGCGAGCGGCCGTGCCATGGCCAACAATGCGACCGAGGGCATGGCGCGCATCATCGCCGACGCCGAGACGGATCGCGTGCTGGGCGTGCACATCGTCGGTCAGCATGCCGGGGAGATGATCGCCCAGGGCGTGATCGCGCTCGAGTTCGGCTCCAGCGCCGAGGACCTGGCGCTGACCTGCTACGCGCACCCGACCATGTCGGAAGCGGTGCACGAGGCGGCGCTGGCCGTCGAGGGCCATGCTATCCACATGGCCAACCGCAAGAAGAAGAAGTAAGGACAACAAGCGCCACCGTCAGGTGGCGCATCGCTTCCGGCCATGTATCGGAAGCGAACGGTGGTGACACGACACCCGCCACCCCGAGGCGGCGGGCCGTGTCACCGTTCGAGTCACATGCAACCAATGGCATGAATCGATGAACCTTCACGAGTATCAGAGCAAGCAGCTGTTTGCCGATTACGGCCTGCCGGTATCCAAGGGCTTCGCCGTCGACACCCCCGAGGAGGCCGCAGAGGCCTGCAAGAAGATCGGTGGCGACATGTGGGTGGTCAAGGCCCAGGTCCACGCCGGCGGCCGTGGCAAGGCCGGTGGCGTCAAGCTGATCAAGGATCCGGAAGAGGCCAAGACCTTCGCCGAATCCTGGCTGGGCAAGAACCTGGTGACCTTCCAGACCGACGAGAAGGGTCAACCGGTCACCAAGATCCTGGTCGAGACCTGCACTGACATCGCCAACGAGCTCTACCTGGGCGCCGTGGTCGATCGCGGCACCCAGCGCGTGGTCTTCATGGCCTCCACCGAAGGCGGCGTGGAGATCGAGAAGGTCGCGGAAGAGACCCCCGAGAAGATCCTCAAGGCCGAGATCGACCCGCTGGTCGGCGCTCAGCCCTACCAGGCGCGTGAGCTGGCCTTCGCCCTGGGCCTCACCGGCAACCAGGTGAAGCAGTTCACCAAGATCTTCCTGGGCCTGTCCAAGCTGTTCCATGACAAGGACCTGGCGCTGCTCGAGATCAACCCGCTGGTGGTCACCGACGAGGGTAACCTCCACTGCCTCGACGCCAAGATCGGCCTGGATGGCAACGCCCTCTATCGCCACCCGGACCTGCAGGCGATGCGCGACCCGTCTCAGGAAGACGAGCGCGAAGCCGAGGCGGCCGCCTGGGAACTGAACTACGTGGCCCTGGAAGGCAACATCGGTTGCATGGTCAACGGCGCTGGCCTGGCCATGGGCACCATGGACATCATCAAGCTCAACGGCGGCCAGCCGGCCAACTTCCTCGACGTGGGCGGCGGTGCCACCAAGGAACGCGTGGCCGAGGCCTTCAAGCTCATCCTGTCCGACGATTCCGTGAAGGCCGTGCTGGTCAACATCTTCGGCGGCATCGTGCGTTGCGACATGATCGCCGAGGGCATCATCGGTGCCGTCGAGCAGGTCGGTGTCAACGTGCCGGTGGTGGTGCGTCTGGAAGGTAACAACGCCGAGCTGGGTGCCGAGAAACTGGCCTCCAGCGGTCTGAACATCATCGCTGCTACCAGCCTGACCGATGCGGCTCAGCAGGTCGTCAAGGCAGCGGAGGGCAAGTAATGAGCATCCTGATCGACAAGAACACCAAGGTCATCTGCCAGGGCTTCACCGGCGGACAGGGGACCTTCCATTCCGAGCAGGCGATCGCCTACGGTACCCAGATGGTCGGCGGCGTGACCCCAGGCAAGGGCGGCCAGGAGCACCTGGGCCTGCCGGTGTTCAACACCGTCAAGGAGGCCGTCGAGCAGACTGGTGCCGAGGCCAGCGTGATCTACGTGCCGGCCCCGTTCTGCAAGGATTCCATCCTGGAAGCCGCCAACGCCGGCATCAAGCTGATCGTCTGCATCACCGAGGGCATCCCGACCCTCGACATGCTTGACGTCAAGGTGAAATGCGACGAGTTGGGCGTGCGCCTGATCGGCCCCAACTGCCCCGGCGTGATCACCCCGGGCGAGAGCAAGATCGGCATCATGCCGGGCCACATCCACAAGCCCGGCAAGGTCGGTATCGTGTCGCGTTCCGGCACCCTGACCTATGAAGCCGTCAAGCAGACCACCGATCACGGCTTCGGCCAGTCCACCTGCGTGGGCATCGGCGGCGACCCGATCCCGGGCTCCAACTTCATCGACATCCTCGAGATGTTCGAGAAGGACCCGGCGACCGAGGCGATCGTGATGATCGGCGAGATCGGCGGCACCGCCGAGGAAGAGGCCGCGGCCTACATCAAGGAGCACGTCTCCAAGCCGGTCGTCTCCTACATCGCCGGCGTAACCGCCCCTCCGGGCAAGCGCATGGGCCATGCCGGGGCGATCATCGCCGGTGGCAAGGGCACGGCGGACGAGAAATTCGGCGCCCTCGAGGCGGCGGGTGTCAAGACCGTGCGCTCCCTGGCCGAGATCGGCGATGCCCTGAAGGTCGCCACCGGCTGGTAAGCCGCGCGACTCTCAGCATCGACAAAGGGCACCCGAAGGTGCCCTTTTTCGTGGGCGGCCATTCACGAGGCCGTCGATCGCGCCAGCCAGCGGGCGGCCAGCACGAAAAAGACGGGCCCACCGGCGAGCAGGTAGAGGTGATAGCTGGCCAGGCGCCAGATCACCACGGCGGCGGCGGCCTGGTCGCGCTCCATCAGCGGCAGCAAGAGGGCGCCGCCGCTGCCTCCCAGCGTGCCGCACAGGGCGAACTTGGCGGCCTTCTCGATGGCCAGGGCGCCATCCTGGCCCAGGCGTCCGGCCCGCCCCGAGAGCAGCAGTCGCCAGCGGGTGGCATTGAGATTCCAGCACAGCACGGCGACGCCTCCCATCAGGACCAGCAGGAACCCGGGGAAGTCGGCGATCGCTTCGATGGTCCCCGGGCCCCCCAGCCACCAGGGCACCAGCAGGGGCGCCAGCAGCGCTAGCAGCAGCAGGCCGAGGTGGTGCCAGCGCCATGACATCGCCATGCCGGGCCGGGTCATGCCCGCTCGGCTCGTTCGACGGCGGGGCGTGCCTCCCCGTCGACCAGGCCGGCATAGTGTCGGCTCAGGCCGTCGATGACGTGCTCCCAGTGGAAATGGCGCTCCACGTGGCGTCGCGCATGGCGACCCATGGCGACAGGATCATTGAGGAAGAGCTCTCGCACGGCGCGGGCCATGTCGTCGGGGTCGCCCGGGCGGCAGAGGACCCCGGCCCCCAGCGGCACGTACTCCTTCAGGGCGCCGGCCCGGGCCGCGACCACCGGCACGCCGCAGGCCATCGCCTCCTGTGCCACCAGGCCGAAGGTCTCGCGGGTGCCGGCATGCAGCATGGCATCGGCGCTGGCCAGTGCCCGGGCCACCTCGGCGGGGGGGCAGTAGCGGGGCACCACGCTGACGTTCTCGGGCGCCCGGGTCGGCATGCCGGGCCCCATCAGCAGCAGGTGATATCTCGGTCCCAGGCGGGCCATGGTGGCCAGCAGTACGTCGACGTGCTTCTCCGGGGAGTGGCGGCCGGCGAAGACCAGCAGCCGCTTGCGGTCGCACAGCCCCAGTGCCCGGTGCAGGCCCGGATCACGACGCCGGGGGTGGAAGGCCTCCAGATCGACCCCTAGCGGCTGCACCCGCACCTTCTCCACGCCCCAGTCGGCCAGCCGCTCCGCCATGGCGGTGCAGGGCGCCAGCACGCTGTCGAAGTGGCCATAGAGGTCGCCCACGTAGCGCTGCAGACGCCGGCGGACCGCGGCCCCGAAGCGCTCCCCCATCAGCCTCGGCAGGTCGGAGTGGAAGAAGCCCACGGTGGGCACCCCCAGGGCCTGGCCGGCCTCCACGGCGGCCCAGGCGGTGACATAGGGATCGCCGGCCTCGATCAGGTCGGGGGCCATCGCCACTAGGGCCTCGCGCCAGGGGCGGCGGCGCAGCGGGAAGCGGTAGCCCTGGCCCAGCGGGATCCGCGGGGCGGGAAGAGTGTGTACCCCGCCCAGTGAGCCGCGTTCGGCGCCGGGCACCAGCAGGCTGCCGCGCAGGCCCGGCCGGGCGGCCAGCACGCGATGCTTGGCCTCGAGGTAGGTGCGCACCCCGCCGCTGGCCGGTGCGTGGAACATGGTGACGTCGACGATGTGCAAGGAGCCCTCCTGGCGCTGACGTGTCCTGCCAGCCTAGGGCGGCCGTGCGACAGTTTTGCGACAGGCGCAACGCAGGACGGCGACCCGAGGGTCGCCGTCTTCGTTCACGCCTGGCGGGTCACGCCCGCCGGGGGAGGCTCAGACCGCGGGGCGGCCGACCAGCGAGCGGGTCTCCTCGCGGGCCTCGGTCAGCGTCACGCGGATGACGTCGCCAAGCTTGAAGCGCTCCTCGCCCTCGATCTGGATGCGGCCATCCTTGTCATCGATCGCCACCTTCTTGCGGTCGCTGTGCATCAGCGGGGCCGGGATGAAGGCGGTGGCGCCGTTGGCGGTCAGGCGCACCCGCATGCCGCCGCGGTTGATGGCGATGATCTCGGCCTCGAAGGTCTCACCGGCCTCGGCCGCGGGCGTCAGGTAGCGCACGTAGAGCCAGTCCTTGACATCGCGCTCGGCCATGCGGTTCAGCCGGCGCCGCTCGGTGAGCTGCTCGGTGAGCGCCTGGCTGGCCTCGGCCGGGGCCTGCTCGCCCTTGAGCACCCGCTTGATCAGGCGGTGGTTGACCATGTCGCCGTACTTGCGGATCGGCGAGGTCCAGGTGGCGTAGGCGGCGAGGCCGAGGCCGAAGTGCGGACCGGGCTGCGCCGACATGCTGGTGAAGCCCTGGAAGCGGCGCAGGCGCGCGTCGAGCCAGGCGTCGTCGCGGCCCTCGAGCTCGCGCTTGAGCTCGGTGTAGCGCGACAGCTCGGTGAGTTGCTCGTGCTCCACCTGGATGTCCTGTTCGGCCAGGAACTCCTGGGCGGCCTCGGCCTTCTCGGGCTCGAAGGCGCGGTGGACGTTGAAGATGCCGTGGCCGACGTGTTCGGAAAGCAGGTGCGCGCAGCAGGCGTTGGCGGCGATCATCGACTCCTCGATCATGCGGTTGGCGATGCGCCGATGCTCGGTGCGGATGTCCAGCACGTTGCCGGCGTCGTCCAGGTCGAAGACGAAGTCGGGACGGTCCTTGAACACCAGGGCGTGGGCCGCGCGCCAGGCGCTGCGCGCCTCGGTCATGGCCGCCAGGGCCTTGAGCTGGTCGCCGATCGCCGCGTCCGGTGCCCAGTCGCCCTGGCCCTCGAGCCAGTCGGAGACCCGATCGTAGGCGAGCTTGGCGTGGGAGCGGGCGGTGGCGGCGAAGAAGCGGTAGTCGCCGAGGCTGCCGTCGGCGCCGATCTCCAGGGTGCAGGCCAGCACCGGCCGGTCCCGGTCCTGCCATAGCGAGCAGAGGTCATCGGCCAGCTGCTCGGGCAGCATGGTGACGTTCTGGCCCGGCAGGTAGACGGTGAAGGCCCGGGTGCGCGCCTCCAGATCGGCGGCGTGACCCTCTTCCACGTAGGCGGTGGGGTCGGCGATGGCCACGCTCAGCGACCAGCCGCCATCCTCGCGGGTCCGGATGCGCAGGGCGTCATCCATGTCCCGGGTCTTCTCGCCGTCGATGGTGAAGAACGGCTCGGTGGTCAGGTCCTCGCGCTCGAGGCCCTCGTCGCGCAGCGGCCAGTCGTCGCCGGCATCCGGGCACTCCTGCTCGAGGGCGTGGCGCGCCAGGGTCACGCGCCACGGCACGGCGGGATCGTCGGTCTTGGCCACCAGCTCATCGATCTGGGTGAAGAAGGCGCGATCGTCGGGCTTGAGGGGGTGGCGCACCAGGCGGGCCACGACCCAGTCGCCGTCACCGATGCTCGCCTCGTCGAGGCTGCGCTTGATGCGCGCCTTCAGCGGGGTGTTCATCGTGGGATGATCGGGGATCACCGCCAGGCGACCGTCGCGCTTCTGCACGCGGGCGATGAAGCGCTCCATGCCGGTTTCGATCAGGGTATCGGGCTCCACCGACTTCTTGTCGCCCTCCTCGTGGAGGACGGCCGCGACGCGATCGCCGTGCAGCACCTGCTTCATGGCGGGGGGCGGCACGAAATAGGAGTCACCGTCGTCGGTCTCGAGGAAGCCGAAGCCCCGGTCGGTGGCCTTGATCACGCCCTCTACGCGAGGGGTGTTGTCGCGGATCTTCTGCTTGAGCTGAGCAAGCGCCGAATTGTTCTGCAGCATGGTCACGATCGGTTGGCGAGTAGGGGGGCTACTATACGGATTCGCGACCCCTCCGCCAAACGCCGATGGAGGTCCCGACGTGGAATCAAGCGATTGCGTCGGCGCCGGCGGGGAAGACAGCGGCGGGGGGGAGCGGTAGCCTTGAGCTCTCTGACATGCGGATGGCTCCATGACCCCTCGACTGATCGTCTCCGACCTCGACGGCACCCTGCTCGGGGCCGACCATGACCTTCACCCGACCACCGTCGAGACGCTGCGCGCCCTGGCCGGGCGGGGCCACCACCTGGCCTTCGCCTCGGGGCGCCATTTCCGGGACATGCAGCGCTTCCGGGAGCGGCTCGGCGTGCCGGTGCACGTGATCAGCACCAACGGGGCCTACCTCCACGACCCCGAGGACCGCCTGGTCGCCTCCCGCCACTTGGACGCCTCCCTGGCCCGGGAGCTGATCGCCCTGCCGCGCCATCCCGAGGTGCGCCTCAACCTCTATCACGACGACGAGTGGCTGATCGATGCGGAGGCGCCCGGGCTGCTGGCGCTACACGCCCACACCGGCTTCGGCTATCGGGTCGCCGACCCCGCCGAGCGGCACGGGGAGGGCGTCGGCAAGGTGCTCTACATCGGCGACCCGGGCGAGGTGAGGCGGCTGGAGGCGACGATCCGTGCCCGCCACGGCGAGCGCTTGCACCTGACGTACTCGATGGACACCTCGCTGGAGATCATGGCCGGCGGGGTCAACAAGGGCACCGCGCTCGCCACGCTGCTCGACTCCCTGGGGCTCGGCCGCGAGGACTGCCTGGCCTTCGGCGACAACCTCAACGACACTGAGATGCTGACCCTGGCCGGGGAGGCCCACGTGATGGCCAATGCCCACCCGGCGCTGGCCGACCGGGTGCCCGAGGCCGCCGGCATCGGCCATCACGACCGCCAGGGCGTGGCCGAGCGGCTGCGCGCGCGCTTCGACCTGAGGCCGCTGCCATGACCACCACACCCGCTACCCTGATCGTGGTCGACGACGACCCCGAGATCCGCGAGCTGCTGGCCGACTACCTCGGCCGCCATGGCATGCGCGCCCTAATGGCCGAGGACGCCGAGGCGCTGCGTCGGCTGCTGGAGGTCGAGACCCCGGACTTGCTGATCGTGGACCTGATGATGCCCGGCGACGACGGCTTCACGATCTGCCGGGACCTGCGTCGCCACAGCGACGTGCCGATCATCATGCTGACCGCCAGCGCCGACGAGACCGACCGCATCCTGGGCCTGGAGCTGGGCGCCGACGACTACCTCGGCAAGCCCTTCAACCCCCGCGAGCTGCTGGCGAGGATCAAGGCCGTGCTGCGTCGCGCCAGGGGCCAGCAGGAGCCGGCGGATCCCGCTCAGGCGCGGCTGGTAGCCTTCGGTGACTGGCGACTGGATCGCTTGACCCGCGAGTTGGTGGACGCCGAGGGGCAGCACATCCCGCTGTCCGGCGCAGACTTCCAGCTGCTGCAGGTGTTCCTCGAGCATCCCGAGCAGGTGCTGTCGCGGGACGCGCTCTTCGAGCTGACCCGCGGGCGACCGGCGCCGCCCCTGGACCGCTCCATTGACGTGCACGTGTGTCGCCTGCGACAGCGTCTCGGCGAGGACGCCCAGCACTCCCAGCTGATCCGCACGGTGCGCGGGGCGGGCTATGTGCTCACCGCCCGGGTCGAGGTCCTGCCGTGACCACCGACGGCCGGTGGCGGCGGCTGCGCCGCCGGCTGGCGCGCGGCCTGCCGGGCACCCTGCGCGGACGTTTCGTGCTGATCATGGTGGTCGGGGTGCTGGCCGCCCAGCTCGCCAGCTACGTGATCTGGACGTCCCAGGTGCGCGACAGCCGCCTGGCCCAGCTCGAGGAGCTGTCGAGCAATGTCGCCTTCAGCGTGGCGTCCACCATGCGCTTCTTCCGCTCGCTGCCGAGGGAATACCGGCATATCGTCCTGGACCAGCTGCGCGAGATGGGCGGGTCCCGCTTCTTCGTCAGCGTCAACGAGAAGCGCCTCGACGTGGCCGACATCGGCGACGGGCCCGAGAAGGCCCTGGTGGTGGAGACCTTCCGCCGCATCCTCACCGAGCAGCTCGACATCGACGCGGTGAGGGTGGAGTTCTCCCGCCCCGAGACCCTGCGCGTCTTCAACAATGAGGTGCTGCTGAAGGACCTGCCGCCACGTTGGGGGCAGCACAGCCTGCTGATGGAGCCCCTCTCGCCGCCGATACTGGTCGTACAGCTCGAGCTCGAGCCCAGGACCTGGCTCTACCTGGCCACCATCCTGCCGATCGCCGAGGTGTTCGAGGAGCGCGCCTGGCTCTCCGGTGAGCGCCTGCTGGCCGGGTTGATGGTGCTGCTCACCGTGCTGGGGCTCTCGCTGCTGGGCATTCGCAGCATGACGCGACCGCTCTCGCGGCTCTCGCGGGCCGCCCGCCAGCTGGGCGACGACCTCGATGCGCCGCCCCTGCGCGAGACCGGGCCCCGCGAGGTGGTGGCCACGGCCGTGGCCTTCAACCGCATGCAGCGACGCATCCGCGAGCAGGTAGAGGAGCGCGAGCGGCTCTTCGCGGCGATCTCCCACGACCTCAAGACGCCGATCACGCGGATGCGCCTGCGCGCCGAGATGCTCGACGACCCCGGCCAGCGGGCGCGCTTCTGCGCCTCCCTCGACGAGCTGGATGCGCTGGTCAAGGGGGCGCTGGCCTCGGTCAAGGGGCTGGACCTCCAGGAGCAGGTCGCCATGGTCGAGCCCGACACCCTGCTAAACGACCTGGCGGCCGACCTGCGCCTGCACGGCGGCGAGGTGGTCATCGAGGGGAGCGCGGCGCCCATTGCCGCCAAGCCGCTGGCCCTCAGGCGCTGCCTGGCCAACCTGCTGGAGAACGCGCTGTTCTACGGGCGACGCGCCGAGGTGCGGCTCGAGGATGCCCCGGACCGGCTGGTCATCACCCTTCGCGACCATGGCCCCGGCATTCCCGAGGGGCAGCGCGAGCGGGTCTTCTCCCCCTTCGTGCGCCTGGAGCCCTCGCGCAGTCGGCACACCGGTGGCAGCGGCCTGGGGCTCGGGATCGCCCGGCATATCGTGCGGGCCCACGGCGGCGACATCGGTCTCGCCGATGCGCCCGGTGGCGGGCTGCTGGTGACCCTGATTCTGCCTCGCCAGGCCAATGTTACCGACCTGCAATAAAGGGCGAACACTTTGCAGGACTCGGTAACGCCCCTTCGCGCGACGACTGGCGTAGCGTGTCGATATCCCGGTGCGCCGGGGGCCATAACAATACGACACGAGGAAGCCACGTCATGCACGCATCCAAGCGACTCCCGTCCCCCCGCAAGACCGTGCTCGCCCTGGCCACCGGCCTGGCGGCATCCCTGACCCTCTCCAGCGTCCAGGCCGGCGATGTCGAGGTCCTGCACTGGTGGACCTCCGGCGGCGAAGCCCAGGCGGCCAACGTGCTCAAGGAGCTGATGGAGGACGAGGGACACACCTGGGAGGACTTCGCGGTGGCCGGTGGCGGCGGCGAGACCGCCATGACCGTGCTGAAGTCCCGCGCCATGTCCGGCAACCCGCCCTCTGCGGCCCAGATCAAGGGGCCGGAGATCCAGGAGTGGGGCGAGCTTGGCCTGCTGGGCGACCTCGACGGCGTGGCCGAGGCCCAGCAGTGGGAGACGCTGCTGCCCGAGACCGTGGCCGAGGTCATGCGGCATGACGGCCATTACGTGGCGGTGCCGGTCAACGTCCATCGCGTCAACTGGCTGTGGGCCAATCCCGAGGTGCTCGACGATGCCGGGGTCGAGATGCCCGCCACCCTCGACGAGCTGTTCGCGGCCGCCGAGCCGCTGCGCGAGGCAGGCTACATACCGCTGGCCCATGGCGGCCAGGCCTGGCAGGACGCCACCCTCTTCGAGGATATCGTGCTGGCTACCGCCGGCACCGACTACTACCGTCGTGCCCTGGTCGACCTGGATCCCGAGGCCCTGGGTGGCGAGCCGATGATCGAGGCGCTCTCGACCTTCAAGCGCCTGCGCGAACTGATGGACGACGACATGTCCGGCCGCGACTGGAACATCGCCACCTCCATGGTCATCGAGGGCGATGCCGCCATGCAGCTGATGGGCGACTGGGCCAAGGGCGAGTTCACCGCCGCGGGCCTGACCGCCGGCGAGGACTACCTCTGTGCGCCGGCCCCTGGCACTCAGGACGCCTTCACCTTCAACATCGACAGCCTAGCGATGTTCCGGGTCAGCGATGAGGGTGAGCGCGAGGCCCAGGAGGACCTGGCGCGACTGGTGCTGGAACCGACCTTCCAGAAGGCCTTCAACATGGCCAAGGGGTCGATCCCGGCGCGCCCCGACCTGGACATGAGCGAGTTCGACCGCTGCGCCCAGCAGTCGCTGGCCGACTTCCAGCGGACCGCCGACGAGGGTGGGCTGGTGCCCAGCATGGCCCATGGCATGGCCGTGCGGGCCGCGGTCCAGGGCGCCATCTTCGATGTCGTCACCAACTACTTCAACGACAGTGACATGGAGGCCGAGGAGGCCGCCCGGCGCATGGTCAACACGGCCCAGGCCGCCTACTAGGACCCGCCGCGGGCCCGGGGCGCCGCCGCGGCGGCGCCCGTGTTCATCCACGAGGACTCCTCCCATGACACTCTCGACCTCCCTCCGGCAGGAGGGGCGGGCGGCGAGCCGGCGCTCGTCGTCCGGCCGCCTCCAGGACTGGCTGCCACGCCTGGTGCTGGCTCCCTCCGTCGCCATCTCGCTGTTCTTCGTCTATGGCTTCATGCTGTGGACCTTCATCCTCTCGCTGACCAGCTCGCGCATGCTGCCGAGCTACGACTTCATCGGCTTCGCCCAGTACGGCCGGCTGATGGAGAACGAGCGCTGGTGGGTCGCCTCCACCAACCTGGTGATCTTCGGCGGCCTCTTCGTGGTGATCTGCCTGGTGCTGGGGGCCTTCCTGGCCATCCTGCTCGACCAGCGCATCCGCCGCGAGGGCACCCTGCGCACGATCTACCTCTATCCCATGGCGCTCTCCTTCATCGTGACCGGGGTGGTCTGGAAGTGGCTGCTCAACCCCGGGCTCGGCCTCCAGGCCATGGTGCGCAGCTGGGGCTTCGAGTCCTTCACCTTCGACTGGCTGATCGATCCCGACATGGCGGTCTACACCCTGGTGATCGCCGCGGTCTGGCAGGCCTCCGGGTTCGTCATGGCGCTGTTCCTGGCGGGACTGCGCGGCATCGACGACAGCATCATCAAGGCCGCCCAGCTCGACGGCGGCAGCCTGCCGCGCATCTACTGGCGGGTGGTGATCCCCTGCCTGAGGCCGGTGATGTTCAGTGCGGTGATGATCCTCGCCCACATCGCCATCAAGAGCTTCGACCTGGTGGTGGCCCTGACCGGCGGCGGCCCCGGCTATGCCTCCGACCTGCCGGCCACCTTCATGTACACCCACGCCTTCACCCGGGCGCAGGTCGGCCTGGGCTCGGCCAGCGCCATGCTGATGCTGGGCGGCGTGCTGGCGATCCTGATTCCCTATCTCTACTCGGAGCTGAGGAGCCGCAAGCATGGATAACGTGATTCGACGCCGCACGCCCGGCGCCCGACTGGCGCGCCTGGCCCTCTATGCCGCGCTGCTGCTGGCCGCGCTCTTCTACCTGCTGCCGCTGGCGGTGATGCTGATCACATCAATGAAGCCCCTGGACGAGATCAGCGCCGGCAGCCTGCTGGCGCTGCCGCAGTCGCCGACCCTGGCCCCCTGGGCCAAGGCCTGGGGCGAGGCCTGCACCGGCATGCGCTGCGAGGGCGTGGGCGGCTACTTCTGGAACTCCTTCGCCATCGTGATCCCGGCGGTGGCGATCTCCACGGTGATCGGCGCCCTTAACGGCTATGCCCTGACCAAGTGGCGCTTCCGGGGCTCGGAGCTGCTCTTCGCACTGATGCTGTTCGGCTGCTTCATCCCCTTCCAGGTGGTGCTGCTGCCCATGGCCCAGACGCTGGGCTGGCTGGGGCTCTCCAGCTCTCGGGCAGGACTGATCCTGGTCCATGTGATCTTCGGCATCGCCTTCACCACCCTGTTCTTCCGTAACTTCTACGTGGCGGTCCCCACCGAACTGGTGTCGGCGGCCAAGCTGGATGGCGCGGGCTTCTTCCGCATCTTCTGGCGCATCCTGCTGCCGGTCTCGGCACCGATCATCGTGGTCTCGGTGATCTGGCAGTTCACCCAGATCTGGAACGACTTCCTGTTCGGGGTGGCCTTCTCGGCCCATGACACCCAGCCGGTGACGGTGGCCCTGAACAATCTGGTCAACACCTCGACGGGGGTGCGCGAGTACAACGTCGACATGGCCGCCGCCATGATCGCGGCGCTACCGACCCTGGTGGTCTATGTGTTGGCCGGCAAGTACTTCGTGCGCGGGCTCACCGCGGGGTCCGTCAAGGGGTGAGCGGGCCGCCGCCTCACCCGACGGTCGATGAACAACAAAGGTAAGTAGTCATGTCAGCTCTCGAGATCCACGAGGTCCGCAAGGACTTCGGCAACGAACGCGTCCTCAAGGACGTCAGCCTGGCCATCGAGTCCGGCGAATTCCTGATCCTGGTCGGCCCCTCCGGGTGCGGCAAGTCGACCCTGATGAACGCCATCGCCGGCCTGGAGCCGGTCACCGATGGCCGGATCCACATCGCCGATCGTGACGTCACCTGGCTCACCCCGGCGGAGCGCGATATCGCCATGGTCTTCCAGTCCTATGCGCTCTACCCGAGCATGACGGTGCGCCAGAACATCAGCTTCGGCCTGGAGATGCGCAAGGTGCCCAGGGAGGAGCGCGAGGCGGCGGTGGAGCGGGTGGCCGACCTGCTGCAGATCACCGCGCTGCTGGACCGCAAGCCCTCCCAGCTCTCCGGGGGGCAGCGCCAGCGGGTGGCCATGGGCCGGGCCCTGGCCCGGGAACCCGCGGTCTACCTCTTCGACGAGCCGCTCTCCAACCTGGACGCCAAGCTGCGCGTCGACATGCGCACCGAGATCAAGAAGCTCCACCAGCGCCTGGGCACCACCATCGTCTACGTTACCCACGACCAGATCGAGGCCATGACCCTGGCGGACCGCATCGCCGTGATGCGCGATGGCCACATCCTGCAGCTGGGCACGCCGGACGAGGTCTACAACGATCCCGTCGACATCTTCGTGGCAGGCTTCATGGGCTCCCCCTCGATGAACTTCGTCGCCACCATCCTGGAGGGACAGTCGGGCGACTATCGCGTGCGGATCGCCACCCCCGGCGAGGCGGATCTGGTGCTGCCATGGCCGGTCTCCCGTGAGACCCCGGCCATGGCCGGACAGGTGGGCCAGCCGCTGATCCTGGGGCTGCGACCCGAGCACTTCAGCGAGGAGGACCGGCGGCTGAGCGAACAGGCCGAAGGCACCCTGCTGGAGGCGCGGGTCAGCGTGGTCGAACCGACTGGGGCGGACATCCTGCTGCGTCTTCCCCTGGGAGAGACGGAGGTCACGGCGCGAGTCGGTCCCAAGTGCCCTGTGGCGTCGGGAGAGCGCTTGTCGCTGCGCGTCGACATGGGTCGCGCCGTGCTCTTCCACCAGGAGAACCAGCGGCGGCTCGCTTGACCCTGTCGCCGCACTCGGGGGCCGCGCTCAGCGCACGGTGATCACGGTGCAGTCGGCAGCGTGGCCGACCTTGTGGGAGACGCTGCCGATCACCAGCCCCTTCAGGTCGCCCAGGCCCCGGCTGCCCATCACGATGGCATCGACGTCGCGTCGCCGCGCCTCGTCGAGGATGGTGCGGGTCGGGTCGCCCTGGGTGATCATCGTCTCGACGTGGGAGATGCCGGCGTCGCGGGCGGCCTGCTCGGCGCGGTCCATGACCTTGCGACCGGCCGCCTCGAGCTCCTCCTCGGAGGCCTTGAGGTCCACGGCGCCGATGCCCCACACCAGCAGCGTCTCATGGGCGAGCTTTTCGGGAATGTGCAGCAGGATCAGCGCGGCCCCTTTCTGCAGCGCCAGCTGGCAGGCCACGGAGAGGGCCTTCTTGGCGTGCTCGGAACCGTCGATGGGCACCAGAATGGAGTGGAACATGACGCGGTCCTCCTTGCGAAGACGAGGGTGGCTTCCTACCGATGAGCCTAGTCATCTCACGGGACGCTGTCATGATCCGGGTCAAGGGTGGCGGGTCTTCTCCCCGGAGCGTTGTTCGCTGGCCTCCAGGCGCCTCAGCTGCCGCCACAGGTCGCGGCGCAGGTCGGCCAGGCGTGGCGTCTCGTCCGAGGTGAACTCGAGCGGGCGCGCCAGCCGCTGGGTGCGCAGCCCCAGCCGCGCCCCCAGCAGCCCGATGCCGAGCCCCTGGGCGGCCCGGGTCGAGAGCTTGCCGGCCAGGTTCATGGTCAGCATCTCCATGCTGGCTTCGCCGGCGATCTCGCTGGCGCCGGCGAAGGCCATCTGATAGAGCACGCTGCGCAGCAGCCGCAGGCGCGCCGCGTAGCCGAGCTCCAGCCCGTAGAGCCGACACAGCCGGTCGACCATCGCCAGGTGGCGCCAGGCCACCAGGGCCATGTCCACCAGGGTCAGCGGGCTGACCGCCACCATGATGGCCGTCTCGCCGGACATCCGCGAGATCAGCCGGCTCGCCTCGCGATCCCGGGGCGTGAGCAGGTGATGGTCGAGCAGGGCGCGAACGTCGCGCCCGTCGTGGTGGGGCTCCCGGGCCGTCAGGAAGGCCTGCCAGTGGGGGTGGTCGTCATCCAGGGCCAGATCGCGCCGCAGCCGTTCGGCCAGCGTCTGCGCCTCGGCCGGGGTGGCCTCGGGCAGCGCGGCCAGGCACTCGCGCAGCCGCGCGTGGCGGGTCAGGCGGCGCAGGCGCCAGAGTTCGCGCGTAAGCGCCGAGCCGCCGAGGACGAGGGCCAGCAGCAGCAGCAGGCTCCAGGCGCCGGCCAGCCAGTCGCCGCCGAGGCTCGCGGCATAGAGCGTGTGGCCGGCCTCCAGCGCCCCCAGGCCGAGGCTGCCGCCAAGCAGCGCGAGCAGCCCCCAGCGGCGCTTACGCGGGCGCATCAGGCTCTTGTCCAGCGCCTGTGCCTCGCGCTGCGCCTGGGGGTCCGGCTCGACCGGCGGCCGGCTCGGCGTCTCATCATCGAACTGGCGGCCGGGTTGCGGGTCCTGGGGGGCGACGTCGTCGTGTGACGTGTCGAGGGGGAAGTGCTCCCCCGGGCGCGGGTCGGGCTCGCGGGGAGGCATCATGGCAGCTTGTCTCCGATCAGCCAGTCCAGGGTGGCGTCCATGCGGATGTGCGGCAGCGGCGTGCCGGGCTCGCGGGGCAGGGGGCGAAAGGCAGTGAAGGCGAAGCCCTGGCGGGCCCAGAAGTCGGCCCGGGGCAGGCGGTCCGGCACCTCGCCGGGAAACAGCAGGCGCGACTCGCCGTCGAGCGTCGTGCCGCGCAGGGCCGGCGAGTGGCGCCCCTGCTGAGTGACCTCACGGCCCTCGGTGGCGCGAATCGCCGCCAGCGACAGGGCCCGGACCGGCACGTCCGCGAAGCGCAGGTCCTTGAGCGGCTCGGCCAGCAGCGCCTCGAGCAGGGCGACCAGGCGGCCGTGCTGCTCGGGCGTGACGTGATCGGCCTTGGTGGCGGCTATGGCCAGGCGATCGATGCGCGGCGCGAAGAGGCGCGTCAGCAGGCTGCGCCTGCCGTAGTCGAAGCTCTGCATCAGCCGCGACAGCGCCCGGGAGAGATCCTCGAAGCGCTCGGGCCCGGCGTTGAGGGCGCCGAGCACGTCGACCAGCACGATCTGGCGATCGAAGCGGCGGAAGTGCTCCCGATAGAAGGGGCGCACGATGTGCTGCTGATAGTGGCGAAAGCGCCGCGCCAGGGTGGCGTAGAGGCTCTCGGCCGGCAGGGCGGTGAGCGCCTCGCGGTCGGCCTCGGCGATGCCGGGCAGCGGGAAGAACTGCAGCACCGGAGCGCCCTCGAGTTCGCCGGGCAGCAGGAAGCGTCCCGGCTGCAGGTCGGCGAAGCCGGCCTCCCGGGCGGCCCGAAGCCCGCTCGCGTAGCGCTCGGCGATCTCGGCCAGGCGCGCCTCGTCGACCTCCTCGGCGGGGTCGAGATCGCCCACCGCCGCCTGCCAGTCGGCGAACAGGGCGGCGCGCTCGCTGCCGACGTCGTGGCGCTGGGTCTCGCTCCAGCTCAGGTAGTCGTGGCCCAGCAGCGGCAGGTCGAGCAGCCACTCGCCGGGATAGTCGAACAGGTCCAGGGTCAGCTGGCGCGTCGCGCCGCCGAGCAGGCCGCTGCGCGAGGGGCGATAGCGGAGGGTCAGGCGCAGCTCGCTGATGCCGCGGGTCGGTTCGGGCCAGCGCGGCGGCTGAGCGTCCAGCGCCGCCATGGCCTGGTCGTAGGGGAAACGCGGCACGCCCAGGTCCTGCTGCTGGACCCGGCGGGCGCCGAGCAGCCGTCCCTCGCGGGCGGCGGGCAGCAGGTCGAGGTGCGCCTCCAGGCCGGCATGGCGCAGCTGATTGACCAGCGAGGTCAGAAAGGCCGTCTTGCCCGCTCGCGAGAGGCCGGTCACCGCCAGGCGCAGCTGGCGGTCGCGGCCGCGCTCGAGCAGGTCATGGAGTTCACGGGGCAGGGAGGGGCGCATCGGGCATCCTGGGAGGCGGTTTTTCGTCGCTCTAATGTGCGGGTCGCGATGGCACCTGACAAGGGACGGTGTGACGAAACGCCGCTGCCCCGCGCGGGGCGGGGCAGCGGCAGGGTGGGAAGGGAAGGTGGCCTCAACCGGCGAAGGCCGCGTAGATGGCGATCACCAGGATCACCAGCACGATGCCGGTGGGCACGGCGCCCCGCCAGGGCGTCAGGTCGACGGCGCCGCTGTCCTCCTGAATCCAGTCGGTGGCGCGCGGGCGCAGCTTGCCGATGACCAGCATCACCGCCACCAGCAGTACGAAGACCGCGGCCACGAAGTGGAACTCGTGCATGAGGGTCGGCAGCTTGCTGAACGGCGGCACGAAGTAGCCGGCGAAGATCAGCAGGCAGCCGCCGACCAGTGCCACCTTGGCGGCCAGCGGCGGCACGCGCCGGGTCAGCAGGCCGACGATGACCACGGCGAGGATCGGGATGAAGTAGATGGCGTTCATCTTCTGCAGGTAGCCGAACAGGCTCTCCTGGCCGGCCAGCAGCGGGGCGATGGTCATTGACACGACGGCCATGATCCAGCCGAACACCTTGCCGGAGTGGACCACCTGCTCCTCGCTGGCGTCCTTCCGGAACACTCCCTTGTAGATGCCGAGGCTGAAGATGGTGGTGGTGCTGTTTAGCGCCGAGTTGAAGGAGGACAGGATGGCACCGACCATCACCGCGGCGAAGAAACCGGTGAGCGGCGCGGGCAGCACATTGAACACCAGGTGGCCGTAAGCCTCGTCGGCTGCCACGCCCTGATCGGCGTAGAGGTGATAGGCGATGATGCCGGGCAGCACCAGGTACAGCGGTCCCAGCAGCTTGAAGAAGCCGGTCAGCAGCACGCCCTTCTGGCCCTCGGCCAGGTTTCTGGCGGCGAAGGTGCGCTGGATGATCTGCTGGTTGGTGGTCCAGTAGAAGAGGTGCAGCAGCAGCACACCGGTGAAGACGGTGGCGAAGGGCACCTGCTGTTCGGGACCGCCGATCGAGTCGAGCTTGTCCGGGTTGGTCGCCTTGAGGATCTCCCAGCCTTCGAACACGCCGCCGTCGGCGCTGACCGCCTGCAGGCCGAAGTAGAAGATCACGAAGCCGCCGATAAGCAGGCCGATGCCGTTGAGGGTGTCGGAGACGGCGACGGTGCGCAGGCCGCCGAACAGGGCATAGACCGAGCCGATCAGGCCGACCATCCACACCGTGAGCCATAGCAGGGCGGTATCCGACCCGATGCCGGTGAGCCCGGAGAGGTCGAGCATCCCCTGCAGGCCCATGGCCCCGGAGTAGAGGATGATCGGCAGCAGGATCACCGCGTAGGCGATGAGGAAGATCACGTTGGTGATCAGCTGGGTGCCGGCATCGAAACGGATCGACAGCAGCTGGGGCAGGGTGGCGATGCCGCTCTTCAGGAAGCGCGGCAGGAAGAACAGCGCCAGGGCCACCAGGGCGATGACCGCGATCACCTCCCAGGCCATGACGGAGAGGCCGTCGCTGAAGGCCGCCCCGTTGAGGCCCACCATCTGCTCGGTGGAGAGGTTGGTCATCAGCAGCGACCCGGCGATCAGCGGGAAGGTCAGGCTGCGACCGGCCAGAAAGTAGCCGTTAGAGGTCGCATGGTCGTCGCGGCGGGTGAGGCGCCAGGTGATGAAGGCGACCAATCCCGTGAAGAACACAAAGGACGCCAGGGTGAGGGCATGCATGTTGGAAACATCCTTGCGGGGCGAGAGTTTCACCGCCCATCGTGGCGGCGACTGGCGGAAATTTTGGTAAATTTACGAGAACGGCGGGGAGTTTAGCCCTGTGACTCGAATCTTCCATTCGACCTTGGTCTCAATTTTCTCTCGGCGGGGGCCATGTCGATGTCGCGGCTAGTTCGGCGGAAGGGCCCCCGCCGGGACCGGCTGGACCAGCCCGAACAGCTGCAGCAGCAAGGGGGTGGCGGCGATCACGAACCCCAGGACCGCCAGGCTGCGGCCGAGCACTCGCCGCTCCGGGCGCCGTGCCAGGGTCAGCCCCCCGATGCAGATCAGCAGGCCGAGGATATTGAAGACGTAACCGAGTATCTGCAGCATGTCGAAGGTGGTCATGAGGCGCTCTTGTGGTGGGTGGGGGTGGGGACGGCTACCCTCTGATGGTACCAGCTTCATCCCGGTGCATGAGGAGGGTCACATGGAGGAACGTCGTCCCGAGACGGTGATCGACTTCTGGTTCGGCGAGCTCAAGCCCGCCCAGTGGTTTCGCAAGGATGCGGGCCTGGACGGCGAGATCGCGCGGCGCTTCGAGGCGCTGCTGACGGCGGCCGGCCGCGGCGAGCTGTGGCAATGGCGGGCCTCGGCCCTCGGGCGCCTGGCCGAGGTGATCGTGCTCGATCAGTTCCCGCGCCACATCCATCGCGGCTCGCCCCTGGCCTTCGCCTGGGACCCGCTGGCCCTGGTGCTGGCCCAGGAGGCCGTCGCCCACCAGGCGGACCGCCTGCTCGACGTGGCCTGGCGCGCCTTCCTCTTCATGCCCTACATGCACAGCGAATCGCTCGTCATCCATGAAGAGGCGCTGCGCCTGTTTGCCCAGCCGGGGCTCGAGGAGAACCTGCGCCACGAGCAGCGCCATCGCGACGTGCTCAAGCGCTTCGGTCGCTACCCCCATCGCAACGCCCAGCTCGGACGCGACTCGACGCCCGCGGAGCGCGCCTTCCTCGACCGGCCCGGGTCGACGTTCTAGCAGCTGTTGCGCACCTCGGTTCGCGGCGCCGGCACGTCGGGCTTTTTTCTCACGCGCCACCGAGGCACCATCGAGTCCTCGTGACCGATCGGGTCACCCCACAAACAAAATAGGAGCGTGTTCCATGGGTATCATTGCCTGGTTGATCATCGGTGGTCTGGCCGGCTGGATCGCCGGCCATATCATGCGCGGCGGCGGCTTCGGCCTGCTCGGCAACATCGGCGTCGGCGTGGTCGGCGCGGTGGTCGGCGGCGGGCTCTTCAACCTGCTGGGCCTGCAGGCCGGGGGCTTCGTCGGCTCGCTGGTCACCGCCATCGTCGGCGCCGTAGTGCTGCTGTGGGTCATTGCCAAGGTCAAGAAGGCCTGACGCGCCTTCCGACCGGCTCGAGCCCCGCATCGCGGGGTTATCTCATGGCCCCGCATGGCGGGGCCATCGCAAGGGACCTGCATGTACGTACTGAAACGCCTCGGCGCCGTGCTGATCCGCGGTATCGCCGACATGGGCTGGGGAGTGCTCGGCCTGCTGCTGCTCGGCTACCTGCTGCTCGCCTGGATCGGCCTGGCGCTTGCCGGTGAGACGGCGCTGGTCGCCTCGCCAACCGCCTTCCTCTATTACATGATCGTCACCACCTCCACCGTCGGCTACGGGGACTACTCTCCGGTGACGCGGGGCGGTCAGCTGATGGTCGTGTTCTTCATCATTCCAGTGGGGATCGGGCTCTTCGCCACCCTGCTGGGCAAGGCCTCCGCCCTGGTGATCTCGCAGTTCACCCGGCGCCTCAACGGGGAGCAATCGATCGTGCAGAAGGACCATATCGTCATCGTCGGCTACAATGCCTACACCGCGTCACTGGTCGACCAGGTCCGTGAGGAGTCGCGGCCCGGGCAGGTGGTGGCGCTCTGCGTCGGCGGTGGTGCGCCGTCCCGCAACCCCTTCATCGAGCAGGGCGTGGAGTACTTCCGCGCCGCCTCGCTGTCGGACGAGTCGCTCTACGAGCGGGCCGCGGTGAAGGACGCCTCCCTGGTGGTGGTCGACGTCGAGGACGACAGCGAGACCAACCTGGTCTGCATGCACCTCTCCGCGCTGGTCGACGCGCGCTGTCGGATCACTGCCTACGTGAAGAACCAGATGGTGGGGCGGCTGCTCGAGACCCACTGCCCCACGGTGAACGTGATTCCCTCCCTGCACCAGAAGATGCTGGTCAAGGCCGCCGTCGATCCCGGCAGCGAGGAGGTCATGCGCCTGCTCGTCGATGCCGATCAGACGCAGACGCAGTACTCGACCCGCCTGGCGGGACTTGTGGAGCGCTTGTCGGTGGCGCGGGTGGCGAGCCGCCTGCGCGCCCGCTGCCGCGCCTCGCTGATCGCGATCCGCCAGGGCGAGGAGCCCTACCCGGTGCTCAACCCCGACGACGACGTCCTGCTGGCGGCGGGGGACGAGGTCTTCTATATCGCCGGGCGACGGATCTCCCCCGCGGAGATGGCCGACCACCTGGCCGCCGACGTGGTGGATTGAACGGGTGGACTGAACGGGTGGGCGCGTCCCCGAGGGGGCGCCTCAATCGGCCGGCGTGGGCAGGATGCGCCGGTAGCGATCCAGGCAGCGATCCAGCCACTCGCCGTTCAGCGCGATGTCGCTTGCCGCGGCGGGAAGCCGGATCTCGAGCAGGAAGAGGCCGTGACGCTCGCTGTCGGCCGCGGCGAGACGATAACCGAGCTGTCCGGCGAGATCCGGGGCCAGGGACTCGACGCGCCGCCAGGTAAGCCGCAGGGCCTGTCGATCGACGAGATACTGGAAGCGTGCCGCGTCCTTGAGCACCGCCATGCCGCCCTCGGCCAGCCCCCGGGAGAGGCTCTCCAGCTTGCGATAGCCCGGCGCTCCGGCGGCCCGGCAGGCGTGGGCGCCCTCCACGAAGCAGGCCTCCCGTTCGTCGGGGGCGTCCGGCCAGCGGCCGCCGCGGCGCCGTTCCGGGCTGGCCACGAAGGGCAGCACCACCGAGACGGCCGGTGTGCCGTCGGCGAGCCTTGCCTCGCGGGCGCCGATCATCCCGTGGGCCAGCTGTCCCCGGAGCCAGCGGTAGTCGCAGGCCTGCTGGATCCTGGCCTGGGCATCGTTGACCGTGTGATGGGCCCCCTGCAGGGAGCGCAGCAGGGAGAGGGTGCGAAAGATCATGGCGCGGTCCCGGTGCGGAAGAGCGAAGGTGTCATGGCATGTCCGACCATAGCAGGCTCGACGGCCGACGGCGTCAACGGCGGCCGTCCCCCGACGCAAACCGCCCGGCTGTCTCCAGCCGGGCGGTAGGGTCGTGCGCGGTGTGTCCCGTCAGGGGCCCGCGTCAGGCGGTGGCGGCGCTCTTGCTGCCGACCAGTTCCCTGAGGGACTCCTCGACGATGGCCAGGCCTTCCTCGAGGATCTCGTCCTCGATGGTCACCGGCATCAGGAAGCGGATGGTGTTGCCGTAGAGGCCGCAGGAGAGCAGGATCAGCCCCTTCTCGCGGGTCTTCTTGCACAGCGCGGCGGCGAGCTCGGCGTCCGGGGTGTGGTTGGCCTTGTCGGACACCAGATCGATGGCGGCCATGGCACCCAGGTTGCGGCCGAAGTCGACGCAGTCGAAGTCCTGCTGCCACTGGGCGAAGCGCTTGGCCAGCTTGTCACCGAGCGCCTGGCTCTTGCCGAGGATGTCCTCTTCCTCGAACACCTCGAGCACCGCCAGGGTGGCCGCGCAGGAGACCGGGCTGCCGGTGTAGGTGCCGCCCAGGGAGTTGGGGCCGGAGGCGTCCATATGCTTGTCGGTGCCGACCACGGCGGAGATCGGCATGCCATCGGCCATGCTCTTGGCCATGGTGATGATGTCCGGCTCGACGCCGCTGTGCTCGATGGCGAACAGCTTGCCGGTACGCCCGAAGCCGGACTGCACCTCGTCGACGATCATCAGCATGCCGTGCTCGTCGCAGATCTCGCGGATCGCCTTGAGGAAGCTCGCCGGCGCCGGGTAGAAGCCGCCCTCGCCGAGCACCGGCTCGAGCACGATGGCCGCGGTGTCCTTGGGATTGGCATCGGTCTTCAGCGCCATCTTCAGGCCGCGCAGGGCCTCGTCCTCGCTGACGCCGTGGTAGGGCACGGGGTAGGGCGCACGGAAGACGTTGCCCGGCATGCTGCCGAAGTCGGTGGCGTAGGGCGCGACCTTGCCGTTCATCGCCATGGTCATGAAGGTGCGGCCATGGTAGCCGCCGTCGAAGCAGATGACGTTGTTCTTGCCGGTGGCCGCGCGGGCGACCTTGACCGCATTCTCCAGGGCCTCGGCACCGGAGTTGGCGAGCATCACTTTGGCATGGCCGCGTACCGGGGTGACCTGGCTGAGCTTCTCGGCCACCTTCACGTAGCCCTCGTAGGGCATCACGGTCTGGCAGGTGTGCATGACGCGGTCGAGCTGATCCTTGACCGCCTGGACCACCTTGGGATGACGATGGCCGATGTTGAGCACGCCGATGCCGCCGGCGAAGTCGATGATGCGGTTGCCGTCGGCATCCCACACCAGGGCGTTCTCGGCGCGGTCGGCGAACTGGGTGGCCGGGCTTGCGGCACCGCTGGCCACGTAACGCTGCTTGAGGTCGTTGAGCTGTGCGTTGTTCATGGGTCCTGACTCCTTGTTAGACGCTGCGGGCGATCAGAGGCCGCCGACGCAGACGTATTTTAGTTCAGTGTACTCATCCAGGCCGTGGCGCGACCCTTCGCGTCCCAGGCCCGATTCCTTGACGCCGCCGAAGGGGGCAAGCTCGGTGGAGAGAATGCCCTCGTTGACCGCCACCATGCCATATTCGAGCCCTTCCATCACATGCCAGATACGACGATAGTCGCGGGCATAGAAGTAGGCGGCGAGGCCGAATTCGGTGGCATTGGCCATGGCGATGGCCTCGTCATCGGTCTCGAAGCGAAACACCGGGGCCAGCGGGCCGAAGGTCTCTTCGCGCGCCACGCGCATCGCGTCGGTGACGTCGGCGATGATCGTCGGCTCGAAGAAGGTGCCGCCCAGCGCGTGGGGCGCGCCGCCGCACACCAGGCGCCCGCCCTTGTCGAGGGCGTCGGTGATATGCGTCTGCACCTTGTCGACGGCGGCGGCGTTGATCAGCGGGCCCTGCACCACGCCCTCCTCGAGGCCGTTGCCCACCTGGAGCTCGACGACCCGCGCGGCGAGCTTCTCGAGGAAGGCGTCATAGACCCCGGCCTGGACCAGCAGGCGGTTGGTGCACACACAGGTCTGGCCCGAGTTGCGGAACTTGGAGGCCACGGCGCCCTCGACGGCGGCGTCCAGGTCGGCGTCGTCGAAGACGATGAAGGGCGCGTTGCCGCCCAGCTCCATGGAGGCCTTCTTCACCGTGCCGGCACACTGGGCGAGCAGCCGCTTGCCGACCGGGGTGGAGCCGGTGAAGGAAATCTTGCGCACCCGCGGATCGGTGGTCAGCACCTCGCCGATCTCGGCGGGCTTCGAGGCGGTGACCACGTTGATCACCCCGGCGGGGAAGCCGGCCTCCTCGGCGAGCTTGGCCAGCGCCAGGGCGGTCAGCGGCGTGGCCTCGGCGGGCTTGATCACCACCGGGCAGCCCGCGGCCAGGGCCGGGGCGCACTTGCGGGTGATCATGGCCAGCGGGAAGTTCCAGGGGGTGATGGCCGCCACCACGCCGATGGGCTCGCGGAACACCAGGATGCGCTTGTCCGCGCCGTGGCCGGGCAGGGTCTCGCCGGCCACGCGCTTGGCCTCCTCGGCGTAGTACTCCACGAAGGCGGCGCCGTAGGCCACCTCGCCGCGGGACTCGGCGAGCGGCTTGCCCTGCTCGAGGGTCATCAGCCGCGCCAGGGCCTCCTGGTGCTCCATGATGCGATCGAACCAGCCGCGCAGCAGGGCGGCACGCTCCTTGGCGGTCTTCCGGCGCCAGGCCGGCCAGGCGTCCGCGGCCGCGGCGACGGCCTCACGGGCCTGCTCGCCGGTGAGATCCGGGACCTCGGCCAGGCGCTCGCCGGTGGCGGGATTGGTCACGGCGAAGCGGCGTTCGCCGTCTCGCCATTGGCCGGCCACAAAGGCCTTGTCGATCAGCAGCTCGGGGTGCGCAGACATCAGGGTTCCTCGTGATATGATCATCTTGTTTGACGAGTGTGCATTATTTAAAACATGTCGCCAAGCCCGCGTCCAGCGCGATTTTCTCGCGCGAGTCCTTCATGGCCATCGGCGCTGGCACGGCTTTCCGGTACACTATGCCGCCGACTTGCTGCGCTTGGCAGCACTGCACGTTCCTGTTCCGGATGATGGCGAGGTGAGCCTTGGTCGATCCCCTAAATGCCTGGTGGGCCCAGCAGCTGGTGCTGTGTGACTGGGCCTTCGCCCCCGATCCTCTCGCGGTGGATGCCGAGACGGCGGTTGCGCGACTCGCGGCACTCGGGGTCGTCGACCGAGGCGAACTGGGTTGGTGCCTGCTGGAGACCCTCGGCACCGGGAGCGACGTCGACCCGGCCCGGCTGCTGGCCGGCCTGGAGATCATCGCCCTGGCCGGCGGGGCAGGCTGGCTCTGTGAGGCACGCGCCCGCGGCTGGGCCCAGCGGCTGGCCGAGGAGATCACCGCGCGGCACGCGAACCTCGATGCCTGGCTGTCGGCGCTGCTGCATGCCCGCAGCGCCGAAGGCTGGGTGCGCGGCGACGACGGCTTCTATGAGGCGTGCGAGGCGCTGGCGGTCCTCGAACACGACGGCGCCGGCGTGACCTGGGAGATGCTGCAGGAGTGGCTCGCCCATCACCCCCGGGAGGCGGCGCTCTGGCCGACGCCCCCCGAGCATCAGGTATGGCGGCTGCGCGCCGCCTTCTCGCCGGTCCTCGAGCTGCCGGCCGGCGCGCATGACTGGCAGCGCCTCGAGGCCTGTCTGCTCGAGGCGTGGCAGATCCAGGACCGTGACGACTTGGTGCGCAGCCTGCTGTGGCTGGCTGCCCAGGGCGACCGCCACGGCTGGGACCTGGACGCCTCGCGCCTGCTCGAGGCCGATGGCGCGGCGCGCCGGCAGTGGCAGGACGCGCTGGACGGGGGGGAGCGCGATTATGGCCGAGTGCTGCTCGGCTTCCTCGATCGAGGTGAGCCGCTGGAGTGGGCCGCCTGGGACTGGCTTCGGCTGGTCGACCTGGCCTGGGCCGGGGCCTGCCTGGGGTGGCTCGATGAGCAGGAGGCCCAGGACTTCGCTCACCACGGGGCCGATCTGCTGCTGCGTCGCTACAGCGACTGGACGGCGCTCGCGCGGGCCTACCAGCGCGGCCGCAGCCTGTTCGAAGGGCGCAACCTGCTGCCCGCGCTCGAGGCCGACTGGTCGCTGCTGTTGCACTCGCCGGTCAGTCCCTGGAAGACGCCCCTGCAGGGGCTGGTCGCCGACGAGCTCATCGCGGCGTCGCGGGAGGCCCTGCATGCCTGGCGCCGCGATCCGCGCCACTGGGTGCTGGCGCTGGCGACGGTGCGCGAGCCCGAGTTCGCCGCTCGCCAGGGCACGCCACCCGTGCTGCCGGCGGCGCGGCGCGAAGAGGCGCGACACTACCTCGCCGAGACCCTCGACCTGCATGCCGACGAGGGCGTCGAGGCGCTCTCCCGTTACTGGCTGCCGGCCCAGGCCCATCACCTCAATCAGCTGGCCGCGGACGCCGCCCACGGGGCCCTGCCGACGGCCGAGACGCCCTTTGGCCATGCGCTCCCCAAGGAGTTGGCCGGCCGCGACGGCCTGAAGCAGGCCAGCCGCCACGCCGCGACGATCCACATGGCCGAGAAGTTCGCCTTCCACCTGCAGATGGCCATGGACAGCGGCGACTTCGATGCGACCCGCCTGGCCGCGCTGGCGCGTGCCCTGCAGGGCTCGCTGTGCCGTTTCTATCCCGATGCCCGGCGCCTGCTGAAGGCCTGGTCCCAGTGGGAGAGCCTGCTCCCCGAGCCCGAGCAGGCGCCGATGGTCGCCGAGATTCGCTGGCACCTGGAGGATCCCGGTAGCCTCTTCCACTGGCTCGACTGGCGGGGCGGGGAGTGGCACGAGCCCGGTCCGCGGCCGACGCTCGTCCACTTCACGGCCATGGCCATGGTGGGCCCGCTCAACAGTCCGGCCTGGAGCCTGCCCCAGCCGGAGAGCGAGCGCGAGTGCGCGGCCATCCGCGAGTGGGTCGACGGCCACTACGCCCTGCACGGCGCGGCCGAGCTTTGCGAGTTCCTCGATTATCTGATCGAGGCGGGTGATCGCCAGGAGTATCAGATCAACTACGCTCCCTACACCCTCAATCGGGGACGGCTCGCCTCGGAGATCGCCATCCTAGAGAGCGACGAGTGCAGCGAGGAGGAGGGCGCCCACCTGCTGCGCCTGAAGCGGGTCAGGGATGACGAGGACGGCTGCAATGACATCGACCTGGCGGCCTGGGACATCGCCCAGGCGGTGGACCTGGCGATCGCCGGCCGCCAGCTTGGCTGGCTCGAGCAGGACGCCTTCCTGCGCCTGCTCGAGCGCGCCTACGCCCTGGCCAGTGAGCACTACGCGGGCTGGGAGGAGTACGCCCGAGGCCTGCACGCCGGCTTCTCCTTCTTCATGGGCGAGACCCCCGAGCGTGAGAGCTTCCTGGCCGGTTTCCGCCAGGCGCTGGTGGTCTGGCTCTCCGGCGCGCCGCCTCTGGCCGGCGCCTGGGCCAGCCTCGACTTCCCTGGGGCGCGACCGCGCCACTGGGCGCCGCTGCATATCGATACGCTGCCGGGCGACCATCGCACCCTCCACTGAGGGCTCGCCCTGCGATGCGTCTTTGGTTTATAGTCGCCTCGGCGCAGCGCCGCTGTCGGGCCATGGTCCCGCAGTGAGCCGCCGAGAGGCCGCTGTGGCAGTGCCCCCGGCGCATCAGGGAACACTGCCACAGCGACAATCCGCAGGAGCGGAGGAACGCACCGCATCGAGGGAGCAGATGCGGCTCCAGGAACGAGGTCGTTGCAGGATGCTGGACGCTCGCGCGTGTCGTGTGGGAACCCTGGGGGTCGCCTTGCTGATGCTGGCCGGCTGTGCCGCGCCGGGGCCAAGCGATCAGCCGCCGGTCGGCGACTACTTCGCCCGCGACCTGCCGGGCCTGCCCGGCGATCCCCGCATGTCGCCGGTGGACAATCCCATCCTCGAGGCCCGTGGCCTGCGGCATCCGCCCCCGCGGCTGATTCGTCGCGCCCTGCTGGCACAGCACGAGCGCTGGGCCGGCACGCCCTATCGGCTGGGCGGGGAGAGCACCCGGGGCATCGACTGCTCGGCGCTGGTCCAGAACATCTTCAGTGACACCTTCCGTTTCGACCTGCCGCGCACCACCGGCGAGCAGGTTCGCCAAGGGCTCGAGATCGAGCGTGATGCCCTGCGTCCCGGCGACCTGGTGTTCTTCCGCCCGCCCGGCGCCTATCGTCACGTCGGCATCTACGTCGGCGAGGGCCGCTTCCTGCATGCCTCCACCTCCCGGGGCGTGATGATCTCCGAGCTCGATAATCGCTACTGGCAGCGCTACTACTGGCAGGCGCGCCGCACCCTGGAACCGGTGCTGCTGGCTCGGCGCCTCGACACCCTGGGCGAAGGCTGAGGGGGCGGCATGAGCGCGAAGCGCTCCCCGCCTGGTGGCGCACCACTCTGGCGCTCGCCGCCTGGCTGTGGCGAGGCGAGCGCCGCGAGGCTCAGGGCGCCGAGTGGGCGCTGGCCTCCTCGCCCCAGACCTCCTCGAGCCGATCGACGCGGCCGCAGGCCGACTTGTAGAAGCGGTAGCGCACCTGATTCTCGGCATAGTAGTTCTGGTGGTAATCCTCGGCCGGGTAGAAGGCATCGAAGTCGCTGATCTCGGTGGCGATCTCCCGGTCGAAGCGCTCGGCCACGGCCTCACGGCTGGCCTCGGCCAGGGCGCGCTGCTCGGCATCCATGGGGAAGATGGCGCTGCGATAGGAGGCGCCCTTGTCGCAGAACTGGCGATTCACGGCAAAGGGATCGATGTTGCGCCAGAACACGTGCAGTAGGGTCTCGTAGTCGACCCGCTCGGGGTCGTAATCGATCTTGACCGCCTCGGTGTGACCCGTTCCGCCGGCCACAACCTGCTGGTAGGTCGGGTTCTCCGTGTGCCCGCCGGTGAATCCCGAGGTGGTGGCGGTCACGCCATCGACCTTGTCGTAGGCCTCTTCCATGCACCAGAAACAGCCTCCAGCGAAGACCGCGCTGGCTGACTCCGCGCTGGCCTGAGAGGGACTCCCCAGCAGGATGGCGACCGGCAGGGCCAGCAGCGCAAGGGGCCGCAGGGTAGGGAAGGAGGATCGATTCATGGGTGGCTCCATTGATGAGAGGTGTTAGATTGGAGGCTATCGATTGCCCAGGGTTCCGTACAAGCTCTGTTCAATAATGTGAGCAGTGTAAGGGACCCCGTCCCGCGGCGACAGAGGGGCGTTGCCATGCGGGGGCGTTGCCATGCGGGCCCCCGCCCGGCTCAGGCTTCATCTGCCTTCATCGACGTGACCCTCACACCTTCTCGACCAGGAGCCTCCTTTGACTCGACGACGTCTGATACTCGCGGCCGTGATCGCCCTGCTGGTGGCGGCCTATTTCCTCACCGGCGCCGACGAGGTCCTGACGCTTGCCAACCTGCAGGCCGAGCAGGACCGCTTCCAGGCCTGGCTGGCCGCCGATCCTCTGACCGTTGCCGGCGGCTTCTTCTTGATCTACGTGGTCATCACCGCGGTCTCGCTGCCCGGGGCGACCCTGCTGACGCTGCTCGGCGGGGCGCTGTTCGGGCTCGGCTGGGGGCTGCTGCTGATCTCCTTCGCCAGCAGCCTGGGCGCGACGCTCGCCGCGCTGATCGCCCGCACCCTGGCGCGCGAGCCGCTGGAGCGGCGTTTCGCCACCCAGCTCGAGCGCATCAACGCCGGCATCGAGCGCGAGGGGGCCTTCTACCTGTTCACCCTGCGGCTGATCCCGCTCTTCCCCTTCTTCGTGATCAACCTGGTGATGGGCCTGACCCGCATGCGGCTCACGACCTTCTACTGGGTCAGCCAGCTGGGCATGCTGCCCGGCACCGCGGTCTATGTGAACGCGGGTCGCGAGCTGGGCCAGCTGGAGTCGCTGGCCGGTATCCTCTCGCCGGGCCTGATCGGCTCCTTCGTGCTGATCGGCCTCTTTCCCTGGTTGGCGCGTGGCCTGGTGGCCATCGGCAAGCGCCGCCAGCTGGCCCGTCGTTTCGCGCGACCGTCCCGCTTCGACCAGGACATCGTGGTGATCGGCGGCGGCTCGGCGGGGCTGGTGGCGAGCTACATCGCCTCGGCGGTGAAGGCCCGGGTGGCGCTGGTCGAGCGCGACCGGCTGGGCGGCGACTGCCTCAATACCGGCTGCGTGCCCTCCAAGGCGCTGATCCGTGCCGCCCGCCTCACCAGCGAGATTCGCGAGGCCCCGCGCTACGGTGTCTCCGCCGGGGCGCCCGAGGTGGACTTCGCCGCGGTGATGGGCCACGTGCACCGGGCCATCCGTGAGGTGGAGCCCCACGACAGCCGCGAGCGCTACGCGGGGCTGGGCGTCGAGGTGATCGCCGGCGATGCCGTCCTCGACGACCCCTGGCGGGTGCGGATCCGGGAGGGTGAGACGGAGCGGGTGATCACCACCCGCCACGTGATCATCGCCAGCGGGGCGCGCCCGCGGGTGCCGCCCCTGCCGGGCCTCGAGACCATCGAGGTGCTCACCTCGGACAACCTCTGGCAGCTCGAGACGCTGCCCGAGCGGCTGGTGGTGCTGGGTGGCGGTCCGATCGGCTGCGAGCTCGGGCAGAGCTTCGCCCGGCTGGGCAGCCGGGTGTCGCTGGTGGAGATGGGCGAGCAGCTGCTGCCCCGGGAGGATCGCGACGTGGCCGGCGAGCTCGAGGCGCGGCTCGCCGAGGAGGGCGTCTCGGTGCGCCTCGCCACCCGGGCGCGGCGGGTGCTCTCCGACGACCACGGCGGCCACGTGCTGGAGGTCGAGCACGGCGACGAGCACGGCGAGGCGCACCTCGAGCGCCTGCCTTTCAGCCACCTGCTGGTGGCGGTGGGGCGCCAGGCCAACGTCCAGGGGCTGGGCCTCGAGGCGCTGGGGGTCGAGACTCGCGGCGATGGCACCCTGGCCGTGAACGAAACGCTGCAGAGCGTGCTGCCCAACGTCTGGGCCTGTGGCGACGTGGCCGGCCCCTACCAGCTGACCCACGCCAGCGCCCACCAGGCCTGGCATGCCACGGTCAATGCGCTGTTCGGCGAGTTCAAGCGCTTTCGCGTCAGCTATCGGGCCCTGCCGGCGGTCACCTTCACCGACCCCGAGGTGGCTCGCGTCGGCCTCAACGAGCGCGAGGCCCACCAGCAGGGCGTGGCGGTTGAGGTAACCCGTTACGCCCTGAGCGAGCTGGACCGGGCCATCGCCGAGGGCAGCACCCGCGGGTTCGTCAAGGTGCTGACCGTGCCTGGCCGCGACCGCTTGTTGGGCGCGACCATCGTGGGCCCGGGCGCGGGGGAGATGTTGGCCGAGTTCACCCTGGCGATGACCCACGGCATCGGGCTCAACAAGCTGCTGGGCACCATCCACCCCTATCCGACCCACAGCGAGGCGGTCAAGGCGACGGCGGGAGTGTGGAAGAACGCCCACAAGCCGGAGCGTGTGCTGGGCTGGCTGTCGCGCTACTTCGCCTGGCGGCGCGGCCCAGCGGTTGAGAAAGCCGCCGAGTCAGCGGGCGAGCAAGCGACTGAGCAAGCGACTGGGAAAGCGACTGGGAAAGGGGGGCAGTAATGTTCGATCGCTGGACCATGCCCCTCGCCCAGGCGCCGCTGACGCGCCTGGCGCGGGGCCTTGCGAGGTGGCGGGTGCGTCCCGACCAGGTGACGATGGCGGCCTTCCTGGTCGGCATGCTGGCGCTGCCTCTGCTGGCCCTGGAGTGGTATCTGCCGGCGCTGGCCACGATCCTGCTCAACCGGCTGGGCGACGGGCTGGACGGGGCGCTGGCCCGGCTCCTGGGCCGGGCCAGCGACGCCGGCGGTTTTCTCGACATCGGCCTGGACTTCGTCTTCTACGCAGCGGTGGTGCTTGGCTTCGCCCTGGCCGACCCGGTCGCCCATGCCCTGGCGGCGGCCCTGCTGCTGTTCGCCTTCATCGGCACGGGGACCTCCTTCCTGGCCTTCGCCATCATGGCCACCCGCCACGGCTTGGATCGACCGCGTTTCCAGCAGAAGGCCTTCTACTACCTGCACGGGCTGACCGAGGGCACCGAGACGGTGCTGGCCTTCGTGGTGTTCTGCCTGTTCCCCGAGCACTTCGCGCTGCTCGCCACGCTGTTCGCCGCGGCCTGTCTGCTGACCACCGCCACCCGGCTGTGGGGCGGCTACCGGACCCTGCGGGCCTTCGAGGCGGAGGAGGATGCGGCCCAGGCCGGGCAGGAGGTTACTCGCTGACGGCGCGTGAGCGGAATCGGGTAGACGACGCCGAGCCGCCTCCAGACGCACCGCCTCCGAGGCGAACCGCCTCCGGTCGATCCGAAACGACGAAGGGGCAGCCCATGGCTGCCCCTTCGCGTCGTGTCATGCCGGATTCGCCGTCAGGCGGGGGCATGCTGTCGGCGATGCGATCAGTGCTCGTGACCGTCTTCACCGTGCACGTGGCCGTGCTCGACCTCTTCCTCGCTGGCCTCGCGGACTTCGGCGATCTCGACGTCGAAGTTCAGGGACTGACCGGCGAGCGGGTGGTTGCCGTCGACGGTGACGGTATCACCCTCGACCTGGGTCACGGTGACCATCAGCGGGCCGCCCTGGGTCTGCGCCTGGAACTGCATGCCCGGCTCGACGCTTTCGACGCCCTGGAAGGCATCGCGCGGCACTTCCTGCACCAGCTGGGGCTGAATCTCGCCATAGCCTTCCTCCGGGGCAACCTGTGCCTGGAGCTTGTCGCCAGCCGCGCGACCTTCCAGTTGCTTCTCGAGGCCCGGAATGATGTTGCCGGCGCCGTGGAGGTAGGTCAGCGGCTCGCGGCCTTCCGAGCTGTCCAGCACTTCACCTGCGTCGTTGGTCAGGGTGTAGTGGAACGCGACAACGGAATTCTGCGCAATCTGCATTGAAGAACCTTTCGGTGAGTGCATGTGGCCAACCATGGTAACGCGCCGGTCAAGCGGCTGTCAGGGGCATTGAGGAAATTCAGGATGTGCCGGGCGAGCCTGAGCGCTATTCACCCTGGCGCGCCGGCCGATCCGCCGCCAGGGACTGTCGGACTGTTGCGTGGTCCATCGGGCGGGGATACCCTGACAGACCGAGATTTCTGCCCCTTACGTTCGCCCCTTTACCTGGAGAATGCCATGACCCCGATCCTGATTTGGCTGATCGCCTTCGCCGTCGTCCTGACGCTGCTGCTAAAACGCTGGGATGCCTCGATCAACCGTGGGCTCGATGGGCTGCTGCCCGCCGTGCTACGCAGCGAGGACGACCGCTGGGTCTGGTGTCCGGCGCTCGCGGTGCTGGTCGCCACCGCCGTGGTGCAGCCGGTCGACCTGCTGCTCACCCTGATCATCATCGGCGTGCTGGCGTTGATCGGCACCAAGCTGGCCGGCTGGGTCGTCAACAAGGTGCAGCACTGAGTCCCCGGCTGAGCCTGTCGCGAGAGGCGAGGCGTTCACGCTGACACGCCCTCCAGCATTGATGCATTGAAAAAGGCCCGCGGAGCGCTCCGCGGGCCTTTTCATGTCGGTCAGTGTCTTGCCAATCCGTTCATGGCGATCAGGCCGCCCCTGACCTCACCGCCCTCAGTAGGGCGCAACGCTGGCGCTTGCGCCGCTGCCGATGATGCGCACGCGCTGGCCCACCTGGAAATTCTGGTCGGCCTTCTGGACGATGACCACGCTCTGGCCGTTGTCCTGGCGGATCTCGATTTCCCAGGCCGGAATCAGGTTGCTGGACTCCTCGACCTTGGAGCCGGCCAGGCTGCCGGCGATCACCCCGGCCGCCGTGGCGAGGGTGCGGCCCGAACCGCCGCCGACCTGATTGCCCAGCAGGCCGCCGATCACCGCGCCGCCGCCGGTACCGATCAGCCCGCCGGCACGGCTGTCGGCCTGGATCTGCACCTGGCGCAGGGCGGTGATGGTGCCGAAGGTGACGGACTGGGCCGCCTTGGCCTGGTTGCCGCTATAGACGTTGCCGGAGTAGGGCGAGGTGTTGGCGCAACCGGCCAGCGTCAGGACGCTCAGGGCGAGAACGGGAAGAAAGCGCTTCATGAGGAGATCTCCTTGATGTCCTTGAGGAACACTCAGCCATACAGGGACGGCCAAAGGTTAATGGACAGTGTTCGCTAATGAGTCTACCCATCGCGAGGGGGCTTGGCCAGCGTTCTGGCCATGATGATGGCGAGTGTAGCGCCGGGGCGAGGCGAGCAGTATGAAAACAATCAGCAAAAAACAATCCGCATGAAAAAAGGGAGGCCATGAAGGCCTCCCCGGGGTTAGCGATGAGGGGCAGCGATCGGCCCAGGCGATTGTCCTGGGGCGATCGGGCCCGCCTCCTCAGCCGAACTGGTTCATGGTGTTGTCCTTGCCTCCGGCCTTGAGGGCCGCCTCGCCGTGGAAGAACTCCTTGTGGTCATCGCCGATGTTGGAGCCGGCCATGTCCTGGTGCTTGACGGTGGCGATGCCCTCGCGGATCTCCTTGCGCTGCACGCCCGCCACGTAGGCCAGCATGCCCTCGTCGCCGAAGTAGCCCTTGGCCAGGTTGTCGGTCGACAGGGCCGCGGTGTGGTAGGTCGGCAGGGTGATCAGGTGGTGGAAGATCCCGGCCTCGCGGGCGCCGTCGCGCTGGAAGTTGCGGGTCCATTCGTCGGCCAGCTGCCCAAGCTCGGTCTCGTCGTACTTGGCATTCATCAGGTCGGCGCGCTCGTAGGCGGAGACGTCCTTGCCTTCCTGCTCCCAGGCGTCGAAGACCTGCTGGCGGAAGTTCAGGGTCCAGTTGAAGGACGGCGAGTTGTTGTAGACCAGCTTGGCGTCCGGGCAGACCTCGCGGATGCGGTTGACCATGCCGGCGATCTGGCCGACGTGGGGCTTCTCGGTCTCGATCCACAGCAGGTCGGCGCCGTTCTGCAGGCTGGTGATGCAGTCTAGCACCACCCGATCCTCGCCGGTGCCCGGCTTGAACTCGTAGAGACCGGAAGCCAGGCGCTTGACCTTGACCAGCTTGCCGTCCTGCTTGATGACCACGTCGCCGTTGTTGATGTCGGAGGCACTGGCGATCTCGTCGCCGTCCAGGTAGCTGTTGTACTGATCGCCCAGGTCGCCCGGCTCGTTGGTCACGGCGATCTTCTGGGTCAGGCCGGCGCCCAGGGAGTCGGTGCGAGCGACGATCACGCCATCCTCGACGCCGAGCTCCAGGAAGGCGTAGCGCACGGCGTTGATCTTGGCGATGAAGTCCTCGTGGGGCACGGTGACCTTGCCGGCCTGGTGGCCGCACTGCTTCTCGTCGGAGACCTGGTTTTCGATCTGGATGCAGCAGGCGCCCGCCTCGATCATCTTCTTGGCCAGCAGGTAAGTGGCCTCGGCATTGCCGAAGCCGGCATCGATGTCGGCGATGATCGGCACGACGTGCGTCTCGAAGCCGTCGATCTTCGCCATGGCCTCGTCGGCCTTGGCCTGGTCACCGGCCTTGTGCGCCTCTTCCAGGTCGCGGAACAGGTGGTTCAGCTCCCAGGTGTCTGCCTGGCGAAGGAAGGTGTAGAGCTCCTCGATCAGCGACGGCACGCTGGTCTTCTCGTGCATGGACTGGTCGGGCAGCGGGCCGAACTCGGAGCGCAGCGCGGCGACCATCCAGCCGGAAAGGTAGAGGTAGGAGCGCTTGGTGGTGTTGAAGTGCTTCTTGATGGAGATCAGCTTCTGCTGGCCGATGAAGCCGTGCCAGCAGCCCAGCGACTGGGTGTACTGTGAGCTGTCGGCGTCGTAGGCGGCCATGTCCTCGCGCATGATCTTCGCGGTGTAGCGGGCGATGTCCAGGCCGGTCTGAAAGCGATTCTGTACCCGCATGCGGGCGGCGTGCTCAGGGTTGACATTGTCCCACTTGCCTTGCTGGGCTTCGCGCAGTTGAGCCAGTGCCTTGAGTTCGTCTTTGTATGTCGTCATGGGGCCATCCTTCAGGTCAGGAGTGGAATCTCACGATCGCAGCCATCCGTCGCTGCGCGTCGCCAAGGTCGCCTGCTGCATCATTCGGCCAAGCCTGTGAATCCGGAAAGCCTTATGCTGCATCTGCGAAGTGTCTTCAGGTTCCACCAGTGCCGTCGGGTTGTCTCTACGGCCTTGGTCGAACCCCGGCGAGAGTGAGGAGGGAGGATCCTTCATGCCGCTGAGGCAGCTGATCGGCGACCCTGCCTCCCTCGCCATGGATTCCACTATGGCCCCGTATGACGGGCGTTCACCATTCCCCCTTGGGTGCAGAAGGCGTTGTAACTCGACTACAGGAGGGCGGTGGGCGCCGCCTTTCGTGTAGTCGAATGCCGAGAAGGACATGGCGGGACTCGGCTCAATCCTGCAGCGGGAGGTGCATGTTGCGGTGCGCAATACCGGCGTCCATGAACTCGCCACCGACGGCCTCGAAGCCCAGCCGCTCGTAGAAGGCCAGGGCGTGGGTCTGGGCGGCGAGTTCCACCCTAGGGTGGCCGTCGCGACGGGCGGCCTCGATGGCGGCCTGCATCAAGGCCACCCCGATGCCGCTGCCTCGAGCCTCGGCAAGCACCGCCACCCGACCGATGTGGGCGTCGGGCAGCAGCCGCGCGGTGCCTACCGGGCGGCCGTCCTGCAGGGCCAGGAAGTGGCGACAGGCGCTGTCGCGCCCGTCCCACTCCTCCTCGGCGGGGACGCGCTGCTCCTCGATGAAGACGACGCGACGAATCGCGGTGGCTTCGGGGCCAAGGGCCTCCCAGCTTCCTTCACGAATTTCCACGCTTTTCTTATGCATGATGGGCCCCTCCCGGCCGGATCATGGTTCCCTTGCCCCTTGCCCCTTGCCCCTTGCCCCTTGCCCCTTGCTCCTTGCTACTCCTCGAACTCGTCGGTCCAGGCGAGGCTGCCGGCATCGCGCAGGGCGGCGAGCAGTGCGGGCGCCTCCGGGAAGGCCAGCAGCGCCGCGTTCAGGGGAGCGTCGGAGGCCAGCGTGCGAGCCAGCGGTAGGGCGCATACCACGCCGTCGCCGTCGGCAAACAGCGTCGCCCGCGTCTCGTCCAGGGCCCGCCAGGCGAAGCGCGAGCCGGGGCTGCGCACCAGCTGCTCGCCCTCCTGTAGTGCGGTGACAAGCTCCTCGGCCTCGGTCGGCGTCTCGGTGGGGACCAGCTGGTCGGCGTACTTGGGTTGGGTCATCACCCGACCGAACCACTGGGCCAGCTGGGCTGGATCGTCGAGGGTGTCGAGGATCAGCTGGCGCATGCGGGCCACGGCGGCATCGTCGAGCTCGGCGGGGTCCGCCGGAGGCGCCATGCCGGCGTCGGCGTAGCGTCGTGAGGCCGGCAGCTGCTCGCCGAGGTAGTCGGCGTAGGAGGTGATGGCCTCGTCGGCCGAGGGCGCGCGGAAGCCGACCGAGAGCGTCAGGCAGTCGTCGGACTGGCTGACGCCGTGGTGAGCCCAGGCGGGGGGGAGGTAGAGCATGTCGCCTGGCTCCAGGACCCAGTCCTGGTCGGCCTCAACCTCGAAGCGCTCGAGGATGCGCAGGTCGATGCCCGCAAGGATCGGCGCCTCGTCAGACACCTGGCCGCCGAGCTGCCAGCGCCGGGTGCCCTGGCCCTGGAGCAGGAAGACGTCGTACTGGTCGACGTGGGGGCCGACGCTGCCGCCAGGCGGCGCGTAGCTGATCATGACGTCGTCGAGGCGCCAGCGTGGCAGGAAGGTGAAGTGCTCGAGCAGCGCGGCGACCTCGGGCACGTAGTGATCCACGGCCTGCACCAGTAGGGTCCAGTCGCGCTCGGGCAGCCGGGCGAAGGTGGCATCACTGAAGGGGCCGTGGCTGACCTGCCAGGGGCCTTTGGGACCGCGCTCCTCGACCAGGCGGGCCTCGATGTTCTCCTCGCAGGCCAGGCCGGCCAGCTCATCGGGGGCGAGGGGGCACTGGAAGTCGGGGAAGGCGCCGCGGATCAGCAGCGGCTTGCGCTGCCAGTGGTCGCGCAGGAACTCGGCGGCAGAGAGGCCGCCGAGCATGGGCAGGGGCGTATCGGTTGACATAAGGATCCTGGGACTCGAATGGGATGGGTAAGCAACCGGGCCATAGCGTGAAGCTGGAAGAGCGCCCGCTTCGCGGGCTTGAGCGTGAAGCTGGAAGTACCCTCTTGCTCTCCCGGCAGAAGGCGGCATGCTGCCTTCCAGCTTCCAGCTTCCAGCTTCCAGCTTCCAGCTTCCAGCTTCCAGCTTCCAGCTTCCAGCTTCCAGCTTAGAGCTTGCGAGCTTGCTCGCTGGCGTTGCCGATGTAGCTGGCCGGGCTGAGTGCCTTGAGCTCGCTCTTCACCTCGGCGGGCAGCTCGAGGGTATCGATGAAGGCGGCGAAACCGGTCTGGTCGATGCGCTTGCCGCGAGTCAGCTCCTTGAGCTTCTCGTAGGGCTTCTCGATGCCGTAGCGGCGCATCACGGTCTGGATCGGCTCGGCGAGCACCTCCCAGCTGTTGTCGAGGTCCTCAGCCAGGCGCGTCGGGTTGGCCTCGAGCTTGGAGATGCCCTTGAGCGAGGCCTGGTAGGCGATCATGCCGTAGGCCAGGCCCACGCCGAGGTTGCGCAGCACAGTGGAGTCGGTGAGATCGCGTTGCCAACGGGAGATCGGCAGCTTCTGAGCCAGGTGGCCGAGCACGGCGTTGGCGAGCCCCAGGTTGCCCTCGGAGTTCTCGAAGTCGATCGGGTTGACCTTGTGAGGCATGGTCGAGGAGCCGATCTCACCGGCCACGGTGCGCTGTTTGAAGTAGCCCAGCGAGATGTAGCCCCAGACATCGCGATCGAAGTCGATGAGGATGGTGTTGAAACGGCAGACCGCATCGAACAGTTCGGCGATGTAGTCGTGGGGCTCGATCTGGGTGGTGTAGGGGTTGAAGGTCAGGCCCAGCCCCTCGACGAAGCGCTGGGCATTGGCTTCCCAGTCCACCTCGGGGTAGGTGGTGAGGTGGGCGTTGTAGTTACCCACCGCGCCGTTGATCTTGCCGAAGATCTCGACCGTCTCGATCTGTTTGAGCTGGCGACGCAGGCGGTAGGCGACGTTGGCCATCTCCTTGCCGAGCGTGGTGGGGCTCGCGGTCTGGCCGTGAGTGCGCGAGAGCATCGGCTGGGCGGCGTGCTCCTCGGCCAGGCGGGCGATCTCGTCGGCGACCCGGTGCATCATCGGCAGCAGCACCTTGAGGCCGTCGGTCAGCATCACGCCGTGGGAGAGGTTGTTGATGTCCTCGCTAGTGCAGGCGAAGTGCACGAACTCGGTGACCGCATGCAGCTCTGGCTGGTCGGCGATCTTCTCCTTGATGAAGTACTCCACCGCCTTGACGTCGTGGTTGGTGGTGCGCTCGATGGTCTTGATGCGCTCGGCATCCGCCAGCGAGAAGTCGCGCAGCAGGGCCTCGAGGTGCGCGGTGGCCTCGGCGGAGAGCCTAGGCACCTCGGTGATTTGCGGGTGCTCGGCGAGGCACTCCAGCCAGCGGATCTCGACGATGACCCGGGCGCGGATCAGCCCGAACTCGCTGAAGTGCTCGCGCAGGGCGGCGGCCTTGGACTCGTAACGGCCATCGACGGGAGAGAGGGCGGTGAGGGCGGAGAGAGGCAGGGGAGCGGCTTGCATGGGTCGGATTCCGGTCGAGGGGTGGTAACGGGGGTGATGAAAAGGCGGATCAGCCCAGCTGGTCCAGGGCTTTCTTCAAGGCGCCGCGCTGGAAGACCAGCTTCCAGCGCCGGCCCCCCTGCTGATGCCAGAGTAAGGCGAAGCGGATGCCGGCGAGCAGGATGGCGCGAACGCGCTCCGGCATCATGCGGCTTTGCAGCAGCGAGGGGTCGCCCTGGACGACGATCCGTGTCTTGAGCATCGAGAGCGTCTCCTGGTAGGCCTCGCCGAGGCTCGAGATGACGTTCTCGTGGGTCGCGCCGAAGTGCTCGGCCTGACCCTGGATGCGCGTCAGGCGCGTCCCCAGATCGTCCATCATGGCGTCGTTGGTACGCAGCTGATTCATCAGCATTAGTAGCGAGAAGCCGTAGCGCAGCACCACCGGATTGACCTGCTGGCGGCCGACCACGCCCTCGAGCACCTCGAGGCCCTGGCGCAGGTTGTTGGGGTGGCCGCCGTAGATCGCCTCGAAGCTCTCCGGGTTGGTGTCCAGGGTGGCGCGGATCAGGGTCTCCCAGGCGCGCTGGTCGGTCTGTCCGGTGCGGGCGAGCTCGTCGACCAGATAGGCGGCCTGAAAGACCCCGGCCAGCGCCAGGGCCTGGCGAGCGGCCGGCGTGTCCGGGGCACGGTGGATCGGGGTCGAGGCGGTCATTGTCCGGGCTCCGTGGCGTTCCAGGTGGTGTGGATCACGCCGCCGCCCAGGCAGATATCGCCGTCGTAGAGCACCAGCGACTGCCCCGGCGTCACGGCACGCTGGGGATCGTCGAAGCGCACCTCGACGCCGCCATCTTCCCGCGTGCGGAACGTACAGGGCACGTCGGCCTGGCGATAGCGGGTCTTGGCGGTGAGGCGACCCTCGGCAGCGGGGGCCTCGCCGGCCACCCAGTCCATGGCCTCGGTGGCCAGGCTGTCGGTATAGAGCAGCGGGTGGTGCTTGCCCTGCACGGCGACGAGCACGTTGCGCGTGAGATCCTTGGCGGCCACGTACCAGGGCGCGTCGGGGTGATCGGCGAGCCCGCCGATGCCGAGCCCCTGGCGCTGGCCCAGGGTGTAGTACATCAGGCCCATGTGCTCGCCGATCACCTCGCCCGCGGGCGTCTCGATCACGCCGGGCTGGGCGGGCAGGTACTGCTTGAGGAAGTCGCTGAAGCGGCGCTCGCCGATGAAGCAGATCCCGGTCGAGTCCTTCTTGCGCGCGGTGACTAGGTCGTGGCGCTCGGCGATGGCGCGCACCTCGGGTTTCTCGAGCTCGCCCACCGGGAAGAGGGTGCGGGCGATGGCGGCCTCCGGCACAGCGTGCAGGAAGTAGCTCTGGTCCTTGTTGGCGTCGAGGCCTCTGAGCAGTCTTGGGCGTTCGTTGCCATCGAGATGACCGCGCACCTGCCCTTCACGAACATAGTGGCCGGTGGCGATCTTCTCGGCACCGAGCATCTCGGCGTACTCGAGGAACACCTTGAACTTGATCTCGCGGTTGCAGAGGATGTCCGGGTTCGGGGTGCGGCCCGCCTGGTATTCGGCCAGGAAGTGCTCGAAGACGTTGTCCCAGTATTCGGCGGCAAAGTTGGCGGTGTGCAGCGTGATGCCGAGTTTCTGGCACACGGCCTCGGCATCCGCCAGGTCCTCCTTGGCGGTGCAGTACTCCGTGCCGTCGTCCTCGTCCCAGTTCTTCATGAACAGGCCTTCGACCTCGTACCCCTGCTCGAGCAGCAGCAGGGCGGACACGGAGGAGTCGACGCCGCCGGACATGCCGACGATCACCTTGCCTGTGGTGGCGGTCATGGGCGCTCTCGGATTGAGTGTGTCGCAAATGGGCTGGGATTATACATGATACGAGCGCCGTGCGCCGAGCCGCCAAGTTCCAAGGAACAAGGAACAAGGGGGGCCGTTACTTTTTACTTTCTACTTGAGCCTCGGCTTGGCCGCTTGGCCGCTCAGCGCTCATGGATCACGTCCATGGGGTAGAAGCGGCTCGCCAGGGCATCGCGGATGCGCCGCATCACCAGGGGACTTCTCAGGCGACCCTCGCGCTCCAGCGCCTCGAGCTCCTCGAGGGTCAGCCAGTGCACGGCGAGGATGGCCGGGTCCAGCTCGTTGCCGAGATGCGCCAGCGCCATGCCGAAGAAGCCGTGGCTGTGGAAGGTCAGGCCGTCGGGCGTGTGGTAGACGTACATGCCGAGGTAGTCGGTGATGCCGACCTGCCAGGCGGTCTCCTCGCGTAGCTCACGCAGGGCGGCGTCGCGGATGCGCTCGTCGGGTTCCAGGTGACCGGCGGGCTGGTTGAACAGGGTCTCGGGTCCGCCGCGGTCCTCCTCGACGATGAGGAAGCGGCCGGCGCGTTCCACCACGGTAGCCACGGTGACGAAGGGGTGCCAGCGGCTCATGGGCGTCTCCTCGGCGGGCGGCGGCGCTGGGCCGGCGGCTTGGGGGCATGCAGGGGCTCGCGGCGCCACTCCCCGGGCGCCAGGCCGTCCAGCCGCCAGGGGCCGATGGCCACGCGCACCAGGCGCAGGGTGGGGTGGCCGACGTGGGCGGTCATGCGCCGCACCTGTCGGTTACGCCCCTCGCTGATGGTCAGCTCCAGCCAGGTAGTGACGGGGTGACGCCTGGGATCCACGGGCGGGGTGCGCTCGGCCAGTTCGCTCGAGGCGAGCCGGCGGACCTTCGCCGGCCGGGTCCGGCCGTCCTTGAGGGTGACGCCGTCGCGCAGCGCCTGCAGGGCGTCCTCGTCGGGGCTGCCTTCCACCTGCACGCGATAGGTCTTGGGCTGCTTTTGACGGGGGTGGCTGATGCGGTGAATCAGCGCGCCATCGTCGCTGAGCAGTAGTAGCCCCTCGGAGTCGTAGTCCAGTCGTCCGGCGGCGTAGATGTCCGGCACCGAGATGACATCGGCCAGGGTAGCGCGGCGCTCCGCTTCATCGACACGGCGGTCGGTGAACTGGGAGAGCATGCGGTAGGGCTTGTGCAACAGGTAAAGGTTCATCGTCTTCTTCCACTATACCGAGCGCCTGACGCCAAGCAATGCCTGATGCTACAACGCAACGGCTCCCCTCCGCCAAGGGGCGGACGGGAGCCGGAGGGGCCGCCCGTGAAGGGTAACGGGTCGGCTCGGGGTGCTACCTTCAGCCCTGGGCGACCAGCGCCAGGGCCTTGTTCAGGGTCTTGCTGGGGCGCATGACGGCACGCGCCAGCTCGGGGTCTGCATGGTAGTAGCCCTTGATGTCCACCGGCTGCCCCTGCACGCCGTTCAGCTCTTCGAGAATGGTCGCCTCGTTGGCCGTCAGCGTCTCGGCCAGGCGGGTGAAGAGTGTTTTGAGTTCGGCATCCTCGTCCTGGGCCGCCAGGGCCTGGGCCCAATAGAGGGCGAGATAGAAGTGGCTGCCGCGGTTGTCCAGTTCGCCCGCCTTGCGGGAGGGCGACTTGTTGTGCTCGAGGAACTCACCGGTGGCCTTGTCCAGCGCCTCGGCCAGCAGGGTCGCGCGAGGGTTGCCGAACTGCTTGGCTAGGTGCTCCAGGGAGGCCCCCATGGCGAGGAATTCGCCGAGGCTATCCCAGCGCAGGTGGTTCTCCTCGATGAGCTGCTGGACGTGCTTGGGTGCCGAGCCGCCGGCCCCGGTCTCGAACATGCCACCACCGGCCATCAGCGGCACGATGGAGAGCATCTTGGCGCTGGTGCCCAGCTCCAGGATCGGAAACAGGTCGGTGAGGTAGTCGCGCAGGATGTTGCCGGTCACCGAGATGGTGTCGAGGCCGCGAACGACACGCTCGAGGGTGTAGCGCATGGCCCGGACCTGGGACATGATCTGGATGTCGAGGCCGTCGGTGTCGTGCTCGGCGAGGTAGGCCCTGACCTTCTTGATCAGTTCATTCTCGTGCGGACGATAGGGATCGAGCCAGAATACGGCCGGCATACCGGAGTCGCGGCAGCGCTCCACCGCCAGCTTTACCCAGTCGCGGATCGGCGCATCCTTGACCTGGCACATCCGCCAGATATCGCCCTCTTCGACGGTCTGGGAGAGCAGCACCTCGCCGGTCTCCAGGTCGGTGATGTTGGCGACACCGGCTTCCGGGGCCTCGAAGGTCTTGTCGTGGGAGCCATACTCCTCGGCCTTCTGGGCCATCAGGCCGACGTTGGGCACGGTGCCCATGGTGGCCGGGTCGAAGGCGCCATTCCACTTACAGAAGTTGATCATCTCCTGGTAGATGCGCGCGAAGGTCGACTCCGGCATCACTGCCTTGACGTCCTTGAGGCGGCCGTCGGCACCGTACATCTTGCCGCCGGCACGAATCATGGCAGGCATCGAGGCGTCCACGATCACATCGCTGGGCGAGTGGAAGTTGGTGATGCCGCGCGCCGAGTCCACCATGGCCAGTTCCGGCCGCTGATCGTGACAGGCGTGCAGGTCGCGGATGACCTCCTCGCGCTGGGTCTCGGGCAGGGTGTCGATCTTCTCGTAGAGATTCGCCATGCCGTTGTTGACGTCGACGCCCAGCTCATCGAACAGCTCGCCGTGCTTCTCGAAGGCGTCCTTGTAGAAGATCTTCACGCAGTGGCCGAACACGATGGGGTGCGAGACCTTCATCATCGTCGCCTTGACGTGCAGGGAGAACATCACGCCGGTCTGGCGCGCATCCTCGATCTCCCGCTCGTAGAACTCGAGCAGCGCCTTCTTGCTCATGAACATGCTGTCGATGACCTCGCCCTCCTGCAGCGAGATCTCGGGCTTGAGCACGCGCGCCTGGCCGCTCTTGGTGATCAGCTCCATCTTCACGTTGCGGGCGCGATCCAGGGTCATCGACTGCTCGCCGTGGTAGAAGTCGCCGCCGTGCATGTGAGAGACGTGGCTGCGCGAGGCCTGGCTCCACTCGCCCATGTGGTGCGGGTACTTGCGGGCATAGGCCTTGACGGCCTTGGGCGCACGGCGGTCGGAGTTGCCTTCACGCAGCACCGGGTTGACGGCGCTCCCTTTAACTTTGTTGTAGCGCGCCTGGATGTCTCGCTCTTCGTCGCTATTCGGCTCGTACGGGTAGTCTGGCACGGGATAGCCCTGTCCCTGCAGCTCCTTGATGGCCTCATGAAGCTGCGGCATGGACGCGCTGATGTTGGGCAGCTTGATGATGTTGGCTTCCGGCGTCTTGGCCAGGGCGCCCAGTTCGGCGAGGTGGTCCTCGACGCGCTGGTCTTCGGCCAGGTAGTCGGGAAACAGCGAGAGAATCCGTGCCGCCAGGGAGATGTCGCGAGTTTCCACGTCGATGCCGGCGGCGTCGGTGAAGGCGTCGATGATCGGTAGCAGCGAGTGGGTCGCCAGCGCAGGCGCTTCGTCGGTGAACGTGTAGATAATCTTCGGCGTTTGGGACATGGGGCGTTGATCTCTCTGGTCGCTGCGGTGGCATGGAGTGGGGGTGCCAGGCGCGGGCGACCCGGCGGATGGCGGCGAGTCTACCAAGATTGTCGACAAATGTCCCGCGAAGCTGACTCCCGGTGGAGGGGAGTGCTACACTCCGGGCTCCACTGAACAGTCCAAAAAGGGGAGTTCGCCATGGGGTTCAATAAGATCGTCGTTCCTGAGAGTGGCCAGAAGATCACCACCAACGCCGACAACACCCTGAACGTGCCGAACAATCCGATCATCCCGTACATCGAGGGTGACGGCATCGGTATCGACGTGACCCCGGCGATGATGATCGCCATCGATGCCGCCGTGCAGAAGGCCTACAACGGCGAGCGCAAGATCCACTGGATGGAAGTCTACGCCGGCGAGAAGGCCACTCACGTCTATGATGCCGACACCTGGATGCCGGAAGAGACTCTGGAGGCGGTCAAGGACTACGTGGTCTCCATCAAGGGCCCACTGACCACGCCGGTGGGGGGCGGCATTCGCTCCCTGAACGTTGCCCTGCGTCAGAAGCTCGATCTCTACGTCTGCCAGCGCCCGGTGCGGTGGTTCGAGGGCGTGCCGAGCCCGGTCAAGAAGCCCGGTGACGTCGACATGGTGATCTTCCGCGAGAACTCCGAGGACATCTACGCTGGCATCGAGTGGAAGGCCGGCACTCCGGAGGCCGACAAGGTCATCAAGTTCCTGCGCGAGGAGATGGGTGTCCAGAACATCCGCTTCCCGGAGAACTGCGGCATCGGCGTCAAGCCGGTTTCCGTCGAGGGCACCAAGCGTCTGGTGCGCCAGGCCCTGCAGTACACCATCGACAACGACCGTGAGTCGCTGACCCTGGTGCACAAGGGCAATATCATGAAGTTCACCGAGGGGTCCTTCAAGGACTGGGGCTACGAGCTCGCCAAGGAAGAGTTCGGTGCCGAGCTGCTCGACGGCGGTCCCTGGATGACCATGAAGAACCCCAAGACCGGCAAGGAAATCGTCATCAAGGACGTCATCGCTGATGCGATGCTGCAGCAGATCCTGCTGCGCCCGGCCGAGTATGACGTCATCGCCACCCTGAACCTGAACGGTGACTACATCTCCGACGCCCTGGCGGCCGAGGTGGGCGGTATCGGCATTGCGCCGGGCGCTAACATCTCCGACACGACCGCCATGTTCGAGGCTACCCACGGCACCGCGCCGAAGTACGCCGGTCAGGATAAGGTCAACCCGGGCTCGCTGATTCTCTCCGCCGAGATGATGCTGCGCCACATGGGCTGGGCCGAGGCCGCCGATCTCGTGCTCAAGGGCATGGAGAAGGCCATCTCCAAGGGCGAGGTCACCTATGACTTCCATCGCCAGATGGACAATGCCAAGCTGCTGAAGTGCTCCGAGTTCGGCCAGGCCGTCGCCGACAACATGTAATCGCGTTGCCGAGCCCGGGGCCCCCGTCCGCCGCCAGGCGGGCGGGGGTTCTTTGCGTTCGGCTGTTCCCATAACGAACCATGGTGATGAACCCTGCCGGCGCGGCGGCGTCCAAACACGGTTGAGATGATCGCCGCGCGCGGCTTGTCGAGATGGATAGTGGCTCTTATGTTCAGTAGAGACGATGAGGTGATGGGGCGAGCGTGGCTGGCCTTCCCGACGGCAGGCATGACACGACCGCCGGGACCTGAGACGCCTGGCCCACAAGGCCCCGGCAGCCCCGAGGAGGAGGACGATGGCGACCTGGCGGTGCAGCATGCCGACCCCGAAGTCGCGCGCCCTTCGATGTACAAGGTGGTGCTGCACAACGACGACTTCACGCCCATGGAGTTCGTGGTCGAGGTGCTGCAGACCTTTTTCCATATGGACAGCGAGACGGCGGTCCAGGTCATGCTGACCGTTCACACCCGCGGCAAAGCGACCTGTGGCGTCTTCACTCACGACATTGCGGAAACCAAAAGCCATCAGGTCAATCAATATGCAAGAGAGTGTCAGCATCCGCTGCTGTGCGACATCGAGGCGGTGGACTGAGCGGCATGGTCGAAGAGGGCGTATGACGGTCAAGCGTTGACGGGAGACTTGCAACGCTGCCATTTGTACCCGAATGTTGATGATGCCGGACCACGAACGATCCGACGCGAAGCCCTGAGCGGCGAGAAGGGGACTGCCATGCTGAGTAAAGAACTTGAACTGACCCTGAACACGGCCTTCACCGTGGCTCGCTCCAAGCGCCACGAGTTCATGACCGTGGAGCACCTGCTGCTGGCGCTGCTCGACAACGCCTCGGCGGCGGACGTGCTGCGCGCCTGCGGGGCCAACCTCGACAAGCTGCGGTCCGACCTGCAGGATTTCATCAATTCCACCACGCCGCTGATCCCCGAGGATCAGTCTGACCGGGAGACTCAGCCGACCCTGGGGTTCCAGCGCGTGCTGCAGCGCGCGGTCTTCCATGTCCAGTCGTCCGGCAAGAGCGAGGTCACCGGCGCCAATGTGCTGGTGGCGATCTTCTCCGAACAGGAGAGCCAGGCGGTCTACTTCCTCAAGCAGCAGAACGTGGCCCGGGTCGATGCCGTCAACTACATCGCCCATGGCATCTCCAAGGTGGCCGGGCACGGCCAGAGTCAGGCCTCGCCCTCGCCCTCGCCCGAGGCCGAGGAGGCCGAGGAAGGGGGAGCCGAGACGGGCTCCAACCCCTTGACCAGCTACGCCACCAACCTCAACGAGCAGGCAAGAATGGGCAAGATCGATCCGCTGATCGGTCGCGACCATGAGCTCGAGCGGGTGGTGCAGATCCTGGCGCGGCGACGCAAGAACAACCCGCTGTTGGTCGGCGAGGCCGGGGTCGGCAAGACCGCCATCGCCGAGGGGCTGGCCAAGCGCGTCGTCGAGGAGGACGTGCCCGAGGTGATCAGCGACGCCGTGGTCTATTCGCTGGACATGGGCGCGCTGCTGGCCGGCACCAAGTACCGCGGCGACTTCGAGAAGCGCCTGAAGAACCTGTTGGCCGAGCTGCGCAAGCAGCCCAACGCTGTCCTGTTCATCGACGAGATCCACACGGTGATCGGCGCAGGCGCCGCCTCCGGCGGGGTGATGGATGCCTCCAACCTGCTTAAGCCGCTGCTCTCCTCGGGCGAGCTGCGCTGCATCGGCTCCACCACCTTCCAAGAGTATCGCGGTATCTTCGAAAAGGATCGGGCCCTGGCGCGGCGCTTCCAGAAGGTCGACGTGATGGCGCCCTCGGTGGAGGACACCACCCGCATCCTCAAGGGGCTGCGCTCTCGCTTCGAGGAGCATCACCAGTTGAAGTACACCGACGCGGCCCTGGAGAGTGCGTCACGGCTGTCGGATCGCTACATCAACGACCGGCACCTGCCCGACAAGGCGATCGACGTGATCGACGAGGCCGGCGCCCACCAGCGGCTTCTGCCGCCGGAGGTGCGCGTGGATACCATCGACGTCGACCAGGTCGAGGCGGTGGTGGCCTCCATCGCGCGGATCCCGCCGAAGAGCGTCTCCAGCTCCGATCGCAAGCTGCTGGCCAACATCGACCGCGATCTCAAGATGCTGGTGTTCGGCCAGGACGAGGCCATCGACAGCCTCGCCGCGGCGATCAAGCTGTCGCGGGCCGGCCTCAAGGCGCCGGACAAGCCGGTGGGCAGCTTCCTGTTCGCCGGCCCGACCGGTGTGGGCAAGACCGAGGTGGCCCGGCAGCTCTCCCATATCATGGGCATTGAGCTGGTGCGCTTCGACATGTCCGAGTACATGGAGCGTCACACCGTGTCGCGGCTGATCGGCGCGCCTCCCGGCTACGTCGGGTACGACCAGGGCGGGCTGCTGACCGAGGCGATCACCAAGCAGCCCCACTGCGTGCTGCTGCTCGACGAGATCGAGAAGGCGCATCCCGAGGTCTTCAACCTGCTGCTGCAGGTCATGGACCATGGCCGCTTGACCGACAACAATGGCCGCGAGGCGGACTTCCGCCACGTGATCCTGATCATGACCTCCAACGCCGGGGTCGAGCAGGCCACACGGCGCTCCATCGGCTTCCAGACCCAGGACCACTCCACGGATGCCATGGAGGTGATCCGCAAGACCTTCTCGCCGGAGTTCCGCAACCGCCTGGACGGCATCATCCAGTTCCATGCCCTGCCCACCTCGGTGGTGCGCAACGTGGTGGACAAGTTCCTGGTGGAGCTGCAGGCGCAACTCGATGAGAAGCGTGTCCAGCTGGACGTGGACGATGCGGCGCGGGAGTGGCTGGCCGAGAAGGGCTACGACCCCGATATGGGGGCACGCCCGATGGCTCGTCTGATTCAGGAGAAACTCAAGAAACCGTTGGCCGAGCTGATCCTGTTCGGGGAGCTCGCCGAGCACGGCGGCGTGGTGCACGTCAGCGTGGAAGACGGCGAGCTGCACCTGGCCACGGAGTCTGAGCTTGCCGACGCGCCCTGACGGGAGTTCGGTCGGCTAATCCAGCACAGCGCCCTGTCTTCGGACGGGGCGTTGTTCGTTCGGGCGTGATGCGGGAGGAGGTGGCGGACGCGGAGGCGGCCGGCACTCGAGCGGCGTCCGGGCCCTGGTGGCCCGATCGGCGCTCAGCGGGCGCGGTAGACGATGCGGCCCTTGGACAGGTCGTAGGGGGTCAGCTCGACCTTGACCTTGTCGCCGGTGAGGATGCGGATGTAGTGCTTGCGCATCTTGCCAGAGATATGGGCGGTCACCACGTGGCCGTTCTCGAGCTCGACGCGGAACATGGTGTTGGGAAGGGTATCGACGACGACGCCTTCCATTTCGATATGGTCTTCACGTGCCATATAGGCGGTTCCTCGCTGATGATGACAAAAAACAGGCGGCGCGATGTCGCGGCTGGTCCACCCGTGCCGACAGGATAGCGCGATATTGTGCCGCATGCCGCTCTTCATGGCAAAGGAACCCTGGCTTGCCTGCGCCTATCGCGTCGTGATCAGGCGTCGCCAGTGGCGACCGTCGAGCATCTCCAGCGGCTGGAAGGCCTGCTTGTAACTCATCTTGCGACACTCGCGGATCCAGTAGCCGAGATAGACATGCGGGAGTCCCTGATCGAGGGCGCGCCGCACCAGCCACAGCACGGCCAGGGTGCCCAGGGAGCGGCGCTCCAGCTCGGGCGCGGGATCGAAGAAGGTGTAGATGGCCGAGAGGCCATGCTCGAGCTGATCGAAGGCCGAGACGGCCACCAGTCGACCGTCGAGGCGAAACTCCAGCAGCCGGGCATAGGGTTGATCGAGGGTCAGGAAGGTGCGGTACTGCTCGTGGCTCGGCGGGTACATGTCGCCATCGGCGTGGCGGGTCCTGACGTAGTGCGCATAGAGGGCATAGTGCTCGGCATCGAAGAGGGCGGGGCGCACGTGCAGGCTGAGATCGGCATTGCGGTTCATCAGCTTGCGCTGGGTCCGGTTCGGCGAGAACGCCTCCACCGGGATGCGCACCGAGATGCAGGCGCTGCAGGCATCGCAGTGCGGACGGTAGAGGTGGCGGCCGCTGCGACGAAAGCCGAGCAGTGCCAGGGCATCGTACACGCCCTGGCCCGGTGCCTCCTGGGGATCGAGAAACAGCGTGGTCGCCTCACGCCCTGCCAGGTAGCTGCAGGCGTGGGGCACGGTCAGGAAGAAGCGCAGATCCCTGACCGGCTGTCGGGGGGCGTTGCTGCTCAAGGCTGCCATCTCCTCTACTTCATGCTCCGGCTCCGGGGAGTCCCCGGCCCGGTCATCCTGCGGTGCCGATCGTATCGAAGGTCCAGGTGGGGGCCGGCACGTTCGTGGCCGCTTTCCGGCGGCCATGCACGGGGTCACCCAGGCACTGATCAAGATAGTCGATGAACTCGCGGCGGGCGATGTCCCGGGCGCCCAGGCTTGCCAGATGGTCGGTATGCATCTGGCAGTCGATCAGCCGACCGTCGCCAGCGGCCATGGCGCGGGCCAGCTGCACCAGGGCGACTTTGGAGGCGTCCGGTACCCGGGAGAACATCGATTCGCCGAAGAACACCGGTCCCAGCGCGATGCCGTAGAGGCCGCCGACCAGGGCGTCGTCGCGCCATACTTCCACCGAGTGGGCCGCCCCCAGCGCGTGAAGTTGCCCGTAGGCCGTGCGCATCTCGTCGGTGATCCAGGTGCCTGGCTGGCCGTTGCGCGGGGCCGAGCAGGCCGTCACCACCGCCTCGAAGGCGCGGTTAGCGGTGATGGTGAAGCCGGCGTTGCGCAGCCGTTTGGCGAGGCTTCGCCTGACGCGGATCTCGCCGGGCACTAGCACCATGCGGGGGTCCGGGCTCCACCACAGGATCGGCTGATCGTCGCCGAACCAGGGGAAGATGCCGTGGCGATAGGCGGCCAGCAGCCAGGCCGGGGTCAAGGCGCCGCCCGCGGCCAGCAGGCCGTCGGGGTCGCGCAGCGCGGACTCGACAGGGGGGAAATGGACGGCATGGGCGGGTAGCCACGGCAGCATGGGGCCTCTTCCTCGTTGGCGGCTCGCCCAGTCTGCCGCGCCGGGGGGCAGGGCTCAAGGTGCGCGGGCCCCTGTGATGGTGAGCGCTTGCTCGGTATGATTGTCGCATGACATCCGCAATACGCCATATGGGCGCAAGGGAGGTGGCCGCTTGAGTGTCAAGAAAAGGTCCTCGTCGCGTCGGGCGACGGCGGCGAATGCCAGGGCGACGGCCAAGCGCTTTGGCTTGCGGCTGCAGGGGGCGACTCGCGAGGGCGTGGTGATCCTGCTGTTGGCCGCCTGCGTGTTCCTGCTGCTGGCGCTCTACAGCTTTCGTGGGGACGATCCCGGCTGGTCGAGCAGCGGCCCGGAAACCGAGGTTGCCAACTGGATGGGCGCCATCGGCGCCTGGCTCGCCGACGTGCTCTATTCGCTGTTTGGCGTGAGCGCCTTGTGGTGGCCCGGCATGCTCGGGTTCGCCGCCTGGTGGCTGATCCGTTCACGGCAGGTGCGTTTCGAGTGGGACCCCACCGCCCTGGCGGTGCGCTGCGGGGGGCTGTTGCTGTTGTTGCTGGGCACCACCACCCTGGGCGCGCTGCACTTCTATCGCCCCGAAGGCCCCTTGCCCTACTCGACGGGCGGGATCCTCGGGGAGGGGCTGGTCGGTGCGCTGCTGCCGCTGGTGGGGTCGGGCGGCACCGGCCTGCTCTCGGTGGCGGCCATGCTCTGCGGCTTTCCCCTGTTTACCGGTCTCTCCTGGTTGACGGTGATGGACGAGCTGGGCGGTCGCAGCCTGCTGGGGTGGCGCTGGGTGGTCGATCGGTTCGGGCTGTCGCGGGAACGACGCGCCGAGCGAAGCGACCTCGACCAGCAGGCGCGCGAGACGAAGCCTGCGGACTCCGGCGAGACCGAGGAGCGGCCATCCTGGTGGCGGCGGCTGGTCGGTGGCCGGCGTCGCGATGCCGAGCCGGCCCTGGCGACCGATCAGGGCGGGCGTCGCGCCCCCGGCTTCGGCGACGACGGCGAGACCGATATCCCCTGGGAGGTACCCGCGCGCACGCCGTCGGCCAAACGCCCCGAGGCCGCCTACGCGGCGCGCATGGCCCAGGAGCCGCGGGTCGACGTCACGCCTCCCGAGGCGCCGCGCCGCGAGACGCCGGCCTCGCGGGCCTCCGCCGAAAGCGTGGCACCCGAGCGCTCTCGCGGCGAGCCCGCCGCCGAGGCGCCAAGCGCGCCGCGTCGGCCGGAGACGATCCCCGAGCCGGTGCTGCCCGATGACGACGAGGTGATGCCGGCCTGGCAGGGGCCGGCCCTGCGGGCACAGCGTGACGAGGATCGCCTGGACGCCCCGCGCGAGGCGTCCGTCGATGCCCGGGGCAACGCTCAGGACGACGTCCGGGAGGTCACTCGGCACGACGCCGAAGACATCGAGGAGCCGCCCGTCGCGCGTGCCTCCTCGGGGGCCTCGCCGCATTCGCCCGCTCGCGAGCCCCGGCGAAACGAGTCACGGCGGTACGAGCCGCGGCTCGCCGACTGGCAGGGTGAGGACGCTGAGCTCGACGAGGAGGCCTCGGAGCCGTTCCTTGCTTCTCCTGCGGTTCGTGAACTTCCCGAGACGGTTCGTGAAGCTCCCGAGGCGGCACGCGACGCCCTTCGAGCGAACCGCGAAGAGCCGTATGTCCCCGCCGAGACGCCGGCTCGGTGGGATCCCGGCATGGCGCCTCCCGAGCCCGCCGAGGAAGAGGATGAGCCGGTCGTGGGCGTCCTCGCGCCTGGCGCGCATGACGACGCGCCCCGCGTGGCGAGCGCCGAACAGGGGCGCGAGGCTGCCGACGAGCCCGAGGGTCCGGCGCTATGGACCGTGGAGCATCTGCAGAGTCAGCGGCCGATGTTCGACGATCTGCCGGAGCCCGATGGCGAGCTGCCGAGCATGCGCCTGCTGACGCCGCCGGAGCCCCAGCAGCGCAACTACACGGAGCAGCAGCTCGCCGAGATGGCCGAGCTGCTCGAGACGCGGCTGCGCGAATATGGGGTCCGGGCCGAGGTGGTCGACACCTGGCCGGGGCCGGTGATCACGCGCTTCGAGATCAAGCCGGCCGCCGGGGTGAAGGTCTCCAAGATCAGCAACCTGGCCAAGGACCTGGCGCGCTCGCTGATGGTCAAGAGCGTGCGGGTGGTGGAGGTGATCCCGGGTCGCCCCACCGTGGGCATCGAGATCCCCAATCCGCACCGGGCGATGATCCGCCTGCGTGAGGTGATCGATTCCGATCGCTACCAGCACGAGGCCTCGGCGCTGACCCTGGCCCTGGGCCAGGACATCGGTGGCGGCCCGGTGGTGGCTAACCTGGGCAAGATGCCCCACTTGCTGGTGGCCGGGACCACCGGCTCGGGTAAGTCGGTGGGGGTCAACGCCATGCTGATCTCCATGCTGCTCAAGGCGACGCCCGATGAGGTGCGCATGATCATGGTCGACCCCAAGATGCTGGAGCTTTCGGTCTACGATGGCATCCCGCACCTGCTGGCGCCGGTGGTCACCGACATGAAGGAGGCGGCCAACGCCCTGCGCTGGTGCGTGGCCGAGATGGAGCGCCGCTACAAGCTGATGGCGTCCATGGGCGTGCGCAACATCGCCGGCTTCAACGCCAAGCTCGACGAGGCCGAGCGGGCTGGCGCCCAGGTGGCCGACCCGCTGTGGGAGCCCCAGCCCTGGGAGATGCACCAGGCGCCGCCGGTGCTCGAGAAGCTGCCCTATATCGTGGTGGTGATCGACGAGTTCGCCGACATGTTCATGATCGTCGGCAAGAAGGTCGAGGAGCTGATCGCCCGCCTGGCCCAGAAGGCCCGTGCCGCTGGTATCCATCTGATTCTCGCCACCCAGCGCCCGTCGGTGGACGTGGTGACTGGCCTGATCAAGGCCAATATCCCCACCCGCATGGCCTTCCAGGTCTCCTCGCGGGTCGATTCGCGCACCATCCTCGACCAGGGCGGCGCCGAGAACCTGCTGGGGCACGGCGACATGCTCTACCTGCCCGCCGGCTCCGGCATGCCGACCCGCGTGCACGGCGCTTTCGTCGACGACGACGAGGTGCACCGGGTGGTCGAGGACTGGAAGCGCCGCGGCGAGCCGGAATACATCGACGAGATCCTCTCCGGGGGCGTTTCCGCCGAGGCCCTGGCCGGGTTGGAAGCCGAGGGGGGCGGTGGCGACAGCGACGCCGAGCAGGATGCGCTCTACGACGAGGCGGTGGCCTTCGTCACCGAGAGCCGGCGCGCCTCCATCTCGGCGGTCCAGCGTCGCTTCAAGATCGGCTACAACCGCGCCGCACGGCTGGTCGAGTCGATGGAGATGGCCGGCGTGGTCTCCACCATGGGCACCAACGGTGCCCGCGAGGTGCTGGCGCCGCCCCCGGTGAACGACTGACGCGCCGCAATCATGCACCAATGATGGAAGCCCCGGCGGGGGTGCAACCCGTCGGGGCCTCTAGGGTCCGAATGGCAGGATGTCATGATGGACCCGTCCAGGGAGACAGAGACGATGAGCATCAAGAAGACCCTCGCCGCGCTGACCATGTCGCTTGCCGTGCCGATGTCGGCGCTGGCCAGTGAAGGCGCCGATCGCCTGGCGGCGATTCTCGAACCGCTGCAGACCTACGCGGCCGATTTCGAGCAGCAGATCCTCGACGGTAGCGGCCAGCGCCTGCAGGAGGCGCGTGGGCGCATGTGGCTGTCGCGTCCTGGCAAGTTCCGCTGGGAGGTCGAAGCGCCCTACGAGCAGCTGGTGGTCTCCGGTGGCGAGGAGGTCATCCTCTACGACCCCGACCTCGAGCAGGCCACGGTGCAGCCGCTCGATCAGCGCGTGACTCACACCCCGGCCCTGCTGCTCTCCGGTAGCGCCGACGAGCTGACCGACAGCTACGAGGTCACCCGTCAGCAGCAGGGGGCCAGCGAGACCTTCATCCTGGTGCCGAAGGATCCCGACACCCTGTTCGAGGAGCTGAAGATGACCTTCCGCGGCGAGGCGCTGGCCATGCTGCAGATGACCGACAGCACCGGGCAGCGCACCGCCATCGGCTTCGATAACGTGCGCATGAACGAGCGGCTGGAGCCCGGTCGTTTCGACTTCGCCATCCCCGACGGCACCGATGTGATCCGGGATAGCCAGTAAGCCGGAAGAGCGGCGCTTCGCGCCTGGAAGCCTGAAGCTTGAAGAGAACACCCCCGTAGCGATGCTGTGGGGGTGTTTGCGTTGCGCGTGGAGAGAAGCTCATCCTGTGTTCGAGCTTCGAGCTTCGAGCTTCGAGCTTCGAGCTTCGAGCTTCGAGCTTCGAGCTTCGAGCTTCGAGCTTCGAGC
>NZ_VBUI01000089.1 GCF_005780185.1 Halomonas urmiana | reverse complement strand
TCCTGAATCCGTGATGTCGCTGCCGACATGCCCCCTATCATCGTCTGCGTGAGATTTTTGAGAATTTGACTCGAATATCGTGGAGGTGCGAGCCCGATGTCGTCGGAAATGCCCACGTCGATCGGTCCTGATCACCCGGTTTTCTCCGCTTACGCCCCTGCCGCGCACGGCCAACCTGGCGACCGGCGATCGCCCGTCGCGCACTGTCTGGGGATGCTCTCTGGCAGACAGTCAGCATGGCGACCCTCGTGGGTAACGCAGTCGGCTCCGCAGGGTGTTCAACACCGTCATGCGCCCGATGTCCTGCCCGAAATCGAGGATGATCTGGCGCGCCTTATGGATCACCACGGCGGCACGATGGACCAGTTCCTGCAACACGGTACGCAGCCG
>NZ_VBUI01000088.1 GCF_005780185.1 Halomonas urmiana | reverse complement strand
TGGCATGGACGGCACCCAGATTCTGACCCTCGGCCTGGGCCTGGAAGCGCCCTGGATTCTCAAGGACCAGCACCTGGATACCTCTGTGTCGCCCCACCGCCTAGACCTCTATGTCGAGGCCGAACGGGGCAGCCTCTACCCCTGCCCGGAGTGCGGCAAGGCCTGCCCAGCCCATGACTTTGCCGAGAAGACGTGGCGGCATCTGAACTTCTTTCAGCATCACTGTTACCTGCACGCCCGCGTGCCTCGCACCAAGTGTCCCGAGCATGGCGTCAAGCGCATCGAGGTGCCTTGGGCACGGCCTGGCAGCGACTTCACCCTGCTGTTCGAGCAGGCCGCCATGTCGCTCGTCAAGGAGATGCCAGTGCTGGCCGTCTCCCGGCAACTGGAGATCACCGACAAGCGCCTGTGGCG
>NZ_VBUI01000087.1 GCF_005780185.1 Halomonas urmiana | reverse complement strand
ACCACCCTCGAGCGCGGCCAGCTGCTCAACGACGAGCAGTACTTCGAGGCCCTCGAGGAGTTCGGTGACGACTTCGATGCCCGCATGGGCGCCGAGGCGGTCCAGGCGCTGCTCAAGGACATCGATCTCGAGGAAGAGATCGGTCGCCTGCGCGAGGAGATCCCGCAGACCAACTCCGAGACCAAGATCAAGAAGCTCTCCAAGCGGCTCAAGCTGCTCGAGGCCTTCCAGGGCTCGGGTAACGACCCGGCCTGGATGGTCATGGAGGTACTGCCGGTGCTGCCGCCGGACCTGCGTCCGCTGGTGCCGCTGGACGGTGGCCGCTTCGCGACCTCCGATCTCAACGACCTCTACCGTCGCGTGATCAACCGCAACAACCGCCTCAAGCGGCTGCTCGACCTCAATGCGCCCGACATCATCGTGCGCAA
>NZ_VBUI01000086.1 GCF_005780185.1 Halomonas urmiana | reverse complement strand
GACCTCAATGCGCCCGACATCATCGTGCGCAACGAGAAGCGCATGCTGCAGGAGTCGGTGGACGCGCTGCTCGACAACGGTCGTCGCGGCCGGGCCATCACCGGGTCCAACAAGCGCCCGCTGAAGTCGCTCGCCGATATGATCAAGGGCAAGCAGGGGCGCTTCCGCCAGAACCTGCTGGGCAAGCGCGTGGACTACTCCGGCCGCTCGGTCATCACCGTCGGTCCGACCCTCCGCCTGCACCAGTGTGGCCTGCCGAAGAAGATGGCGCTGGAGCTGTTCAAGCCGTTCATCTACTCCAAGCTGCAGTCTCTCGGCTATGCCTCCACCATCAAGGCCGCCAAGAAGATGGTCGAGCGCGAGCTGCCGGAGGTGTGGGACATCCTCGCCGACGTCATCCGCGAGCACCCCGTGCTGCTCAACCGCGCCCCGACCCTGCACCGC
>NZ_VBUI01000085.1 GCF_005780185.1 Halomonas urmiana | reverse complement strand
GAAGAGCAGCCGGGGCTGGTCATCCTCGGCAAGCAGGCCATCGACACCGACAACAACCAGACCGGCCAGATGCTGGCCGCGCTGACCGGACTGCCCCAGGGCACCTTCGCCTCCGAGGTGGTCATCGAGAACGACACGGCCAAGGTGACCCGCGAGGTCGACGGCGGCCTGCAGACGGTGTCGCTGACCCTGCCCGCCATCGTCACCACCGACCTGCGTCTCAACGAGCCGCGCTACGCCAAGCTGCCCGACATCATGAAGGCCAAGAAGAAGCCGATGGACGTCAAGACCCCGGCGGATCTGGGCATCGAGGTGGCCTCCCGGGTCAAGCTGGTCAAGGTCGAGCCGCCGGCCGAACGCCAGGGGGGCGTCAAGGTGGGCTCCGTGGATGAGCTGGTCGATAAACTCAAGAACGAAGCCAAGGTGATCTCATGAGCATTCTGGTCCTTGCCGAACATCACGACGGCGCCCTGGCCGGCGCCACCGCCCACGTGGTCGCCG
>NZ_VBUI01000084.1 GCF_005780185.1 Halomonas urmiana | reverse complement strand
CCATCGCGATCGGCGGTGCGCTCTACCAGGCGCATCACGCGCTTGACGACGTATTCGACCTTGGTGTCGTCGCGGATTGAGACGGTCTGCGTCCACAGCGCCTGACGCTTGCCAGGGCGCAGCTCTTCCCAATAGTCCGCCGCCACGGCCAGCCAGGTGTCCTGATCGGCCGTGGCCGAGCCACGCGGGTTCCATTTGACGACATAGTCGAGCCGGCGGTCCGCCTCGGCAAAGGCCTGCCGCTGCCGTTCGAGAAGCGCCAGGTGTGCCTGGCTGTCGAAGCCGCTGTCCTCACGCAGCAAGATGGGGCGCTCGGTCAGGCCTTGGGCGCGGGGCAGCACCCGCTCCAGGAAGGCGTTGCTTTCCTTCATGGTGTGCTGCTTGCCGGGACGCAGCTCCAGGCCCAGACACCACCCTTCGTTGCCCAGATACGCGGCGATCGGGGTGTAGCCGTCGACCTTCTGGTAGGTCCGCGAGACGCCTTCCTTCTTCGAGTTGCTGTTGTCCATGACGAAGGTGTCGAT
>NZ_VBUI01000083.1 GCF_005780185.1 Halomonas urmiana | reverse complement strand
TAGGCTACCAGACGCCGAGGGAGATTGAATTGGCAGCTGCGGCTTGAAAATGTGTCCGCTCTGACTTGACCAGAACAAGATGATGTGCTAACTGAGATGCACGCTCCACATCATCGCTGAGCATGTCGCTGATATGTTCGGCCAGCAACGATTCAACTTGCTCCTTGTGCCCTCTGACCACTGCCCTGCCTGCATCCCCCGCGGGTAGCTCCGCAGCGGCATTCAGCAGCCCACAGCCGCGAAAGCCATGCTCATAGGCGTGTTCAGCATGGTCCTCATACGCTAAGAACACCGCCATGACCTTGTCATGGGGAGTCATGGCCACTCGTAGACGCGCTTCATACAACGCCAACCATTCCTCGTGACGCGCTTCCAGGTAAGACGCCACCAGCTCGGCCTTCGAGGCAAAGTTGTTGTAGAGGCTTTTCTTGGCGACGCCCGCCCGCTTCACGATGAAGTGGTCCAATTGGAGCGGACACCCCGATAAGCCTCATAATGGAGGCAATGGAGGTGTTCATGACCAAGAAG
>NZ_VBUI01000082.1 GCF_005780185.1 Halomonas urmiana | reverse complement strand
TCCGGCTCGTTCGGGGCTTCTGCTACCTCATCGCGATCATCGACTGGTACAGCCGCAAGGTCCTGAGCTGGCGGCTTAGCAACACCATGGAGGCGAGCTTCTGCGTCGACTGTCTCGAGGAAGCCCTGCGCCTGTACGGGCGACCTGAGGTCTTCAACAGCGACCAGGGCGCCCAGTTCACGGCCGACGCATTTACCCGTGTGCTGAAGCGAGAGGGCATCACGATCAGCATGGATGGTCGAGGTCGCGCTTTCGACAACATCTTCGTCGAGCGCCTCTGGCGGACGGTGAAGTACGAGGACGTCTACCTCAAGGGCTATGCCACCATGGGCGAACTGACGCTTGGGCTGATGGCGTACTTCATGTTCTACAACGACGAGCGCCCGCACCAGGCGCTGGCGAACGAGACACCGGAAACGGTCTACCGGACCCGGCAAGGCGGAGGCGCACTGATCGTGGACAAATACGGTCCGGCGGCAATACTGCCTGGTGAATCAGCGGAACCAGGGCAGCGCTGTTCAGCTGCGAGTGAGGCTCAGGACATTGCTTAAACTCGTGCACTTTCTGTCTTGACGGTGGGGTCCAC
>NZ_VBUI01000081.1 GCF_005780185.1 Halomonas urmiana | reverse complement strand
TTCTCGACCAGCAGCCGGGAGCCGGCGATGCACACCTCGCCCTGGTTGTGGAAGATCGCCGCGGCGGCGTGCTGGGCCACCCGGTCCAGGTCCTTGCAATCGGCGAAGACCAGATTCGGGCTCTTGCCGCCGCACTCTAGGAAGACCTTCTTGAGGTTCGACTGGCCGGCGTACTGCATCAGCTGCTTGCCGACCCCGGTGGAGCCGGTGAAGGCCAGGCAGTCGACCTCCATGGAGAGCGCCAGCGCCTTGCCCACGGTGTGGCCGAAGCCCGGCAGCACCTGGAAGACGCCCCGCGGCAGCCCGGCCTCCCGGGCCAGGCTCGCCAGACGCAGCGCCGAGAGCGGCGACTTCTCCGAGGGCTTCAAGATGACGCTGTTGCCGGCGGCGAGCGCCGGGGCGATCTTCCAGGCGGTCATCATCAGCGGGAAGTTCCAGGGCACGATGCAGGCCACCACGCCCAGCGGCTCACGCAGCACCAGCCCCAGGGCGTTGTCGCCGGTGGGCGCGACCTCGCCGTAGAGCTTGTCGATGCACTCGGCCTGGTAGCGCAGGCAGCCGATGGCGCCGGCCAGGTCACCCAGCGCGCTGGT
>NZ_VBUI01000080.1 GCF_005780185.1 Halomonas urmiana | reverse complement strand
GCCGCGCCCAGCGACTCGACGCGCTCATCGGTCTCGACGTGCACGGCACGATCGGCACCCAGCGCCAGCGCGGTGCGCAGCTGCTCCTGGGCAGCCTTGGGACCGACGGTGGCCACGATGACCTCGCTGGCCACGCCCTTCTCCTTCAGGCGCACCGCCTCTTCCACGGCGATCTCGCAGAAGGGGTTCATGGCCATCTTGACGTTGGTGAGATCGACATCGGAGTGGTCCGGCTTAACCCGGATCTTGACGTTGTAGTCGATGACGCGTTTGACCGCGACGAGTACCTTCATATGTGTCCTCGCTTGGTTCACTCTGGGAACCTGATGATGGAAGAAGCGACCTCGACCACCCGAACGAGCGGGCGGGAAACACGCCTCCTTGGAACCGGCTGGCATACTCTTATGCGTTTCATGCAAGCGTTTGATAGGCGCTGCAGCGAAAAACGCCCCCAATGTGCCATGGCCGGTCCGGATCAACAATCCCCGGCCTTGCAGGGCCACGCCAGGCACCCTTGTGCCCTGCACCATCGCAGGGGGTGACCCTTTGCCGCTATTATGCCTATCATGAGACATGGCTAGAAGCAAACGACCGTTTTAAATCCTATCGACGTTGGTCGCATCCGGTGGCCACGTCCTCGGGGACAGCAAGGAGAGTGCAGGTGGAAGAACAAGTCGAACGCGATTCCATGGATTTCGATGTGGTGATCGTCGGTGCCGGGCCTTCGGGCCTGTCGGCGGCGTGCC
>NZ_VBUI01000007.1 GCF_005780185.1 Halomonas urmiana | reverse complement strand
TAGGCTACCAGACGCCGAGGGAGATTGAATTGGCAGCTGCGGCTTGAAAATGTGTCCGCTCTGACTTGACCAGAACAGGATTAGGAGGACGAATCATGACAGACGGTCTTCTTATTGGCCTGATCACTGCAGGCGTAACGCTCTTCTTCCTGCTCGGCGTGCCCATCTTCCTGGTCATCGGGTTATGGGTGGTCGGCACCAGCCTGGTCATCGACTTCACGCTGGCCAATATCGGCGTGACGCTCTTTCAGGGCCTGAGTTTCTTCGGCCTGCTGGCCCTGCCTCTGTTCATCCTGACGGGTGACCTGATCAACGCAGCGGGTATCGCCAAGCGGCTATCCGACTTCGCCTACTCGGTGCTGGGCTGGCTACGAGGCGGCATGGGCATGTCGACGCTGGGCGCCTGCGGCCTCTTCGCGGCGATCTCGGGCTCGAATGCCGGCACCACGGCCACCATCGGCTCGATCATGCACCCCGAGATGAAGAAGAACGGCTACGATGAACGATTTTCGGCGGCCACCGCGGCATGCGGGGGCACCGTCGGCATCATCATCCCGCCGAGTATCATCTTCATCGTCTACGGCTTCATGATGAACCTGTCGATCAGCGATCTGTTCATTGCCGGCATGATTCCCGGTGCCATGATGGTGCTGGGCATGATGGTGGCCTGCCACCTGGTGGCACGGCGTCACAGCTGGGGCACCCTGATTCCCTTCAAGGTCAAGGAAAGTGCCGTCTTCGCGCGCAAGGCCTACCTGGGCTTCGCCACCATCGCCGTCGTGCTCTACGGCATCTATTCCGGCAAGTTCTCACCGACCGAGGCCGCCGCCATCACCGTCGGTTTCACCCTGATCGCGGGACTCCTGATCACCAGGGAAATCAGCATCTTCAAACTACCGGCCATCATGCTCCGCTCGGGACAGATCGCCGGCATGCTGGCGCCGCTGATCGCCATCTCGGTGGTAATGCAGCAGCTGCTGTCCGTGCTCGGGGCCGGCCAGATCCTGGAAGAGCTCTTGAATAATCTTGGCAACTACTACGCCATACTGGGCGCTTGCATGGTGATGATCCTGCTGGCCGGCATGATCCTGGAGAGTCTGCCGGTGACCATTATCCTGGCGCCCATCCTGGCGCCGATCGCCCAGAGTGCCGGCGTGGACCCCATCCACTTCTCGGTGATCTTCCTGGTGGGGGCCGCCATCGGCTTCGTCACGCCGCCGTTCGGCCTCAACCTGTACGTGGCCAGCAGCATCACCGGCATTCCCTATCTCAGGCTGGTACGCTACGTGATTCCCTACTTCATTGCGCTCATAGTCGCCTGGCTCGCGATCGCCCTGCTACCACCACTTTCCATGTTCCTGGTCAACCTGTGACCCGTCCGATGCGCAGCAGGTCCTCGCGGACCTGTTGCGTTATCATCGGGGCGGCTACCGCCAGAACGCTCGCCGCAAGGAATGCCCATGGCCAAAGACCCCTCCACCAACACCACCCTCCTTCGTGCCATCAGCCTGCTCGAGGAGATTGCCACCGCGGAACACGGCATCAGCGCCGCGGATCTCGACAGGCGACTGGATATCCCCAAGCCGACGATCCACCGCCTGTTGAAACAGCTCGAGGAGCAGCAGCTGGTCACGCGGGAGCTAGACGGCCGCCACCTGTTGCCTGGACCGCGCCTGCATCGCATGGCCATGGGCACGTTGGCCAATGAAAGCCTGAAGGCGCCGCGCCGACAGCTGCTGGAACGCCTGGCCGGGGAGATAGGCGAGACCTGCAACCTGTTGCTGCTCGATGGCCATCAACTGCTCTACTACGACCGGGTGGAAACCAACTGGCCGGTGCGCATCCAGCTGACGCCGGGATCGCGCCTGCCCCTGCACTGCACGGCCAGTGGCAAGCTGTTTCTAGCCCTGATGCCACACCACCGACGCCGCGCCCTGCTCTCGACCCTGATGCTGGATGCCCACACGCCCTATACCATCACGTCCCTCTCGACCCTGGAGGAGCATCTCGTCCAGATCGCCCGGGATAACTTGAGCACCGATGACGAGGAGTTCATCCAGGGCATGGTCGCGATCGCGGTCCCGATCTTCGACCAGGTAGGCCATATGCAGGCCACGCTCGCCGTCCACGCGCCACGACTTCGCCACTCCATCGAGTCGCTGCTGGAATGGGCCCCCCTGATGCGTCAGATCGCCTCGGAGCTGGAAGAGACCCTCTAGCGACGCTTACTCCTGCCGAGGCGGCACCACCACCACCGGCACCCTTGCACGCTTGATCACGCCCTTGGTGACCTTGCCGGCATAGGTGGCCGCGAAGCCGCGCTTGTTGGCCGCCATCACGATCATGTCGCTGCCGGTGCGCGTGGCGTAGTGGCTGATCACCGAGGAGGGGTAGCCCTCGAGCACGCTGCGCGTCACCTCGCGCTCGCCGAAGGCCTCGCGACGCTCGGGATGGCGGGACCAGAAGGCCTCGAGGCGCTCATCGAGTTCCTGGCGCGCCTGGTCGAGGCGCTGGGCCATCAGGCTCTCGAGCATCTGGCGATCCTGGATGTTGGTCTTGAGAGTGTTGAACACGTCGTCGGAGAGCGACTTGACCGCGTGCAGCACGTGCAGCTCGGCGCCGGTGGCCTGAGCGAGGTCCACCGCCTGGGCCAGCACCGGGTCGCAGTCGCCCCTGAGCCCCACGCAGCAGAGGATGCGTCGAAGTCCATGCGTCATGATTTTCCTCCTTCGGCGCGGCAGCGAAGACGCCGCGCCGATGTCAGCGACGGATCGCGGCTAATAGCCCAACAAGCTGGGCAGCCAGAGCGATATCTGCGGAAAGTAGGCGATGATGAACAGCGCCACGATGGAGCCCGCGGCGAAGGGCAGCGCCTTCAGCGAGATCTCCTCGATCGAGGCGCCGCCTATCCCCGAGGCCACGAAGAGGTTCTCCCCGAGCGGTGGCGTCTGGAAGCCGATGGCCAGGGCGCAGACCACCACGATGCCGACGTGCACCGGGTCCATGCCCAACATGTACATGATCGGCAGCAGCACCGGGGTGAGGATCATGATCGCCGCCAGGGTCTCCATGAACATCCCCACGAACAGCAGGAAGAAGATGATCATCGCCCAGATGAGGTAGGTGTTGTCGGTGAAGCCCAGCATCGCCTCGGCGATGATACCGGGGACCCGCTCCTCGACGAGCAGGCGACCGAACACCGTGGCGGTGAACAGGATCAGCAACACTCGGCCGGTGATCCAGGTGGTGGTCTGCAGCGTGCGTAGGGCCGGCTTCCAGGCCAGCTCCCGGTGCAGGAAGACCCCCACGATCAGCGTGTAGAAGATCGCCACGATGGCCGACTCGGTGGGGGTGAACAGCCCGCTGTAGATGCCGCCGAGGATGATGATCGGCGCCAGCATCGACCAGATGCCCTTGCGCAGGGTGCCGCGGATCTGGGGCCAGGACCAGTGATCGGTGAGGCCGCGATAGCCGCGATGGCGCGAGATGAAGTAGTTGATGGTCAGCAGGCAGCCGGCGATGACCACCCCCGGCAGGATGCCGGCGATGAACAGCTTGGGAATCGACAGCGTCTGGAAGGCGCCGTGCTCGGCGATGGCCTCCGGTGGTGGCTGCAGGCCCATGCCGGAGATGCCGAAGATGACCATCGGGATCGAGGGTGGAATCACCACCCCGAGACCGCCCGAGGAGGCGGTGATGGCCGAGGCGTAGCCGCGATCGTAGCCGCGGTTGGCCATGGCCGGGATCATCAGCATGCCCACCGCCGCCGTGGTCGCCGGCCCAGAGCCGGAGATCGCGCCGAAGAACATGCAGGCGAACACCGTCGCCGCAGCGAGTCCGCCGGTCACGGGCCCGGCGAAGGCCTCGGCGATGTCGACCAGGCGCTTGGAGATGCCGGCGGCCTCCATCAGCGCCCCGGCCAGGATGAACGCCGGCAGCGCCATCAGCGGGAAGGAGCCCACCGAGGTGAAGGCGATCTGCACGAACGCCATAGGGTTCTCGCCCAGGCTGATGAAGGTCGTCAGTGCCGCCACGCCCAGCGACACCGTGATGGGTGCCCCGAGGATCAGCAGCAGGAAGAAGACGCCGAACAGTACGTAGACAATCGTGGCATCCATACTCAGTGCTCCCGTCGCGTCGGGTCATCGCCCGCCGCGTCATCGTTGTGCTTGAGTTTCTCGACCTCCTCGGACTCGGGGTCCACGAGGTCCGCCTTCTTGACGAACTTCAAGTAGTTGTTCTGAAGGATTCGCAGCGTCATGGCAACGAAGGCGATGGGCAGGATCAGATAGATATACTTCATCGGAATGCCCAGGGTCTGAGACTTCCAGAAGAGGTTCATCTTGTTGAAGACGAAGTCATAGCTTAAATAGATGAAGACGGCATTGAAGCCGATCCAGATCAGGTCGGTGAGCAGGGTGCAGAACGTCTCGACCCAGCGCGGCAAGAACTTGAACTGGAAGGTGACGCGGTTGTGCGCCGACATCTTGGTGGCATAAGCCGCCCCCAGGTAGGCGAACCAGACGAAGGCGTAGGTCGCCAGCTCATCGCCCCAGGGCAGCGAGTAGTTGAAGAGGTTCCTGAGTACGATCTGGGCGAACAGCAATAGGACGAAGGACACCAGGAGGAGCTGACAGAGGACGCTCTCCAGGCTGTCAATGATCTTGAAGAGTAGCGATTTCATAAGACAGGCCCCTTGCGATCAGGCTCCCGATGGGCAGTTCCCCGCACCGGCCGGGGGCCGATGCGGGGGGACACTGCATGTCGCGGTGGCGACGATTACGACTGCGGGGCGGGATCGCGACCCAGGGCCTCGAGTGCCTGGTCGAGCTTTTCCTTGCCGCCGATGCTGTCGTAGAATTCGGGCCAGATGCCGGTGGCCATCTCGATCCACTGCTGCTCGTCGTTGGCGGGCTCGGTGATCTGCATGCCGTGCTCTTCCACCAGACGCTTCTTGATGGCTTCCTCACTTTCCAGCAGGAAGTCATAGCTGTGGCTGGTGGCTTCCTGGCCGGCTTCCAGCACGATCTCCTGCATCTCGGGGCTGAGGCTCTGGAACTTGCCCTCGCTGATGATCAGCGGCTGCAAGGAGAAGACGTAGCAGCTGTCAGTGACGTGATCCTGGACTTCGTAGAACTTCATGGTGTCGATGGTGATATAGGGGTTGTCCTGACCGTCGACGACGCCCTGCTGCAGCGCGGTGAAGGTCTCGGACCAGGCCAGCGGCGCAGGATTGACGCCCCAGGCCTGGTAGGCGGCGATCATGATCTCGTTCTTGGGCACCCGAATGTTCAGGCCATCCAGATCCTCAGGCGAGGCCACGGGACGGGCGGAGTTGGTCAAACGGCGGCAGCCGGAGTAGGCCCAGCCCAGGATGCGCACGCCGGCATCGCGGATGGTGTTCTGGGTGAGTTCCTCGGCGATCTCGCCCTGGGTCAGCGTCTTGGCATCCTCGGGGCTCTGGATCACGTAGGGCAGGGTCAAGACCCCTACCGTCGGCGAGAACGGCGTGATGTTGTTGATGGCCAGCACCGAGAGATCGAGAAGCCCCATGCTGGCGTTGTTGACGGTGTCCTGCTCACTGCCGAGCTGGCCGTTGGGGAACAGGTCGATGGTGACCTCACCCCCGGTCTTCTCCTCGACGATGTCGGCAAAGGTCGTGCCCAGTTCGTACTGGGTGCCGCCGGCGGCATCGCCCAGAGCCATCTTCCAGGTCTCGGCCATGGCCTGGCCGCTCAGTGCCAGGGTCGCGGCGGATACTGCCATGGGGAGGAGTAGTTTCTGGATACGCATTGTAAACTCCACAGCTTGTTATTGTCGGAAAGACAGGATGCCTGCTTGTGCGAGGCGCTCCTGGATGACGGCAAGCCAGGGTGTCCATCGAGGACGGCCCAAGGCGGCGATTCGAGGTGATTTGTTGTGATGCTCACCGCGCCTGCCTCGACTCCGCGATCTCCCCCCTCGCCGATCATCGGGATACATGCTGTACGCCATATCCTGACTACCATGTTCTACGCACTCCCCCCGGGCGCCACTAGAACCAGTCTTCCGATATCGATTGGTCCAGCCCGCCTGGGGCGTGAACGATGACCGACGCGCCGGGTCGGCCCTGCCGCCGCCATGGTGCCCCAGCAGTATGGCATAATCTCCAGCAGCCTTTTCTAATGCCTTGGCGAGACACAATTTCAATGAGCCAGCTTCTCTTCCATCTCGACCCCGACCTTCCGGAGAGCCTGCAGAAACAGCTGCGCGAGCAGATCGCCCGCGCCATCCTCGACGGCCATCTGCCCCTGGACGAGCCGCTACCCTCGAGCCGCAAGCTGGCCAAGGAGCTGCATGTCGCCCGCAACACGGTAATGCTGGCCTACGAGCACCTACTCGACGATGGCTACCTGATCGCCAGGAAGCGCAGCGGCTACTTCGTCAATCCCGAAATCCTCGAGGGCCGAGCCGAGAAACCGGTGCGCCTGAACGATATCGACGCCGAGCGCCTGCCCTGGGAAGAGCTGCTGACCATGCACCCCTCCCGGCAGCAGACCATCAACAAGCCCAGCGACTGGCATCGCTACGACTATCCGTTCCTCTACGGCCAGATCGACCCCGAGCTGTTTCCGACCCAGCACTGGCGGGAGTGCAGTCGCGACTCGATGAGCGTGCCGGCGATCCGCAGCTGGTCGGTGGACCACCTCAATGACGACGACCCGCTGCTGATCGAACAAATTCACCAGCGCCTGCTGCCGCGTCGCGGCGTCTGGGCCGCCCCCGAGGAGATCCTGGTCACAGTGGGCGCCCAGCAGGCGCTGTGGATCACCAGCATGCTGCTGCTCAAGGCCGGCCGTCGTTTCGGCATGGAGAATCCCGGCTATGTCGACATGTACAACATCGCCCGCACCTTTACCGACGATGTCCACCTGCTCCCGGTCGACGACCAGGGCATGCGCCTCGACCCGACGATCGCCGATTGCCAGCTGCTCTACGTGACGCCGAGCCATCAGGCGCCGACCACGGTCACCATGCCGCTGGAGCGGCGCCGCGAGCTGCTCGACATGGCGGAGATCGACAACTTCCTGATCATCGAAGACGACTACGAGAGCGAGACCAACTACCTGGACAACCCCACGCCGGCGCTGAAGAGCCTGGATCGCCACAATCGGGTGATCTACGTGGGCAGCCTCTCCAAGACCCTGGCGCCGGGCCTGCGCCTGGGCTACATGGTCGGCCCGCCGGCGCTGATCCGCGAGGCCCGGGCGCTGCGCCGCCTGATGCTGCGCCACCCGCCGACCAACAACCAGCGCGCCGTGGCCCTGTTCCTGGATCGCGGCTATCACGATGCCCTGCTGCGCCAGATCCACCAGGTGTTCCATAGCCGCTGGCAGCGCATGAACGAGGCGCTGGCCCGGCACATACCCCACGCCTTCGTTCCCTCGACCTACGGAGGCTCGTGTTTCTGGGTAAAGGGGCCCGAGGGACTCGACTGCCATGAGTTGCGTCGCCTGGCGGCCGAGCAGAGCATCCTGATCGAATGCGGCGACATCCACTTCTTCGACGACCCCCACCTCGAGTACTTCCGGCTGGGCTTCTCGGCCATTCCCGAAGCGCGCATCGAGGCCGGCATCGAACGCCTGGCGGCGCTGATTCCCCAGGCGGTTACCCCCTCCTGACGACCGCCCTCACCCGCGCGACACGAAAAAGAAAGCCGTCGCCAGAAGGGTCACTTCCAACCTACAAGCGCAATTTATTGTCGGTTCGACGCCTCGACGAATGGCGCCGATAAGTGCCTTGGGCTTAGTGCCTTTTGCCGGGAAGGCCTCCGGCCTTCTTTCGCGATCTGAAGATCACTCCCACGAGAAAGTGACCTGCAAGCCGCGCCCTTTTCTGCCGAACAGCATCACGCTAATTTGCGATGGCCCAGAAGAAAGCCGCCTCGAGGGCGGCTTCAATGGGGTCAGGTGCGCTCAGAGCACCTCGTCCTTCAGGTGGTACCAGCGGTAGAGGAAACGCTGGCCGAAGCGCCGAAAGGGGGCGAAGGCCTGGGACTCGACCTTCTCGCGCAGGTTGGGGAACGGCAGCTTCGAGGTGAAGATCGGCAGGTCCAGCTCCTGGCCGTGCCCGGCGATCCACTGCGCCAGGCGTCGCCCGGCCTGGGCCGAATACATCACGCCGTTGCCGCCGTAGCCCAGGGCGTAGTAGACCGTCTCCTTGGCATCAGGCTGATGGATGCGCGGCATCATGTCGTGGCTGACATCCACCCAGCCCCACCAGGAGTAGTCGATATCGACGCCCTTCAGTGCCGGGAACTTGCGGTGCATGTCGCCGATCAGCATCGCCTCGTACTTCTTCTGCGGCGCATCGCGACCGGTGATGGCGCTGCGGCTGCCGATCTGCAGGCGGTTGTCCGGCAGCAGGCGGTAGTAGTGGCGCAGGATCCGGGTATCGGTGATCACCTGGCGCGTGCGCAGACTGCAGGCCTCGAGCTCGTCATCGGTCAGCTTACGCGTGACGATGGAGTTCGAGAGGATCGGCAGCAGGCGGTTCTTGAGCTCGCGGTGCAGGCTCTGGGAGGTGTAGCCGCCGGTGGCGATGCCCACGGCCCGTGCCTTGACCACCCCACCCGGCGTCTGCAGATAGTGCACACCGCCGCGGGTCTCGAAGCCCTGCACCGGACTTGCCGGATGAATCTTCACCCCCAGCGCCCGCGCCTTGCGGTGATAGCCAAAGGCCAGCTTGCCGGCGTGGATACCGATGCCCTCGGGCTCGTGCATGGCGCCGGCTGCCTCCTGATCGCCGAGCCACTCGCGCTTCACCGTGTCGGCGTCGAGGATCTGGGCGTCGTAGTCGAAGGTCTCGCGCAGCAGCTTCGCTTCTTTTTCGAGGGTCGGCATCACCTTGTCGCGGTGGGCCACGTACAGGTGACCGCCCGGCTGGGGCTCGCAGTCGATGTCCTTGATCAGCTCCTTGAAGGTCGCCATGCCGTCGAGGCATTCGCGATGCAGCTTCAGGGCGGTATCCAGGCCATAGCGCTGGATCCACTGAGAGCGCTTGAGGCGACCGGAGGCACACTGAGCCTGGCCGCCGTTGCGGGTCGAGCAGCCCCAGCTGGTGCGGTTGGCCTCGAGCACCGTGGCCTTGATGCCGTACTCCTGGGCCAGGAAGATCGCCGCCGTGAGCCCCGTGAAGCCGGAGCCGATGATGACCACATCGGCATCCGTGTCCTGGGTGATGGGTCCGTCATCGGCCGGCGGCTCGCCGGCGGTGCCGATCCAGTAGGTTGGCGCATAGTCACGACCCGCCCCCGGGGTGGCGCTCTTCAGGGGGTCATAGGCCGGATCATATGGCTGGGAGGGTGAGGTCTTGGTCGCCTCGGTCTCCCCGCTTCTTGGCATTGTTGTCTCCATGATCGGACTCCTAGCAGTCTGGATGCGGTGCTCGAACCCGGGGCAATCAGGCGTTGACGGGGGGACGGTTCTTGCGGAAGGCGTTCTTCACGGCGATCTTGCCGTCGCGGAAGGTGAAAGCGTCGATCATGCGCGCCTCGGAGCGTACGCCGTCGGTGGTGGTGCCCTGATAGGTGGACTCGGTGAAGCCCTTGTCGCCGATCACGTGGTGCTCGGCGTCGGTCCAGCTGGCATCGGGGGCGGTCTTCCAGGCGTTCTCGAGGCCCTGGCGCACCTCGGCCTGGCCGATGAAGCTCTTGCCCTGCAGCTCCGGGCCGGCGATGGCGTAGAAGACGCAGTCGTCGGTCATCATGCTCATGACGGCATCGATGTCGTGGCGGTTCAGGGCATCGCTGAAGGCTTCGAGAAGTTCGGTGGTCGGTTGGCTCATGACGGGCTCCTGACGGTTGTCGTTGTTAGGACGGTCGCTAAAGGACTGTCGTTACTGAACGGGTGACACATCGAGGCGGCACATCGGCCGCGAACGGATCCAGCCTACTGACAAAACCGAGGAGGCATTAGCGCCAGATACACACCGGCGGTTGGACCAGCGCGTTCGCCATGAACGGAGAGGCGTCGCGCCGCTCGGCACACGTTCAGTATGCAAGAAGCCCCGTCCCAACGGCGACCGGCGTCGTTGGATCGGGGCTTCTTGCGCAGGTCTCGGTCAATCGTCAGATAAAAAAGCCCCCGGCGAGGCCGGGGGAACACGTTGCAGCACGTTCGGCAGTACTTTTTCTCAGACGTAGTCCTGATACTTCTCGAGCAGGCGCACCGGCTTCTTCAGCGCGTCGCGGCGGAAGGGGTCGCCCAGCTCACGGGTGCACATGATCTCGATGATGCAGGTCTTGCCCTCATTCATCTGCAGGTCCACCGCCTTCTTCAGCGCCGGGCCCACGTCCTCGAGGCGATCCACGGTGATGCCCTCGGCGCCCATCGCGCGGCCGATCTCGGCGAAGCTCTGGTTGTCCAGCTCGCCGGCCACGAAGCGACGGTTGTAGAACTCCACCTGGTTCTTCTTCTCCGCACCCCACTGGCGGTTGTGGAACACCACCGCGGTCACCGGGATGTCGTGACGCACCGCGGTCATGGTCTCCATCAGGCTCATGCCCCAGGCGCCGTCGCCGGCGTAGGCGATCCCCGGACGCTCCGGCGCGGCTACCTTGGCCCCGATCATGGTGGGAAAGGCGTAGCCGCAGTTGCCGAAGCTCATCGGCGCGAAGAAGCTGCGCGGCTTCTCGAAGCGCAGGTAGCTGTGCGCTACGGCGTTGATGTTGCCGATGTCGGTGGAGACCATCGCGTCCTCGGGCATGGCCTTCTCGAGCTCACGCAGCACCTGGCGCGGGTGCAGGTACTCGCCGCCGGAGAACGGCGTCTCGCCCTGGGCCTCGTCGATGGCGTCGAGGCTGAACGGGTCCTTCTCGTGGGTCCACTCGTCGAGCTCGCGCTCCCAGGCGTCCTTCTCGCTGGCGATCTGCTCGGCGCGGCTGTCCTTGGTGGCGTCGCAGGCCAGGTCACGGCCGGTCAGGCGCTCGGTGATCGCCTCGGCGGCGTCCTTGGCGTCGCCGCAGATGCCCACCGCGATCTTCTTCACCAGGCCCAGCATCTTGTGGTCGGCGTCGATCTGGATGATCTTGGCGTCCTTCGGCCAGTAGTCCAGGCCGTGCTGCGGCAGGGTACCGAACGGCCCCAGGCGAGTGCCTAGCGCCACCACCACGTCGGCCTGGGCGATCAGCTTCATGCCGGCCTTGGAGCCCTGGTAGCCCAGCGGGCCGCACCACAGCGGGTGGCTGGCCGGGAAGGAGTCGTTGTGCTGGTAGCTGTTGACCACCGGCGCGCCGAGCCGCTCGGCCAGCGCCTGGCAGGCGTCGACGCCATCGGCCATGACCACGCCGCCGCCGGAGACGATCACCGGGAACTCGGCCTTGGCCAGCAGCTCGGCCGCCTCATTGAGGGTGCGGGTGCCGCCCGGGCCGCGGTCGAGACGCGCCGGCTCGGGAATCTCGCATTCGATCTCGCCGTAGAAGTAGTCCCGCGGGATATTCAGCTGGGTCGGGCCCATCTCGGACATCGCCCGGTCGAAGCAGCGCCCGGTATACTCGGCCATGCGCGACGGGTGAGTCACGTGGCCCTGGTACTTGGTGAACTCCTGGAACATCGGCAGCTGCTGGCACTCCTGGAAGCCGCCCAGGCCGATGCCGGTGGTGCCCGTCTCGGGGGTGACGATGACCACCGGGGTGTGCGCCCAGTAGGCCGCGGCGATGCCGGTCACGGCGTTGGAGATGCCCGGGCCGTTCTGGCCGATCACCGTGCCGTGGCGGCCGGAGACGCGAGCATAACCGTCGGCCATGTGCGCCGCGCCCTGCTCGTGGACCACCGGAATCAGGCGGATGCCGGCCGGGGCGAAGATGTCCATGGCGTCCATGAAGGCCGAGCCCATGATGCCGAACATGTCGGTCACCCCGTTGGCGACCAGGGTCTCCACGAAGGCCTCCGAGGGCGTCATCGTCTGCTTGCCTTTCACGACCTGGCGGGTGTCTGTGGTGTCTTGGGTGCTCATGGGGTGTCCTCCGAGCCCGTCATCCGGGTTGTGTTATATGAGATGATTTATTCCGGCTTCCGGAATACGGACTGACTCTAGGCAGTCCCCCTACCCTCGTCAAGGAAAAGTTCCATAAAACGATACGATTTGATTCTTTTTACGAAATTGATCTATGCTCACTGGACACTCCGGCAGCGACGTCCCCTGCCAGCAGTATCGACCAGGGACGCCCAAGGTCAACGGTCCCCCGGGCCGAGGAGATGGTGATGACAGACCCCATGAATGCCCAGCCCGACATCCTGGTGTCGGTTCGCGAACTCTTCGGCATCGACAGCGACCTCGAGGTCCCCGCCTTCAGCTGGCGCGACGAGTACGTGCCCGAGATCGACGAGGCCTATCGTTTCAACCCCGACGTGACCCTGGCGATACTCGCCGGCTTCACTCGCAATCGCCGGGTGATGGTCCAGGGGCTGCACGGCACCGGCAAGTCGACCCATATCGAGCAGGTGGCGGCGCGCCTCAACTGGCCCTGCATGCGGGTCAACCTTGACGGCCATATCAGCCGCCTCGATCTGGTGGGCAAGGACGCCATCGTGATCCGCGACGGGGTGCAGGTCACCGAATTCCAGGAGGGCATCGTGCCCTGGTCGCTGCAGCGGCCGGTGGCCTTGATCTTCGATGAGTACGACGCCGGCCGCCCGGACGTGATGTTCGTCATCCAGCGCATCCTCGAGCGCGACGGCCACTTCACGCTGCTCGACCAGAACCGGGTCATCCACCCCCACCCCTACTTCCGGCTGTTTGCCACCGCCAACACCGTGGGGCTCGGTAACCTTTCCGGGCTCTACCAGGGCACCCAGGTGCTCAACCATGCCCAGATGGATCGCTGGAACATCGTCGCCAAGCTCGACTACCTGCCCCGTGAGGAGGAGGCGGCCATCGTGCTCGGCCGGGTGCCCAGCAAGGACACCGAGAAGGGCCGCAAGCTCATCGCCTCCATGGTGGCAGTGGCCAACCTGACGCGTCAGGGCTTCGCCGCCGGCGACCTGTCCACGCTGATGTCGCCGCGCACGGTGATCACCTGGGCCGAGAACTGCGAGATCTTCCGCAACCCGGCCCTGGCCTTCCGGCTCTCCTTCCTCAACAAGTGCGACGAGGCCGAACGTCCCCTCGTCGCCGAGTACTACCAGCGCTGCTTCGGCGAGGAGTTGGACGAATCCTGGATGCGGGAGGCGACTCCGTCATGACCCAAAGCGCCCAGCAGCAGGCGCGCCGGCAGCAACGGATCGAGGAGTTGTGCGCGGCCAGCCTGCGCGCCATGACCGGCGATGCCGGCCTGCACTACCGGGGGCGCCGGCTGTATCAAGGAGAGACACGCCTGCCGACCCATGCGCCACACCTGCGCATCGATCCCGCGCAGGACGACTTCGCCGACTGCCGGGCCGCCGCCGACGGCATGGCCCTGCGCCTGCTGCACTCCGACCCGGCCCTGCACCGTGCACGCTGCCCCGAGGAGCCGGTCGAGCGCCTGATCTTCGAGCTGCTCGAACAGCTGCGCGTGGAGACGCGCGTCCCCGACGACATGCCGGGCATGGCCGACAACCTGCGGCAACGCTTCGAGAGCTGGTCGCGAGCCTTCTATCGCTCCGGGCTCACCGAGGGCAGCATCGGCCTGCTGCTCTACACCGTGGCGCAGATGTGCTGGTCGCGCCTGCAGGCGCGGCCGGTGCTCGAGGAGACCGAAGACTACATCGAGGGCACCCGCGCCTCCCTGGTGAGAGAGCTCGGCACGGCGCTCTATGGCCTGCGCCGCCAGCGCCACGATCAGGCGGCCTACGCCGAGCATGCCCTGGCCATCGCCCGGATCGTCGCCACGCGGGTGCGCGCCGAACGGGCCCAGGCCGGTGACGAGGAGGAGGAGGAGGAACCGGCGGAAGCGGCCAGCGACGCCTTCGCCCTGCTGCTCGACCTCGAGGACGGCGACGGCGACGAGGACGGCGTGGCGGCCGCCACCACCGGGCACAGCAAGACCTTCGAGGACGCCGCCCAGGCCTATCGGGTCTTCACCACCCGCTTCGACCGCGAGGTCGCCGCCGGCAGCCTGGTGCGCCGCGCACTGCTGCGCGAGAACCGCGAGCGGCTCGACCAGGCCACCGCCGAGCAGGCCATCAACCTGCCGCGCCTGGCCCGGCGGCTGGGCAGCGTGCTCTGGGAGCCGCGCGTCGACGGCCGCTCCTTCGGCGAGGAGGAGGGGCGCATCGACGGGCGGCGCCTCGCCCAGCTGGTCAGCTCACCCACCGAGCGACGCCTGTTCTATCGTGACCAGGTGAAGCTCGGCACCGACTGCGCCGTCAGCCTGCTGATCGACTGCTCGGGCTCGATGAAGCACCACATCATGCCGGTGACGATGATGGCCGAGAGCCTGATCCGCGCCCTGGAGATGATCGGGGCGAGCACCGAACTGCTCGGCTTCACCACCGGCGCCTGGAACGGCGGCCGCGCCTACAAGGCGTGGATGAGCGGCGGGCGTCCCCGCGGCCCGGGGCGCCTCAACGAGGTGTGCCATATGGTGTTCAAGGACGCCGAGCGCAGCTGGCGGCGTGCGCGCACCGACACCGCCGCGCTGCTCAAGCCCGACCTGTTTCGCGAGGGGATCGACGGCGAGGCGGTGGACTGGGCCTGCGAACGCCTGCTCGCCCGGCCCGAGAACCGCCGCATCCTGATCGTGATCTCCGATGGCTGCCCGGCGGACAGCGCCACCAACCTGGCCAACGACCCCTTCTACCTGGACAACCACCTGAAGGAGGTCGTCGCCCGGCGTAGCCGGGAGGGCCAGGTGGAGGTGCTCGGCCTGGGTGTGGGCCTGGACCTGAGCCCCTTCTACCGCCGCTGCCTGGCCACCGACATGGCCCAGGCGTTGGACACCCACCTGTTCGACGAGATCGTCGAGCTGATCGGCGGCCGCCACCGGCGCTGACGATCGAAAAACACAGGAGACCTCAATGACCAAGACCCGCGTGGTGACCCAGTTCGGCATGGGCACCTCGATCCGTAGCCGGAACTATACCGAAGCCGCGGCACGGGCGATCCGTGATGCGCTTTGGCACAACTCGCTCAACGTTGCCGACGCCTTCGGCTTCCCCAAGGAGGCCATGCTGATCGACGTCGAGATCGGGGTACAGGACCCCGCCGCCGTCGACCCGGCGGCCCTGCTCGGCATCTTCCCCTATGGCCAGCCCTCGGTCCGCCTGGTCAAGGGCGGGCTGGACGTGGACAAACCCGACGGCAGCGGCACCAGCGTGATCGCCAACGCCGCCATCGTCGTCTCCTTCGACATGGAGCCCGATCATGACTGAGCGTCGCATCATCCTGGAAATGGGCAGCGGCAATGACCTCTACGGCGAGGATTACACCAAGGCGGCGTGTCGCGCCGTGCACGACGCCCTGCACCACTCCTCCATCGTGCTGTTCAAGTCGCTGGGCATCGACCATCGCGAGATGCGGGTCCAGGTGACCATCGGCGTGCAGGAACCCGAGCGCGTCGATGCCGCGGTGGTGGCGGCCGAGCTGCCTCGCGGCCGCGCCGAGGTCAGCGTGGTGCACGGCGGGCTCAACGTTCACGACCCCGTGCAGGAGACCACCCATGTGGTGGCCACCGCGGCCATCGCCGCCTTGCTGCCCCTCGAGGAAGGCGCCTGGCGGCTCTGCGACGCCGCCGAGTAGCGACTGGGAAGCAGGAGGTGCAGAGTAAGGAATAGGGATAAGGAGTAAGGACTCGCCGAGCGCAGAGGCCCCTCCCCCGCCGGCGTTGGCCGGCGGTGCTCCCCAGGCGGCGCGCCGCCTACACCGCCGCTTCTTACACCAGCTAAATCAGTTCGGAGACGATCAGCCCGCCGCCGATCACCATCAGCGTGACGAAGGCGACCCGGCGCATGGCCAGGGGTGAGAGCCGGGGCGGCCAGCGCCGTCCAGCATAGGTGACCATTGCCACCACGGGAATCGCCCAGGCGGTGAGCATGAAGATCTCGAGATCCAGCCCGCCCGTGGCGGCAACGAACAGGGTACGCATGCCCGAGGTGCAGGCGAACATCAGGATCAGCATGTTGCGGATCGCCACCGGAGGCAGCGGCTGGCGATAGCACTGGTAGATCACCGGCGGCCCGGCGATGCCGAAGAGCCCGCCACAGAGCCCCGAGAGCGCACCGCTGAGGAAGAAGCTGCCCCGCGAGGAGAGGGTCTCGCGCTGTCGGGGGCGCAGCACCAGGCTGAGCCCGCCATAGCACACCAGCAGGCCCAGGGCGATGCGCAGCACGCTCTCGGCGCTGCCGCTCATTACGTCGAGCAGCAATACGCCGATCACGGTCGCCGGCACGATGCCGAGCACGGTGGCCCCGATCACCGCCATGTCGAGATGCTTCAGCTTGCCCGGCAGTGCCACCGCGCTGTTGGCCAGCATCATCAGGCTGACTACCGCGGCGACCGAGGCCACGGGTGCGACAGCAAGCCCGCTGGTCGCGCCCATCACGATCATGCCCAGCCCGAAGCCGGTCACCGTCTGGAAGTAGCCGGCGATGGCGGCAATGGCGATGAAGGAGAGTAGTACCTCGAGGGTCATGATGCTTTCGATCCTGTTTGCGGCTTCCGTCCTGACGCGGGTCGCTCGGAAGGGGGAGCGTAGCCACGCGCATGCATGCACATGGCATGCACATCAATAGCGACGAGACGTCGACACCGCGTGGCGGGCATCGGCCCCGCCAATCCTGATGGCGCGCGCTTCCTCGCACCGGGATGACACCACGGATCTCGCCTATGCCCTGAAAAAGGCGACGTAAGATGCCAGGATAACGCCGGTAATACTAGCCCGACGCCAGCAAAAGTACGCCTTTCAGCAGGATCACTGCACCCAGTCCGATCAGGGTCAGCATGGCCAGCCGACGCATCAGTCCGGCGGAGCACGGCGGGGGGTAGCGCCGCCCGAGCCAGGTCGTGCCGCCCACCACCGGCATCGACCACAGGGCGAGCTGCCAGACGTCACCGGTCAGCCCGCCATGGCTCGCGACATAGAGGGTGCGCACCCCGGAGGTGATCGCGAAACACAGGATCAGCAGCAGTCGGATCGTCTCCAGCGGCAGCGGCTGGCGGTAGCAGTGGTAGATGACCGGCGGCCCGGGAACGCCGAAGAGCCCGCCGCAGAGTCCCGTCAAGACGCCGCTCGCGGCGAAGGTCCAGGAGCGGGATTCGGCGTGGCGAGGACGGGGCTGCAAGCCGATGCTGATGCCCCCGGACAGCACCAGGGCGCCCAGCAGCAGGGTGAGCAGCACCGTGAAGGTGGCGTCCAGCCACGACAGCAGCCAGACGCCCACCATGATGGAGGGCACGATGCCCACCGCGAGCGCCATGATCCGGTGCGCTCCCAGGCCGCGCCATTTCCCCGGCAGGGCGACGGCACTGTTGACCAGGGTCACCAGGCTGACCACCGCCGCCAGCACCGGCACCGAGGCCACGCCTAGCCCCCCGGCGGCGCCCATCACGATCATGCCGAGGCCGAATCCCGACACCGTATGCAGGTAGCCGGCCACGCCCATGATGGCGAGCGTCGCCGCGAGCGCCCCGGGCTCCATCGTCAGGGTCCAGGGGGCCATGGCGCAGTGCCGGTGATGACCATCAGGCCTCGCCGGCGGCCGACAGGCTCTGCGCCTGCACCGTGGTCACCGCGATCACATGGAAGATATCATCGACGCTGCAACCCCGGGAGAGGTCGTTGGCCGGCTTGGCCAGGCCCTGCAGCAGCGGGCCGATGGCCTCGGCGCCGCCGATCCGCTCGGCCAGCTTGTAGCCGATGTTGCCGGCCTCCAGGTCCGGAAAGATCAGCACGTTGGCGTTGCCCTTGACCTTCGAGTCGGGCAGCTTGCGCTCGGCGATCTCGGCCACGATGGCGGCGTCGAGCTGTACGTCCTCATCGATGGCGAGCTCCGGCCGGGCGGCCTTCACCTCGCGGGCGGCCTGCACGACCTTCTCGACGCTACCGTGCCGGGCGCTGCCGCTGGTCGAGAACGACAGCATGGCCACCCGCGGCGCCTCGTCGAGCAACGCCTGGGCGCTGTCGGCGGCGGCCATGGCGATCTGGGCGAGCTCCCCGGCGCCGGGATCGATGACCAGGCCGCAGTCGGAGAAGATCATGCCGCCCTTGAGGCTGTGGAAGGGCTTGCAGAGCATCATCAGGAAGAAGCTCGAGACCAGCTTGCTGCCCGGGGCCAGCCCCAGCAGCTGGATGGCGCTTCTCACCACGTCGGCGGTGGTGTTCACCGCCCCCGCCACGGTGCCGTCGGCGTGCCCCTCGCGGACCAGCATGTTGGCGAAGCAGAGCGGCTCGCGTATCGCCGTCGCGGCCTGCTCCGGGGTCATGCCCTTCTTCTCGCGCAGCGCCAGTAGCGCCCGCGCCAGGTCGTCGGTCAGGGGCGAGTCGGCCGGGTCGATCACCTCGACCGCCGCCAGGTCGACGCCGCAGCGCTTAGCGGCCGCGGTAATGCCTGCGCGGCTTCCCACCAGGAGGATCTGGGCGATGCCCTGCTCCGCCGCCTTCGCGGCCGCGCTCAGGATGCGCTCATCCTCGCCCTCGCAGAGCACGATGCGCCGGGGATCGCGGCGCGCGCGCTCGAGAATCTGATTCAAGGCTTTCATGCGATGGCCTCTTGTGCCTGCCGCACGGCGCGGCAGTCCTCAGACAAAAAAGCCCCCGGCAGCGCCGGGGGAACACGTTGCAGCACGTTCGATCAGACGTAGTCCTGATACTTCTCGAGCAGGCGCACCGGCTTCTTCAGCGCGTCGCGGCGGAAGGGGTCGCCCAGCTCACGGGTGCACATGATCTCGATGATGCAGGTCTTGCCCTCATTCATCTGCAGGTCCACCGCCTTCTTCAGCGCCGGGCCCACGTCCTCGAGGCGATCCACGGTGATGCCCTCGGCGCCCATCGCGCGGCCGATCTCGGCGAAGCTCTGGTTGTCCAGCTCGCCGGCCACGAAGCGACGGTTGTAGAACTCCACCTGGTTCTTCTTCTCCGCACCCCACTGGCGGTTGTGGAACACCACCGCGGTCACCGGGATGTCGTGACGCACCGCGGTCATGGTCTCCATCAGGCTCATGCCCCAGGCGCCGTCGCCGGCGTAGGCGATCCCCGGACGCTCCGGCGCGGCTACCTTGGCCCCGATCATGGTGGGAAAGGCGTAGCCGCAGTTGCCGAAGCTCATCGGCGCGAAGAAGCTGCGCGGCTTCTCGAAGCGCAGGTAGCTGTGCGCTACGGCGTTGATGTTGCCGATGTCGGTGGAGACCATCGCGTCCTCGGGCATGGCCTTCTCGAGCTCACGCAGCACCTGGCGCGGGTGCAGGTACTCGCCGCCGGAGAACGGCGTCTCGCCCTGGGCCTCGTCGATGGCGTCGAGGCTGAACGGGTCCTTCTCGTGGGTCCACTCGTCGAGCTCGCGCTCCCAGGCGTCCTTCTCGCTGGCGATCTGCTCGGCGCGGCTGTCCTTGGTGGCGTCGCAGGCCAGGTCACGGCCGGTCAGGCGCTCGGTGATCGCCTCGGCGGCGTCCTTGGCGTCGCCGCAGATGCCCACCGCGATCTTCTTCACCAGGCCCAGCATCTTGTGGTCGGCGTCGATCTGGATGATCTTGGCGTCCTTCGGCCAGTAGTCCAGGCCGTGCTGCGGCAGGGTACCGAACGGCCCCAGGCGAGTGCCTAGCGCCACCACCACGTCGGCCTGGGCGATCAGCTTCATGCCGGCCTTGGAGCCCTGGTAGCCCAGCGGGCCGCACCACAGCGGGTGGCTGGCCGGGAAGGAGTCGTTGTGCTGGTAGCTGTTGACCACCGGCGCGCCGAGCCGCTCGGCCAGCGCCTGGCAGGCGTCGACGCCATCGGCCATGACCACGCCGCCGCCGGAGACGATCACCGGGAACTCGGCCTTGGCCAGCAGCTCGGCCGCCTCATTGAGGGTGCGGGTGCCGCCCGGGCCGCGGTCGAGACGCGCCGGCTCGGGAATCTCGCATTCGATCTCGCCGTAGAAGTAGTCCCGCGGGATATTCAGCTGGGTCGGGCCCATCTCGGACATCGCCCGGTCGAAGCAGCGCCCGGTATACTCGGCCATGCGCGACGGGTGAGTCACGTGGCCCTGGTACTTGGTGAACTCCTGGAACATCGGCAGCTGCTGGCACTCCTGGAAGCCGCCCAGGCCGATGCCGGTGGTGCCCGTCTCGGGGGTGACGATGACCACCGGGGTGTGCGCCCAGTAGGCCGCGGCGATGCCGGTCACGGCGTTGGAGATGCCCGGGCCGTTCTGGCCGATCACCGTGCCGTGGCGGCCGGAGACGCGAGCATAACCGTCGGCCATGTGCGCCGCGCCCTGCTCGTGGACCACCGGAATCAGGCGGATGCCGGCCGGGGCGAAGATGTCCATGGCGTCCATGAAGGCCGAGCCCATGATGCCGAACATGTCGGTCACCCCGTTGGCGACCAGGGTCTCCACGAAGGCCTCCGAGGGCGTCATCGTCTGCTTGCCTTTCACGACCTGGCGGGTGTCTGTGGTGTCTTGGGTGCTCATGGGAACCTCCATGGGAGCGCTGGGTGTCGGATCTGGCGTTGGTGCCATCTCGTTATTGTGTTGATACCGAGACTTTATTTTTTTGATACCAATGGTTCCGATATCTGGAACCTGATCAAAAAGTAGCGCTGCATCGGCGAGCCGTCAACAAAATTCCATAAAACGGTACAAATTGATTTCTTTTCAGGAACAAATTACCTTGAGGCCAAAGGGAGAGCCGATATGACGACCAATCGATCCGAGATGAGCCGCCTCGAGGGCGATACGCCAGCACAGCGCCTGCTGGCCCTGCTGGAGGTGATCGCGGGGAAGGATCAGTTCTTCACGCTGCAGGGTATGGTCGAGGAGACCGGCCTGCCCAAGCCCACCCTGCACCGCATGCTCCAGCAGCTCGAGACCTCGGGCATGCTGCAGCGCGAGGCCGACGGCCGCCACTACAGCAAGGGCAGTCGCCTGCGCCGCCTGGCCGAGTCGCTGCTCCTCAACGATACCGTGCACGGGGCCCGCCACGCGGTGCTGCGCAAGCTGGTCGACGACGTCGGCGAGAGCTGCAACATCACCGCGCTCTCCGGCGGCGAGGTGCTCTATCTCGATCGCGTGGAGACCTCGGCGCCGCTACGCTTCTATCTGCACCCCGGCTCCCGGGTGCCGGTGCACTGCTCGGCCAGCGGCAAGCTCTTCCTCGCCCAGATGGCACCCGCGCAGCGTCGGCGGCTGCTCAACGAGATGTCGCTGGAGAGCTTCACGCACAACACCCTCGTCGATCCCGAGGCCCTCGAGGCCGAGATCGAGGCCGTGGGGCGCCAGGGCTATGCCTTCGACGACGAGGAGTTCCTGCCGGGGCTCTTGTGCATCGCGGTACTGGCCCCTAACCCCGACGGGCCCTCGAACACCGGACTGGCCATCCAGTCACCGATCATGCGCATGACCCGCGACAAGGCGCTGGAGTGCCTGCCGGCCCTGCAGCGTGCCGCCGAGCAGATCGCCGCCATCAATCGCGAGGCGCTCTCGGACGTCGCCCAGGCCGCCGCCGGCGAGCGCTGAGCCGCCGCCTGACGGACGTCAGGGCTATCGCAGTTAGCTCGGCCTCGAAAGCGAAAGGCGCCGGGGACAGGTCGAAGAGGGGGTCCGGAGGCCAGGGAAGGCGGAGGTAGCGTACAGGGAGGTATTCACAGCGCCCCCTCGAAGGCCTGTCGCCGGGAAAGCCTTGCGCGATGTTGCCAACGGCGATAGCCCTGTGACGGACGTGGGACGACTGGCCTGAACGCGTGATTGCGAATATGCTCTGGAGCATACGCAATGGCCCGTACCACAACAGGGAGACCGCAATGGCCGGACTGCTACCCGATGTCGACCCCGATGGACTGCTCGAGTACTCGGTGGTCTATACCGATCGGGCACTGAACCACATGTCGAAGAGCTTCCAGGGCGTGATGCGCGACGTGTCCGCCACGCTGAAGGAGGTCTACCACGCGCACTCGACGGTCATCGTGCCCGGTAGCGGCACCTTCGCCATGGAAGCCGTGGCGCGCCAGTTTGCCAAGGACCGTCGCTGCCTGGTGATCCGCAACGGCTGGTTCAGCTACCGCTGGAGTCAGATCCTGTCGATGGGCAAGATCCCCTCCGACGTCAACGTGCTCAAGGCCCGCCGGCTGGACGAGGACGATGCGACCTCGCCCTTCGCGCCGCCGCCCATCGAGGACGTGGTCGAGGCGATCCGCGAACAGCAGCCGGACATCGTCTTCGCGCCCCACGTCGAGACCTCCTCGGGCATGCTGCTGCCGGACGACTACCTGCAGAAGATCGCCGACGCCATCCACGACGAGGGCGGCCTGCTGGTACTCGACTGCATCGCCTCCGGCACCCTCTGGGTCGACATGCAGGACGTCGGCGTCGACGTGCTGGTCAGCGCCCCCCAGAAGGGCTGGAGCGCCAGCCCCTGCTGCGGCATGGTCATGCTCTCTCGCCAGGCGCGCGAAATCATCGAGGAGACCACCAGCACCAGCTTCGCCTGCGACCTGAAGAAATGGCTCTCGATCATGGAGACCTATGAGGGCGGCGGACACGCCTACCACGCCACCCTGCCCACCGACGGCCTGCGCCAGCTGCGCGACGTGATGCGCGAGACCCAGCAGTACGGTTTCGACAAGGTGCGTGACGAACAGCGTGAAGTAGGTCGCCTGGTGCGAGACATGCTCGCCAAACATGGCTACCGGAGCGTGGCGGCGCCGGGCTTCGAGGCGCCTGGCGTGGTGGTCAGCTACACCGATGACGAGGCCATCGTCGCCAAGTTCCTCGAGGCCGGCGTCCAGGTGGCCGCCGGCGTGCCGCTGATGTGCGACGAGGGCGATCACTTCCGCACCTTCCGCATCGGCCTGTTCGGCCTCGACAAGCTCCACCACCCGGAGCGCACCCTGGAGAGCCTGCAAGCAGCGCTTTCCAAGGTGCAGGCCACCGAGGCGTGATCCGCGAAAATTAGTCCGCGACTTGGTTCGCGGCGTAGCTCGAGGTTTCTCCCAGAGAGCCGCCGCGCCGCGGATGGCCTAGATGGCATGACTGACAGCGGGGCGGCCTCCTGGCCGCCCCGCTGTCGTTGGTGTCGAACTCTCGCGAAACCAGGAAAAACGCGCGCGGTCGAACTCAGGCCGTCCCCACGCCCCGCGGCACGAAGCCCAGGTTGTTCTCGACCTCCTTGACGCCGTCGATGTTCTCCGCGGCGACCTGCACGGCCCAGCGCTGCTCCTTGCTCTCGACGAGCCCCCACAGCTGCACCTTGCCGTCGGCGACGATAACGTTGAGGCGGTCGACCATCACGCCAGTGTTCTCGTCCACTTCCTTGAGGATGGCATCGCGGATCGCGCGGTCGTCGTCGCCGCCGGCCGGCTGGCGCGCCACGGAGAAGCCGCGCAGCAGGTTGGAGCGGCTGACGATGCCCACCAGCTTGCCGTCGCGCACCACCGGCACCCGCTTGATGCGGCGCTTCTCGAGCAGTGAGGCGATGTGGTGCAGCGGCTCGTTCTCGTCCACGGTAAGGGGATTGGGGGTCATGATCTGACCCGCCTTGCGCCCGTGGGTCTTCACGTAGTCCCCGGCATCGCCGCCGCCGCTGAAGATCCTGAGCCACCAGGAGCGGCGCTCGTCCTCCTCCGGCTCGATCCGCGCCATCAGGTCTCCCTCGCTGACGATGCCGAGGACCCGGTCGTCGGCATCGACCACCGGCACGGCGCTGATGCCGTGTTCCAACAGCAGGCTGGCGATCTCGCCGACATCGCTCTCGGGGGTAACGGTGATCACGTTGGTCGTCATGACATCTGCGGCTTGCATAGGGCGTGTCTCCAGACGATGGATAGTCGTTATTCTCGGTGAGTCGCCTTTCAAGTTAGCAACCCTTTGAGCGTCCTGCCTTGATGCCGGACAGCTTTATGCGCCTCCTGCAGTCGCCACCTCAGGGCCGGGCGGACTCGCCCCCGACGATGCGCTCGTCGCCCGTGGCGTCGGTGACGATCTCGTCGATGTCATCGAGCCCGGCGAAGCGCATCGGGCGGATGACCCCGAGCTTGCTCTCGTCCACCACCAGCAGGCGCCGCGCCGCGGTGGCGATGGCCGCCCGCTTGGGCGCCACCTCATGGAAGTGGAAGCAGGTCAGGCCCTGGCGCTCGTGCACGCCCGCGGCGGAGAGGAAGGCCTTGTTGATGCCGAGGCGGCGGATGGCGGCGTCCACCTCGTCGCCGGCGAAGGAGCGCGACGAACCGTGATAGAGCCCGCCCAGCAGGATCAGGCGCACCCCGGGGAGCACGCTCACCGCCTCGGCCACGTTGAGGGCGTAGGTCACTACGGTGAGAGAGCGGTCGCGGGGAAGACCGGCGGCGAGCGGCATCAGGGTCGTGCCGCAGTCGATGAAGAGGGTGTCGCCGGTCGCGATGCGATCGAGCGCCAGCCGACAGAGGCGGCGCTTGGCCGCGGCGTGGCGATCCTGCTGGGCGGCCAGGTCGTAGACCGGCGCATAGCGCGGATCGTCGCTGCGCACCAGGTGGCCTCCCATCAGCTGCAGCCCGCCCTCGGAGGCGGCCAGGTCGCGGCGAATGGTCATCGGCGAGACGCCGCACAGCACCGCGGCCTCGTGCAGCCGCAGGCTGCCGCCATGGGCGAGGGCCTCCCTCAGCCGGGCGAGGCGCCGGGCACTGCGTTCGTTCATCTACTGCGGCTCTCCTGATGCCCCGTTTCCAGCGCCGTTTTCAGTCCCGGAAAACGACCCACGATGACTGAAAGATGTTAAAAAAATAACACTGAATGTGATAGTTTTCACCTCACACTCACGCGTCACATTCACCCGCATGCCTGCCCCTCCAGGCCGCCCCATCGGATAGGTGCCCCATGACCCTCTTCATGAGCGTGGTCGGCATGGTGACCCTGGTTGCCATCGCCCTGCTGTTCTCCTCCGACCGCCGCGCGATTCGCCTGCGCACCGTGCTGGGCGCCTTCGCCATCCAGGCCGGCATCGGCGCCTTCGTGCTCTACGTGCCGGTCGGCCAGGCGGTGCTCGCCACCGTCTCCGACGCCGTCAGCCAGGTGGTGCTCTACGCCAACGACGGCATCGACTTCGTGTTCGGCGGCCTGGCCGACGTCGAGGCCACCGGCTTCGTCTTCGCCATCAAGGTGCTGCCGGTGATCATCTTCTTCTCCTCGCTGACCGCCGTGCTCTACTACCTGGGCATCATGCAGTGGGTGATCCGCCTGCTCGGCGGCGCCCTGCAGAAGGCGCTGGGCACCTCGCGCACCGAGTCGCTCTCCGCCACCGCCAACATCTTCGTCGGCCAGACCGAGGCGCCGCTGGTGGTGCGGCCCTTCATCGCCCGCATGACCCCGTCGCAGCTGTTCGCGGTGATGTGCGGCGGGCTCGCCTCGGTGGCGGGCTCGGTGTTGGCCGGCTACGCCGCGCTCGGCATCCCCATGGAGTACCTGGTCGCGGCCTCCTTCATGGCCGCACCCGGCGGGCTGCTGTTCGCCAAGCTGCTGATGCCGGAGACCGCAACGCCCAATGACGACATGGACGAGGCCGAGGAACGCCTCGACGCCGAGGAGCACCATCCCACCAACGTGCTGGACGCCGCCGCGGCCGGCGCCAGCTCGGGCCTGATGCTGGCCGCCAACGTCGGCGCCATGCTACTCGCCTTCATCGGCCTGATCGCCCTGATCAACGGCATGCTCGGCGGCATCGGCGGCTGGTTCGGCCTGGAGTCGCTGAGCCTGGAGCTGATCCTCGGCTGGCTCTTCTCGCCGCTGGCTTTCCTGCTCGGCGTGCCCTGGGAGGAGGCGACGCTCGCCGGCTCGTTCATCGGCCAGAAGCTGGTGGTCAACGAGTTCGTGGCCTATATCAATCTTGCCCCCTACCTCGACGGCGAACAGGTGGTGGCCGCCACCGGGCAGCTGATGACACCCCACACCATGGCGGTGCTCTCCTTCGCCCTGTGTGGCTTCGCCAATCTCTCCTCGATCGCTATCCTGCTCGGGGGACTGGGCAGCATCGCCCCGAGCCGCCGCCACGAGATCGCCCGCTTCGGCCTCAAGGCGGTGCTGGCCGGCACCCTCTCGAACCTGATGTCGGCGTCTTTGGCCGGCTTCTTCCTGGCCCTGGCCGCCGCATGACCGCGCCGTCGTCGGCCCTCTGCGGCGGGGCGGCGACGGCACTCTAACGCCCCCACTTTCACGCCGTACCGGAGCCCCCATGACCGAACTGCAACAGGCCGCACGCCAGACCCTGGCGCTGATGGACCTCACCAGCCTCAACGACGACGACACCGACGCCACCATCGAGGCCCTCTGCCAGCGCGCCAAGACCCCCGCCGGCACCCCGGCGGCGATCTGCGTTTATCCAGACTTCGTGGTCACCGCGCGCCGTGCGCTGAAGGCCCACGGCCTCGAGGGCATCGTCAAGGTGGCCACGGTCACCAACTTCCCCCACGGCGGCGACGACATCATGGCCGCCGCCCGGGCGACCCGCAGCGCCGCGGCATCCGGCGCCGATGAGGTGGACGTGGTCTTCCCCTGGCGCGCCCTGCTGGCCGGCGACGAGGAGACCGGCCGCGAGCTGGTCGCCTTCTGCAAGCAGGCCGCCGGCGACGCCGCGCTCAAGGTGATCCTCGAGACCGGCGAGCTCAAGGACCCGGCGCTGATCCGCCGCGCCAGCGAATTGGCGCTGGAGGGCGGGGCCGACTTCCTCAAGACCTCCACCGGCAAGGTGGCGATCAACGCCACCCTCGAGGCCGCAGAGATCATGCTGACCGCGATCCGCGACAGCGGCATCGACGCCGGCTTCAAGGCGGCCGGCGGCGTGCGCACCGTCGAGGATGCCCAAGCCTACCTGCAGCTCGCCGCGCGCCTGATGGGCGCGGCCTGGATCACCCCGGCGCACTTCCGCTTCGGCGCCTCGGCGCTGCTCGACGACCTGCTGGTGACCCTCGCCGACGATGCCGGGCAGATCGGAGGCGCCTGATGACCAAGGCCGCCCTGCCCCAGGAGCTGATCCGGGCCAAGCGCGATGGCCACGCGCTCGATCGCGCGGCGATCAGTGAACTGGTCGCCGGCATCAGTGACGGCCGGCTCTCCGATGCCCAGGTGGGGGCACTCGCCATGGCGGTGTTTCTCCAAGGCATGAACGCCGACGAGACGGTGGCGCTGACCGAGGCGATCCGTGACTCCGGCGAGGTGCTCGACTGGTCCGGCCTCGACCTCCCGGGACCGGTGCTCGACAAGCACTCCACCGGCGGCGTGGGCGACCTGGTCTCGCTGGTGCTGGGGCCCTGGATCGCCGCCTGCGGCGGCCACGTACCGATGGTCTCCGGGCGGGGCCTGGGCCACACCGGCGGCACCCTGGACAAGCTCGAGGCGATCCCCGGCTACTCGGTGAGCCCCGACACCGCCACCTTCCGGCGCCTGGTGCGTGAGGTCGGCGTGGCGATCATCGGCCAGACCGCCGACCTCGCCCCGGCCGACCGCCGCCTCTATGCGGTGCGCGACGTCACCGCCACAGTGGAATCGCTGCCGCTGATCGTGAGCTCCATCCTCGGCAAGAAGCTCGCCTGCGGCCTCGAGGGTCTGGTGATGGACGTCAAGGTGGGCAGCGGCGCCTTCATGCCCACCCTCGACGCCGCCCGGGAGCTCGCCACGACTATCGCCGAGGTGGCGAGCCGCGCCGGCACCCGCACCACGGCGCTGATCACCGACATGAACCAGCCCCTGGCGCCGCGGGCCGGCAATGCCCTGGAGGTGCACGAGGCGATCCGCCTGCTGAGCGGCGAGAAGCGCCACGGCCGGCTGCTGGAGGTGACGCGCAGCCTGGCCGCCGAGCTGCTGGTGGCCGGCCGCCTGGTCGACTCACGCGAGGCCGCGCTGGTGAAGCTCGATGCGACGCTCGCCTCCGGGGCGGCCGCCGAGCGCTTCGCGCGCATGGTGGCGGGCCTCGGCGGCCCGCACGACCTGCTGGAGCGCCCCGCCGCCCACCTGCCGGAGGCCCCGGTGGTGCGCGCCGTCTACGCCGAGCGCCCCGGGGGTGTGCAGGCCATCGACACCCGCGCGCTGGGCCTTACCGTGGTGGCCCTGGGCGGCGGGCGACGCACGCCGGGCGCGGCCATCGATTCCGCCGTTGGGCTGTCGCGCATCGCCTCGCTCGGCGAGGTCGTCGACGGCGACCGCCCCCTGGCGCTGGTCCATGCCGCCAGCGTGGACGATGCTGACATGGCCGGGAGACGGCTGCGCGACGCCATGCGCGTCGGCGACGAACACGTTTCCCTGCCCCCACTGACCCACGACGTGATTCGTCGGGAGGTACCATGAGCCGCGCCGTCGTGCTGGTCCTCGACTCCTTCGGCATCGGCGCCACGCCCGATGCCGAGCGCTTCGGCGATGCCGGCGCCGACACCCTGGGCCATATCGCCGCCGCCTGCGCCCAGGGTGCGGCGGATAATGACCGTCCAGCGGGCCCCGATACCGGCCCGGGGCGCCGGGGCCCGCTCGCGCTGCCCAACCTAGCCCGGCTCGGGCTCTTCCACGCCCACCGCGAGAGTACCGGCCATTGGGCCGAGGGCGTCGAGGTGCCGGACGAGGTGATCGGCGCCTACGGTCACGCCCGGGAGCTCTCCTCGGGCAAGGACACTCCCTCCGGCCACTGGGAGATCGCCGGCGTGCCGGTGCGCTTCGACTGGGGCTATTTCCCGGCTCGCGAGCAGAGCTTCCCTGCCGAGCTGCTCGAGGCGCTGGTCGAGGAGGCCGGGCTGCCCGGCGTGCTCGGCGACTGTCACGCCTCGGGCACCGAGATCATCGCCCGGCTCGGCGAGGCGCATGTCGAAAGTGGCAAGCCCATCGTCTATACCTCGGCGGACTCGGTGTTCCAGATCGCTGCCCACGAGGAGGCCTTCGGCCTCGAGCGGCTCTATGAGCTCTGCGAGATCGCAAGACGACTGCTCGAGCCCTACAACATCGGGCGGGTGATCGCGCGGCCTTTCACGGGCAAGGACGCGACGACCTTCGCCCGCACCGCCAACCGCCGCGACTACAGCGTCGAGCCGCCCGCCCCCACGGTGCTGCAGCGGCTTTTTGAGGCCGGCGGCACGGTGATCGCCATCGGCAAGATCGCCGACATCTATGCCCACTGCGGGATCACGCAAACGCGCAAGGCGAGCGGCCATGATGCCCTGATGGACGCCACGCTCGCCGCCCTCGATGAGGCCGGCGAGCGCTCGCTGATCATGACTAACTTCGTCGACTTCGACATGCTCTACGGCCACCGCCGCGACGTGGCGGGCTACGCCGCCGCGCTGGAGGCCTTCGACGCCCGGCTGCCCGAGATGCTCGAGAGGCTGCGCGACGACGACCTGCTGATCCTCACCGCCGACCACGGCTGCGATCCCACCTGGACCGGCACCGACCACACCCGCGAGCACATCCCGGTGCTGGCGCTCGGCGCCGGGCTCGCCCCCGGCTCGCTGGGCGCCCGAGCGAGCTTCGCCGATATCGGCCAGAGCCTGGCGGTGTACCTGGGCCTGCCGCCCATGGACGATGGCGAGCGCTTCCTCTCACCCGCTGACACAGGAGCCTGGTGATGGCCACGCCCCATATCAACGCCGAACGCGGCGACTTCGCCGATACCGTGCTGATGCCCGGCGATCCGCTGCGCGCCCGCTACATCGCCGAGACCTTCCTCGAACAGGCGCGCGAGGTGAACACGGTGCGCAGCATGTCCGGCTACACCGGCACCTACAAGGGCCGGCCGATCTCGGTGATGGGCCACGGCATGGGCATCCCGTCGGTCTCGATCTACGCCAAGGAGCTGATCACTGAGTACGATGTGACACGGCTGATCCGGGTCGGCTCCTGCGGGGCGGTGCGCGACGACGTGGCGGTGCGCGACGTGGTGATCGGCCTCGGCGCCTGTACCGATTCCGGGGTCAATCGCACGCGTTTCGCCGGCATGGACTTCGCCGCCATCGCCGACTTCGATCTGACCCGCCATGCGGCGGATGCGGCCGCGGCGCTGGGCGTCGCGGTGAAGGTGGGCAACCTCTTCTCGGCGGATCTCTTCTACGACCCGCGCCCCGAGACCGCCGCGCTGCTCAAGCGCTACGGCATCGTCGGCGTGGAGATGGAGGCCGCCGGCCTGTATGGCGTGGCCGCCGAGTTCGGCGCCCGGGCCGCCACCATCTGCACGGTCTCCGACCACATCCTCAAGGGCGATTCGCTCTCCAGCGCCGAGCGTCAGAGCACCTTCGACGAGATGATGGAGATCGCCCTGGAGAGCGTGCTGCGCGACGACGCGCTCCGGGAGGACGAGGCATGAGCGAGCCCATGACGCCTGACGCCATTCCACAGGAAATCGTCGCGGCGCTGATCGACGTGCGCGAGCGCGCCTATGCGCCCTACTCGCACCATCCGGTGGGCGCGCTGGTGATCGGCGAGAGCGGCAGGCGCTACGCCGGCGCCAACGTCGAGGTCGCCCACTACAAGGGGCTCTGCGCCGAGGCCTCGGCCATCGCCGCCCTGGTCAGCGCCGGCGAGCGCGAGCTGCGCGAGGTCTACGTGATCGGCCCGGGAGAGCATCTCTGCACGCCCTGCGGCGACTGCCGCCAGCGCATCCGCGAGTTCGCCACCCCCGCGACGCGCATCCGGGTGGTCGACGCCCGCGGCACGCTGCTGCGCGACTACGACATGGAGGCGCTGCTGCCAGACTCCTTCGGGCCCGAGAACCTGAGCCCAGAGACCCTGCACGACTAGTGACAGCCACTATGCTTTCGTCACTCACTCTGGAAACGTCGGAGCCTGCTCATGTCTCGTGCCATCGACATACCCGCCGCCGACGGCAGCATCGACGCCTATATCGTCACGCCCGATAATGCCGCCGGCCCGCTGCCGGCGGTGGTGCTGTTCACTGATATCGGTAGCCTGCGCCCCTGCTATCACGAGAAGGCCCAGCGGATCGCGGACAACGGCTACGCCGTGCTGATGCCCAACCTCTACTACCGCGACGCAGCGGGTACCGTGGTACCGAAAGGAAAGTCCTTTCGCGACCCGGATGTGCGGCCGACCCTGCTCGAGTATGCCGCCCGCCTGACACCCGAGGCCCAGACCCGAGACTTCGCCGCCCTGCTGAGCTACCTCGATAATGAAGCCGAGTTCGCGCACGGCAAGGTGGGCGTGGTCGGCTACTGCATGACCGGCGCCTTTGCACTGCGCATGGCGGCACAGCACCCTCGCCACGTAGCCGCCGTGGCCGGCTTTCACTCGGCTCGCCTGGCAGAGGCGGACGACCCCGACAGTCCCGTACATGGGGTCGATACCATCGAGGCGCGGGTCTATTTCGGCCATGCCGACCAGGATGCGCTGCTGCCACCCGAGCAGATCGCCCGCATGGACGAGGCACTGGCCCACGCCGGCGTGCACTTCACCACGGAACTCTACAAGGGCGCGGCCCACGGCTTCACCGCCAAGGACGCCCCTTCCTACGACGCGGCCGCCGATGCCCTGCACCACAAGCGACTCGCCATGCTCCTGGAGGAGGCGTTGTAGCACGACCTTTTCAGCCCAGTCAGCGATCAAGGTAGAGGGCCCATCGAAGCCCCCACCCCACCCGATTAATGCATGAGGAGAGCTGATGGAGGGATGGATCTGGCCTCAATACGCAGCGGCTCAGCCGCCTGGCTTGGTCTTTTGCCCCGGCCCCTCCTCGTGCACCAGCTCGACGTCGACGATCTTCGAGCGGCTCATGACGATCTTCCAGCGCTGCAGCAGCGGCGTGCCGTTGCCCTCCACCTCGCGGATCACCAGGTTGATCAGGTGGCGCTTCTCCACCGGCTCGCGCACCACCTGCCCCTTCTCCTCGAGCCGATAGACGTGGTGGCTGCCCTTGTCCATCAGGCGCGCCAGGGGCGCGAGGTCCAGGGTCAGGACCTCGCGGGTGCGGTCATAGCCGCTGAGGAAGCGGGTCGGCGACATCCGTGAACTCGAGCGGTAGTGCAGCACCACTTCCTCGCGCTGGGCCATGTTGCGCTTGCGCACCCGGCGGATCTCCTCGTCGAGTCGCAAATAGCGCTGGTAGTCAAACCACTCGAGCTGGCGACCCAGGACGATATTGCTGGTGGGATCCAGGTACTGGCGCCGCCACTTGGGACGGCCCCGGCGCAGCCAGCGCCACAGGGTGATACGCAGGTCATCCTTGAACACTTCGCGCAGCGCATAGATCACCGCCAGGGTCAGTACGAACAGCGCGGTGATGTCGCCCAGGGACTCGCGGGCCTGCAGCAGGCCCAGGGAGACGAAGCTCATCACCACCGCCGTGGCGAAGGCCTTCACCGCCTTCTGCTCGCCACCGCCCAGCTCCTGGCTGCGCTGCTTGAGGGTCACGGGATGCTCGATCAGCCGCCTCAGCAGGCGCATCTTGTTGGACATCCGGGTGGGGTCCCGGGTCACCCGCTCGGAGTTGTACTCCCGGGCCCGGCGATGCTCGATCTCATCGCGGCAGATTGTCAGCAGGCGCTCGCGGATCGCGCGATAGTCGTTGCCCCGCGGCAGGTGGGCGATCAGCGCCAGCAGGTTCTGCTCGGTGAACCAGGAGAGGTAGTTGTCGATGTTGGCGTAGTAGCGGTGCAGGCTCTCGTCGCCGGGTTCCTGACGGCGCAGCCGCCTGAGGATACCCCGAGCCAGGTCGGCGGTCTCCTCGAGTTGGGTGCGCAGCTGTTCGACCTCCTCGTCGTCCTGTGCCGTGCTACTCCGGGCGGGCGCCGGCCCCTTCGCGGCCTTGTCGTCACCTCGTTTCTCCGCCCTTTGGGCACGACGCGACAGCTCCAGCAGCGTCTGGGTCGAGCGCTCCAGCGCCACCACGTACTGGTAGGCGTAGAGGCTCAGCCCCAGGCGGTACTGGTCGGCATCGAGGCGCTTGCCGGCGAGGCGGCTCATCACCAGCGGCAGCCGGTGACGGTCGCTGTAGTAGGTACGCTTGACGTGGATCGCGCCGTGGTAGAACGCCTCTTCCGACAGCACATGGGCGTTGAGGCCGAGCTCGACCGGCACGAAGAGGTAGGCGTCGAGCCGGTGCGAGCTCTCCTCGCGCAGCACCCGGGAGATCCGCAGGTGCAGGCTGTCGCGCCGTTCCACCGAGACCCGATGGGTCGCCACGCGCGCTTACCCCGGATCCGGGGCGGCGCCCCGGGCATTGGTGTCGCCCGCGGGGTCGGCGGCCCCCGCCTCGCCGGGTCGACGACCGCTGGCGTCGCGCCCCTCGGCGCCCTCGCCGGTGCCGTCCAGGCGGCCGCCGCCCTGGCCCTCCATGCTGACGCTGAGCCGTGGGACGCCGAGGTCGATGGCCTGGGCCTCCATCCGCTGCTTAAGCAGCAAGTTGTAGGCGCGTGCCACGTCCCACTGCATCTCCGGCGCGGTGCGAAAGCGCATGCGCAGGATGGCGCAGCCGTCCTGGAAGCTGTCGATGCCCTGCATCTCCAGGGGCGACCAGATGTGGTGGCGCATCATCGGGTCCTGGCGCAACTGCTGGGCCGTCTCCTGGATCAGCGTGGTGGCGTCGTCGATCTTCATGTCGAAGGGGATGCGGATGCGCATCAGGGCGATGCCGAACTGGCGCGACATGTTGTGGATCGACTCGATGCGGCTGAAGGTGATGATATGCACGATGCCGTCCAGGTCGCGCAGGCGCACGGTGCGCAGGGTCAGCCCCTCGACGGTGCCCATGTGGCCGTTGATCTTGACGAAGTCGTCCACCGCCAGCGAATCCTCAATGAGGATGAAGATGCCGGTGATCAGGTCCTGCACCAGGGTCTGGGCGCCGAAACCGATGGCCAGGCCGATCACACCGGCACCGGCCAGCAGCGGCGTGACGTTCACGCCGAGATTGGCCAGGCCGACGATGGTGGCGATGATCACGATGGTGGCGAAGATGATGTTGCGGATCATCGGCGTGATCGTCTGGGCGCGGGCCAGGTTGACGCGCCGCCCGCGGGCACGGGCGGGGCTGGTCAGCGCGCGCTGGATGGCGGTGTCGGCGAAGATCCAGGTCAGCCAGGCCAACAGCAGGGTGAAACCGATGGCCAGCAGGGCCTGGCCGATGCGCACGCTGGCCACCCCCTGCTGACCGATGCCGATCAGCGAGGCACCCCACACCTGCAGCGAAAGTTCGGCGAAGGCGATCCAGGCCAGCACATGGGACAGCGCGTAGCCGAAGCGCTCCAGGCGCCGGCGATAATCGCTCATGCGGCGCCGCTTGGAGCGGCGCTGGCCGTGGCGACGGATCAGGCCGGTCACCACCAGGGTCAGCACCAGCAGCGAGGCCGAGATGATCGAGCGCGCCAGCGCCGTCCCCACGTCGCCCACGGTGATGAAGATGGCCAGCAGGGAGCCGCCCACCAGCAGCATGGCGGGCACGTGCCACAGGCCGCCGACCAGCCGCATCACCTCGCCGATGCTACCCCGGTCGCGGCGCAGGGCGTAGGGCCGATTGCGGATCAGGTGCTGGATGGGGCGCTTGAAGCGCACGATGAAGCGCGCGCTGATCAGCGCCGCCAGCATGTTGGAGAGGATCGACATCAGGCTGGCCAGATCGGTGCCGATGATCCCCGAGAGCCGCGACGAGTTGAAGGCGTCGCCCAGCGCGATCAGCGCGCCGATGACGAACAGCGTGCGCAGGCTCTGGTGCTGCAGGATCTGCACCGCCGTGAAGCGGTGGCCGCTGGTGAATACCGAGATCACCGTCTCCACCACCACCGACAGGGTACGCCCGCACAGCGCCACGTAGGCGATCACCAGGGTCGCGGTGCGTCCGGCGCTCGGCGGCACCAGCTGGCCGATGCCCAGCACCAGCAGGAAGGCCAGCGCCCAGGGCAGCATGCGGCGCAGAAAGTGGATCATCAGCAACCCGCCTCGCGGCTCCCGGGGCAGGTCCAGCGGCCAGCCACGGCGCCGGGCCAGCTGTCGCCCGAGGCCGATCAGGATCACCAGCAGGCCGACCCAGATCGCCAGCAGCACGGCGAACTCGATCACGAAGCGCAACAGCTCCGCGTTGCCGGTCTGGACCACCAGATCCGCCAGGTCGCTCCAGCCCTGGCGCAGCTGGCGTCGCCACTCGTCCACCGGCGACTGGCCGGAGTCGGCCTGCTCGCCGAGCTCGGTGATGGTCTCCGCCAGCGCCCCGAGCAGCCCCTGGGGGCGGGTCAGGCCGCCCTGGTCGGTAGCCGCATCGTTGGCCTGCTGGAGCTGGCGCAGGTTCTCGAGCAGTGCCTGGCGCTGCTCGGCATTCTCCAGGGTGGCGATCACCTCGTCGAGCGAGGCCTGGAAGGCCTCGGGGTCGTGGATCTTGGTCGACTCGCCGCCGTTGGTCAGGCCGGACAGCGGCAGGGTCTGGGCCGACGCGACCGCCGGCAGTAGCAGTACCGACAGCAGCAGCCAGACCAGCAGGCCGCGAAAGCCAACGTACATGCGGTGCGCTACAGGCAAGATTCCCTCTCCACTCGCGTTGGAACGCGACAGGCGTCGCGTCCGTGATTCTTGAGGCAGTATGTTAGGCTGCCGACACCATGGCCTACAGGATGCCGACATGACGCCGCAACCGCCACCCGAACCCCGCAATGCCGACGGTGAGACGCGGCGCGTCGGGGTGGAGATCGAGTTCGCCGGCCTGCCCCCTCAGCGCACGGCCGAGCTGGTGCAGTCACTGTTCGGCGGCGAGATCGAGGTATTGAGCCCCCATCGGCTCAAGGTCGTCGGCGGCCGCTGGGGGGCGTTCGGCATCGAGCTCGACACCCAGTACGCTCACCCCGACCAGGAGATGATGGCCGCCGAGGCCGCCATCGACAGCGAGTGGGAGCGCATGCGCCGGGAGTTCCACACCCGCACCCGCGAGATGATCGGCGACATGGTGACGGGCCTGGTGCCCACCGAGATCGTCTGTCCGCCGGTGCCCTGGGACGAGCTGGACGAGCTGGATGCGCTATTCGAGGCGCTGCGCCAGCACGGCGCCAAGGGCAGCGACGCGAGTCTGCTCTACGGCTTCGGCCTGCACTTGAACCCCGAGGTGCCGAGCCTCGAGGTCGAGAGCCTGCTGGCCCACCTGCGCGCCTACCTGCTCACCGCCGCCTGGCTGCGCGAGCAGATCCACGTGGACATCACCCGGGAGGTGCTGCCCCACGCCAACCCCTTCCCCCGCGCCTACGCCCTCAAGATTCTCGACCCGGACTATGCCCCGGATCTCGAGACGCTGATCGCCGACTACCTGGAGGACAACCCGACCCGCAACCGGGAGCTGGACATGTTGCCGCCGTTCGCCCATCTCGCGCCCGACTTTCCCCATGAGCTGCTGCAGAACCGGCTGGTCAAGGCGCGACCGACCTTCCACTACCGCCTGCCCAACGCCCAGCTCTCGGAGCCGGGCTGGGGGGCGGTCACCGAGTGGAACCGCTGGCTCGAGGTCGAGCGGCTGGCCGCCACTCCCGGGACCCTGGCCGAACGCAGCGCCCAGTTTCTCGCCCGCCACCGGCCCTCGGCGCCCCGCCGACTGCTGATCCGCCTGCGTCGCTGGATCGCCGCACGATGAGTCTCCCGCCTCGCCCGCTGATCGGCATCACCACCTCCGATGCCAAGAGCCGGATCGCCTGGTGGTTCGACTGGTTCGCCGTGTGGCGCCACGGCGGCCGGCCACATCGCCTGTCGCCCTCCCGCCCCGTCCCCGAACACCTCGACGGCCTGATCATCGGCGGCGGCGATGATATCCAGGCACATCTCTACGACGATGAGGTGCGCCTGGACGTGCGCGTCGACCCGCAGCGCGACGAGCTCGAGCTCGAGCTGCTGGAGCGTTTCATCCCCCAGGGCACGCCGACGCTCGGGATCTGCCGGGGCGCCCAGCTGATCAACGTGCACCTGGGCGGCACCCTCGACCCGGATATCTACACCACCCACGAGGGGCTCAAGCGCCGCCGCACCGTGTTGCCGCGCAAGACCGTGGACATCGTTGCCGACAGCCAGCTCTACCGCATCCTCGAGGTCACCTGGTGTCGCATCAACAGCCTCCACCACCAGGCCGTGCAGAAGACCGGCAGGGGGATCGAGATCGTCGCCCGGGACCGCGACGGCCTGGTGCAGGGCATCGAGTCCCGTGAGCACGACTTCCTGATCGGCGTGCAGTGGCACCCCGAGTGGCTGATCTTCAACCGCCCCCAGCAGCGCCTGATCCGTGCCCTGGTGGAGGCCGCCCAGCGCGGCATCCCCTCGGCGTAGCTCGACCCGGGACAGGTGCAGTGCCCGGGTAAAGCAGTCGCTCGACACAAATCGCCGGGGCCACCTCACGGTGGCCCCGGCGCGATGAGACCGACCCTGCCGATCAGGCCGGCGCCTGGCTCAGTTTTCCAGCTTTGCCGACAGGCTGATCTCGGCGTTGAACAGCTTCGAGACGGGGCACCCTTCCTTGGCCTGGTCGGCCGCATCCTGGAAGGCCGCCTCGTCGGCGCCCGGGATCTTCGCCACGGTGTCGAGGTGGATGGCGGAGATGGCGAAACCGCCCTCGACCTCCTCCAGGGAGACCTTGGCCTCGGTGGCGATGCGCTCGGCGGTCATGCCGGCCTCGCCCAGGATCAGTGACAGGGCCATGGAGTAGCAGCTGGCATGGGCGGCACCGATCAGCTCCTCGGGGTTGGAGCCCGCCTCGCCCTCGAAGCGCTTGGCAAAGCTGTAGGGGGCATCCTGGATCGCGCCACTCTGGGTAGACACCGTCCCCTTGCCGTCCTTGAGGCCGCCCTGCCAGACGGCGCTGCCGGATTTATGAAAGCTCATATCGACTCCTTCTCGTTGTCAGGGGTAACTTGCTGCCTCTTCACCATACACCATGGGGATGCCCACCTCCTGAGGCAAGCTCGATTGCATCGGAGGCAGACAACGGCCAGACTTCATGAAAAACATTTCCACCTATATCAGGACAGGAGATCCCCATGCCGACACCGCCCAGCGTGCGACTCGCCGCCACCGCCCATGAGCCGGCCATCGACCTGCCGGCCATCGGCCAGGGCACCTGGTACCTGGGCGAGGGCCTGGCCCCGCGCAAGGACGAGGTGCATGCCCTGCAGCATGGCCTGGCGCTCGGCCTCACCCTGATCGACACCGCCGAGATGTACGGCGACGGCGGCGCCGAGGAGGTGGTGGGCGAGGCCCTCAAGGGACGCCGCGACGAGGCCTTCCTGGTCTCCAAGGTCTATCCCTGGAACGCCGGGCGCGACAGCGCCATCGCCGCCTGCGAGGCGAGCCTCAAGCGCCTTCGCACCGACCATCTCGACCTCTACCTGCTGCACTGGCCGGGCAATATCCCGCTGGAGGAGACCCTGGAGGCCTTCGAGCGGCTGCGCGAGGCGGGCAAGATCCGTCGCTTCGGGGTCTCGAACTTCGACGTCGACGAGATGGCTTCGCTCCAGAGCCTGCCCGACGGCGACGCCTGCGCGGTCAACCAGGTGCTCTACCACCTGGGCTCGCGGGGCATCGAGCACTCGCTGCTGCCCTGGCAGCGCAAGCAGGGCATCCCCACCATGGCCTACTGCCCGCTGGCCCAGGCCGGCAGCCTGCGACGCGACCTGCTCACTCACCCCGAGGTAACGGACATTGCCGCGGCGCTCGGCATCACCCCGGCCCAGCTGCTGCTGGCCTGGGCGATCCGCCCCGTCGCCGCGAACGGTGGCGACACCCGGCGCGACGTGATCGCCATTCCCAAGGCCACCGGCCTCGACCACGTGGAACAGAATGCGGCCGCGCTGGCGGTCGAGCTGGACGAGGCGAGCCTGGCGCGCCTCGACGCCACCTTCCCGGCGCCGAGCCGCAAGACAGCGCTGGATATCGTCTAGAGAGGCCCTGTCTAGCGGCGGGTGGAGGGAGCCTAGCCGCGCAGCCTGGCCAGCGCCTCGGCGAGCGCCTCAAAGCCCAGCGCACGCATCGCCTCGACGTTGCGCGCGGGAATGCCCTCGGGGTCGGGATGATGCTCGAGGGCCCGCTCCAGGCCCGCCTCGCGCAGCAGGTGCCACATCGGATAGGGCGAGCGGTTGGTGAAGTTGGCGGGATCGTCGGGCTCGGCGTCGGCGAAGACGTAGTCCGGGTGGAAGCTCGCCAGCTGGAAGGTGCCATCAAAGCCCTGATCGGCCAGCAGCGTCTCGGCGATCTCCAGCAGGTCCAGATAGTCGTCGAAGGCCTCGAGCCCCTCGGTGAGCACCAGCAGGGTCGTCTCCACGTCGGGCGTCTCGTCCAGGTGGCGGCACTCATCGAACAGCGCCAGCAGCGCCGCCTCGGGGTCGTCGGCAGGCACCGCCACATAGCGGACGGTATCGCGGGCGACCTCACGGCCGGCGAAGGGGCAGACGTCGCGGGCGACCACGAAGGTCTTCACCCAGGTACGGGTGGCGGCAAGGGGATCGGGGGGTGCTCTCATGGTCGGGCGCACTCGCTCTGGCTGATGCCGGTGGACAAGAACCGATAGCCTACACCCGTCACCGTCTCGATACAGCTTGCCTCCTCGCCCAGCTTTCGCCGTACCCCCACCACCACGGCGTCCACCTTGTTGCTCCAGCCCTGGTAGTCGCTTCCCCATACCGCTTCCAGAAGCCGCGTACGGGATACCGCCTCGCCGTCATGGTCGACCAGGTAGACGAGTACGCCGAACTCCAACGGCGTCAGCGCAACGCGCCGATCCCGTCGAACCAGTTCATGCGCCTGCCGATCCAGCCATGCGGTGTCATCCTGCAAGCCCAGCTCGCCCGCCGCCAGCCGGGCCAGCCAGCCATCCACCGAACGCGGCCCGAAATCGAGTACCGCCGAGGTATGCTCGAGGCCATCCACGGGCACGGTGTGCGCCAGAGGCTGAAAGCCGAGCGTCTTGGCCACGGCCGAATAGGGAGCGGGATCGGCAAGCACCAGGTAGGCGCGACGCAATGCCGGGCGCATCTCCATGTAATCCCGCTTGAGTGCCAGCCAACACGCGGCCTGAACCTCGCCCGGGCATTCACCGTCGTCGTGGCCCAGCCAACGGCGGATGAACAGCGCGCGTTGCCCGTCGGGCAAGGGCGAGTCTCTGAGCGCCCGCCCCCAGGCGGCGGTGACCGGATCGTCGGCCAGGCAGCCAGGCGGGGCTTGCTGTGAATCAAAACGACAACAGAAGCCCTGGCATCGACCGACGGCATCGCGCACCACCAGGAAGGCCTCGGGCATCACTTGCCACCAGCGCCAAAGGGCATGGGCGCCCTCGGGGCCTTCATGGCGGGCGAGGACGGCATGCAGGCTGGCAGCATCATCCGAGCGTGCCGGCTCGACGACCAGTTCGGGCCGATTGGAGGGGAAGAAAGCCTCTCGCACCACGGGATTCTCGATCAGATAGAGCAGATCGGCGGTGTAGCGCCATAGCTCGCTGCGTCCCGATGTGGTGCTCTGTGCCACCAACGCCTGCCAGGCCCGCCGCCGATAATGGCTATGGCGCCGCGGGTCACGTGCCAGCAGGCTGCGCTTCAGCGCCTCGCTCACCACCTCATGCAACACCAGCCCGTCTGGCAGGGCCTCGATGAGATCGAGCGTCCGCAGGCGAGCATAGGCATCATCGGACGAAATGCCGGGAAACATCGCCTGCAACAGCGGTTCGGTGATGCGGCGTATGACGCTGGCGCCCTCCAGCAGGCGCCGCAGGAGGGGGTCGGAGATATCCGCCAGGTAGAGATCGGTGAGGGCATCCATGAGGTGCTGCAGGGAGGCCTCCGGCAGCCGGAAGTCGGGGCGGGCGGGCAATGTCGCGGCGGCCAGCTGGATCGCCAGAGGGTTGCCGTGCAGCCGCCTGGCCAGAGCTGCCGCCTGAACCCCGGGAAAACCCCGCCTTTCCAGTAGCTGCAGCGCAGAGGACATGGTCAGAGGGCCCAACGACAACACACGGACCTCTCGCCCCGTCAGCCCGTCTAGCCAGCCCGTTGCCGGCCAATGACGCCCAGCGAGCAGCAGTCGTGCTCCCCGGGGCAACTGCGGTACCAGGCAGTCGCGTAGCCAGGTATCCAGCAGCCGCAGCGACTCGGCGGCATCCACGACAATGACCAGCGGCGCGCGCTGCTGAACGTGCACAAGCTCGGCCAGATCACGCGGCTGGTCGAGGCGGGTCTGTGCCGCCTCACCCAGGGCGGTCAGAAACCCCTCGGGCGTCGGCTCGACCTCCCGTCCGTTCAACCACAGGCCGCGTGCGCCGCCCCGCGCGGCATCACGCATGAAACGGCCCAGCAGCGTGCTCTTGCCGATGCCGGCAACGCCCTGCACCCACATCACGGCCGGCCCCGTCTCGTCCAGCAGGGTCGCCAGGTGGGCAAGTTCGGTTTCCCGGCCCACCAACATATCGTCGGGGCCCGAGAAAGCATGTTCCAGGCCAGCCATGGGTCCGTTCCGCGTGATGTCTTGCCTTCAGACTAACGCAAGCTCATCCAGCCGTCGTCCTACCTCGATTCTCATGGAATTCTCATCGTCTTTCGGCAGCGACCTCCTGCAAGAGCGCTATACCTGAGGGACACGGCATCAGCCGATGCCGGCCATCCCTGCCGACAGATGAGGAGGCTCTATCATGACAACGCAATGGCGAGTCGAGGGCACCTACTTCGAAGCCTGCACCTGCAAGGGGGCATGTCCCTGCCTCTTCGGCGGAGATCCCACCGAAGGCACCTGCGACGCCCTGGTGGCATGGCATATCGATCGCGGAAACATGGACACCCTCTCCCTTGACGGGCTGAACCTGGCCATGGCCCTGCACACCCCGGGTAACATGACCGCCGGCGACTGGCAGGTGGCGGTTTATATCGACGCCCGCGCCAGCCAGCAGCAGCATGATGCCCTGGTCGCGATCTTCGGTGGTTCCGCCGGCGGGCATCCGGCCACCCTGGCTGGCTTCGTCGGTGATATCCGGGGTGTCGAGTCCGTGCCGATGCGCTATGACATCGACGGCCGGCATCACCGACTCGAGGTGGGCGATAAGGCCAGCGCTTCGCTGACTGCCATCGCCGGACAGAACGGCGAGGAGGTCACTCTACACGGCCATCCCGTCGCCGTGGCGCCGGGTAATCCCGGTACGGTGGCGCAATCGGAACACGTCTCGCACCGCGGCTATGGTCTGGACTGGAGCTTCAGCGGGCGCACCGCCTTCTACTCTCCCTTCCAGTACCAGGCGGCTTGAGGAAAACGGAGGAGCGTGAAATGCTTGCCTTTTCCCTGCAACCGCTTCGCCATGAACGCGCCGTGCTGATCGGCTGCCTGACCCTGGCCATCGTGCTGAGCTGGTGGTTTCTGATACGCATGGCCGGGGGCATGCCGGCCATGGAGGGCCCGATGCCCTTCCGGCCCTGGGCCACCTTGAGCATGTGGATGGTGATGATGGTCGGGATGATGTTGCCAGGGGCGGCACCGGGCATCCTGATGTTCGTCGCCGCACGGCCACAGGACAACACAGGGGCAACGCTGCCCTACCTGTTCACGCTCGGTTATCTGCTCGCCTGGGCGGGTTATGCGGCGCTGGCCACCACCACCCAGTGGGGCCTCCATGCACTGGGACTGTTGACGCCGGCCCAGGCACTGGAGGGCAACGTCCTTGCCGGCCTGCTGCTGGTGGCCGCAGGCGCCTTCCAGTGGACGCCATGGAAACACGCCTGCCTGCGTCGTTGCCGCAGCCCATTGGGCATGGTCGCGGAAGGATTCCCGCAGACGCCGCACCGCGCCGTGGGCGGCGGCTTCCTGCTCGGCCTCTATTGCGCCGGCTGCTGCTGGGTGTTGATGGCCCTGATGTTCGTCGGCGGGGTGATGAGCCTGGCATGGATGGCCCTGATTACGCTGATCATCCTGCTGGAAAAAGTGATCGCCCCCTGGCGGCAGTTGGCCAATGGATTCGGCCTGGCACTGGTGGCCGTCGGTGGCTGGCTCGTGCTCATGTAATCGCCGCGATAGCAAGCCATCACGCCCCCCGCCGCGACGCCAGCCGATCGGCCAGCCGCGTCGGCTCCGGCAGCTTGGTGCGCCCCAGGCAGCGGACCACCCAGTCGAGCGCGGTGGCCAGCGACACCCGGTGCCCAGGCGAGACGAAGACCGGCTTCACCTTCGCCCGCGAGCGCAGCACCGCGCCGATCACCTCGTCGTCCGGGCCGTCGACCAGCGGCGTCCAGTCGCCCCGCACGGGGCCCGGCTCGCCGTGGCGACCGCAGAGCCGCGACTTGGCCACCCCGATGGTCGGCAGGTCGAGCCACAGCCCCAGGTGGCTGGCAATCCCGATCCGCCGCGGATGGGCGATGCCCTGGCCGTCGACCATGGCGAGCTGCGGCCGGATGCTGAGCTTCTCGAAGGCGCCGAGTGCCGCCGGCACCTCGCGAAACGACAGCAGCCCCGGCACGTAGGGCATGCGGGTCGGTTCGCGATGCACCACCCGCTCCACCACCGTGAAGGCGCCCTCGGCGACCGGCGGCCAGGCCAGCACCACCACCGCCGCCCGGGTGATCGCCCCCTCCTGCTCGAAGCCGATGTCCACGCCGGCGAGGTGGCGCACCGATTCGAGGCGATCCTCGCGCTCCACGCGCCCCGCCAGGCGCTTCTGCAGCGCGATGGCCTCTCTCGGGGCGAGGTTCCAGTCGTGCAAGGCGGTATCGGGCATCGGGGCTCCCTGAAGTGTCGGCGTCGCTCGGGTTAGACTACGGCCTTTGCCGCGCGACGGACCACCGGGGAGCCGACCTTGAGACTGATCCACACCGCCGACTGGCACCTGGGCCAGAGCTTCCACGGCCAGGAGCGCCACGTCGAGCACCGCGCCTTCCTCGACTGGCTGCTCGACACCCTGGTGGCGCGCCGGGCCGATGCCCTGCTGGTAGCCGGCGATATCTTCGACGTGGTCAACCCGTCGCTGGCCGCCCAGGCGCTGCTCTACGACTTCATCGTCGACGCCCACGAGCGGCTGCCGGACCTTCAGATCGTGCTGATCGCCGGCAACCACGACAGCGGCAACCGCGTCGAGCTGCCCGCCCCGCTGATGCGCCGGCTCAACACCCACGCCATGGGCCGGGTCCGCTGGCTGGACGACGGCTCCCTCGACGCCGAGCGCCTGCTGGTCCCGCTCACCGACGCCGAGGGCGCGACCCGCGCCTGGTGCCTGGCACTGCCCTTCCTGCGCCCCGCCGAGGTCACCGGCGCGCCCCGAGAAAGCGATGCTGATGCGCCCAACGACTACGTCGCCGGCATCGGCCGCGTGCATACCCAGCTGATCGAGGCCGCCCGTGCCCGGCGCGAACCCGGCCAGGCGCTGGTGGCGATGAGCCACGCCCACCTGCACGGCGCGGCGGTCTCCGAGGCCAGCGAACGGCCCATCGTGATCGGCGGCGAGGAGTCGATCTCCGCCGCCCTCTTCCCGGACGACGTCGCCTACGTGGCGCTGGGCCACCTGCACCGGGCGCAAAAGGTCGGCGAGGAGCGCATCCGCTACAGCGGCAGCCCCCTGCCGCTGGACTTCAGCGAGGTCAGCTATCCCCATCAGGTGGTGGAGGTCCTCCTCGACGGCGAGGCCCTGGTCGCCACCGAGGCGCTGCCGGTGCCCCGCCCGGTGGCCATGCATCGCGTCGGCCCCGCGCCCCTCGATGAGGTGCTGGCCGAGCTCGAGGCGCTCGAGGACGATCCCGACCTGTCGGATGCTCGGGGGCGGGAGCGTTCAAGAGACCGCTGGCCCTGGCTGGAGGTGCGCGTCGAGCTCGAGGCCCCGATCCCCGACCTGCGCGCCCGGGTGGAGACAGCCCTCGAGGGCAAGTCGCTGCGCCTGCTGCGCCTCGAGCGCCGCCTGCCCCGGGTCGAGGGCGAGAACGCCCCGGCGCGGGTCGACCTGGAGAGCCTCGGCCCGCGCCGGCTCTTCGAGCGCACCTGGGCGGCGCGCTGGGGCGAGCCGCCGGAGGCGGACGTGGTCGCCGACTTCGACCGGCTCTGCCAGGACGTGCTCGACGGCGACGATGCCGGCGCGGCAGGTGACAAGGAGCTCCATTCATGAGGATCCTCGCCCTGCGCCTGGAGAACCTGGCCTCACTGCCCGGCCCACTCGAACTCGACTTCACCGCCGCCCCGCTGAGCGAGGCCGGGCTGTTCGCCATTACCGGCCCCACCGGGGCCGGCAAGAGCACCCTACTCGATGCGCTGTGCCTGGCGCTCTACGGCGGCACGCCGCGGCTTCGCCAGGCGCCGGCCCGCGACAGCCAGATCGACGACACCCCGGACTCCACCCTGACCACCAGCGACCCGCGCACCCTGCTGCGTCGCGGCACGGCGAGCGGCTACGCCGAGGTCGACTTCGTGGGCCGCGACGGGCGCCGCTACCGCGCCCGCTGGGCGGTGCGCCGCGCCCGGGAGAAGGTCGGCGGCAAGCTGCAGAAAGCCGAGCAGTCGCTGCGCGATCTCGAGGACGACCGCCTGCTCACCACCCAGAAGCGCGAATTCGACCGCCTGCTGCCGGAGCGCCTGGGGCTCACCTTCGACCAGTTCACCCGCGCCGTGCTGCTCGCCCAGAGCGAGTTCGCCGCCTTCCTCCAGGCCGACGACAACGAGCGTAGCGACCTGCTCGAGCGCCTTACCGGCACCGCCGAGTACTCGGCGATCTCCATGGCCGCCTACCAACGCGCGAGCGCCGCCAAGAAGGCCGTCGAGGCCCTGGAGACCCGGCTCGCCGACGACCGGCCCGCCGAACCCGAGGCCCGCGCCGAGCTGGAACGCACGGCCGAGGCCACCCAGCAAGCGCTCACTGACCTGCAGCGCCAGGCGGCATCGCTTCAGGCCCGACGCCGCTGGCACGACGACGATGCCCGGCTTCACGAGGCCTATCGCCAGGGCCTCGCCCAGCAGCAAGGCGCCGAGGCCGACTGGCAGGCCCTCGGCGAGGCGCGCGCCGACCGCGAGTGGCGCCGGCTGATCGCGCCGCAGCGCCACGCCCTCGCCCGCCGGGCCGCCCTGCCCGACGAGATCGTCACCCTGGAGGCGAGCCACGCCGAGACGAAGCAAGCGCTCACCGACGCCGAGCGCGCCCAGGCACAGGCCCGCGAGGCCAGCGAGGCCAGCGAGCGCGCCCTGGCCGAGGCCAGTGAGGCGCGCCGAGAGGCCGAGCCCGAGCTGCGCGAAGCTCGTGAACAGGCCCAGCGCCTCGCCACCCAGGAGAAACAACTCGCCGACCTGGAAACCGCCCGCACCCGGCAACAGGCCCAGGCCGAGCGGCTGGCCCGGGAGCACCGCAAGGCCAGTGAGGCCCATCAAGCGCGGCAGCGACAGCGCGACGACTGGCAGGCGACTCTCGAGCGGTTGGTGGGCACTCACCCTCGCCTCGATGCCGCTCGCCAGGCCGCTCAGCAGGCCCACGACCAGGCGGCCCGGCGCCACCTGGCGCTGGGGGAGCTGGCCAGCCGCTGGCAGGAGCTCGGTCGCGCGGAGCAGGACCTAAGCCAGCTCTTCCTCCGGCTCGGCGACGATGAGACCCGCAAGAACAACTTGCTGACCGAGGGCCAGAGTGCCCGCCAGGCCCTGGACCGCGCCCAGGCCCACCTCGATAGCGTCGGCGCGCTGATCGATCGCAGCCGCGCCGTGCGCAGCGAGAGCGTGGCGCGGCTGCGCGAGGCCCTCGCCGAGGGCGAGCCCTGCCCGGTGTGCGGCGGCCACGACCACCCCTGGCGGCTGCACCCGCCGGCCACGCCGGAGGCCGCCCAGCTCGAGGCCCAGGAGGCGGAGGAAACCCGCCAGCTCGACACAGCCCGTGAGGCGCGCGACACGGCCCAGACGCAACGCGACGTGCTTTTCGGCGAGTATCGCGCCGTGGAGGCCGCCCTCGCCCGCCACCGGCAGGATCGCGAGACGGCCGAGCGGCAGCGCGATGCCGCCCGGGAGGCCCTGGAGGCGCATCCGCTGCAGCAAGAGCTCGCCGCCATCGAGGCGAACGAGCGCGACGCCTGGCTGCAGGCCGAGCGCGAGGCGAGCGAGACCCGTCGCCAGCAGGCACGGCAGCGCCTGGACGAGCTGGCCCGGGCCGAGGCCGAGCTCGCCCCGCTGGAGCAGGCGCTACAGGAGGGCCATGTCGCCCTGGCGCGCCTGGAGGCCGAGAAGCAGCACGCCGACACGGCGCTGGCCGAGCTGGACGAGCGGCTGCCGCCGCTGCGGGAAGAGCGCGAGCGGCTTGCCCGTGGGCTCGCCGCCCGGCTCGGCGAGCACGCCTCGCCGGATGCCTGGCAGCAGCATCTCGACGCCCGCCAGGAGCGGACCCGCCAGGCACGCGACGAGGCCCAGGCGCGCTGGCACGCGGCCCAGCAGGCGCAGCAGCGCCTCGCCCAGCGGGCCGAGCACGAGGCCGAGCGGCTGCAGGGGCTGCGCCAGGAGATCGACACCCTCACCCGCGAGCTTGCCGACTGGCGAGCGGCGCACCCCGAGCTGAGCGATACCACCCTCACGCGGCTGCTCGCCCAGACCGAGGAGGCGGCCCGCGATGAGGAGCGGCGCATCGAGGCCGCCGACCAGGCCCGCCAGCGCGCCGACGCCACCCTGGCCGAGCGCCGCGACGCCCTGCTGCGCCACCGCCGCGACCAGGGCCTGCTCGAGGAGACGGAGGAAGCGAGTCGCGAAGACGACAGCAACGAGGCGCTGCTCGGCGACGCCGTGGCCGAGGAACTGCGCCGCCGCCGGGAGGCGCTGGAAGAGGCCGAGGCCGAGCTGACCCCGCGCCTGGACGAGGCCCAGCGGGCCCGCGACGAGGCCGCCTTCGCGCTGAGCGATGACGATCGCAAGCGGGAGCGGCGCAAGGTCGGCCAGGCCGAGCTGGAGGCCGCTCAGGCCGAGTTCCGCCGCTGGGGCCAGATCAGCGAGCTGATCGGCTCCGCCGACGGCAAGGCCTTCCGGCGCATCGCCCAGGCCTACAACCTGGAGCAGCTGCTCGAGCACGCCAACGCGCACCTGAGTGGCCTCTCCCGCCGCTACCGGCTGGTGCGCGGCGGCAGCCCCCTGGGCCTGCTGGTGGTGGACATCGACATGGGCGACGAGCGCCGCTCGGTGCACTCGCTCTCCGGCGGCGAGACCTTCCTGGTCTCGCTGGCCCTGGCCCTGGGGCTCGCCTCCATGGCCTCCGGCGAGCTCACCATCGAGTCGCTGTTCATCGACGAGGGCTTCGGCAGCCTCGATCCGCAATCCCTGGCGCTGGCCATGGAGGCACTGGACGGCCTGCAGGCGCTGGGCCGCCGAGTCGGCGTGATCTCCCACGTGCAGGAGATGCACGAGCGCATCCCGGTGCAGATCCAGGTGGAACCGCTGGGCAATGGCACGAGTCGGGCGAAGCTCGTCAGCCAGTAAGGGCACTTAAGTCGGCTCGCGGGCGTGGATGGACACCTTCAGCGAGCCGTTTTCTCTGCATCGAGCCGTTAGCTTTCGGCCGAGTCAGACTTTGTCGTGGTGCCTCCCTAGATCTGGGCATGACGGCTTGCCTTACCTCGCCACCTCAAATTCACCTAAAGTGAACCTTAGCTTCCTTTACATGATGGCTTCATGTTGCGACGAGGCCAGGGCTGAATACCCGGCGAAACAGGAGAAACGATAGAGGTTGGGGCCACAGACTCGGCAAGACAGCAGTCTTGGCGCTGTGGTCGCCGGCTGGAAGACGCATCGTCCCGGCCGCCAAGCCGGGACGATGCGGGCTTTGCCCAGGGTCACAGCATACGTTTCAGCTCGCCGTAGTTTCCGTCGAGGCGCAGCACAACGGTCACGTCGTTGTCATTGCGATTCCGAAAGAACCAGCCGTGATTGCCGGTGAAGGCCGCTTCCAGGTCGCCCTCATCCTCGGGAACGCCACGACCCTTCTCATAACTGATGGCGTTACCGCCACCGTCGCCATGCGCGTCGAAGTTGATCGGGCCGCCCTCGGTCTCCCAGGCGAAGCTGGCCTCGGCGCCTTCCTCCATGGTCAGCTTGTACTCGGTGCCCTCGCCCGGCGTCAGGATGAAGCTCACCTCATCGCGCCAGGTAGCCGTCTCCTCGTTCGCTCCTGAGGCCTCTTCCTGGAAGGCGGAGATGCCGGCCATCGCTTGGTTAGCCTCGGGCTGCGCCGTCTCCTGGAAAGGCTCGGAAACCGCCACGGGATTAGCCTCGTCACCCGAGGGGGCCGCCGGCTGCTCGGTGGTGGAGCCGGCCGAGGCCTCCAGGGCCTCCTGTGATCCGCGACGGGTTGCGATGCCTCTTCCGTGGCGGCCTGTGTCGCCGCTCGGTCGAGCTCGGCTTCCTCGGCCAGCTGCTGCTTGTTCTCCCCCATGTCGGTCAGCCCCAGGAGGCGACCCGCTCCGGTGGGGTCGATGGCGTACTCTGCGGGCAGGATCACGGTCACCAGCAGGACGGTGGCCGCCACGGCGGCCAGCAGGGTCGAGCGGATCAGCTTCCCGGTAGAGGGCAGTTCGGCGCGGTTAGGCATATCGGTGTTGTACATCTCGGACTCGGTGAAATCAGGCGGTGAACAGGCCGGTGAGCTGATAGCCGATCAGTACGAAGCCGGCGCACATCATGGCGACATTGGCGGTGTAGGCATGGCGCAGGCAGCCGGCGGTGCGCCGCCAGAATCCCATCGCGATGAGGATGGCCCCCAGGGCCAGGAGCTGGCCGATCTCCACGCCGACGTTGAATGCCAGCAGGTCGGGGACCAGGCCGTCCGGCGAGATCTCGTACGCGATGATCTTGGTGGAGAGGCCGAAGCCGTGGAAGAAGCCGAAGACCAACGTCGCCGCCTTGGTATTGGGCTGGAAGCCGAACCAGCGCTGGTAGGCGCCGAGATTGTCCAGCGCCTTGTAGACGACGGACAGCCCGATGATGGCATCGATGAAGTAGCTGTTGATGCCGATGTTGAAGACCACCCCGAGCAGCATCGTCGTGGAGTGACCCAGGGCGAAAGGCTGACGTAGATGGCAATGTGCTGCATCCGATAGAGGAAGAAGATCACCCCTAGCAGGAACAGGATATGGTCGTACCCCGTCACCATGTGCTTGGCGCCGAGGTAGATGAAGGACATCAGGTGGATGCCGTAGATTTCCTGGATATAGCCCTTGTCGCCTTCCGCGACGGCATGGGCAAGGGCATCGCCGCTGGCTCCCAGGAGCAACACCAGCAGCGCGATCAGGGTCAGGGCATAGTGTCGGGCCTTGTCAGGCTCGCCGAACACGCCCCCATAGATGAGGGAAACATGAAACTCTCCACGGTTTAGGTATTGAATCACGGTCGCCCGCCGGGCGACCCCAGTCATGCGGCGATGACCGGCCGTGGAGGTCGTTCAAGAAGAAAGACTCGGCGTAGCGGGCTGCCATCCCGCCGGTGGCCCCGGACGGTGCCGGGCATCAAAGGTGGCATGACCACCCCAGTGGCGATCCGATCCGGACATGACCAGCCCCTGCACAATCAGCAGCAGGAGGGTCAGGTGACCAAGGCAATGACACAGGCGGTTGAGCATACGGGTAGACCAGCACCAGGGCGAAGACCGGGGTTATGCGCTATCTGGGCTTTTCCTCATGGGGCATTGGCAAGATAGCGGCTGAGAGCCTAGCATCCCCCCAAGGGGATAGGAACACCAACAGGGAACTGAGCATGACATCGCATACCCACCAGTCGCATCCCGACATCATCAAGCGTCTGAGTCGCGCCCGAGGACACCTGGAGAGCGTGACCCAGATGATCGAGGACGGGCGGCCCTGCCTGGACATCGCCCATCAGTTACATGCCGTGGAGAAGGCGATCCAGCAGGCCAAGCGGACCCTTGTGCAGGATCATATCGACCACTGTCTGGACGAAGCGATCGGTCCCCAGGACCAGGATCAGGATCAGGGACAGGGCCAGCGCGCGAAACTCGAAGACTTCAAGGCGATCGTTCGCTACCTGTAACCGACAGCCACGCCTAGAGGAGGCCCCATGCTCCAGGTGCTGAGCCACCGTCGTTACCGCCACTTGTTCCTGGCCCAGGTCACTGCCCTCGTCGGCACCGGTCTGACGACGGTCGCCCTGGCGCTGCTGGCCCATGACCTGGCGGCCGGACAGGCGGGGATCGTGCTGGGCACAGCACTCGCGATCAAGATGGTGGCCTATGTGGGCATCGCGCCGCTGGTCGGGGCCTACGCCTCGCGTCTGCCGCGCCGCACCTTGCTGGTCGGCCTGGACCTGCTGCGAGCGTCCGTGGTCTGTGCGTTGCCCTTCGTGACTGAGGTCTGGCAGATCTATGTGCTGATCTTCCTGCTCAATGCCGCCTCGGCGGGTTTCACCCCGGTCTTCCAGGCGACGATCCCGGATCTCCTCGATGACGAGGGGCAGTACTCCCGGGCGCTATCGCTGTCGCGGCTCGCCTATGACCTCGAGAACCTGCTCAGCCCCATGGCCGCAGCGGCGCTGTTGATGGTGATGAGCTTCGATGTGCTGTTCCTGCTCAACGGCCTGGCTTTCCTGGTCTCGGCCGGCCTGGTCGTCTCGGTGATCCTGCCATCGCCCCAGGACGCGGAAGACGAGGCTCCTAGCGTCTGGCGCCGGGTCTCCCACGGGATGGGGATCTACCTGAAGACACCCCGGCTGCGGGGGCTGCTGGCCCTGAACATGGTGGTCTCGACCGCCGGGGCCATGCAGATCGTCAACACCGTGGTCTATGTCCGCTCCGCCCTGGACCTGGGCGAGCAGGCGGTGGCCATGGCCTTTGCGGCGGTCGGCGGCGGCTCGATGCTGGTGGCCCTGCTGCTGCCGAAGGTACTGGAGCTCGTGCGCGAACGCCCGCTCATGCTCGCGGGCGGCGTCCTGATGACGCTGAGTCTCTACCTTGGCTTGTTCGCCCCGGGGTTCGTCGGCCTGATGGTGCTGTGGTTCTTGCTCGGCGCGGGCGCCTCGCTGGTCATGACGCCCACCGGACGCCTGCTCAAGCAATCGTGCCACCCCGAGGATCGCCCGGCGCTGTTCGCCGCCCAGTTTTCGCTGTCGCACGGCTGCTGGCTGGCGGCCTATCCGCTGGCCGGCTGGTTCGGGGCACGGGTGGGCCTGATCGAGACCTTCGCCCTGCTGGGGACGATCGCGCTGGTGTCGACGGCGCTCGCGATCCGTGTTTGGCCGTCACGAGACCCGATGGCGCTCGAGCATGACCATGAGGTCGTGGAGCACACCCACCGGCACTATCACGATGACCACCATCAGCATGAGCATGAAGGCTGGGAGGGACCGGAGCCCCACCGCCATCCCCATTACCATCCTGCCGGCCGGCATCGGCATGACTTCGTGATCGATCGCCACCACCTGATCTGGCCCCGGTGACCGCACCAGGGCCACCACCAAAAACGACGCGCCTCGCAGGGAACGAAACAATACTTCGAATGGAGAGGCGTATGACACAACTAAGATTCATGGCGGCATCACTGCTTGCCGCAACCACCCTGTCGGGCTGTGCCGTTTATGCGGATGGTTACGGTTACGGAACGGGCTATCCCGTGAATGAGCGAAGCTCAGGAGTGCCCAACGGTCACCTTCCGCCTCCCGGCGAATGTCGGATCTGGTATCCCGATCGCCCCGCGGGACAGCAGCCACCTCCCGGAGATTGTGCTGAATTTCGACATCATGTCCCACCTGGTGCGTGATTGATTCGGGGGTAACGTTGCACCGCACCGTTGGCCAAAAGTTTGCGTGATATTCATCTTTGGTACGTTTTTTCACATAAGAAAATTTACGGAATTTCTTTACGCAAAACCTGCCATCCAGGAAGTCTCCGTGTCATTTTCAGAAGACGACTTCACAGAACGTCAGAAGCCGAATGCACCACGGCAGCGGAGGGGGATCCATAAGGCAACGACGACTGTAGTACTAGAAGCAGCCGATCAGTGAGGTCCGATATGATGCAAAGCTTAGGGGTGCGAGCCTAGCGAGCATACCAGCGAGCGATCTGCTAAGTACTTGATCGTATATTTTCGCGCACCACTAGTGTACTGCCGAACCATTGACTGGTGAACTGGTGCGCAGTAACACAGTCAAGAACGGTCTAGGAGTAAATCACAGTCCGTTACCGAACAAAGGAGTTGGACCAAATGTTCCCTGCAACGGCTATGCCGGATCCTGGATGGTGGCACACTCTCTGGCCAAACCCGGAGGGCGTTATTCGATCTCTTGGCATAAGATCCAGCATGACTGTCGTGGACCTTTGCTGTGGAGACGGATACTTCACCGCACCTTTAGCCGCCTTCGTCAAGGGCAAGCTCTACGCCGTAGACCTTGATCGGGCTATGCTGGAAAAGGCGCAGGCCGAAGTCGAACACGTCGGTGCGAGCGTACGACAATGGATCTGTGCCGATGCACGCGACTTGGCGAAGCTAGTGCCGGAAGCCGTCGATTTCGTCATGATTGCTAACACGTTCCACGGCGTACCGGACAAAGCAGCCATGGCGCGCAGTGTAGCTGCCGCACTCACACCCGGTGGTCGTCTCGGGATTGTTAACTGGCACCAGCTCCCACTCGAGGAGACTGTCATTCTCGGACAGCCGCGTGGTCCCAAGACCGAGATGCGCATGTCGCCGGAGCAAGTTAAGAACATTGTGGAACCGGTGGGGTTTGAGTTGGAGAAGATCGTGCAATTCCCACCATTCCACTATGGCGCTGTTTTCCGCCGGAAAGAAGACAGCGATGAGCATATTACATAAGTTAGCATTCGATAATTCATCAATGTGACTTTATCTCAGCTGCATGATGAGAAGGAGAGAATGATGAGCGAAAAAGACGAAAAGGCGAAAGCCGAAGCCCAGGAACAAGATAGTGGTGGCAGCCCCATGGAAATGGGTATGGGCATGGCAAAGAAGATGATGGGCAAGGGTGGATCGAGTCCTATGGCCATGATGCAAAATATGATGGCGCAAATGGGTCAGGGGGAGCAAGGCGGCGCTCAGATGCCCCCGATGATGCAGATGTGCATGGGCATGTGTTCTGAGATGTTGACCACCATCAAGCGGACCACTGACATGGCGGCTTTCGCTACCCCTGAGCTGCACCAACTTTTTGCGGAGTGGCTGGAAACCTTGGAAGGTGAAGCGCTTCGACATCTGGAAGAGAGCGGGGAAACTGATGCAGCGGAGCTCGCAAAAGCGTTGAATATCGGCGAGAAGAGTGCCGCTTACCTCATTGCCCATATGGCCAGTATCGGTAAAGTACAGTCGAAAGTTTTGGCCTCCGAAAAGGGCCAAGAACAATAAATATTAAAGGAGAGGCGCAATGCCATATGGATGGAAAATGATGGCCCGCCAGTGGCTACCAGGCAGCTTCAGCGGGATTTATGCAGCGTTAGGCAGCGGCTCGCCTTTTCTGAACCTCACCGACGATGATGTAAGTGATGAGAAGCATCCAGGCTCCCAACAACGCGAAGTCAGTCACTACGCCAAGCAGCAGAGCTGCAGAGCTGCAGAGCTGCAGAGCTGCCAATCACCGTCCAAAGTAGAGGGATCACTACAAGCCTCCAAAGGGCTGGTGTCGACATGAAGAAGAGCCCGACCGTGAAGAGCGTGGTCGGACAAGGCACCCCAAACGTAGGGGTCTAAGGGTAGGGCTGAACGAGTGTCATGGCCAAGAGCGGGTAAGCCAAGGCGTACACGGCCAGTGAGACGCCAATCAAATGCCTTGCAGTACGCTTATAGACGTACCGAATCGGTTTGCGTTTGAGGCCAGCCCAACCAAGTAACAGCGCCTCGAAGAGGAAGATACCACCGAATAAGAGCGCCACCGAATTGATGGATGCGAAGTACCCAAGATGATAGGCAATACCAACCCAGGCAGAGTGCCATCGGGATGATCAGCCCAGAGGCCTTTGAGGCTCGAATGATCGCTTAGGTCGGTGTCCACCAATGCTGGGTAAGATCAGTACGTTGTAACCCACATTTCCTCAGCGGGCCTTGGCAAAGTGTAGCGGCCAGTGAATTTTCACACAGCCTCGGTCGATAGCTGTCATCCCCCTACTCCTGCCGAAAAACCAGAAACTGCTGCACACATTTCCGACAGCTGCCGGTGTACTCCGGGCCATCCTTGGACACGCGAACGCTCTTCCAGCCACAGGCGGGGCATGGCTGCTTCATCGAGGTGTTGGTGCTGCAGCGGCCGCACTTCACGTAGTAGCCGTACTGGCCGTACATGCCGGTGAGATGATGAACCTCTCCGCACTGCTTGCAGGTCACCAAGCTTTGGGTCTGCTCAGTAGGCTCGATTGGTGCTGAGGCTGCATCCGGCGCTGGGGTGGATGAATAGTGCGGCGCGGGCTCGGCAATGGGGGCGGCCGGTCCTGGCGTGGCGGGTGCGCTGGCGCTTCTGGCCGAGGCGGTGCTCACTTGGACGGTATGCTCGAGCAGGAAGCTGCCGATATTGTCGAGTTCCCCCGCGAAAAACCCGGCTCGTCCCTTGAGAAAGCCCACCTTCAAGTTGCCGACCAACTGCTTCACTTTGCTGGCCACGAACTCGGTTTTCACGACCCTGTTCGCTACGTCCTTCGGCATCTTGTCGCGATGCAGGATAGCGGTGCTGGAAATAGCGCACAGCGTGGTCCATTCGCGATGGGCCACTTGAGTCTGGATCCCCAGCAGCTTGCCGAGAAAATGTTCGACGTTATCGCTCAGCAGCGACTTAAGCAGGTCCAGTTGAAGCTCACCCTGGCAGATCGGCGACGGGATCCCCATCCAATTGCCCTGGTAACTGCGCGACCACTCGCCGGCGGCGTTGACCGTGACCTCGCCGACGATGCTCTTGGACTCGACGATGATGAACCCGTAGGGGTGGAGAATCAGGTGGTCGATCTGCGCCCACTCGCCGCGGTGTTCGAGGCGCAGGTCGTTGATGACGTGGATCTGCTTGTGCTCGCCGAACGCGCGGCGGAGCTGGAAAGCGACGTCCTGCTCCTGCTTGTGGCCGTAGAAGGCGCGCTCGTCGCCGCCCCGGCCCTCCCCGTTCGGGGAGGCATCCTTTTCCTTAAGGATCATCGTCTTATCCCTGCATATCGGCCCGATCAGCCGGCAATCGGTAGCATCTTGCAACTTTTCGTTACCGACCAGCCTGCCACCAAAGCGGCCTGGGGGCCAGCCATGCAAAGGTCGCGGGGGGAGCGGCGACGCTTATTTTAATTTACGAGCGAAATTAAAATAACGAACCTCGCTATTTTACTTTCGCTGAGAGGCGACGGCGCTGGCCGGAAGACGGCCCAGGCGCCTGCGGCGCCATTCGCGCTGCAAGCAGCGCTCCCACAAGGGCGGCATCATCCAGGCGCCTGCGGCGCTCATCGCGCTGCAAGAAGCGCTCCCACAAGGTTGGCTTTCGCGGGGTTATGCGACCGGCCTTGGCGGCGTCACGGCGAAGATGGTCACGCAGGACACGTCCTATGCGTCGGCGTAGATGGCAGCGATCCGCCGATCATCGCTCGTCAAGGGATGGAGCAGCATCAGCTGGTAGTAGTTGAGTCATTCAGCCATTGAAACAAACCGCGTTGCTATGTGAATGAGCAGCGTCATGATGCCGGGCAAGGCGCCACCTCGTTGCTGTCTTCGGTCATCAGGCGAACCAGCTTGGGATGCACGAACAGCTTTTCACGCCCGGCGCGGATCTCCTTGAGTACGCCGATCTCGCACAGCTGCTGCAGATAGCTGGAAGCGGTCTGCCGCTTGGCGATGTCGCGCTCCACCAGGTTGTTGATACGACAATAGGGCTGTTCGAAGATCACCTGCACCAGCTCGTGGCTGTAGACCCTGGGCAACTGCTGCTGGATATGGCGGGTCGTATCCTCGATGAGCGTGCGGGTCGCCGCAATCTTGTCGGTGGTCCAGCGAGCGGTAAACTCTACCGCCTTGAGCATGTAGAGCAACCACTCCTGCCACTGCCCTTCACGGGTCACGGCCAGCAGCAGGCGGTAGTAGTCGGGCTTGTGGAGCACGATATAGCGACTGAGATAGAGAATCGGCAGTGATATCAGTCGCTGCTCGATCAGGTAGAGGATGTTCAACACCCTGCCCGTGCGCCCGTTCCCGTCGGTGAAGGGGTGGATCGCCTCGAACTGGTAATGGGCCACGGCCATCTTGATCAGGGGATCGACACCATCCTCTTCGTGGAGGTAGTGCTCCCAGTTCGCCAGCAGCTCACGCAGCGCGTCCTCCCCCATTGGCGGGGTATAGATCACCTCGCCGGAAGCCTGATTGACCAGGGTGGTGCCGGGAACCCGGCGAATCTCCATATCGACGCCCTTGATGGTGCTGCAGATCTCCACCGCCGTATTGGTGCACAGAGGCCGCCTGGCCAGCTCACGATAGCCCTGGCTCAGCGCCGTGCGATAACGCAGCGCCTCCTTGGTGGCGGGATCGGCGTGGGTGCTTTCCTGGGCGAACTGAAAGAGCCTGTCGGTGGTGGTGACGATGTTCTCGATCTCGGAACTGTCACGAGCTTCCAGAAGAGGCAGCAGGTTGATGAGCAGGCCCTGGTTGGGCAGCAGCTCACCCGCCTGCTTCAGCTCCGCCAACGCGGCTCGAGCCGGAATGCAGGCCTTGAGCACAGCCGACGTCTCGAGCTCTTCGGCGGGCGGCAACGGCGGCAAACCGTTATGGGGATGATCGGGGCGCCAGCTCATGTTCATGTTTTCCAAAAAAATCGACATGTCGTCAGCTTATGTCGATGGCATGAACACTTCCAGCTGATGTGTCGAAGGAAATGGAATTTCTAAACATGTCTGATCGACATGCTTGCCGCATCGACACATCCATGTGACGTGTCGATAAAAACGCATTCTGCAAACATGTCGAAGCGAGCTGGCAATGACATCCTCCTCTTCAGGCGCCTGCGGCGCCATTCGCGCTGCGAGCAGCGCTCCTACAGGTAACGGTGTCGCCGCCCGGAGGCTGTGGACGCTGGGCATGCAAAGCGCTGGGCCGGGGTCGCTGATGCCGGCGCTGCGCGCCGGTTCGCGGTGCAAGCACCGCTCCCACAAGGGCGGGCATCATCCAGGCGCCTGCGGCGCCCTTTGCGCTGCCAGCAGCGCTCCCACAAGGGTGGCTTTCGCAGCCTTATGCGGCCGAGCGGCCGCTGGGGTCGAGGATCTCCCGGGCCATCTCGCGCCCCTGGGGGGTAAGACGCAGGGCCTCGCCTTCGCGCACGATCAGCCGCTGGTCGCTGCCGCGCTGCACCACCCGGCCGGCCTTGGCGGCGTCCCAGCGCAGGTGGTCGCGCAGGGCGCGGATGACGTTCTCCTCGCCCTGCTCCGGCTCCCCTTCGTGGTTATAGAGGTGCACGGCGAGGGTGCGGATCTCGTTGTGGCGGCGCTGGCCGCGGCGGCGCAGCAGCTGGGCGACGAGGCCGTAGCGCGGCCCGGCGAGGAAGGCCAGCATCAGGAAGACGCCGGTCATCACCGCCATCATGCCGCCGATCGAGACGTCCCAGACCACCGCCAGGGCGTAGCCGCTGACGCTGGAGGCGATGGAGACCGCGATGCCGTAGAGGAACATCAGCCACAGCCGGTCGGTGAGCAGGTAGGCCGTCGAGGGCGGCACGATCACGAAGGCCACGAAGAGCACCGCCCCCACCGCGTCGAAGGCCGCCACGGCGGTGCCGCTGGTCAGCAGCAGCAGGCCGTAGAAGAGCAGGCCCGGCGCCAGCCCCAGCGCCCGGGCCAGCGCTTCGTCGAAGGTGGCGAGCTTCAACTCCTTGAAGAACAGCACCACGAAGGCGGCGTTGAGCAGCGTCATGGCGCCCATCGAGAGCAGCGAGCGCGGCACCCGGTAGTCGCCGAGGGTCACGGTATCGAGCCACACGAAGCCGATCTCGCCGAGCAGCACGGTGTGGGTGTCGATGTGCACGTCCCGGGCGTAGAGGTTGAGCAGCAGCACGCCGATCGAGAACAGCACCGGGAAAACCAGGCCGATGGCGGCATCCTTCTTGACCCGCCGGGTGCTGACCAAAAGCTCGGTGAGAAACACCGTGAGCACGCCGGCCAGGGCGGCGCCGAGGATCTGCACCGGGCCGCTCTGCTGGTGGGTCAGCAGCCAGACGATGACGATGCCGAAGACGATGGAGTGGCCGATGGCATCAGACAGCATGCTGGTGCCGCGCAGCACCAGGAAGGTGCCCACCAGAGTGGAGGCGATGCCCACCAGGGCGCCCACCAGCATGATCTGCAGGGCCACGTTGTCGAGCAGGGCGGTGAGCATCAGGCGTTCTCCCTGCCAAGCGATGCCAGCACCCGCTCGGCCTCGGCGATGCCTGCCGGGGTCAGCACCCAGCGCCGGGGCGGCCCCGGCTCACCGGGCGGCGTGGCGCGCCATTCGGTCAGGCCGCGGCGCTCGAGCTGGCTAAGCACCGCACGGGTGCGCAGGCCGTGGTAGGTGTCGAGCATGCCCTGCTCCGAGCGGTAGACCGGGTCGTCGTGATGCACGGCGAGCCGGTAGAGGGTAGTCAGCACCTGCTGGTAGCGCAGCCGACGCCGCGCGCGCACCCGGCGCACCGCCTCCCACAGGAAGCCGCGCTCCGGCGCCAGGGTCATCGACACCAGCACCACGCTGGAAACGCTCAAGATGATCAGCGGCCCGGTAGCGAGCCCTCGGGAGAGGGCGCTTAACAGCGCGCCGAAGATCCCGCCGGCCACGCCGATCAGCGCGGCGAGCAGCACCATGTCCTCGAGGCGGCGGCTCCACTGGCGGGCGGCCACCGCCGGGGCGATGATCATCGCCGCCATCAGCACCACCCCGACCATCTGCAGCCCGACCACTACGGCCAGCGCCACCATCACCGTGAGCAGCACCTCCAGCCAGGCCACCGGCATGCCCAGGGAGGTGGCGAACTCGGGGTCGAAGGAGACCAGCTTGAACTCCTTCCACAGCGCCGCGACCAGCAGCAGGGCCACGGCGGTGATGCCGCCCATGATCCACAGGTCGGAGCGCAGGGTCGCCGCCGCCTGGCCGAACAGGAAGGCGTCGAGCCCACCCTGGGAGGCGTTGTTCATGCCCTGGATATGGGTCAGCAGCACCACCCCCATGGCGAAGAAGACGCTCAGGGTGATGCCGAGGCCGGCGTCGGTCTTGAGCCGGCTCATGCGGGTCAGCAGCAGCATCACCAGGGCGGCCAGCGCGCCGGTGGCCAGCGCCCCGAGCAGGATGCTGCCGATCTCCCGGGTGCCGGCGATGATGAAGCCCAGACAGACCCCGGGCAGCGCCGCATGGGACATGGTGTCGCCGAGCAGGCTTTGCTGACGCAGCACCGCGAAGGTGCCCAGCACGCCGCTGACCAGGCCCAACAGGGCCGCGCCGGCGACGACGTTCTGGATGGTGTAGTCGGTGAGCAGCTCGACGAGGGTCATTCGGCCTGCTCCGCGGGCTCGGCGGTGTCCTCGCGGGACAGGAAGGTGCCCTGGTCGAGCAGGGCGATCTGGCCACCGTAGGCCTGGCGCAGGTGCTCGGCGGTGTAGATCTCGGCGACCGGCCCCTGGGCGATGACCCGCACGTTGAGGATCAGCAGCCAGTCGAAGTAGCTGCGCACCGTCTGCAGGTCGTGGTGGACCACGATCACCGTCTTGCCCTCGTCGCGCAGGCGGCGAAGGATGTCGACGATGGCCCGTTCGGTGGTGGCATCGACCCCGGCCATGGGCTCGTCGAGGAAGTAGACGTCGGCCTTCTGCACCAGCGCCCGGGCCAGGAACACCCGCTGCTGCTGGCCGCCGGAGAGCTGGCTGATCTGGCGCCTGGCGAAGTCGGCCATGCCGACCAGCTCCAGCGCCGCCATCGCCTCGTCGCGCTCGCGCCGCCCGGGACGGCGCAGCCAGCCCAGCCGTCCGTAGAGTCCCATGGTGACGACGTCGAGGGCAGTAGTGGGGAAATCCCAGTCGACGCTGGAGCGCTGCGGCACGTAGCCGACCCGGCGGCGCTGCGCCTTGTAGGGGCGGCCGTGCAGGGTGACGTGCCCCGCCACCGTGGGCACCAGCCCCAGCACGCTCTTGATCAGGGTGCTCTTGCCGGCGCCGTTGGGGCCGACGATGGCGGCCATCACGCCGGGCGGCACGTCGAAGTCGATGTCCCACAGCACCGGCTTGCTGTGGTAGCTGACGGTCAGGTCCTCGACGTGCAGGGCCAGATCCGGTTCGTGTAGCGTCGTCGACATGGGGCTCTCCCGCGGGATGGCGGCTCTAGGGTGGCGGTCAGGACGAGGGGCTCGTCGGCAGCAGGCGATCAGCTGGCAGGGACCTCCCAGCGTTCGGCCCAGGCCTCGAGGGGCGCGGGCAGCGGGGCCAGCTCGCCGCCAAGCGCCTCGACGATGTGCCGAGTGTTGGCGTGGAGCATGCCGATGTAGGTGCCGCCGGCGGTGCCCGCCTCGCCCATGGCATCGGAGTAGAGCTGGCCGCCGATCTCCACCGCGTGGCCCTTCTCACGGGCGGCATCGATCACCGCCTGGACGGTGCGCGGGTTGATGGTGCTCTCGATGAACACGGCGGGCACATCGCGCTCGATCACCACCTGGGTCATGCGGCGGATGTCCGCCACCCCGGTCTCGGTCTCGGTGCTGATGCCCTGGATGCCGGCGACCTCGATGTCGTAGGCGCGGCCGTAGTAGTTGAAGGCGTCGTGGGCGGTGACCAGGATGCGCTGCTCCTCGGGAATCGTCGCGATGCTCGCCTCGATCCAGCCGTGCAGCGCCTCGAGCTGGGAGTTATAGGCCTCGGCGTTGGCGCGGATGTCAGCCTCGCAGTCGGGGCGTGCCTCGACGAAGGCATCGACGAGGGTGGGAATGATCCGCGACCACAGCGAGACGTCCATCCACAGGTGCGGATCGATGCCGTAGACGTCCTGCACGGTGATCAGGCTTGCCGTGTCGATGGAGGATGGCGCCACCGCCACCGTGGGCGTGATCTCGGCGAAGCGCGACAGCACCTCGCCGAGCTGGCCCTCCAGGGAGTAGCCGGAGTAGAAGATCTGCTCGGCCTGCTGCAGGGTCGCCACGTCCCGGGCGCTCGCCTGGTAGAGGTGGGGATCGACCCCGGGCCCCATGATCGCCGAGACGTCGGCGCACTCACCGCCCACTTCGCTGGCCACGTCGGCGATCATGCCGATGGTGGTCACGGTGGTCACCGGCGGCTCCGCCGCCATCGTCTGGCCGCCCAGCGCCAGCGGCACCAGCATGCCCAGCGTTACCTTCCAGCGTTTCATATGCCCTTCCTCATGAATGTGACCACAATGCTAATCAATATAGCCTTTGCTATACGACAGGTGAAAGCTTGCCATGTCTCGACTGCCCTGACATCCCCGGCGGCGTCCATTGTACGCCCCCAGCGGTGTCGCCTCGCCGGTCGGCACGGTAGGGAAGCGCGCATCGACGCCGCCCGTCAGCGACTCAGCCGTCGCCGAGAAAGCGCTCGAAGGCCGCCAGGGTCTCGCTACTGACGTGGTGCTCGATGCCCTCGGCATCGAGGCGAGCGGTCTCGGCGCTGACCCCCAGCTTGCGCAGGCAGGCCTCGACGAGGCGGTGTCGCCGCCGGCTCTCGGCGGCAAGGCGCTCTCCCGCCTCGGTCATGAAGATCCCCCGGTAGGGTCGCTTGACGATCAGCCCCTCCTCGTCGAGACGCTTGAGCATCTTGGCCACGGTGGGCTGGGCGACGCCGAGGCGACGCGCGATATCGATCTGCCTGGCCTCGCCGCTATCGGCGATCAGGTCCGAAATCAGCTCGACGTAGTCTTCCGCCAACTCGGTGCGCCGCGCATCGCGCGCCTTGCGAAAGCCCTGCACGTGGCTATCCGGCTCGATGAGTCGCTCATGGCGGGGCTGAAGCGCTGATGTCATCGGATCCTGACCTGAATGGATAGAAAGCTGGAAGGATAAGAGTGGGGCTTGGCCCCATGATGCATTGCGGCACCGAGATTGCAATTTTGGTGGCGCGCCGGAGCGCGTCGCCCGAATCGAGCAGCGGCGCTTTTGAAGGCGCGCACGCACTGCCGGCGGGTGCCCCGGCTCGCCCGCCCGAGACGCAGAACGCGCTCGGCTCACCATGCGCGGCCATTCAAGCAGAGCAAAACACTGCTTCGATACCTGTCATGCAGGCCGTATCACTATGATATGACCGAACCCTGGTATACTTATTGCCTATTACATCATGAGGGCCTACCCGGCCCGAGTGATCACGGCGCCCTAGCCGGGCACCGAACGAACGAGGAGAACCACGATGTCATCCGATCCGGTTACCCTGATGGTGGCGCGCCGCGTGGCCCGCGGCCGCTACCAGGACTTCAGCGCCTGGCTCGAGGAAGGCCGCGAGCTCGCCTGCGACTTCGCCGGCTACCTGGGCTCCGGCGTGCTGGCCCCGCCGCCCGGCGAGGACGAGTATCAGATCATCTTCCGCTTCCGCGACGCCGCCACCCTGGCCGCCTGGGAGCACTCCGCCTCGCGCCGTGCCTGGCTGGCCCGCGGCGAGGGGCTCTTCGAGGCGCCCCATGAGCACCGTGCCAGCGGCCTGGAGGGCTGGTTCCAGGAGGCCACCGGCCAGGCGCCGCCACGCTGGAAGCAGGCGATCGCCATCTGGCTGGCCTTCTTCCCGGTCTCGCTGGTGTTCCAGGCGCTGTTCGGCGAGGGGCTCGCGCCCCTGCCGCTGTTGCCGCGGGTGCTGATCGGCACCCTGATGCTCACCCCAGTGATGGTGTTCGTGTTCATCCCCCTCTCCATGCGCCTGCTGGGGCCGTGGCTGCGCGGCGAGCTCACCCCCTTGGCGCTTTTCCGCCGCCGCCTGCACCAGCGCAGGGCATGACGCCTCCGTGGCTCCTTGAGCGGCTCGTCGTTAACGGCTAGGGTCCACTTGCCGACCCAAGACGGGCGCGGCCATGGCCATTCCAAAGAGGGACAGTGACCCGATGAGCTCTAAAGAACACCGCATAGTGCTGCTGGACGGGGGCATGGGACAGGAGCTCAAGCGACGCAGCGACCGCCCCGCCACGCCGCTGTGGTCCGCGCAGGTCATGCTGGACGAACCGCAGCTGGTCACCGCGGTGCACCGCGACTTCATCGACGCCGGCGCCCGGATCATCACCACCAACAACTACAGCGCGACACCCCAGCGCCTGGCGCGCGACGGCGATCCCGCCATGTTCGTGCCACTGCAGGCCGCGGCGCTGAATGCCGCTCGCCAGGCCCGTGAGGAAAGCAGCCAGGCGGTGCGCATCGCCGGCTGCCTGCCCCCGCTGGTCGCGAGCTACCACCATGAGGTGGTGCCGGACGACGCCATCTGCCTGCGCGACTATCGTCGCCTGGTCCAGGTCCAGGCCGAGGGGGTCGACCTCTTTCTCTGCGAGACCATGACGCTGGCCCGCGAGGCGCTGGCCGCGACCCGTGCGGCGGTGGAGCACGGCATTCCGGTGTGGGTCGCCTTCACGGTGGACGACAGCGACGGCACGCGCCTGCGTTCCGGCGAGCCGCTGGCCGAGGCCGCCCGGGCGGTGGTGGCGGCCGGCGCCGAGGCGGTGCTGGTCAACTGCTCGGTGCCCGAGGCGGTCACCACCGCCATGTCGACGCTGGCCGATCTCGGCATGCCGTTCGGCGGCTACGCCAACGGCTTCACGGCGGCGGCGGATCTCGCGCCCGGCGGCACGGTGGAGGCGCTGGAGACGCGCGAGGACCTTGATCCCGCGGGCTATGCCGAGCACGCCTGCCGCTGGGTCGAGCAGGGCGCGACCATCGTCGGCGGCTGCTGCGAGGTCAGCCCGGCGCATATTGCCGCCCTGACCGAGCGCCTGACCGCCGAGGGCTATCGCCTGGTCTCCGCCTAAGGGCGAGAGGCCGAACTGACCCGGGCCGGCCGTGATAGGCTCGGTGCCACTATCACTGTGAGGAGCGCACCATGACCGCCGCCCAGCTACTCGACCGTCTGGTGGGCTTTGCCACCGTCTCCCGGGACTCGAACCTGGACCTGATCGCCTTCGTGGAGGGCTATCTGGACGAGCACGGCGTGGAGTACTGGCGCGTCGAGAGCGACGATGGTCGCAAGGCCAACCTGCTGGCGCGCATCGGGCCGGCCGTGGCGGGCGGCGTGGTGCTCTCCGGCCATACCGACGTGGTGCCGGTGGACGGCCAGCCGTGGTCCACCGACCCGTTCACGCTGGTCGACAAGGGTGACGGCCGCCTCTACGGCCGCGGCACCTGCGACATGAAGGGCTTCATCGCCTGTGCGCTGGCCGAGGTGCCGCGCTGGACTTCCCTGGAGCTCGCGACGCCGATCTGGCTGGCCCTCTCCTACGACGAGGAGGTGGGCTGCATCGGCGCCCCGCGCATGATCGAGACGCTGCTCGCCGATTATCCCCGTCCGGCGGCGGTGATCGTCGGCGAACCGACGATGATGCACCCGGTGGTGGCCCACAAGGGCGCCACCAACCTGCGCACCACCGTCACCGGCCGTGCCTCCCACTCCAGCCAGGTCAACCAGGGGGTCTCGGCGATCCACGTGGCCGCGCGCCTGGTGACCCGCATCGAGGACGTGATGGCCGAGCTCCAGGCCGAGGGCCGTGTCGACGAGGCCTTCAACGTCGTGCACTCGAGCCTGCACGTGGGCAAGATCCAGGGCGGCACGGCAATCAACATCATGGCCCGGGAGTGCGCCTTCGAGTGGGAGATCCGCCACCTGCCGAGCGACCGCTTCGAGGACCTGCTGGGCCGCGTGAACGCCACCGCCGCCGAGCTCGAGGCCGAGATGCGAAAGCGCGCGCCGGAGGCCGGCATCGTCACCGAGGCGCTCAACACCACGGTGCCGGCGCTAGCCGACGACAACAACGCCGAGGTGCTCGCCCTGTGCCGCGTGCTGCTCGACGAGCGCCCCGCCGGCGCCGTGGCCTACGCCACCGAGGCCGGCCAGTTCCAGCGCCAGGGGCTGCCCACGGTAATCTGCGGCCCGGGCAGCATCGGCCAGGCTCACCAGCCCGACGAGTACATCGACATCGAGCAGCTCGAGGCGGGCGCGCACTTCATGGCGGCACTGGGCGAGCGGCTACAACGAAAGTAGAATGCCGACTCCCACGCCATGGTCAGCGACGGTGAACCCTGGAGCGAGTTGCTCAAACCCTGGGCTCGTCAAGGCCCGTGACCGTGGCGCCGCCATGCTGAGCGTCTGCTACGGCCATCAGCTGATGGCGGCGGCCTTCGACGGCACGAGCGGCTACCCTCTGGGCGGCCGCGAGGTCGGCGGCCTGCTGGCCCGCTTCGCCGAGCAGCTCGTGCACGCGCCCAGCATCGCCCGAGCTCTTGAGACAAGCCCCTAAGATGAGCCCCGAATACAAGAGCGCCCCCGCACCACAGGGTGCGGGGGCGCTTTCATGCCATGACAGCCGTCCTAGCGGCGTGACGCCTCGGCGACCTCGCCAACCTTGCCGACCGGCACCTCGTCCTCGACGGTCTGCTGCTGGATGCGCCCGACATCCGGCGCCCCTTCGGCCGCCTTGCGGCGCTGGCGACGCAGGTCGCGCAGGGAGCTGATCGACATCGCGGCGACGATCATGCCGCCACCGATCAGCGCCAGCCGGGTCGGCACCTCGCCGACCCACCACCACACCAGCAGCGAGCCGAGCAGGGTCTCCAGCAGCATCACCAGGCTGACCTCGGCGCCCGGCAGGTAGCGGGCGCCGGTCTGGATCAGGAAGTAGGCCGCCGGCAGGAACAGCGCCATGATCGCCAGCAGCGGCACGTCCTCGGCCGGCGGCAGCATCATGCCACCGAACAGGGCGGCCGGCAGCAGCATCGCCAAGCAGCCCAGTGGCAGGATCACCGTGGTGTCGATGCCGCGACGCCGCTCGCCCTTCTGGGCGCTGGCCACCGTGGTATTGATGGCGATAGAGAGCGGCACGAACATCGCCACGCCGAGCCCCAGCAGGCTGCCCTGCCCCACCTCGCCGGCTGCCATCAGGCTGGCCCCGCCGACGCAGATGGCGATCACCACCCAGGTCTGGCGACGCAGGCGCTGCCGGAAGAACACCAGACCGATCAGCCCAGCCACCAGGGGCGCCAGGTTCATCATCACCAGCACGTTGCCGGCCGAGGTGGCGCGGTTGGCGATGACGAAGGCCCAGCCGCTGGCGGCGAAGGCCAGCGGACACCACCAGGCGGCGGGCCCGCAGGCACGGATCGCCTCGGGCAGACGATGGCCATAGCGCGCAAGGGCGATCATCAACAGCACGATGCCCAGCAGCAGGCCGCGCCAGAACATGAAAGTGACCGGCGACACGTCGGTCCCCTTGACCAGCAGGGCATCCGGCGAGAGCAGTAGCACCCCGGTCATGGTGATCAGGTAGCCCCGCAGCCGAAACGGCAAGCGCTTCCACATGCTCGTGTCATTCCTCTTTCGATGTCATCAACGACAAGCAGGCCGGGGGGATCCCCGGCCTGCCATGGTCACTGACGCCGACCGTCCGGGTGCTCCCCCGGGCGGCGACGTTGGCGGGGCTCAGGCCCGTTCGCGACGCTTCACCGGACCCTCGTCGTCACGACGACGACGCGGTGCACGCTCGGGTGCGCCCTTGTCTTCGCTGATCTCCAACGGACGACCGGCGACGCGAGCCCGGGCCATCTTGGTCAGGATGCTCTCCGGCAGTGAGGTCGGCAGCTCGACCACCGAGAAGGCGGTGCGGATGTCGATACGGCCGATCCGGTTGCCCTCGATGCCGCCTTCGTTGGCGAGTGCCCCGACCAGCTGACCCGGCTTGACGCCGTCCTGGTGGCCGACGGCGACGCGATAGCGGGTCATGCCCTCGCGCGGCGCGCTGTCGCGACGCTTCGGCTTGGCATCACGCGCGTTGCTGTCGTTGTTGCGCTCGGCGCGGGGCGCCTGCAGGCGACCAATGGGCGGCTCGTCGGCACGCGCCATGCGGGAGAAGGCGCAGGCCAGCTCGATGGGGTCGTGCCCCTCTTCGACCAGGCGCTCGATCAGCGCACGCTGCTCGTCGGCACCGGCGGTCAGGGCGGCGACCACGCGCTGGTGGAACATCTCGTCGCGATGGGCGCGAATGGCGACCTCGTCGGGCACCGCCATCTCGCTCATCTTCTGGCCGGTGGCCTGTTCGAGCCAGCCCACCTTGCGGCCTTCGCGGAAGCCGACGAAGGTGATCGCGATCCCGGTACGGCCGGCGCGGCCGGTACGCCCGATGCGGTGGGTATAGGCCTCGCCGTCCTGCGGCAGGTCGTAGTTGATGATGTGGGTGATGCGCGGCACGTCGAGGCCACGGGCGGCCACGTCGGTGGCGATCAGCACGTCGACCTTGCCGCGCTTGAGGCGCTGGATGGTGCGCTCGCGCAGGCTCTGGTCCAGATCACCCGACAGGCTGGCGACGCTCATGCCACGAGCGGAGAGCTGCTCCATCAGGGTGGTACAGGCGGCTCGGGTACGCACGAAGACGATGGCGCCATCGACGGGCTCGACCTCGAGGATGCGTGCCAGCGCCTCCTGCTTGGCACCGCCGTCGACCCGCACCATGCGCTGCTCGATGCTGGCCGCGGTGCCGGTCTTGGACTCGATGGCCACCTTGACCGGATCCACCAGGTAGCGATTGACGATGCGCTCGATCTCGGCCGGCAGGGTGGCGGAGAAGAAGACCCGCTGGGCATTCTTCGGGGTATCCGCGACCACGCGCTTGACGTCGTCGATGAAGCCCATGCGCAGCATCTCGTCGGCCTCGTCGAGCACCAGGGCGCTCAGACCGTCGAGCTTGAGGCTGCCACGATCCAGGTGATCGATGATGCGGCCGGGGGTGCCCACCACCACCTGGGCGCCACGACGCAGCGCGGAGAGCTGCTCACGGTATTCCTGGCCACCACACAGGGTGGCGACTTCCAGGCCCTTGAGGTTCTGTCCGTACTTGCTGAAGGACACGGCCACCTGCTGGGCCAGCTCACGGGTCGGCGCCATCACCAGCACCTGGGGCTCACGGCGCGTCAGCTCGAGGCGGGACAGCAGCGGCAGGGCGAAGGCAGCGGTCTTGCCGGTGCCGGTCTGGGCCTGGCCCAGCATGTCGCGGCCTTCCAGCAGCGCGGGAATGGTCTGCGCCTGGATCGGCGACGGGGTCGTATAACCCTGGGATTCGACAGCAGAAAGAACGGCAGGCAGCAGGGCCAGTTCGCCGAAGCTCGGCGAGACGACAGAAGTCGAGGTCATGAATCACACCTTAATAGGCCGGCATCGCCGGCAAGTAACATCGGTGGCGCCCCTGACGCGGTAAAGCCATCAAGGCACCCTGCCGACCGTCGGCCCGAAGGCGGCGGAGCAGAGCGTAAATCGGAGTCGGGGACGCCGGTCGCACCTGGCATTCGGCCCATGCCATCGCAGTCGATGGCCGCATGAGCCGCTGTGGCGACCGTTGGCGCCGATCTCGCCCGGGTGGCGGATCTCGGTGGCGCTCCATCTACACAATTCGAACGCGTGAGGCGCAGCTCTCGTGGCTGGGCTTCCCGCTTCGGCGCTTGCCTCGCCCGTCAGGGGGAGGTCGCGTCGTCATGATGGTGGGGTCAACACATGCGAGGAGCGCGCATGCTACCATCGTCTGAGTGAGCTGACCAGCCTTATTCGTTCCACCTCTTCAGGAGCCCTTCATGCCGAGCCTCTGGGTCGATGCCGACGCCTGCCCCCGGGCGGCGCGCGAGATCATCGTCCGCGCCGCCGAGCGCACCGCCACGCCGACCTGGTTCGTGGCCAACCACGCCGTGCCGCTGCCGCCCTCGAAATGGGTCAAGGGCCTCGCGGTGAGTCAGGGCTTCGACGCCGCCGACAACGAGATCGTCGAGCGCATTCAGCGGGGCGACCTGCTGATCACCTCGGACCTGCCGCTGGCCCTGGAGGCCATCGAGCGCGAGGCGCGGGTGATGACCACCCGCGGCGAGGCGCTGGATGCCAACAACATCCGCGCGCGGGTACAGATGCGGGACTTCATGGAGACCCTGCGCGCCAGCGGCGAGCACACCGGCGGCCCCAGCGGCTACTCCGACGCCGACCGGCGCGAGTTCGCCAACGCCCTGGACCGGTGGCTGGCGCGGCAGCGTTAGAGAGCGGCTTTCTGGCGACAGGCTGCGCGGAGGCGCTGTGAACCCTTCCCTGGGCGCTACTTTTTCCATCCCTGGAAAAAGACCTCCGCTTCGCTCTGGCCCAGCGCCGCTCCCCGGCACGCTAGATCACCACCCTGAGCGAACCCGCCCGGTTGTCGCTTAAGCCTTCTCGCGGATCCCCTGGCCCGGTAGGCGCTCGCGATCGTGGGGTCGCTCCAGGCTCAGGCGCGGGCCGGCCGGGACGATGCGGGTCGGGTTGATGTGCTCGTGGCTGTAATAGTAGTGGCGCTTGATCTGGTCGAGGTCGACCGTCTCCTTGATGCCCGGCCACTGGTAGAGCTCGCGCAGGTAGTTCGAGAGGTTCGGGTAGTCCTCGATGCGCTGCAGGTTGCACTTGAAGTGGCCGTGATAGACGGCATCGAAGCGCACCAGGGTGGTGAACAGGCGGATGTCGGCCTCGGTGAGCCATTCGCCGGCCAGGTAGCGCCACTCGGCGAGCCGCGATTCCAGGCGATCCAATGACGCGAACAGCGCCTCGACGTGCTTCTCGTAGATGGCCTGTTCGGTGGCGAAGCCCGACTTGTAGACGCCGTTGTTGACGTGGTCGTACACCTCGGCGTTGACGGCATCGATGGTCTCGCGCAGATCCGCCGGGTAGAGGTCCAGCCGGTTGCCGGTCAGGTCATCGAAGGCCCCGTCGAGGATGCGCATCAGGTCGGCCGACTCGTTGTTGACGATGCGGTCCTGCTGCTTGTCCCACAGGGCCGGCACGGTCACCCGGCCGGTGTAGTACGGGTCGGTGAGGATATAGAGCTCACGATGATAATCGACGCCGTTGACGGCATCACCGCTGGAGCCCTCGTCACGATGATAGCTCCAGCCTTGATCGAGCATCAGCGGACTGGTGTGGGAGACGCCGATCAGCCCATCGAGGCCCTTGAGACGCCGCATGATCAGCACGCGATGCGCCCAGGGGCAGGCCAGGGAGACATAGAGGTGGTAGCGACCCGCCTCGGCCAGCAGCCCCGGCTGGCCATCCGGCCCCGGGGAGCCGTCGGGGGTGATCCAGTCACGCAGCTTCGCCGATTCCCGCACGAACTCCCCGCCGTGCTTCTTGGTGTCGTACCACTGGTCGTGCCACTGTCCGTCGATCAAGAGCCCCATCTCGGCCTCCTCGGTTCATAATGATTTGCCTTCAGTTTAAGACGATAAAATCGAAGCTCAAGCGCACTTTTTCCGGCAAACCATTCGATTTTTTCATCCGATCGCGCTGAGTGCGCAGGCCTGGACGGCCTCCTGCAGGTGGCGGGCCATGGCGCGGGTGGCCGGCCCGGCGCGATCCCGGTCGCGATGAATGAGCTGGATCGGCACCTCGCGCCGCCCTCCCGCCGCCAGCGGCAACGGCGACAGACGCTCCGTTTCCAGGGCATCGGCGATGCGCGTCTCGGGCACCCAGGCGAAGCCGAGGTTGCGCTCGAGCATGTCGATGGAGGTATCCAGATGGCTCACCGTCCAGCGCTGTTCGGCCTTCAGCCAGCCGGCATCCAGCGACTGGCGCAGGGCGGAATCGCGCACCACGAGCTGCCGGTGCTGCTCCAGGTCGCGCAGGTCCAGCACCCGCCCCAGGCGATGCAGGGCGTGGTCGGGATGGGCCACGGCGACGAAGGCGACGGTCACCAACGGCTCGCCCAGGAACCCCTTGGCGGCCAGGCCCGAGATCAGCAGGTCGGCATGGCCGTCCTGAAGCATCTCCAGGCCGCCGTTGAGCACCGTCTCGTGGAGCTGCACCCGCACGTGGGGATAGGACGCAGAGAAGGCCTCCAGCGCTCGGGCCAGGGCATCCGGGGGAAAGATCTGGTCGATGGCCAGCACGATCTCCGCCTCCAGGCCCTCGGCCAGCCGAGTCGCCACATCCTCCAGGGAATGGGCGTTCTCGATCAGCTGGCGGGCGCGGCGCAGCAGCATCTCGCCGGCCTCGGTCAGCCGCACCTGACGCCCCACGGGCTCCAGCACCTTCACGCCGAGCTGCTGCTCCAGCTTGTGCACCGCATGGTTGAGGGTCGAGGGGCTCTTGTGGATGGCCTCGGCGGCGCGCGCGAAGCCGCCATGGTCGACCACGGCGGCCAGCATCTGCCATTGGGCGAGGGTGACACGTGACATTTCGATTTCCTCGAACATCAGTAGCGAAATATTGCGCTTAATTTTCGAAAAAACCGACCTAAAATACCAGTCACGATCCTGCATAAACGGAGATACATTCATGGCCCCCACCTCAACGACACGACAGATAGCACGCCTGGTGAACGCCCAGCCGAGCCAGGATGGCGATGGCGTCAAGATCCAGCGCCTGCATGACTTCGGCGGTGGCCTGGATCCCTTCCTGATGCTCGATGAGCTGGCCTCCGACCAGCCGGATGACTATATCGGTGGCTTCCCGCCCCACCCCCACCGAGGCATCCAGACGCTGACCTACGTGATCCATGGGGGCCTGACCCACGAGGACCACCTCGGCCACTCGAGCACCATCAACGCCGGCGATGCCCAGTGGATGCACACCGGCCGCGGCATTATCCATTCCGAGATGCCGCTGACCGATCACCAGGGGCTCCACGCCTTCCAGCTGTGGCTCAACCTGGCGGCCGAGGACAAGCTCAGCGAGGCTACCTACCGAGACGTGCGCGCCGACGAGATGCCAGAGCTTGCGGGCAGCGATGCCTTCTTGACGACCTTGGGCGGACACTGGCAGACGCTGGCCGGTGACAGCGTCGCTGGCCCCCTGACGCGGCTGGCCGGCCAGGGCGCCGTCGCCCACGCACGGCTGGAGCCCGGCGGCGAACTCGCGCTGGAAAACCACGCCACCACGCTGCTGGTCTATGTCTTCGCCGGCGGCCTGGACGTCGCCGGCACCCGAATCGAAAAAGGGCAGCTCGCGCGGCTGGACAGCGGGGAAGCGCTCAGGCTGACCAGCGCCGAAGGCGGGCAGGCCCTGCTGCTGGCCGGCGAACCGCACGGCGAGCCGATTGCCCACTATGGCCCCTTCGTGATGAACCGACAGGCCGAGCTGGAACAGGCGCTCAGGGACTACCGCGACGGCACTCTCACCGACTGATCGCGCCCCGTGGGTTGAAAAACCCCGCGTCACGCTATTCAATACGCTTAGAAAACGGCGTTCGCCCTCCGACGCTCGCTCGATAACCGCCGCCCTGGCGCATCGAGCGGGCGATTCTGTATATTCATACAGACTAGGCATCTCATGCATCATCGAGTATGGTTCTAAGGCCATTTTTTCGTCTCCTTCTTCAACTGTCACGGCCTTTTTCCCATGATGCGAATCCTTCATTCGCTACCCCGCACCCATAAGCTGCTGCTGTTACCCGTTGCCACCATGGTGACCGTGCTGGGAGCCCAGAAGGTGCTCACTACCTTCGAAGATGTTCAGCGTGATCGACAGACGCCCGATACCGTTCTCGTTCCTCTCGATGCCGACGCCAGCCCCGGCCTGCCCTCGCTCAATACCAAACGCGACGCGGTGAGCGACGTCCTGGCGAAGGCCAACCAGGCGCTGGACGCCACCCGCGGCCACGTGCCGATTTCCGTCCTGACCGCCTCGGAAGTCGTCGATATCGACTTCATCGATGCCGCACGGGCCAGCCGGACCGAGTCCGGAGTCCCCGCGACGCTGGCCATGCCCGCCCAAGGCAACGCCTCCCCCCGAACCGGCCAGGCGCCGATCGAAGGCGACGCGCTGCGGCTCGACGAGGGCGCCCAGCACATGGCCGTGGTCATCGGCACCATCGCCGCCGGCATGCTCGAGCTCGAGGACGGCATGGTGGCCGACGCCACCTCCTACGAAGACGTCACCGAGGACGAGCTCGCGCTGTTCGACGAGGGCCCGATCGCCCTGGAGCAGGAGATCGTCGCCAACGAGACCTTCGTCCCGCAGTGGCAGACCTATACCGTCCAGAGCGGCGACACCTTCGCCATCATGGCCCAGCAGCACCTCGAGATGGGCTACAGCGAGGTCATGGCCCTGCTCGACACCCTGCCAGAACCGCGCCTGTTGACCCACTGGCGGGTCGGCGACCATTTCGAATACCAGCTGAACGAGCAGGGCGACCTGCTCGCCCTGCGAATGATGAAGAACGCCCGCGACGGCTACCTGGTCGAGCGTCAGGACGACGCCTTCGAGGTCGCCACCATCGAGCGCGCCGGAGAAGCGACCCAACGACTCTTCGCCGGTACCATCAGCGGCAGCTTCGCGCGCTCGGCCAAGGCCACCGGCCTGACCAGCGCCGAGGTCTCGGAACTCGCGCGGGTACTGGAGAAGAAACTCGACTTCCGCCGCGATACCCGTCGCGGCGATCGCTTCCAGGTGCTGGTGGAATCCGACATCATCGACGGCAAGAGCCTCGATCCGCGTGTCCTGGCGGTGGAGTACGAGGGCGCGCGCATGAACCTCACCATCGTGCGCAACCCTGACGACAATCGCTTCTATACTCCCGAAGGCGAAAGCCTCGACCCGGCCTTCAACCGCTATCCTTTCGAGGGGCGCTACCGGCTGAGCTCGCACTTCAATCCCAACCGCCTCCACCCGGTCACCGGTCGCATCAGCCCCCACAAGGGCACCGACTTCGCGATGCCGATCGGCACCGCCGTGCGGGCCCCGGCCAACGGCCGCGTCGAGAAGGTGGGCAACCATCCGGCGGCGGGCCGCTACGTGGTGATCCGCCACGACAACGGCTACAAGACTCGCTACCTGCACCTCTCCAAGCCGGTAGTCAGCAACGGGCAGCGCGTCACCATGGGCGAGCGCATCGCGCTCTCCGGCAACACCGGGCGCAGCACCGGACCGCACCTGCACTATGAGGTCCTGGTCAACAACAGCCAGGTGAACGCCATGAAGGTCTCGCTGCCGGAGAATCAGAGCCTGCAGGGTGATCGTCTGGTGGCCTTCCAGCGTCAGGCCGAGCCGATGCTGGCGGCCCTGGAGAGCGGCCAGACCGGTACCGTGGTGGCCAGAACCGAGCCGCCGGTCGCGGACGACGACGAGGGCTGATCGCGCCTCGCCACCCGCTGCCCCTACTGCGCCCCGCCTCGTGCGGGGCGCCGTCGTTTCGGGCCCGGCTCAGCCCAGGATCATCACCACGCAGGCGGCGGTCAGAAGGCCCATCACCGCGTTGAAGATTCGCCAGTGGCGCCGTGTCGTCATCAGCCGGCCAACGGCCACGCCGAAGCCCGCCCAGAGCGCGATCGACGGCAGGTTGGTCATGCCCATCACCGCGATCACCACCACCGCCGAGGCCAGGAAGGCATCGCCAGAGAGCGTGAAGGAGGCGATCCCCGAGATCGCCATCACCCAGGCCTTGGGGTTGGCGAACTGGAAGACGGCGGCCTGCCAGAAGGTCAACGGCCGGGCCCCAGCGTCAGCGAGATCCCCGTCCGGCGGTGGCGCGGTGGCGATCCGGTAGGCGAGCCACAGCAGATAGACGCTGCCAATGAGCTTGAGCCCCTGCTGCAGCGGCGGCCACTGCTCGAACAGGGTGCCGAGCCCCAGCGCCACGGCCCCCATCAGCCCCATCACGCCGATCGAGATGCCGAGCATGTGCGGCAGGGTGCGCAGGAAGCCGAAGTTGGCGCCCGAAGCGGTCAGCATCATGTTGTTGGGGCCGGGGGTGGCGGACATGCTGATCGCGAACAGCATCATCGGACCCACCAGGGCGAGCAGTTCGGGCAGCACAAGGGTCATGGGGGCTCCTGTGAATCGGGCATCGAATCGGCATCGAGGCGAACGCCGACTATTGTAGGGGTACAATTTGGCGCAAACCGCCTGACAAGGCCGAGCATCGCGCGCACAATCTCAGTATGCGCCGCCGCTTTTGCCGATCAAGGTCGGCTTTGTCACCCCGACATTGTCCGATTCCCGAGCGATCCGGCCGCCCTGATGCTGTCTGACAGGATCACCCGCATGACCCAAGACCTTGCCATTACCCGAGGGAGAGACGCCACATGGACATCCAGGCCCAGGCTCGCGCCCGCTGCCACTGGCTGCCCGACCTCGAGGGAGCCGACACCCCGCGCTACCAAGCGCTGGTCGATCAGCTGGCCGCCGATATCGTCGCCGGCACGCTCGCCCCCGGCGAGCGCCTGCCGCCCCAGCGCCTGCTTGCCGATGCACTCAAGGTGACCGTCGGCACCATCACCCGCGCCTATCGCGAGGCCGAGCGCCGCGGCCTGGTCGAGGCCCGGGTCGGCAGCGGCACCCGGGTGCGCTCGCCGTCGATGGACACGCCGCGCTTCCACCACCTCTCCCACGCCGCCGAGGGCAGCATCGACCTGTCGCTCAGCGTCCCGATCCCCCACCCCTGGCGGGCAGAGCAACTCGCCATCGTGCTGTCGCGCCTGAGCCAGTCCCCGCACACCGTCGAGGCCGCCCTGGCCTACTCATCCGAGCAGGGCAGCCTGGCCAGCCGCGAGGCGCTGGCCGGCTGGCTGACCCGCCAGGGCCTGCCGATGAACGCCGAGGAGCTGATCCTCACCGCCGGGGGACAGCACGCCGACTTCCTGGCCCTGCAGGCGCTGGTGCAGCCCGGCGAGGCGGTCGCCTCGGCGGCCCTCACCTACCCCGGCATGATCGCCACCGGCCGCCAGCTGGGCCTCAAGCACGTGGCGGTGCCGATGGATGCCGAAGGCATACGGCCCGAGGCGCTGGAGCGCCTCTGCCAGCAGCAGCGCATCCGCCTGCTCTACCTGATGCCCGAGCATAACAATCCCACCGGCGCGCGGATGGGCGAGGCACGACGCCACGCCATCGTCGCGGTGGCCAGGCGCCACGACCTGCTGCTGCTCGAGGATGGCGTGCAGTTCGTCACCGCCGCGACCCGAGGCACGCCCTTCTACCGTCTGGCCCCGGAGCGCGCGCTCTATATCTTCAGCGTCTCCAAGCTGCTCGCCGGGGGGCTGCGCCTGGGCGCCCTGCGGGCCCCCGCCAACCTGATGCCGCGCCTCACCGCCGCCCTGCGGGCCCAGTGCTGGGCGATGCCGGAGCTGATGGCTCGCGCCGCCATCGACTGGCTGACCAGCGCCGAGGCCACGCCCCTGATCGAATGGCAGTGGCAGGAGGTGGCCGCGCGCCAGCGACTGCTCGCCGAGCGCCTCCAGGGTCATGAGATCGTCGCCCACCCCTGCGGCTTCCATGCCTGGCTGCGCCTGCCCGAGCCCTGGCGGGCGGTGGACGTGGTGGCCCGCGCCGCCGAACGCGGCGTCACCCTGCTCGGCGCCGATCCCTTCTGCGTGGGCAGCCAGCCCGCCCCGCAGGCGGTGCGCCTCTGCGTGACGCCGCCCGCCGAGCGCGCCCGGCTCGACGAGGGACTGACCCGACTGGCCGCGCTGCTCGAGGAAGAGCCTCGGCGGGTCTCGCCGCTGGTCTGACGGCCCCCCCCCTTCACTGCCAGGAGCCACGCGCTTGTCCTCACCTCACGCTCACGCCCCCTCTGCGCCGCGCCAAGGCGGCATGCTCGCAAGCTTCGTCGGCGTCTTTCGCTACAGCCATCGCGCCCTGGCGCTAGTCTGGCAGACCTCGCGCCCGCTGACCCTGGGGCTCGCGCTCTGCACCCTGGTCGCCGGCGTGCTGCCGGCGGTGGCGGCCTGGATCGGCCAGCTGATCGTCGACGCCGTGGTCGCGGCGATGGCCCTGCATCGCGACACCGGTCGCGTCGAGTGGTGGGGGGTGCTGCGCTACGTGCTGGCGGAAGCCGGGGTGATCGCCACGATCGCCCTGGCCCAGCGCGGCCTCGCGGCCCAGCAGTCGCTGCTGCGCGCCCTGCTCGGCCAGAAGGTCAACGTGATGATCCTCGAGAAGGCCGGCACCCTGTCACTCGAGCAGTTCGAAGACTCCGAGTTCTACGACAAGCTGACCCGCGCCCGCCGCGAGGCCTCGACGCGCCCGCTGGGCCTGGTCAACAAGACCTTCGGCCTCGCCCAGAATGCCATCTCGCTGGCGAGCTTCGGCGTGCTGCTGGTGCAGTTCTCGCCCTGGGCGATCCTGGTGCTGGTGATCGGCGCCCTGCCGGTGTTCGTCTCGGAGGCCAAGTTCTCGGGGGATGCCTTCCGGCTGTTCCGCTGGCGCTCGCCGCAGACCCGCATGCAGATGTACCTGGAGACGGTGCTGGCCCGCGAGGACAGCATCAAGGAGGTCAAGCTGTTCGGCCTGGAGCCGCTGCTGCTGGATCGCTACCGGACGATCTTCGACACCCTCTACGACGAGGATCGACGCCTGACCCTGCGTCGCGAGACCTGGGGCTTCCTGCTCGGCCTGCTCGGCACCCTGGCCTTCTACGGCGCCTACGCCTGGGTGGTGGTCGAGACCGTGACCGGCGCGCTGACCCTAGGCGAGATGACCATGTACCTGATGGTCTTCAAGCAGGGCCAGGCGGCGCTCTCGGCGAGCCTGACGGCGATCGGCGGCATGTACGAGGACAACCTCTACCTGTCGAACCTCTACGAGTATCTCGAGCAGCCGGTGCCGGCCGAGTGCGGCACGCTGACCGAGGGCGCGATGCCGGGCGACGGCATCCGCTTCGAGGCGGTGAGCTTCACCTACCCGGGCACCGCGACGCCGGCCCTCGAGGGGATCTCGCTGCACCTGCGGCCGGGCCGTAGCCTCGCCCTGGTGGGCGCCAACGGCTCGGGCAAGACCACGCTGATCAAGCTGCTGACGCGCCTCTATGAGCCGACCCGGGGGCGCATCCTGCTCGATGGCAGCGACCTGCGCGATTGGGAAGTCCAGACGCTGCGCCGGCGCATCGGGGTGATCTTCCAGGACTTCGTGCGCTACCAGATGAAGGTGGGCGAGAACCTCGGCGCCGGGGACGTCGAGGCCTTCAGCGACGAGGCACGCTGGAAGGAAGCGGCGCGTCGCGGCCTGGCCGACGACTTCATCGCCGAGATGCCGGGGGGCTACCACACCCAGCTGGGGCGCTGGTTCAAGGGCGGCCAGGAGCTCTCCGGCGGCCAGTGGCAGAAGATCGCCCTGTCGCGGGCCTACATGCGCGAGGGCGCCGACATCCTGGTGCTCGACGAACCCACGGCGGCCATGGACGCCGCGGCGGAGGCCGCCGTCTATGCCGACTTTCGCGAACACAGCCGCGACCGCATGACGATCCTGATCTCGCACCGTTTCTCGACGGTGCGGGCCGCCGACTGGATCCTCGTGATCGACAACGGCGAGGTCCTCGAGCAGGGCGATCACCCGAGCCTGATGGCCGCCAACGGCCGCTACGCCAGGCTGTTTCGCCTACAGGCAAAGGGCTATGAATGAAAGGCCATGAATGACAGGCCATCCATGAGCCCTGGCGTGCCGCGGGCCGTGCCTGGCCTTTCGCAGCGCCGCCGGCCGCCCTCCACTCCCCCTCTGCCGCGACCGTCGCCTCGCCATGCAGTGAGGCACCATGGCGGGGCAAGGCCCCGCAGCACATTGCTGCCATGCACCATCACGCCTCCACCACCACCTCGCCCTCTCCCGCCACAAAAACGATAAGCAACTGAAAAAAAACAACTTTTATTGTAGTGGCAAATTATATGCATAGTCATTGGCAGAGCGTGCCAGACGTGGACCAGGCCCCACCGGGGTACGAGTGCGTCGGACCCGACCTTCAACGGCGAAGGCCCAAGATCGTGTGTTCGAACGTCATTCGACGAGGTATGCCCCATGGAAATCCAAAATAAGGCCAACAGGATACGTCTGTTCAACTGGAAGATGCCGCAGATGCGCGCCTTCCACTTCTCCTGGTTCGCCTTCCACATCTGCTTCTTCGGCTGGTTCGGTATCGCCCCCCTGATGGCGGTGGTGCGTGACGACCTCGGCCTCACCAAGACCCAGATCGGCAACACCATCATCGCCTCGGTGGCCATCACCGTGATCGTGCGCCTGGCCATCGGCGTGCTATGCGACAAGATCGGCCCGCGCCGCGCCTATACCTGGTTGCTATGCCTGGGCTCGCTGCCGGTGATGTGCGTCGGCTTCGCCGACAGCTTCGAGTCCTTCTTCCTGGCTCGCCTGGCCATCGGCGCCATCGGTGCCTCCTTCGTGATCACCCAGTACCACACCTCGGTGATGTTCGCGCCCAATGTGGTCGGCACCGCCAACGCCACCTCGGCCGGCTGGGGCAACCTGGGCGGCGGCACCACCCAGATCCTGATGCCGCTGATCTTCTCCGGCATCCTGATGCTCGGCGTCAACGAGGCCCTCGGCTGGCGCCTGGCCATGGTGGTCCCGGGCATCGTGCTGTTCCTCACCGGTATCGCCTACTACTTCTTCACCCAGGACGCGCCGGACGGCAACTTCGACGAGCTTCGTGCCCGTGGCGAGCTGCCCGAGGCCAATGGTGAGCACGGCATGGGCGCCAGCTTCGCCACCGCCGCCAAGGACATCCGTGTCTGGGCCCTGTTCGTGGTCTATGCCGCCTGCTTCGGCGTCGAACTGACCATCAACAACATCGCCGCCATCTACTTCTTCGACAACTTCGGCCTGACGCTGGCCACCGCCGGCATGATCGCTGGCCTGTTCGGCCTGATGAACCTCTTCGCTCGCACCCTGGGCGGCATCTTCTCCGACCTCTTCGCCCGCAACTCGGGCCTCAAGGGGCGGGTGCGCTGGCTGTTCATCGCCATGCTCTGCGAGGGCGTGGCCCTGATGTTCTTCTCGCAGATGCATGTCCTGCCGCTGGCCATCGGCATCATGCTGGTGTTCAGCCTCTTCGTGCAGATGGCCGAGGGCGCGACCTTCGGTGTGGTGCCCTTCATCAACAAGAAGGCACTGGGCGCGGTAGCCGGCATCGTCGGCGCGGGCGGCAATGCCGGGGCCGTAGCCGCCGGCTTCCTGTTCCGCTCCGAGGCCCTGACCTACCAGCAAGGCCTGTTCTACCTCGGGGTGGCGGTGATCATCGCCTCGCTGTGTGCCCTGCTGGTGCGCTTCTCACCGGAGGTCGAGGCCGAGGAGAATGCCGCCTACCAGGATGCGGCCGGTTCCGAGCCCTCGGCGGCCCTGTCGCTGCGCTGAGCCACATCCCGACGGGGCAAGGGACGCCCCTGACGCTCGCCACGCCATCGTCGCCTCACCGCGGCGATGGCGTTTGCGTTTTCGTTTGCAGGAGGCCGTGGCCCGGGAAGCGGCCGACACTTCCCCGCGACGCGCAGTTCCAGGGCATCGCGAAAACGCGTGACGCGCCACCTACAGGCTGGCTATGTTAAGAACGTCAAGAAAGCGTGAATCAGCGAAGGCGACCAACGTCGAGGACGACCCCAATCATAGGCAAGGAGACCCCTGATGCGACACCTATTCACCCTGGCATGCCTGGCCGCAGGCCTGATGATCGACGCAGGCGGCGTCCAGGCCCAAACCGAGCCCGCACCCCCGTCCAGCGATGAGCAGGTCACTATCCAGTCCGGGCCACGCGTGGTCGGTGAGGTCTTCGAGTATGCCACCGGCGGCACCACCTATGAGGGCTACCTGGCGCGCAATGCCAGCACCGACCACCCGCAACCGGCGGTACTGGTGGTGCACGAATGGTGGGGGCTGGACAGCTACGCCCGTGCTCGGGCCGATCAGCTCGCGGCGCTCGGCTTCGTGGCCCTGGCCGTTGACATGTACGGCGATGGCCGGCTGGCCACCCATCCCGCCGAGGCCCAGGAGTTCTCCAACCGGGTGATGCAGGACTGGCCGGCGGCCCGCGCCCGGCTCGAGGCGGCGATGGCCAGGCTGGGCGAGCATCCGGCGGTGGCCGATAGCGGCATGGCGGCGATCGGCTACTGTTTCGGCGGCAGCGTGGTAATGAACATGGCGCTGTCAGGCATGCCACTCGAGGCCGCCATCAGCTTTCACGGGGTGCCGACGGTGGCGGTGAACAGACCCCAGGCCTTCGAAGGCAGCGTGCGCATCCACAATGGCGCCGAGGACGGCTTCGTCGCCCGCGACGACCTGGTGGCGATGGCCGGGTCGCTCAAGGCCCAGGGTGCCGACGTCAAGGTGACGAACTACCCCCAGGCCAAGCACGGCTTCACAAACCCCGAGGCCGATGCCTTCGCCACCCAGCACGACCTGCCGCTGGCCTATGATGCCGCCGCCGATGCCGCCTCCTGGCAGGCGGCGCTGCTGACCCTGGACGCCGCCCTCAACGACAACGACTGACCGGACGCGTCAGCCATCACGCGCAGGCTTCCTCCCTCAGGGATGACAGACCCCTGAGGGAGCCATGGCGGCCGGGCTGGTCTCGACCATACTCACCACGCTGCCCACCACGATCAGGCAGGGCGACGGCAGCGGGTGAGCGGCGAGCCTGTCCGGCATATCGGCCAGGGTGCCGGTGAGCGCCGCCTGGTCGGGCAGGCTGGCGTTGGCCACCAGCATGATCGGCCAGTCGTCGGGCAGCCCGGCCCCGCGCAGGCCGGCGCAGATGGCCGCGACCTTGGCCAGGCCCATGTAGAACACCAGGGTCTCGTCCCGCCGGGCCAGCGCGGCCCAGTCCGGGGCACCGCCCTCCCGGCACAGCTGGGCGGTGATAAAGCGCAGCTGCTGGGCGTGGCCACGGTCGGTCAACGGTATGCCCATGGAGGCGCAGGCCGCCGAGGCGGCGGTGATGCCGGGCACGATGTGCGCCGGCACCCCGGCCTCGGCCAGCGCCGCGAGCTCCTCGCCCATGCGCCCGAACACCCCAGGATCACCGCCCTTGAGGCGCACCACCGCCTTGCCCTGCCGCGCCAGGTCGACCAGCAGGGTGCCGATCTCGGCCTGGGCCACGCTGTGATGGCCCTGCGCCTTGCCCACGTAATAGCGCTCGCGTCCGGCGGGCACCAGGGCCAGCACGTCATCACCCACCAGGCGGTCGAAGACCACCGCATCGGCCTGCTGCAGCAGCCGGGCCGCCTTGAGGGTCAGCAGCTCCACATCGCCGCTGCCGGCGCCCACCAGGTAGACGCTGCCACGCCGACACTCGTCGCGCAGCGGCAGGCTCGGCTCGCTGCCGTCCGCCCTGGGCCCCTTCAGCTCGGCCAGGAAGCGGGTGGCGCCCATGCCCAGCCGGGCCAGGCCACCCAGGGTGTCAGGCCACTTGTACTGTTTCAGGCTTCTGCTCAGAACGCGCATGGGCACCCTCCTCTTGGGCACTGTCTTCGATAAGGGACTTGAGTTCGGGGATACAACTGCCGCACTGGGTACCACAGGCCAGCCGGGCGCCCAACGCCTCGACACTGCGGTCACCGGCGTGGATGGCCTCGACGATGGCCTTCTGCCCGACCTGGTGGCAGCTACACACCAGCGGCCCGCTGTCGGCCTCACCGGCATCGCAACCGGCCAGCAGCCGGCGACGCACCTCGCCGCCCAGTTGCGCCTCGGCGAAGCGCTCATCGAGCCAGGCCAGGCCCGGCAGCTCGGCGGGCGGGGCCACCATCAGCCACCAGCGCAGGCGTCCGTCCTCGATGCCAGCGGCGCGCAGCCGGCCGCTGGCGGGGTCGTCACACCACAGGGTGGGCGCCGCCGGTAGCCACTCCTGCACCCAGGCCAGCCAGTCGCGGGGCGCTTTCTCAACCCCACCGCAGGCGCTGTCGGGCTCCCCACCGGCCAGTTGCCAGCGCCGGCAGTGGGCCAGCGGGATGCGCGCCCAGTAGGCGCCGTCGTCGCGGCCCTCGAAGTCGCCGTCCAGGTCGCCCGCGACCAGCAGGGTGGCCTCCCAGCCCACCGCCAGCGACTCCAGCGCCACCGCGCCGTGCTTGGACTCGGGCTGGCCGGAGACCGGGTCGACATGGGCCGCGAGCAGGCTGCCCATGCGTGCCATCCCGCTGTAGCGGTCGGTCCAGTGCATGGGCACGAACACCTCGCCGCGGCGCTGCCCCTTGGAGACGCGCACCCGGCCGCGATACTCGCCGTTGGCACCGGTCAGCCGCGCCAGCTGCTGGTCGCCCAGGCCGTGTGCCTCGGCATCCTCCGGGGCCACCTCGATGAACGGCTCGGCGCGGTGATTCATCAACCGTGGTGCACGACCGGTGCGCGTCATGGTGTGCCACTGGTCGCGGACCCGGCCGGTGTTGAGGCGCAGCGGCCGCGCCTCGCTGAGCGCCTGTGCAGGGCCTTTCGGCCGCACCGCGATCAGCCTGGCCAGGCCATCCGGGGTGGCGAAACGGCCGTCCTCGAACAGCCGCGTGGTACCGCGGGGCGACGCGGCGTTGACCGGCCACTGGATCGGTGCCAGGGCATCGTAGCCCTCGCGATCCAGCTCACACAGCGCCGAGATATCGAAGACGCGCTCGCCGTCGTTCTCGAACCCGGACAGCCGGGCATGCTCGGCGAAGATCTCGCCGGGATGGGCATAGGCGAAGGCCTCGCCGTAGCCCAGGCGACGAGCCACCTCGGAGATGATCCACCAATCGTGGCGCGCCTCCCCCGGCGGCGGCAGCAGGCCGCGCTGGCGCGAGATGCGCCGCTCGGAGTTGGTCACAGTGCCGTCCTTCTCGGACCAGGACGTGGCCGGCAGCACGATATCGGCATACGGGAGCAGGTCGGTGTCAGCCATGCACTCGGAGACGATCACCAGCGGACACTTGGCCAGGGCCGCACGCACACGGTTGGCGTCGGGCAGGCTGACCGCCGGGTTGGTGGCCATCACCCACAGGGCCTGGATCTCGCCGCGCTCGATGGCCTCGAACAGCTCGACGGCCTTGTGGCCCGGCCCCTCGGGCAGGGTCGGCACCAGGCTGGCGGTGGTCCAGAAGCGGCGCACCCGGTCGAGGGCGCCGGGACTGTCGTAGTCCATATGAGCGGCCAGCTGGTTGGCAAGCCCGCCCACCTCGCGGCCGCCCATGGCATTGGGCTGGCCGGTGATGGAGAAGGGGCCTGCCCCGGGCAGGCCGATCTTGCCGCCGGCCAGATGGCAGTTGATGATGGCGTTGCACTTGTCGGTGCCGCTGGACGACTGGTTGATGCCCTGCGAGTACAGGGTCACTACGTGCAGCTGGCTGGCGAACCAGTAGAAGAAGGTCTCCAGACGCTCCGGATCGACATCGCAGTCGGCGGCGATGGCCTCGATGCTGATGTCATCCTCACGGGACGCGGCAAGCGCCTCGTCCAGCCCCTGGGTGTGCTTCTCCAGGTAGACCCGATCGAGCTTGCCCTTGTCGGCCATCCAGGCCAGCAGGCCATTGAACAGCCGCGCGTCGCTGCCAGGCCTGAGGCCCAGGTAGAGATCGGCGATCTCGCAGCTGTCGGTGACCCGGGGATCGATCACCACCACCCGCATCAGCGGGTTGCGGGTCTTGGCGGTGCGCAGGCGCTGGTAGAGCACCGGATGGTTCCAGGCCAGGTTGGAGCCCACCAGCACCACCAACTCGGCCTCTTCCAGGTCCTCGTAGCTGCACGGCACGGCATCGGCGCCCAGCGAGCGCTTATAGGCGGCCACCGCCGAGGCCATGCACAGCCGCGAGTTGGTGTCCAGGTGCGGCGTGCCGAGGAAGCCCTTGAACAACTTATTGGCAGCGTAGTAATCCTCGGTGAGCAGCTGGCCAGACAGGTAGGCCGCCACGGACTGGTTGCCATGGGCGGCGCGTGTGGTCTGCAGCCGCTCGGCGACGGTATCGAGCGCGCTATCCCAGTCGACCTCGACACCATCGACGCGTGGACGGGTCAGGCGGCCGTGATCACCGAGGGTCTCGGCGAGCGCCGAGCCCTTGACGCACAGACGCCCGTAGTTGGCCGGATGATCGCCGTCGCCTTCCACGTCGGCCAGGCGATCCCCGTCGACGTGAGCCAGCACGCCACAGCCGACGCCGCAGTAAGGACAAGTCGTTCGGGCCTGGTGCATGGCATACCTCTTGGTTGCGCAAGAAAGAAAAAGGCGCCCACCCCCATCGTGACCCGCAGGTCACCGAGGTTGGACGCCGTTGTCATGTTGCCGAATGGTTGGCTGCGAGAGCCCTCTTTGGCTCCCGGTTACTTGTTACCCCACCATCATGCAATCGATATGCCATTCTTTCCTACAGGACCGCCATCAGCCCATGCTGCCGGGCCTCACGGAGGCCAGCAGGGTCATGGCGTCGTCTGGCGGCAAGGCCAAAAACGCACCATGACACCCCTCATGAAGCGGTCTTCGCACCACAGGGATGCAGGAAGCCCGCTGTCGCTCGCCCGGGTCCAGGAAGCCATTTGCTGACACCGCCAGGCACCCGGCGACGATGAGGCGCCACCCATGCCCTGTCGTAGTGCACAGCGCCTCTTACTTGTCACGTTCTGGAACATTGCTTGCATGGAACACTGGCTGACTTGCATAGCTGGCTTGCAGAGAAGGCAGCCAGACACCCATCGAGAACATCCACGAGAACGAGCCAAACGCCATGCCACCACCGCTCAAGGTCCTACTCGTCGACGATGAGGTCGTGCGTGCCGCCATGGTCGAGGAGGCCCTGACCAACGAGGGCCATCAGGTCACCTGTCGCCTGCAGAGTCCGGCGAGCCTCAATGAGATGGTCGCCCGCCACCAGCCCGACGTGGTGATCATCGACATGGACTCCCCCGATCGCGACACCCTCGACAGCATGGCCGTGCTGAATCGCGAGAATCCCCGCCCGGTGGTGTTCTTCGCCGACCAGCACGACCCGGACACCATGCAGGCGGCGCTGAAGTCAGGCGTCAGCGCCTATGTCGTGGACGGCCTGGTCCCCGGCCGAGTCAAGACCATCATCGAGGTCGCTATCGCCCGCTTCGACTCCTTCCAGTCGATGCGTCAGGAGCTCGAAAAGGCACGCAACCAGCTGGCCGAACGCAAGCGCATCGAACGCGCCAAGGGGCTGCTGATGAAGCACCAGAGCTGCGACGAGGAACAGGCCTATCGCATGCTGCGCAAGATCGCCATGGACCGCGGCCAACGCATCGCCGACGTCGCCGAGAGCGTCATCGATATCCTCGAACGCCTGGAGAATGGATCATGACCACACTGCAAGATGCCGAGCTCGACCGCTTGACACTGGGCTTCGTGCCGCTATTGGACGCGGCCCTGCCGATCATCGCCCGCGAGGGTGGCTTCTTCGACGCCGCGGGGCTCGAGGTCACGCTCTCGCGGGAGAATGCCTGGTCGACATTGCGCGACAAGGTCGCCGCCGGGCTGCTCGACGGGGCCCACATGCTCGCTCCGCTGCCGCTGGCCATGAGCCTGGGGCTGGGACGCGCGCCCTGCGATACCCTGGCGCCGATTACCTTGAGCCGCAACGGCAACACCATCGTCTTGTCCCGCTCTCTTGCCGAAAGCGCCGGCGTGGCACTCGGCGATGAGCCGGCCGACAGCGCCCGGGCGTTGGGCGCCTACCTCGCCGCCCACCCCGAGACGCGCCCGCGCCTGGGCATGGTCTACCCCTTCTCCTGCCAGCACTATCAGCTGCGCCAGTGGCTGGCCCTGGGCGGCCTGGATCCCGACCGGGACGTAGAGCTCAGCGTACTGCCGCCACCGCGCATGGTGGAGGCCATGCAAGCCGGGGAGATCGACGGGTGCTGTGTCGGCGAACCCTGGGGCAGCCTGGCAGTCGCCCGCGAACTGGGCACCCTGGCCGCCACCGGCGTCCAGCTATGGCCCGACCACCCGGAAAAGGTCCTTGGCGTGACGCGCTCCTGGGCCAGGCGCTATCCGGCCACCCTGCAACGCCTGATCGCGGCACTCCTTGACGCCAGCCGGTGGCTCGCCGCCGATCCCGACCACCTCCGCCAGGCCCGCGAGTGGCTGTCCCTGCCGCCCTACCTGGACCGCTCGGTGGATCATCTCTCCCTGCTGTCGATGGATACACCCCCTATCGCCCAGCGCCTGTTCGGCGAAGCTGTGCTGCGTCCGGACCCCACGGCGGCAGGCCACTTCGCCGAGCACATCGACCAGCACATGCGAAACCATGGCCGCCGGCTCGATCACGCCACCCTGAGCGAGTGCTACAGCCCCGTGCATTTCGATGAGGTAGCGCACCAGCCAAGTGCAACTCCTCGCTGACCCGATCGATGGCGACCCAACACTCACCATTATAAATACCTGAATTAAAAGAAAATAAAAACAAAATGGCACATCCTGGCTAATCCTTTGCCTCTATTCAGGACAAGAAGCATGGCGGTCAATGGCGACCGTCTTGGCAAAGCGATGACAAAGGCGTCTCCGCACTCCCCTTCTCGGGTGTGCCGAGACGCCTTTTCTTTTTTGCGGATGAGGAGCGCACGATGCCCCATCAAGGTTCCACACAGGACGCGACCCTGCCCACACGGGATGAGCACCTGGTCATCATCGGTAACGGCATGGCCGGCCACCGGCTGCTCGAGTCCCTGCTCGACAAGCAGGCACGACCGTCGCGCATCACCGTGATCGGCGAGGAAAAGGCTCCCGCCTACAACCGTATCCTGCTCTCGCCGCTGCTGGCCGGCGAGATGGAGCGTGACGCCCTGACCCTGCGCGATACCGACTGGTATGCCGAACAGGGGGTCGAGCTGGTGCTCGGCGAGCGGGTCATGGAGATCGACCGCCAGGCTCATCGGATCACCACCTCCGGCGGCCGCCAGGTCACCTACGACCGTCTGGTGCTGGCCACCGGCTCACAACCAGCGATGCCGCCGATCCCGGGCCTCGACCTGCCCGGCGTCTATGTCTTCCGCGACCTCGACGACGCCGCGGCGCTGGTCGATTGCTCCCAGGCCCTGGCCGCCGAGGGCGGCGGTCGCGCGGTGGTCATCGGCGGCGGCCTGCTGGGCCTGGAAGCCGCCGAGGGGCTGCGCAAGCGCGGCATGACGGTGAGCATCGTCCAGCGCGACGACCGGCTGATGAACCGCCAGCTGGACCTCACCGCCGCCGGGCTGCTCGAGGGCGAACTCGCGAGCCGCGGCCTCGAGATCATCACCGACGGCCAGCTGGACCACCTGGAGGCCGACGACCAGGGCCATGTCGCCGGCGCCCGACTCGCCGACGGCCGCTTGCTGGCCGCCGACTGCGTGGTGATGGCGATCGGCATCACCCCCAACGTGGCGCTTGCCCGGACGGCCAGGCTCGAGGTCAACCGCGCGGTGGTCGTCGATGCCCACCTCACCAGCTCCGACCCGGCGATCCACGCCCTGGGCGAATGTTGCGAGTTCGACGGCCAGACCTACGGCCTGGTCGAGCCGATCTGGCAACAGGTCGAGGTGCTGGCCGCACGGCTGGCCGGCGAGAGCGTCGACGGCTACGTGGAGGCCCCCACCGCCACCAAGCTCAAGGTCAGTGGCGTCTCGCTGTATGCCTTCGGGCCCATCGAGGCCACGGACGACCATGAGGTGCTGACCTACCACGACCCGGAACATGGCGACTACCGCCGGCTGCTGCTGCGCGACGGCCGCCTCGAAGGGGCCGTGCTCTACGGCGATACCGCCTCGGGCCCCTGGTACTTCAAGCAGTCGCTGGCCGGCCGCGACCTCTCCGCCTGCCGTCAGGCACTGCTGTTTGGCAAGGCCGACGCCACCCCGCTTCTCGATACCCCGACGTCCAACACGCCGAATCACACCACGGACAGCCCCCTACAGGAGGAGGCCGCATGAATAAGCCCCAGTCCGACAAACAGCAGTTGATCATCATCGGTAACGGCATGGTCGGCCACCATCTGGTCGAGCAACTCATCGAACGCGGCGCCACCGAGCAGTACCGCATCACGGTGTTCGGCGAGGAGCGTCACCGCGCCTACGACCGCGTCCACCTCTCCGAGTACTTCGCCGGTCGCGACGCCCAGTCGCTGGCCATGTGCGATGCGGACTTCTACGCGGAGAACGGCATCGAGCTGCGCCTCCACGAGACGGTGACCGCCCTCGACCGCGACCAGGGCGAGGTGATCACCGACCAGGGCCGCTACGCCTATGACCGGGTCGTGCTGGCCACCGGCTCCTACCCCTTCGTGCCACCGATCCCCGGCAACGACCGCGAGAACTGCCTGGTCTACCGCACCCTGGATGACCTCGACGACATCCGCGCCGCGGCCGAGAAGGCCACTACCGGCGTGGTGGTCGGCGGCGGCCTGCTGGGCCTGGAGGCGGCCAACGCCCTGCGCGGCCTCGATCTCGACACCGCCGTGGTCGAGTTCGCCCCGCGGCTGATGCCGATGCAGGTCGACACCGAGGGTGGCGAGCTGCTGCGCGAGAAGATCGAGGCGCTGGGCGTCCAGGTGCTGACCGGCCGCGCCACCCAGCAGATTGAGGACGGCGAGGCCAGCTTCCACCGCATGGTCTTCCAGGACGACAAGGTGCTGGAGACTGACCTGATCGTGTTCTCCGCGGGCATCCGTCCCCGCGACGAGCTGGCCCGGGACGCCGCCCTGGAGATGGGCGAGCGCGGCGGCGTGGTGATCGACGACCGTTGCCTGACCAGTGACCCGGCGATACTGGCCATCGGCGAGGTGGCGCTGTGGAACAACAGCATCTTCGGCCTGGTGGCCCCCGGCTACCAGATGGCCAAGGCCGCCGCGGATACCCTGCTGGGCGGCGAGCTCACCTTCGAAGGCGCCGACATGAGCACCAAGCTCAAGCTGCTCGGCGTCGACGTGGGCGCCATCGGCGATGCCCACGGCAACCAGCCCCCCGGCGCGCGGATGTTCCGCTACCTGGACCAGATCAAGCAGGAATACCGCAAGCTGGTGGTCTCCAGCGACGGCAAGAAGCTGCTCGGCGCCATGCTGGTGGGTGACAACGCCACCTACGACACCCTGATGCAGTACTACAGCAACGGCCTGGAGCTGCCCGAGGACCCGGCCGCGCTGATCCTGCCCTCCACCGAGGGTGCGCCGACCCTGGGCGCCGACGCCCTGCCCGACGACGCGACCATCTGCTCGTGCCACAACGTCACCAAGGGCTCGATCTGCGCGACCCTCGATGCCGGGGCCACCGACCTGGGCAGCGTCAAGGCCTCCACCCGCGCCAGCACCGGCTGTGGGGGCTGCGCGGCCCTGCTCAAGAGCGTGGTCGATCACGAACTGGAGGCCCGCGGCGTGGAGGTCGACCAGTCGATCTGCGAGCACTTCGCCCACACCCGCCAGGAGCTCTTCGACATCGTCCGCGTCGAGGGCATCAAGACCTTCGGCGAACTGGTCGAGAAGCACGGCTCTTCACAAACCGAGGGTCTGGGCTGCGACATCTGCAAGCCGGCGGTGGCCTCGATCCTGGCGTCCTGCTTCAATGAGCCGATCACCGATGCGGCGCACATCCCGCTGCAGGACACCAACGACACCTTCATGGCCAACATGCAGAAGAACGGCACCTACTCGGTGGTGCCGCGTGTCGCCGGCGGCGAGATCACCCCGGACAAGCTGGTGGTGCTCGGCCAGGTCGCACAGAAGTATGGCCTCTACACCAAGATCACCGGCGGCCAGCGCATCGACCTGTTCGGCGCCCGCCTCGAGGACCTGCCGGACATCTGGGGCGAGCTGATCGAGGCCGGCTTCGAGACCGGTCACGCCTACGGCAAGTCGGTGCGTACCGTGAAGTCCTGCGTGGGCAGCACCTGGTGTCGCTACGGCGTGCAGGACAGCGTGGGCATGGCGATCCGGCTCGAGCACCGCTACAAGGGCCTGCGCTCGCCGCACAAGCTCAAGTTCGCGGTCTCCGGCTGCACCCGCGAGTGTGCCGAGGCGCAGAGCAAGGACATCGGGGTGATTGCCACCGAGCATGGCTGGAACCTCTATGTCTGCGGCAACGGCGGCATGCGCCCACGCCATGCCGAGCTCTTCGCCACCGACCTGGACGACGATCAGCTGATCAGGATCATCGATCGCTTCCTGATGTTCTACGTGCGCACCGCCGATCGCCTGCAGCGGACCTCGGTATGGCGCGAGAACCTCGAGGGCGGCCTGGACTACCTCAAGGAGGTGGTGCTCGAGGACAGCCTGGGGATCAACGAGGAGCTCGAGGCGCAGATGCAGACCGTCATCGACAACTACGAGTGCGAGTGGGCGGGCGCCATCAACGACCCCGAGAAGCTCAAGCGCTTCCGCAGCTTCGTCAACGACGCGCGCCCCGACCCGGACATCATCGTGACCGAGGAGCGCGGCCAGCTCCGCCCTGCGTAAGGAAATCGCTGCGCGAGCTAGGCGCCCGCTTCATCTCGCTCGCCAATTTCTCGACATCATCGAGAGGACTACTAATCCATGAATAGCGCAACTGCAGAAGCCTCGACCATGACCCAGACCTGGCGCCCCCTGTGCACCAAGGCCGACCTGGTACCCCACTCCGGGGTCGCCGCCTGGATCGAAACGCCCGAGGGACCGGCTCAAGTGGCCCTGTTCTACCTGCCGGGCCACGCCACCGAGCTCTACGCCGTGGACCATCGCGACCCCTTCTCGGGCGCCAACGTCATCGCCCGGGGCATCGTCGGTGATCTCTCGGGGGCGCCGGTGGTGGCCTCCCCGATCTACAAGCAGCATTTCCGCCTCGACGACGGCCACTGCCTAGAGGACGAGGCGGTGCGGCTGCGCTGCTGGACGGCGTGCTTCAAGGGCGACCAGGTGATGATCCGGGTGTGATCCTGCCCCACCTAGCCTGCCCGCGGTATCCGGTCACAGGCGGGATACCGAGGCCGCGCACTACTGGCTCGCGTCGAGCAGTCAAAGATCACACCTAGCGGGCCAGGGGGCCGTCCAGGGCCTCCAGCAGCGCCGCGTCGCGCTGGTAGATATCGGGGCGGAAGACCAGCTGCCCCCCCTCGTCCGGGTGCACCGTCCAGTAGTGCAGGATAACCGGCACGGGACGCTCGAGGTGGATGTTGCGGGTTCTCCCGCTGGCGACCAGGGTGGAGACCCGGGCGTCGGTGCCGGTGTCGTCGAAGAGGTGCTGGGCGAGCTCGAGCACGCCCTGCACGCGGATGCAGCCGGAGCTGAAGGCACGCTGTTCCCGGTCAAAGAGCGCCTGTGCCGGGGTGTCGTGCAGGTAGACCAGGTGATCGTTGGGAAAGCGCAGGACCACGCGCCCCAAGGCGTTCTGGGGGCCGGCACGCTGGCGCAGGATGACGTTGCCGGGTCGCCACCAGTCGACGTCTCTCGGGTCGAGGCGCCGGCCGGAGGGGCTCAGCACCATCAGATCCTGCTGCCACAGGTAGCCGAGGTTGCGGCGCACCCTGGGCAGCACGTCTTCGCGCAGGATGGTCGGCGGCACCGTCCAGGTGGGGTTGATCGTCAGGTGGGTGATCTTTGATCGCAGCGAGGGGGTGCGACGATAGGGCCGCCCCACCACGATGCGCGAGCGCCAGACCTCACCGTCCGGGCGGAAGTAGCGGATCCGGTAGCCGGCGATATCCACCAGGACGAAGGAGTCCGGCAGGCCGTGGAGCAGCCAGCGAGCGCGCTCCAGATTGACCCGAATCTGGTCGATGCGGGTGGCCACGGGGACGTTCAGAGCCGCACGTGTCCGAGGGCCGACGATGCCGTCCACCTCCAGCAGGTGGCGCTGCTGGAAGCGCTCCACGGCCGCCACCAGAGTCTCATCGTAACGGCGCGGATCGGGGGTGCCCGATGCGGGTTCACCGGCGACATGCGCCGCCATCACCTCCAACTCGCCCAAGATCGCCAGGCGCTCGCGCAGCAGCCGCACATCGTCGTGGCGATCCCCCGGGCGCAGCGACTGCGGTCGGGGCGGCATCATCGGCCAGCCTCCCTGCCGCGCGATATGACGATAGCGCGAGAGACTCGAGCGCAGACGCTCGTAAGGCGGCGCAGAGGGACGCGCCGAGGCGAAGGCCTGCTCGACACGACGGGCGTCCACCGCCTGCGATATCGCCGCGAGATCGAGCGGGGGCGCCTCGATGGGCACCTCCCAGCCGGGATCGATGCGATAAGGATCCACCTTGCCGCGTTGAAGGTGACGCAGGGCCATCAGCAGGGTTTGGCTGGCTTGCAGGTCGAAGCGAGCCCGCGCCGCCGGGGGACTCTGCTCGTCGAGCGCCTGGCGATGGGCCGCCACCAGCATGTCCGGTCGGTAGTCCTGCGGGGTCAAGCCATCGCCGTCGAGGGTGCGCAGGGCAGTGGCGAGGGCCGCCACGGTCGCGGCCTCCTGCCAGGCAGGCCGTCCATCGCGCGCCGCGTAGAACGCCCGCAGGGCCACCTCCTGCTCTTCCAAGCGCTCGGCGAGGACCTCGTTCAGGGAGGGCGTGCCCTCCTCGGCCAGCGCCGAAGAGGCGAGCGACAGCATCATCGCCGCCGCGAAAATCAGCGGCTTCCATCCGGTTGCCGAGGACATGGCGACCTCCTCGAGGTTGATGTCGGTGGCTGGTGCATTATGATGCTCACCATCATCATAGTGTTGGATCTCGAGCCGCAGGGAAGCCGCTTGTCAGTTCGCGTGATCGCCGCTCCGTCACGGAATGGACGTCGAGCCGGCAGCGCCACCCACCCGACAGGTTCCCGAATGCCGATCAATGCCCCGAGCCGATGGCTGCCCGGTGCGGTCCTCTGCAGCCTCCTGCTGCTGAGCCCCCTGCCCTCCCTGGCCAGCGACGACTTCCTGACGCAGACCGACACGCCCGCCCCCCAGCCCTTGCAATCTCTCGACCAGACCCTGCAGCGGCTGGCCCCCGGCGCCGATGCCCAGGTGATGCGTCTGGCGGCCCGCGCGCTCTCCTGCGCCGACCCGGACGCCGAGCGACTGGCGGTGATCGACTTCTCGCTGCCCTCTACCGAGCCGCGCTTGTGGGTCTTCGACCTGCAGCGTCAGCGGTTGTTGTTCAAGGAGCTGGTCTCTCACGGCCAGGGATCGGGCAATGCCGTGGCACAGCACTTTTCCAACGTGCCGGAGAGTCATCAGTCCAGCATCGGGCTGTTTCGCACCATGAACAGTTACCGGGGCAGCAACGGCTACTCCCTGCGCCTCGAGGGGCTGGAGCCCGGCGTCAACGACCTGGCCTACGAGCGTGCCATCGTCATCCACGGTGCCGACTACGTCAGCGAGGACTTCATCGAGCAGACCGGTCGGCTCGGCCGCAGCCACGGCTGCCCGGCGGTTCGCCAGAAAGTGGCGACCCCGCTGATCGACAGCATCAAGGAGGACCAGTACCTCTTTACCTACTACCCGGATCCGGAGTGGCTGGCGAGTTCGACCTTCTTCCGCTGCGACCGTGACGAGGCGTCACTGGCCATGAACTGAGGCTCCGACCAGCGCCCGGCGGCGCCCACAGGGGCGAGCAAGCCACGCGCCGGGATTGCGCAGATGTCGATGACTGCGCCATTCTGCATTCTGGCGACTCACTGGCACAGGAGAGGACGATGAAAGATCGGGTATTACTGATTACCGGAGCCTCGAGCGGCATCGGTGCGGCCACGGCCCGCGCCGCCGCCCGCGACAACTACAAGCTGGTGCTGGCGGCCCGCTCCCGGGAAAAGCTGAGGGCCCTGGCCGAGGAGCTGGGGCAGGAAAACGTCCTCGCCATCGGCTGTGACGTCACCTCCATGGACGACCAGCAGGCCATGGTCGAGCAGGCGCTGGAGCGCTTCGGGCGCATCGACGCGGTGTTCGCCAACGCGGGGCGAGGCGGTTCGCCGGGCGGCTTCAGCGGCGCCGACCACGAGGCCTGGCGCGACATGATCCTGACCAACGTCTACGGGGTGGGCTTGACCCTGCAGGCGACCCTGCCGGCACTGCGCCACAGTCACGGCCAGGTACTGCTCACGGGATCGGCCGCCGGCCGGGCCACCATCCCCGGCTCCATGTACAGCGCCACCAAGTGGGCGGTCACCGGCATCGGCTACAACCTGCGGGAAGAGCTGCGTGGCAGCGGCATTCGGGTGACACTGATCGAGCCCGGCATGGTCAACACCCCCTTCTTCGACGAGCCCCCGGGACACGCGCTGGAGGAGCGCGACATCGCTAACGCGGTGATCTACGCCCTTCAACAACCGGCTCATGTGGATGTCAACGAGATCCTCATCCGGCCCACTCCCCCCGAGGAATAAGCCCTCTCCTTCCCACCGTTTTTGGTACCCTCCATCGCTGCCTGGCATTACCCGCCAGATCCTGCGCCACGGATGGCCGCAACTCCCCCTGGCGCGGGTGTCAACGTACGCGGTCCGATCGAGCCGCTCGGTCGCCATGACGCGACAGGATAGATCGACGGGGGGCTGGACAGAGAACGCGTCCCTGGACAGGGCATTGTGCTAAGAGCTCGAGAAAAAGCTCGGTGTCGAGATGACGAGACGCTGGCGAAATGAGCCTGCTCACAAGCTTTGATGGTGCCTTCGCCTACCCGAGTACCACTCCAATCATGCCTACCAGCCTCAAGTACCAATTTCATGATGCCAATGACTAGACGCTCTCTCGACCGGTGTCGAGTTTCTCTCTCCAACCATCTGAAAATCATAGAGTTTTATTTTGATTGTGGCTCACTCATCGAGCACCGCTTTCTCCACGGCTTTGTAACATGACTTTACAATAGAGGGAGAGCCGCCAACAATTGGGACGGTAGACATTGGACAGCGATCGCTAGGCCATCGATGCGTCACTATCTCTCCACCTTCTGGCAAGGGGGTGAGGACGGTCATGTCCTGGAGGGACAGGGGCGGCGGGCATCCTGCGACAGGCATCGCGAATAAGAAATCATGAAAAGTGGGATAAGACCCGCGGCTATCAGCAGGCTTCGCAGGGCCCTGATCACCATCAACGATGGTTGCCAGCAACCATAAGGACAACTGATGATGGAGTCATCACGGCAGATCATGGCAATCGGCAATCACCCGGCCTTACCGGCCACCATTGAGGAGCTTTCTCGCCACGGATGGTCATTTTTTCAACCCAACAACCTTCATGAAGCATTGGCTATCGTTGAAGATCATGACTGTCGGATTGGACTTATCTTTGTTGAAGAAGACACCGTATCGCTACCTCTTGAAATGGAAAGAGCCTCCGAACCACCGGCGCTTCACTGGGTCGTGCTTGTCGAGGATGTTGAGCGGTTGAGTGACAAGGCTCGCGATCTGATATACAGCTACTGCTTTGCCTATCGCGCTGCCCCCCTGGACACCCGCAGCATCAACGTGCTCCTCGAGGGTGCGCTGGGCATGGCAAAGCTTCAAGACCGCTACGATGCTTACCGAGAGAGCCAGCAGAATGCTGACTTGCGCATGGTTGGCGATACGCCGGTCATGCAGCACCTCTACCGCACCATCCACAAGGTGGCCTCCGTCGATGCCCCCGTTCTGATCACCGGAGAGTCGGGGACGGGCAAGGAACTCACCGCGCGGGCCATTCATGAGCTATCGTCTCGCCGTCAGGGACCGTTCAACGTCGTCAACTGCGGCGCGCTTCCCGCAGGACTCATCCAGTCGGAGCTCTTCGGCCATGAGAAAGGCGCTTTCACCGGGGCCAATCAACGCAAGACCGGCATCATCGAGAATTCACGGGACGGCACGCTCTTCCTGGATGAAATTGGCGACCTTCCTTTGGACATGCAGGTCAACCTACTGAGGTTTCTGGAGACCCTGACGGTATTTCGCGTCGGCGGGCTCAAGGAGATACCCGTCGATGTCAGAGTCCTGGCGGCCACCCATGTCGACCTCGAAAAGGCCGTCGAGAGAGGAGATTTCAGAGAGGACCTCTTCCATCGCCTCAACGTCCTGCAAGTGCAAACTCCCGCCCTCAGGGAGCACCCGGAGGACATCGAACCGCTGGCCAACTTCTTCTTTCGTCGCTTCTTCGCCGACAAGCCGGCAAAGGTACGAGGATTCAGCCACGAGAGCCTGGTGGTGATGCGACAGCATCGCTGGCCGGGGAACATACGCGAAATGGTAAACCGGGTAAGGCGCGCCATGATCATGTGCGAGCATCGCCTGATCAGTCCCGGTGACCTGGGGCTGGAACGTCGCAATGGCCATTCCCGCGGCAGCGACTCCCTGCAGCAGGCCCGCGACATGGCAGAATGCGAGGCGATCAAGGCCGCACTGGCGCGCAACAAGCACAAGATACTTCACGCGGCGCGTGAACTGGACATCTCGCGGGTCACCCTGTATCGGCTGCTCGAGAAGCATGGGATCGACAGGAACAGCGGCCAGGATGAGGCGGCATCAGACTTTCCATCGACATCTGAGACCATTCAACTAACCTAAACATGAGCCTATATCAGCGCTTACCGGCGCGTGACGGCTCGCCCCAGGGGTGGGGCCGAAGCAACGGGGATCATTACTGCACGCCTCGAAGCGCTGCCGGTGCAGCGTAAAATGTGGCGCGTGACAAGCAACAAGAAAAGGAACGAAGCTATGAGCTCAGCAACCTCGACCGTCCGCCATGCTGCGGGCCTTCTCACCATGGTTGCCTGCCTGCCGGCCCTTGCCCAGGAGGCGGCGCAGAACGCGCAGATCCAGCCGGTGGGTCAGGAACCCGAGTCGCAGGAAGAGCGACCGCAGATCCAGGCCATCGCCGAGTACGGGGGGGTGCTCACCCCCAAGGGCCGGCTCATCCTGGAGCCCGAGTTCCAGTACTCCCACGAAAGCATCAACCGAATGACCTTCGAAGGGGTCAGCGTGCTCAGCACGCTGCTGATCGGGGTGTTCACGGCTCAGGACGTCGACCGCGACAACTACACCGCCTCGCTGACCGGCCGCCTCGGCTTCACCGATCGCCTGGAGCTCGAGATGAAGGTGCCCTACGTCTACCGGGACGAGAACGAAAGGATCAACGTCCCGATCGAGGATAGCGAGGACGATGTCTTCAGCATCGACCAAGATCTCTCCGGCGACAGCCTGGGCGATATCGAGATGGCCGCCCACTATCAGCTGAATCGCGGCCAGAACGGCATGCCCTTCTTCATCGGCAACCTGCGCTACAAGAGCACCACCGGCACGGGGCCCTTCGATATCGACCGCAACAGCGAAGGCAACCCGCTGGAACTCTCGACCGGTACGGGGTTTCATTCGATCGAGCCCAGCATCACCATGCTGCTGCCCTCGGCGCCGGCGGTCTACTTCGCCAACCTGGGCTACGTCTTTCATCTGGAAGACAACGTAAACCAGAACCTCTCCGGCGAGACTAATGATGGTAGCCCTGTTAATGTCGTTGTCGGCGACGTCGATCCGGGCGATGCCGTACGCCTCAGTTTCGGCATGGCCTATGCCATCAACCCGCGCACCTCCTTCACCCTGGGCTACAAGAACGACTTCATCGGCAAGACCAAGACCGAATACATCAATACGGATGACGGCAGCATCACCCGGGTAGAGTCGCAGACATTGAACGTCGGCTCCCTGTTGCTGGGCTGGAATTACTCACTCAATCAGGATGTGTCCGTCAACCTGGGCCTCGAGCTGGGTATCACCGAGGATGCCCCGGACACCACCTTGACCCTACGCATGCCCATCGGCATGAACGTCTTCTAAGCTGACACGCCCGGCGCGGCATCAACGTGCGGAAAGGCAAATAATAGATCCAAAAATATGAGGCTGCCTGTAAGTGGCAGCCTCATTTTTTTGCCTATGGTTCGATGCGAGAGCGATGGAAAAATCAGTGTCAGCGCAGGATGCCGGAGAAGGAATCCAGGATCGCGGCCCGTTTCCTGGCGGCGTCCAGGGCGCCGATGTTGTTGAGCCGAACACTGATATCGATTCTCTGTTGGATGTTGCGGCTCGACGCGTTACTGACCACGCCGCTGATGATGGCATCCCGGGTGATGTTGTGCAGGGCGGTGGTAAAGCCCTTGGCATCGTTCAAGGCAATACCCGAAAAATCGGCGAGGCCCGTCAGGTCCACCCCACCCGGTGTCGCGTCGGTCACCGAGATCGCGCCGTTACCCACCGGTATGGCCGCCCCGTCAGGATCACGAAAGGTCTGCGAGACGAGATTAGCGCCTGCCTGGGTGAAGTTCACGACGGAGACCATCTCGACGCGGTTGTCGATCAGCGTCTGCAGGCGGGCGCCGAAATCCACATCGAGTCCCCCGAAGTTGAAGCCGGCGCGCATCTGCCCCATTTCCTCATCAGCGATCACGGTGCCGCGGTAAAAACCATCCTGGGCGCCGCGCGACCGCAACACCTCGGCATAGAGTCTGTCCGCGTCCTGAACCGCTGCAGGTCCATAACGCTGATGGGAAGCAGTCGTGGGATCCAATGCTAACGACTCAGGAGGAACCATTCCCGAAGAAAGCGTTGCCGCCTGAGAGGCAGCCGACAGCAGCAGAGCAGTCGCACAGGCCCACCCAAGCGGGCTTGCCGTCACTCCTCTAAAAATCTGAAAGTTCATCGTGTCGCCTCCTCGTTACCGACCCAGCTCGTTATATGCGGGCAGGGTCAGCAGGCTGGCACCGACGCTCGAGCGGTTCACGCCCCTGGCGAGCGGAGAGTCGGGGCGGACGGCCCAGTCCTGGTCATGGTTGAAATGCTGGCGAGCTACCTCGATCTCGTCGCGAGCACCGAGGACCGTGCCGTTCCACACCTGCTCGAACTGCTCGCGAGGCACCACCAGGGTACCGGCGGCGGGATCTCCCACCAGGATATTGTCGGCATCGATCCCCTTGACGACGACGAAGTGCTTGTAGCCTCCGGTGTTCACCATGGTGATGGCCGGCACGCCGATGCGAATGAAATCATCCAGCGAGATCCGGAACCCATCGGCATTGAGTCCACGGCCATCCAGGTAGCGCTTCATGTCGAGCATGGAAAACCCATATCGCTGGATCTTCTCGGCGTCTCCGGCACGAATCATGGTCTCGAAGACCTCAGCCTCGGTGGTGTCGCGTTGATAGTGGTAGGTCAGCAGCGTCGCCACAGCGGCCGACCCACAGCTGAAGTCGTACTCCTGTCGAATCACCCGGTCCCAGCCCTTTTCCTGCAGGCTCTTGGCCTCGACCTGAAAGTTGCCGAACCGACCGGCAATGGTCACCTGACCGGCGATGGCGTCCATGCTGCTCGCAATGAGCAGCAGTGATGCCATGCCACAGCAAAGACTCCGATGCACGTTCATGTCGAATCATCCCTTGGTGGGCGTGTCATGTGACGGACAGTCGTCGCGTTAGTCTGAGATGAACACGCTGATCCCCACCGCGTTATTGATGGAGTTGCCGTTACCGGTGACGGCGCTGAAGATGCCGGTGCCGTTATAACTGCCCAACGCTTCCGGCGCGAAGGTGATATTCCCCGACACCATGTTTCCCCCGATATCGAAGGAGGTGTCATTCACCGACGCCTTCATCTTCTGGACGCTCTTGACCGTGTTGACATTGATGATCCTCTGCCCTTCCCGGGCCCTGGCCTGCTCCATGGTCGTGAGATCCAGCTGCTCCATGGCCGCAAAGCCCTCCGCAACTCCCTCCATGCGGCTCTCATCGATGTCGCTTCCGACCGCGGCGGTTTCTTGGTACAGGGTAGTGCTGGTCTCAGCCTGACTATTTGACGCACCCACCGCCAGCAGCGCCGCAAGGAGAAGTGAGACCGTCGCCGTGTGGCGATGACGGCCCCTGCCGGAACATGAACTGAATGTCGCATTCTTCATGGCGTGAACTCCCGAACTCCGGTCCATAGGGACGTTTCATCGAGGAGCCAGTGGAGTTTCCTCCACCGGCTCCCGACTCTTGCGTCGTATCAGCGCATCATGCGCTCCGGATCAGTTGCCGATGCTCACGTTGCTGTGAGCCGCCACGCTGGTGCCGGACAGCTGGGAGTTGTAGAGGCCGGTGGACACGTTCATGTTGTTGATGCCACCGAACGTTCCACTACCCACGGACACATTGGCCGCGCCGGTGGCCAGGCTGGCTGCCCCGCCGTTACCACCGTTGCCGCCTGCCCCGCCATTGCCGGCATAGGCGTAAGCATCACCGGTGGTGGCAGTGCCACCGCCGCCGCCGCCACCGTTGCCGTTGCCGCCGTTGCCGGCCAGGGCACCAGCATCGCCACCGGAACCACCGGCGCCGGCAGTACCCGTGCCAGTACCGGTACCGTCGCCAGTCCCGGTGCCGGTTCCCGCACCTCCGTCACCGGTACTTGCGTCGGCAGTGGCTGCAGAGTCAGCCGCAGCGTCCTGCGCTGAGTCGAAGCTCCCCGTGGAGTCATCATCGGAGAAGTCATCATTGACTGTTCCGATGCCAGCCAAGTTACCGGCGCCAGCACCTGACAAAGAGCCAGCACCGGCATTAGAGTTTCCGCCTTGGCCGGCACCAGTGCCCACGCCAGCACCGAGCCCGACACCACCGGCATCGCCGCCTGAGGCATCGGTCAAGGTAATCGCACCGGCATCACCGCCGTCACCGCCATTACCGTTACCGCCTGCGCCACCGACACCGATGCCGACGTTGGCGGAAAGCGCACCGCCACCTTGTCCACCGTTAGCACCGGCAGCACCGCCACCACCATTGATATTGATAGTGGCGCCCGTGACGTTCGAGTTCATCTCCTGCAGGGAGATGACGCTGGTAGAGGTGTTATAGGACTCGCTCATGGCCCAGGCATCGCCGCCACGACCAACCGAGCCGCCGTTGCCACCGGTGCCGGTCCCGGCACCATAGCCGCCGGTACCACCATTGGCCCCGATGGATTGGTCATCGTTGGAGTCGTCGTTGTTTGTGCCTCCATTAGCATTTCCACCAAAGCCCAAGCCGCTACCAGCACCACCATTGGCGTTACCGCTGTTGCCGCCAACCGCGGTGGCCGTGGAATTCACTTGCTGGTCGACTTCATCGGCGAAGCCTGCGCTCGGGTTGGCATGCGCCGTGGAGATGGCCATCACCATGGCCAGCAGAGGGGTACCCGCTACTACGAGATACTTTTTCATGATCATGTCTCCATTTGTTGTGTCTGCTGCAGCCTGCGAACTCGCGCCATCGTCCTAAGCATTCGATTCTGGACCCTTGAATGACGCATCCTGCTCGCAGTCACTAATCCAGGAGCATGATCCATGCCAGTTAAGAAACTACTGCATGTAATCGACTGTAAAAACGGGAAATTTATATAAGCCGGACACTTAACAACCGGTGAAGGCATCGCCACGCCGTTTTGTAACTGAACGGTTAGTGCATCATTTATGAAACAGTGGATCGGCAAGAAAGCCTGATATACCGCTAATTCATTTCAGAAACAGAAGATTACCGATAGCACATGAAGTGACTCGGCAACGTTACAGTCAGGCATCGATAACAGCACCAGACCGACCAGCAGTCGGCTGGCCGCTCTCCATTACTGCCGTTAAGCTGGAGATGATGCGCTGCAACAGCAGCTAAACAAGCTAAGGAGCGAAAATGAGCGAGAGACGACGGATCGACCTGGCCCTGCAGGGCGGGGGCGCTCACGGCGCCTTCACCTGGGGAGTGATGGACCGATTACTCGAAGACGAGCGCATCGAGATCGAGGGCATCAGCGGGACCAGTGCCGGCGCCATGAACGGCGTGGTGATGGCCGATGCCCTGACCCGCGGCGACGAATCCACCGCCCGCGTGGCCTTGCATGACTTCTGGCGGGCGGTGAGCCGAGCGGGCATGGCAAGCCCCGTGCGCCGCACCCCGCTGGACGTGATGACCGGCAACTGGAGCCTCGACCACTCCCCGGGCTACCTCGCCCTGGATCTGATGAGCCGGCTGGTCTCGCCTTACCACTTCAATCCCCTCAACCTCAATCCGCTGCGCGACATCGTCGCCAAGCGAGTCGATTTTGACCGAGTACGCGCCTGCGAGCATCTCAAGCTCTTCGTCACCGCCACCAACGTGCGCAGCGGCAAGCAGCGGATCTTTTCCCGCGAGGAAATGAGCCTCGATGCGGTGATGGCGTCGGCCTGCCTGCCCACCGTCTTCCAGGCCGTGGAGATCGACGGCGAGGCCTACTGGGACGGCGGCTACATGGGCAACCCCTCGCTCTCACCACTGCTGCACGACTGCACGGCGGGCGACATCCTGATGGTACAGATCACGCCCATGCATCGTCAGGAGCTGCCGACCAGCGCCGCTGACATCCTCAACCGTCTCAACGAGATCACCTTCAATGCCGCCCTGATCAAGGAGGTGCGCATGATCGCGGTACTGCAGAAGCTGCTCGGTGATCATGACATCGACATCGGCTGCTACGGGGAGGCCCGGCTCCACCACCTCAGCGGCGACGAGCCTCTCTCGCACCTCTCGGTGTCCAGCAAGCTCAATGCCGAGTGGGCCTTCCTGTGCCATCTGCACGACCTGGGGCGCGCAGCCACCGAGGCCTGGCTGGCCGATCACTTCGAGGCGCTGGGCCATCGCTCCACGCTGGACATGGAACGCATCTTCCAGGAGGTCGAATCCGCTCGCTGAGCCAGCGTTGATGGCGCATCATGATATTGCATTGCAGCATCCGTAAACGGCGTCCATGCTCGAATCAGGCTGGCACTGCGCCGGTAGCTACGACAACCAGGCCACCAGGAGGCGACACGACACCTATCTAGCGGGACGACATCGCTTGCGCCGCTGTCACCTATCTGACATCGCGCGCCGGCAGTGTCGACACCATGACACCAGGAGAACTGCGCCGATGGTACTCATCGACAAGAAGGCCACCCGGCTCTACGTGCTGGACACCAACGTCCTGATCCACGACCCCGCCGCCCTCTACCAGTTCGACGAGCACGAGGTCGTCATCCCCATGACCGTGCTCGAGGAGCTCGACAAGCACAAGAACGGCATCCGCGAGATCGCCCGCACCGCCCGCCAAGTCAGCCGCACCCTCTCGGACCTCACCGCCAACGTCGATATCGACCAGATTCGCAACGGCATTCCCATCCCTAGACTCGTCGGTCCCGAGGGTCGCCTGCGCCTGCTCTGCTACAACGACCTGAAACCGCTGGACCCGCTCGAGGAGAGCCCCGACAACCGGCTGCTGGCCGAGACCTGCCGCCTGCGCGACGAGCGCCCCGACGCCTCGGTGATCCTGGTCACCAAGGACATCAACCTGCGGGTCAAGGCGGCGGCCCTAGAGGTGCCGGTCGAAGACTACCTCACCGATCGCGCCTTCGATGACAGCGACGCCATGATCGACGGCGCCCGGGTCTATCCCGATGCCGGCCACGACGGTAGCGGGCTGTGGGACAGCCTCGAGGTAGACGTGAAGGTCGAGCGCCGGGATCATCGCGTCTTCTATCGTCTCGGCGGCGACATGCCTCGCGAGTGGCACCTGGGCATGCTGGTCTCCGACAGCGACGAGGGGGCCAGTTTCGAGGCCATCGTGCGCGAGGTGGGGCCGAAGCACGCCCACCTGGAGCTGCTCACCAACTACCGTCACGGTACCAGCGTGTGGGGCGTGCATGCCCATGACAGCCGCCAGAACTTCACCCTCAACCTGCTGATGGACGAGGAGATCGACCTGGTCACCATCGCCGGCAGTGCCGGCACCGGCAAGACCTTCATGACGCTGGCCGCCGCCTTCCAGCAGACCCTGGACAGCAAGCGCTTCGAGCGCATCGTCTTCACGCGGGCGCCTATCTCCATGAGCGAAGACATCGGCTACCTGCCCGGCACCGAGGAGGAGAAGATGTCGCCCTGGATGGGCGCCTTCCATGACAACATGGACAACCTGCTGCGCGACGAGCACGACGGCAGCAGCACCTGGAACCAGGAGGCTACTCGCCAGCTGCTGGGCTCACGGGTGCAGATCCGAGCGCCCGGCTTCATGCGCGGACGCACGCTCAACGACACCTTCCTGATCATCGACGAGGCCCAGAACTTCACGCCCAAGCAGCTCAAGTCGCTGATCACCCGGGCCGGGCGCAATACCAAGATCGTCTGCCTGGGCAATGTCGGTCAGATCGACACCCCCTACCTCACCGCCAACACCTGCGGCATGGCGGCGGTGGTCCAGCACTTCCGCGACTGGCCCCACGCCGGCCACGTCACCCTCAAGAGCGTCGAGCGCTCACGCTTGGCCCTGGCCGGCGAGGAGCTGCTCTAAAAGGCACCGCTTCAAGAGGAACCGACCTCAACGCCGAAGGGCCGGCGCCTCGCGGCCCGGCCCTTCTTTATGGTCCACCACGCGGAGATTCGCCTCGCGATGGTTCGCTTAGCGATGGCTCCTCAGGCACCGCGGTTGACCGCCTTCTCGATCAGGGCCTCGCTCTCGCTGCCGGGCCCCTTTCTCAGCACGGACTGCGCCTCGTGCCACAGGCAGATGAAACGATGGCAGGAGGCGCAGTGCACCTGGTCATCGGGGTTCTTCACCTGGGAGACCCGCATCAGGTGACTGCCGCAACTCGGACAGGCGACCGGCAGGCGAAAGTCTTCCGACAGGGACATGGCATGGCTCCTCGTGTTGTGGTGTCAGTAATCCCCATCCTGCCGATCTCGACGGCGTTTCTCCAGCCATTCGGCTCGCGATCAGCGGGCGCGCTCCTGGGGCTCAGGGTAGCCCGGCGCCGGGACGAGGCGATTGCGCCCCTCGTGCTTGGCGCGATAGAGCGCGCCGTCGGCCTGGGAGAGAGCGAGCTCGAGGCTGCCCTGCGGGGGCATCACCGCCAGTCCCAGGCTGACCGTCACGTCCAGAATCTCGCCGTGCACATCGAGTGCGATCGCCTCCACCGCGGCGCGCAGACGCTCCAGCACGCTCCAGGCTTCCTCTGGCGACGTATCCACCAGCATGACGGCAAACTCCTCGCCGCCGATGCGCGCAAAGAGATCGTAGGGGCGCAGGCAGTCGCGACAGGTCGTGGCGAACGCCTGCAGGGCCAGGTCGCCGGCGGCATGGCCATGCGTATCGTTGAGCTGCTTGAAGTGATCGATATCGAGCATGGCCAGGGGCACCGCCCGTCCATGACGCGCGGCGAGGGCTCGTACGGCCTCACCATAATCGAAGAAGGCACGACGATTGAGCACCCCGGTGAGCATGTCGGTGCTGACCAGCTTCTGGGTGCGCTGCTCTTCCCCCTTGCGCGCGGTGATATCCAGCAGCACGCCGTCCCACAGGGTGTCGCCGTCACGCTGCCGGAGGGGGGTAGCCCGCCCCTCGATCCAGCGGACGTCGTCACCGAGGGCGAGGCGAAACTCCAGCGTCCAGGGCGTCAGGCTGACCGCCGACTGCGCCAGGACGGTGCTGAGCCGCTGACGATCGTCATCGTGGACCCGCCCCAGCAGCGTCTCGGCGCTATCCATCACGGTCTGCGACGAGAGACCCGCCAGCGCCTGAAGCCCGGCACTGAAGTAGCGGAACTCGAGATCGCCCCGCGCCGACTGGCGAAGCTGGAAGACCACGCCGGGGAGCCGGTCGAGCGTCCCCTGAAGGGAGGCGAGCAGGGCATGATCGTGCAGGGCGCCCTGATGCAGTTCGGTGATGTCGTGCAGGGTCACCAGCAGGCGCAGCGCCTCACCCGGCCGAGTCTCCAGCGGCTGGAAGACACCCTGCTGATGGATTTCCTGCCCGTCAGCCCGGCGGCACAGCAGCACCCCTCGCCAGGGCGAACGACGTGCCATGCAGCAAGCCAGAGCCCGGCGGATATCGCCGTGCAATGGATCCACGTCCAGGCAGGTGACGCGACGACCGAGCATCGTGTGGGCCGGGTGACCGCTGTAGTGCTCGAAGCCGGGGTTGACGCTCAGGATGATGCCATCGGCATCGACGAGCATCGCCACGCCTGGGAAACCGTCCAGCAGCGACGAGGCCAGCGATGCCTGCTGCCTCCGGGACGAGGCCCAGTGCCGCCAGTGATCCCTGATGCGTGCCATGCCCACCGTCCCGGGCTTCCCCGCGTCGATCATGAAGGCTCTCCTGCCCCTCGTACATCTCACACCCTAGCCCAGGATGGTCGAGGACACATGTCCGATGCCCAACGCACGGCAGGACCACAGATCTTCGGCGCCGCCGCCATTCGAGCCGATGCCTCAGGCGGCGAGCCAGAGCCCCAGGTTGAGCAGCGAAAGGCTCGCCAGCAGCAGCGCAACGTTGAGTCCCAGCAGTGGCAACAACCCGGCGAAATCGCCGGCATCCACGTCGCTCGGCAGCCGCCAGAGGCCCACGATGAGTCGAAGGGCCACGGGCGCGGCCAGCCACATCAGGCCGGTCTCGGCTGGCAGCCAGCCCGCGGCCCAGGCCAGCGGGACCACCAGGAAGGCGCCAAACACCAGCACCGCCACCAGGCGTGCCGCCCGCCGGGCGCCCAGCATGATGGCCAGGTGATGGCGTCCCACCCAGCGGTCGGGCTCGATGTCCGGCAACTGGTTGGCCAGCAACAGGGCACTGACCATCAGGGTCGGCACCGCCGAGACGGCCAGCGCCGTGGCGGAGAAGCCGCCGGTGAGGGCATGGTTCGCCCCGATCACCATCAGCGTACCGAACCCCACCCCCGGCGCCATCAGACAGAGCCAGGGCCGGCGAGTCAGCCAGCCGGTATAAGCCACCACCAGCGCCAGGCCGAGCAGGCCGTAGAGCAGCAGCGCGGGGCCGGCACGCCACAGGCACCAGGCGCCAATGATCACGACCCCAGCCAGGCAGGCCAGTGCGGCACGATGCACCGCCCGGGCCGCATCTGGATGCTCGGGTAGCGCGCCGCTGCCACCAGAGAAAGGCGTACGCCGGGTGGTAGCATCCAGGCCGCTCGCGAAGTCGTGATGCTCGTTGAACAGGTTGACCGCGGCATGGGCCAGCAGCGCGGCGAGCAGCACCAGCAGAATCGCGGCGCCCTCCGGCGCCCGGCCGTCGAGCCAGGCGCTGGTCACCGCGAGTCCCGCGCAGAGCGGCGCCAGCACCAGGAAGTTGGGACGCGCGCATCGCCAGCAGACGCGTAACACGCCCGCCGAGGAGGTAGCGGCCATCACGCGAGCGTCACGATCGGGCATGGCCAGCCGCCGCTCAGCGCGCGAGCCGCTCGGCCAGCCAGCGGCCGATATCGCTGATCTGCTGCGGGCAGAGCGCATGGGCCATGGGATAGCGGCGATAGTGCGCTGGATACCCGAGCGACAGCACACGATCGTATCCGGCCCTGCCCAGCGCCTCGGGCACCACCGGATCGAAGCTACCGTGGTGGACCTCGATGGGCAGCGCGCGATTAGCCTCGGACAGGGTGATGCTGTCGGCCGTGGCGAAGTAGGTGGAGAGCGCCAGCAGGCCGCCCAGCGGTGCCTCGAAGGAGAGCGCCGCCTGGTAGGCCACCGCGCCGCCCTGGGAGAAGCCCGCCACGATGATCCGGCGACTGTCGATGCCATGCTCGATCTGCTCGCGCACCATGGCCTGGATACGCTCGGCGGAGGCCAGCAGCTGCGGCTCGTCGATCTGCCGGTCGAGGCTCATCTCCTTGATGTCATACCAGGCCGGCATGGTCATGCCGCCGTTGACGGTCACCGGAAGACGCGGTGCATGGGGCAGGATGAAGCGCACCGCGGCCTCGTCGGGCAGAGGCAGTGCCGGCACCAGTGGCTCGAAGTCGCGGCCGTCGGCGCCCAGGCCATGCAGGATGATGACACAGGCGTCGGCCGGCTGGCCGTTTCTCGGCTCGATGATCAGTTCGCCGGGGTGGTTCATGAAGTCGCCTCCTGGGCCGGAAATCGGGTCGGTCGAAGGACGACACCCTACCGCAAACGCCGCCCGGCGGCGAGCACGCTCAGAAGGGCCAGAACAGCGGGATCAGGGTCAGCGCCACCAGGGCGATGAGCAGGTTCAAGGGGCCACCGAGGCGCAGGAAGTCGCCGAGGCGATAGCCTCCGGGGCCGTTCACCATGAGGTTGGTCTGGTAGCCGATCGGCGTCAGGAAGCTCGCCGAGGCGGCGAACATCACCGCCACCACGAAGGGCATGGGACTCACACCGAGGCTCTCCGCTCCGGCCATGACTACCGGGAAGGTGATCACCACGGCCGCGTTGTTGGTGACCAGCTCGGTGAGCAGGGCCACCAGCAGATAGCTTCCCACCAGCAACAGCCAGGGATTGCCGTCGGCCAGCACCAGCGCCAGGCCGGCCAGCGTGGCCGCGGCGCCCGAACTCTCCAGGGCGGCCCCGAGCCCGAAGGAAGCGGCGATGGTCAGCAGCACCTGGGTATCGAGTCCGCGCCGCGCCGCCCCGACCGAGCAGCAGCCAGTGGCCAGTGCCAGCAGCGCCCCGAGCATGGCGGCCTTCATCATGCTCATCACCCCGAAAGTGGCCAGCACCACCACCCCCGCCAGGATGACCCAGGCCAGCCAGGCCTTCTCGTGGACCGGGCGCGCGGCGCCGTTGACCTTGCTGATCAGCAGGAAGTCCCGCGACTGGCGATGACGCTCGATGAAGGGCGGCCGCGCCTCCAGCAGCAGCACATCGGCGGGCTGCAGGCGGATCTGGCCGAGGTTGCCGGCGACCCGCTCGCCGCCCCGGCAGACCGCCAGCACTGCCGCACCGTAGAGGGTGCGGAAGTGGCCATCGCGAATGCGCCGGCCGATGAACTGGCACTGGCCGGAGACCACCGCCTCCACCAGGCGCCGCTCCTTGAAGTCCTTCTCGAGGCTGGAAGCGCCCTGGCGAGTCGGCACGAGCCCGCGAATCTGCTGCAGCTCCACGGCGCCCTCGCTGGTGCCAGCGAACACCAGTCGGTCGCCACCCTTGAGGTGTTCGCCGGGCCCCACCACGCTGACGACATTGCCGTCGCGCTCGATCTCGACCAGGAACAGCGCCTGCAGGTGGCGCAGGCCGGCCTCCTCGACCGTGCGATCCACCAGCGGGCCATCGGGCGCCACCTCCATCTCGATGGTGAACTCGCGGGGATTGTCGAAGGCCGAGGCGGCGCCCCGCCGCGCCGGCAGCAGGCGCGGCCCCAGCAACAGCAGATAGAGCAACCCCACCAGGGCCACCGGCACGCCGACCCAGGCGATGTCGAAGAGGCCCATGGCCAGGGAAGGATCGCGATCGACCAGCAGGCCGTGGACGACCAGGTTGGTGCTGGTGCCGAAGAGGGTGATGGTGCCGCCGAGGATCGAGGCGAAGCTGAGCGGCATCAACAGGCGGTGCGCCGGCACGGCGACACGCCGACTCCAGCTCAGCACCGCCGGGATGAAGGTCGCCACCACCGGCGTATTGTTGAGCAGGGCGCTGAGGGAAGCGACCGGCAGCAGCAGGCGCAGCAGCGCCCTGCTCTCGCTGCGGGGACGCCCCAGCACGTGGCGGATGATCAGGTCGATGCCACCGGTCTCACGAATGCTGGTCACCAGCACGTACATGAAGGCCACGGTAAACAGGCCCGTGCTCGAGAAGCCAGCCAGCGCCTGGGCCGGTTCGATCACGCCGAGGGTCAGCAGCAGGATCACCGCGCCGAGCAGCACGATGTCGGGACCGACGCGCGAGAAGGCCATCAACGGGAAGACGGCGATCACGGTGGCAAGGGAGAGCCAGGCATCCAGCGGCATGAAGGGGATCCGGTCGCAACAGAACGAGCCCCATTGTGAACGCCGCCGGTTATTCTAAAAAGTTATTTTTAGAAATCTAGAAATAACTTTTTAGAACATAGAAACCGAAAGACCGCCCACGCGAAAGGCCCGCTTTCGCGGGCCTTTCTCGACTGCCGTCAGGCAGTCACATCAAGATCGGTCGACGTTCAGCCGATGACCTGGATGTTGGAAGCCTGGAGGCCTTTCTTGCCCTGAGTGACGTCGAAGGAGACCTTCTGACCGTCTTGCAGGGACTTGAAGCCTTCTGCCTTGATCTCGGAGAAGTGAGCGAACAGGTCGTCACCGTTGTCGTCCGGAGAGATGAAGCCGAAGCCTTTAGTGTCGTTGAACCACTTGACGGTACCAGTAGCCATGATCGAATTCCTCGAATAGCGTTAGATTGTGCCGGGAAATACCCGAGTTGCAGTGGGTAAAACAAGAAACTTTCACCGGGAAATCGACGCTATGAGCTTTCGATGACCGCTTGGACGTTCCAATTGCTAACCAACTGCGCGCATAGTGCGCCGTTGCCGAAGGCAGGTCAAACCTTATTTTTCTCGCGTGACGAGAAAGTGCGAGGAAAGTGATGGGAAGGTGGCGGGCCGACATCGCCCCCGCCTTCCCCCGATCGTGGCGGACGTCATTGAGATTTCAGGATCCATCCCGCCGCCTTCTCGGCAATCATCAGGGTCGGCGAATTGGTATTGCCGCTGGTGATGGTGGGCATGATGCTGGCATCGACGACTCTCAGACTCCGAAGACCGCGTACGCGAAGGTGGGAGTCGACGACCGCCATGGGGTCGTCGTCGCGCCCCATCTTCACGGTGCCTACCGGATGGAAGATGGTGGTGCCGATGTCGCCGGCCAGCCGCGTCAGGTCCTCGTCGGTCTGGTACTCCACGCCGGGCTTGACCTCCTCGGGGGCGTACTTGGCGAAGGCCGGCTGCCCGGCAATGCGTCGGGTGACGCGCAGCGAGTCCGCGGCCACCTGACGATCTTCGGGAGTGCTCAGGTAGTTAGGCGCGATGGCCGGTGCCTGGCGCGGGTCGCGACTCTTGATGCGCACCGCGCCCCGGCTGGTGGGATTGAGGTTGCACACGCTGGCGGTGATCGCCGGGTAGTCGTGCAGCGGCTGGCCGAAGGCCTCCAGGCTCAACGGCTGGACGTGGTACTCGAGATTGGGATGCTCGTAGTCCTCGGAACTGCGCGTGAAGGCGCACAGCTGGGACGGCGCCATGCTCATGGGCCCGGAGCGTCTGAGAACGTACTCCAGGCCGATCTTCGCCTTGCCCATGAGCGAGTTGGCCATGGTGTTGAGGGTCTTGGCCCCCGTCACCTTGTACACCGAGCGGATCTGCAGGTGATCCTGCAGGTTTTCCCCCACGCCCGGGAGGTCGGCCACCACGGGGATGCCGTGCGCGGCCAGCAGATCCGCGGGGCCGATCCCCGAGAGCTGCAGCAATTGCGGTGAGCCGATCGCGCCCGCGGAGAGGATCACCTCACGGCTGGCCGTTGCCACGACCCTCTCGCCATCCCGCTCGGCCTTGACACCACAGCAACGCGGCTCGCCGCCTTCGCCCTTCTCGACCTCGAGTCCCAGCACCTGGGTGGAATGCCACAGGGACAGGTTGCCACGCTTCTCGACGCCACGCAGGAAGGCCTTGGACGTGTTCCAGCGCCAACCAGAGCGCTGGTTGACCTCGAAGTAGTCGACGCCCTCGTTGTCGCCACGGTTGAAGTCGCGCGTCCGTGGAATGCCGGCTTCGACGGCGGCGGTGGCGAAATCATCCAGCACCTGCCACTTCAGGCGCTGCTTCTCGACGCGCCACTTACCTCCGTGGCCATGGAAGTCACGGTGGGCGGCATCGGCGTCTCCCCCGTCATCCAGGCGATGGTGATCCTCATGCTTCATGAAGTCGGCAAGGCAGTTCTCCCAGCGCCAGGCGTCGTCGCCGGTGAGCTCGGCCCAACCGTCGTAGTCGCGAGCCTGGCCACGCAGGTAGAGCATGCCGTTGATGCTGGAGCAGCCACCGAGCGTCTTGCCGCGAGGATAGATCAAGGAGCGGCCGTTCAGGCCCTGGTCCGGCTCGGTGCGAAACCGCCAGTCGGTACGGGGATTGTCGATGCAGTAGAGGTAGCCCACCGGGATATGAATCCAGTGGTAGTTGTCACGACCGCCCGCCTCGATCAGCAACACCCGGTTGGCCGGATCGGCACTGAGGCGGTTGGCGAGCAGGCAGCCGGCAGTGCCGGCGCCCACCACGATGTAGTCGAAGGCTTGCTTGTCGTTGGAATGGTCAGCCATGGCATGCTCTCGTTCGACATGCCGGCCATACCGCCACCCGGGTGGCGTTACACGGTCAGTTGGCGGACACCACCTGGCCGGCCGGCATGCCTGTCGGTCGTTGAGGGAGGAGTTACTTGGACGTCGGCATCGCGAACTCGGCCCCGTGCTCGATGGAGCTCGACCAGCGCTGCATGATCGACTTCTGCTTGGTGTAGAAGCGCACGCCCTCCTCGCCGTAGGCGTGGGTGTCACCGAACATCGAGCGCTTCCAGCCGCCGAAGCCGTGCCAGGCCATCGGCACCGGGATCGGCACATTGATGCCCACCATGCCCACCTGGATGCGGCGGCCGAACTCACGGGCCACGCTGCCGCTCTCGGTGAAGCAACTCACGCCGTTGCCGAACTCGTGATCGTCGATCAGCTGGATCGCCGTGGCCACGTCCGGCACCCGCACGCAGACCAGCACCGGACCGAAGATCTCCTCCTTGTAGATGGTCATCTCCGGCGTGACGTGATCGAACAGGGTGCCGCCCATCCAGAAGCCGTCGGCACAGCCGTCACCGGTCACGGAGGGATCGAAGTCACGACCGTCGACCACCAGTTCGGCGCCCTCGGCCACGCCCTTGTCGATGTAGCCGGTGATGCGCTGGTGAGCCTGGGCCGTGACGATGGGGCCCATCTCGGCATCCAGCTCCAGGCCGTTCTTGATCTTCAGCGCCTTCGCTCGCTCCGCCAGGCGCGGCACGATGGTGTCGGCCACATCACCCACCAGCACCGCCACGCTGATCGCCATGCAGCGCTCGCCGGCGGAGCCATAGGCCGCACCGATCAGGGCATCGACGGCCTTGTCGAGGTTGGCGTCGGGCATCACCACCATGTGGTTCTTGGCGCCCCCCAGGGCCTGGATACGCTTGCCGTTGCGCGCACCACGCTCGTAGATCAGGTTGGCGATGGGGGTGGAGCCGACGAACGAAAGCGCCTTGACGTCGGGGTGGTCGAGCAGCGCCTCCACCGAGTCCTTGTCGCCCTGCACTACGTTGAACACGCCGTCCGGCAACCCAGCCTGCTTGAACAGGTCGGCCATCAGCAGCGAGGCGCTGGGATCCAGCGGGCTCGGCTTGAGGACGAAGCTATTGCCGGCGGCGATGGCCAGCGGGAACATCCACATCGGCACCATGGCCGGGAAGTTGAACGGGGTGATACCGGCGACCACGCCCAGCGGCTGGCGCGTGGTCCAGTTATCGATGCCGGTGCTGACCTGCTCGGTGTAGTCGCCCTTGAGCAGCTGCGGGATGCCGCAGGCGAACTCGACGATGTCGATGCCGCGAGCCACCTCGCCCTGGGCATCGGTGAACACCTTGCCGTGCTCCCGGGTAATGGCTTCGGCCAGCTCATCCTTGTGCGCATTGAGCAGTTCGAGGAACCGGAACAGCACCCGCGCGCGGCGGATCGGCGGGGTATCGGCCCAGGCGGGGAAGGCGGCCTTGGCGGCGACCACGGCCGTGGCCACATCGGCCGGGGAGGCCAGGGCCACCCGGCCGGTCACCCGGCCGGTGGCCGGGTTGGTCACGGCCTGGTGCTGGCCGGATTCGCCGGGTGACATTTGCCCATTAATATAATGCTGGATGCTGGCTGTGGTCATGGTCGCCTCGTCTTGTCGTTGATGGGATCATCGTCAGAGCGCATCACTGCTGATATCAGAAGCGATGCCATGAACGCCAAGATTAGCTGGACCGTTACCAGGATCAATTGAGTAATTTCTAACCGGGATATAAGGTTTATAAATATCTCAGGACACAGGAGCGACACACCACCATGCAGGAGCTTCAGACCCTGCGCGCCTTCGTCACCGTCGCCCGGGAGGGCAGCGTGTCACGAGCCGCCGAGCGTTTGCATCTGACCCAGCCGGCGGTCAGCCTGAAGCTCAAGCTGTTTCAGGAGGCCCTGGGCCTCACGCTCTTCCAGCGACATTCCAAGGGTTTGTCGCTGACCGACGACGGCCAGGCCCTGGTCCCCGCCGCCGAGAAGGCCCTCGCGGCCATGGCCGCCTTCGAGCAGAACGCCCGTGCCCTGCACAGCACCCTGCGTGGCCGGCTGAAGATCGGCACCATCGTCGATCCCGAGTTCATCCGCCTGGGCGCTTTTCTGAACCGCCTGGTGGAGCGAGCCCCGCAGCTCGAGACCGAGCTGCAACACGGCATGAGCGGGACGGTGCTGGAGTGGGTGCGGCGCGGGGAGCTCGACGTGGGCTTCTTCCTGGCGCCGCCCGGCGAGGGGCCGGGCGACCCGGAAATCGCCCATTGCGAGCTCACCCACTTCGACTACCACGTGATCGCCCCGGCCGGCTGGGGCAGCCGTCTGGCCGGCGCCGACTGGTCCCGGCTCGCCACCCTGCCGTGGATCACCACGCCCAAGAATTCCGCCCATCACCGCCTCCTGCACGGCGTGCTCGACCCGCTGGGCATCGTGCCCAACGGCGTGGCCCAGGTGGACCAGGAAGCCTGCATGCTGGACCTGGTACGCGCCGGGGTGGGGCTCAGCCTGGCTCGGGACGCCCTGGCCATGACGGAGCGCCAGGAGCGCGGCCTGACGGTCGCCGAGGGCGTGCGCCTGCCCTGCGCGCTGAGCTTCGTCTGGCGCCGCGACCGCGGCGAGGAGGCGGTGATCGCCGAGGCGCTGGAGGTGCTCACCGGCGTCTGGGGCGCGTTGGCGCCATGACACGTCCACATCGGACATGACACTTCCATACGGGAAAGGAGCGCCCTGATGGCCGACCTCGAGATTCCCCAGCTTGTGCTGATCGGGCTGATCTTCGTCTGGAGCGGATTCGTGCGCACCAGCCTGGGCTTCGGCGGCGCCGTGCTGTCGCTGCCCTTCCTGCTGCTGGTGCTCGACGAGCCGCTGGTGTTCCTGCCGATCATCGCCGTCCACCTGCTGATCTTCTCCAGCTGGATTGCCTGGCGCGGCCACCGGCTGCTGGTGGCCGAGAACGGCGGTCGGACGCCGAGCGAGGGCAACATCGACTGGGGCTACCTGCTCAAGGCGATGAAGGTCATGATCATCCCCAAGCTGATCGGGGTCATCGGCCTGCTCACCCTGCCGGGCAATGTTCTGAGCAGCATCATCTTCGTCATCGTGATGGTCTACGCGGTCGGCTACGTGCTCGACAGGCCCTTTCGCAGCAACAGCCGTGTCCTGGACGCGATCCTGCTGGTCCTGGGCGGCTACGTCAGCGGCACCTCGCTGATCGGCGCCCCGCTGATCGTCGCGGTGTTCGCCTCCCATGTCGCCGCCCACCAGCTGCGCGATACCCTCTTCGCGCTGTGGTTCATCCTGGTGCTGATCAAGATGGTGTCGTTCCTGATCGCCGGGGTCGACCTGCAGCTCATCCACCACCTGTGGCTGCTGCCCTGCGCCCTGCTCGGCCACCTGCTGGGCGAACGCGCCCACCAGCACCTGCTCGCCAGCCGCACGAACCTCTACTTCCGGGTGCTCGGCGGGGTCCTCATACTGGTCAGCGTGGTGGGACTTGTCGGCGGCTCGGCGGGCTGAGTCGCGCGGCGCGAAGCGCCGGCGGGGGCTCGCCACATGAATGCCGGATGAACGAGGCGTTCAGGCTCCTGCAAGGCGACCAGGTGTAAGACGGATCATGTCCCCACAGAGAGGAGTGATCCCGATGAACTGGCTCGATACCGAACACCGCTATGGCGCCGTCTCCCGCGCCCTTCACTGGTCCATGGCCCTGATAGTGCTGCTGATGCTGGGCAGCGACTGGTGGATGGAGGCCTTTGAGGGCCTCGGCGAAGCCGCCGCGATGTCCCTGCACCAGAGCATCGGCATGACGCTGCTGGCGCTGCTCGTCTTCCGCCTGGCCTGGCGCGCCGTCAACCGTGGCCGCCCGGCCCCGCCCGCCCACTGGCGCCTGGCCGCGAAGCTCGGCCACCTGGCCCTCTATGCCCTGCTCCTGGTCATCCCGCTGAGCGGCCTGCTGACGGCCATCGGTAGCGGCGAGGGCGTGGCCCTCTTCGGCGCGCCGCTGGTCGCGGCGGATGGCGAGATCGAGTGGCTCGAGGAGGCCTTCGAGGAGACCCACGAGGTGCTCGTCAACCTGCTGTGGTTCGCCATCGCCGGCCATGTGCTCGCCGCCCTGGCGCACCAGTGGTGGCTGGGGGAGCGCAGCCTGCAGCGCATGACCTGACCGCCCCACGCAGCGGGCCCGGCGCGAAGCTATCGCGCCGGGCCCGCTGCGTTCAGGGGATGGCGCCGGGGCCGATGGCCCCGGCACCAGTTCAGTCCTGCTCCACCTCGAGCAGCGCTCCGCCACGGCTCCTGACCTCGAGCTCGCGACCGTCGGCGTCGCGGCCCTCGATCTCGATGCGGCCGTTGCGGTAGACCTCGAGCTCCTCGAACTCGGCCAGCCCCTCGGCCGTGGCCAGGGCCATCGCCTCGCGAATCTCGGCCTCGGACATGCCCCAGGCGCCCCCCTCACGACGGTTGCGCTCCTCCTTTAGGCTCTCGCCGCTCTCCAGCGAGAAACGCACCTCGGCGCGCCACTCGTCGTCGAGCCAGCCCTCCACAGAGAAACGGTCATTTCGCTCGACCTCGATCTCCTCGAAGGACTGGAAGCCGAAGGCGCTGGCATGGGCCAGGATCTCATCGAGTCGCTCCGTCGCCAGGCGCTCATCCTCGGCCTGGGCCAGGGTGGCGACGCTCATCAGGGCGGCCAGGGAACCGGCCAGGATCATCGTGCGTTGCATGGGTCACTCCTCCTTACTGCGGGTTGCCGGTCCGTTGTACCGCGGCCGACCTTGCCACAGGGTGACGGCGCCGTTCATGCTGCATTCATGTTCGGACTGGCACGCTGTGACCATGATGACGAGACGCCTGCCCTCCTCCGCTTCCCGCCTGCGCCTGCCGGTGCTGGCCGCCCTGCTCGCCCTGCTGGCCGCCTCCCCCGCGCCGGCAGATGAGGGGTGGCACGACCTCCACGAGGCGGTGCGCGAAGGGAGGATCGTGCCCCTGCCCGATATCCTCGACTGGCTGGAGGCCCGCTATGTGGGCCAGGTACTGGAGGTGGAACTCGAGCGTGACGACGGCCGGATGACCTACGAGGTCGAGATGCTCGGCCCCCAGGGCCAGGTGGTGGAGTTCGCGTTCGATGCCGCCAGTGGCCAGCTGATCGGCATGGAAGGGGTGAACATCAACGGTATGCGACGCGAGGATGGCGCGGAATGAAGGTGCTGCTGGTGGAGGATGACCGCGCGCTGGCCGAGGCGCTCGCCGAGGCCCTGGGGGACGCAGGGGTGCTGCTGGAGACCGCCACCGCCGGTGGCGAGGCGGACTTCCTGGTGCGCACCGAGGCCTACGACGCGGTGATCCTCGATCTGGGCCTGCCCGACGGCGACGGCAGCCGCTGGCTCGCCCAATGGCGCGAGGACGCCATCGACACCCCGGTGCTGGTACTCACCGCCCGCACCCGCTGGACCGACAAGGCCGCCGGCTTCTCGGCCGGGGCCGATGACTACGTCACCAAGCCCTTCGAGACCGCCGAGGTGCTGTTCCGGTTGCGCGCCCTGGTGCGGCGCAGCCACGGCCACGCCCATCCGGTGCTGAGGATCGGCGAGCTCGCCTTCGATACCCACGCCGGCAGCGTCACCCTGGCCGGCCGCCCGGTAAGCCTGACCGCCCAGGAGTCGCGTCTGCTCGCCTACCTGGCCCACGCCGCGCCCCGCGTGGTGAGCCGCAGCGAGCTCGCCGAGCACGTCTATGACCGCGACCACGAGCCGGACTCGAACGTCATCGACGTCCAGATCAGCCGGCTGCGCCGTAAGCTGGGCGCGGCCCGCATCCAGACCCACCGTGGCCAGGGCTATCGCCTGGCCGGAGGCGACGAGACGCCATGAGTCGACTGCGGCGGCTGTCGCTGGCCAGTCGCCTGCTGCTGGCCTCCCTGCTGACCCTCGCGATCGCGCTGCCGCTGGCCGGCATGGGCCTGGCCCAGAACTTCCGCACCACCACCACGGCCGCCTTCGACGAGCGCCTGGCGTCGCTGCTCAACGTGGTCATCGCCGGCCTCGACTGGGATCCGACGCAGCAGCGGCTGGTCCATGAACGCTCGCTGGGCGACCCGCGCTTCGAGCGGGTCTTCTCCGGCTGGTACTGGCAGATCAGCGACGGCGCCGAGCAGCTGCTGACCTCCCGCTCACTGTGGGACCAGCGACTGCCCACGCGCCAGCACCGCGAGGTGGTGCTGCGCGACCTGACGGGGCCCCGCGGGACGCCGCTGCGCGTCATTGAGCGCGATATCCGCCTGGCGGCCATCGACGGCCCCTTGCACGTCAGCGTGGCCGTCTCCCGGGAATCGCTGGACGCGGCGCTCGCCCGCTTCGGCGGACGGGTCTCGCTCTTCCTGATCGGTCTGGGGCTGCTGCTGCTGGCCACCCTGGCCCTTCAGGTACGCTGGGGCCTGGCCCCGCTGCGCCGGATACAGGCCGACCTGCAGCGCGTGGAGAACGGCGACGCCGAGCGCCTCGATACCCGGCTGTCACCGGAGCTCGCGCGCCTGGCCCGGGCCATGAACGACGTCCTGGCCCGTGACCGGCGACTGATGGCGCATGCGCGCCATGCCGCCGGCAACCTGGCGCATGCGCTGAAGACCCCGGTGAGCGTGCTGACCACCCTAGCCGACGGCATCGAGGAGCCGCGACGCAGCCGCCTGCGTGACGAGCTGGTGCGCATCGATGCGGCGGTACGCCACCACCTGGCCCGCGCCTCGGCGGCCGGAGACGCCGGCCTGGCGCCTCGCGTCGATGCCGGCGAGGTGCTCATGCCTATCCTCGAGGGGCTCGGCCGCCTGGCCGAGCGGCGCGGCATCGCCCTCCACCACGACCTGCCATCCGGGATGCGCGTGCGCATGGAGGCCCAAGACTTGCAGGAGCTGGTCGGCAATCTACTCGACAACGCCCTGCGCTGGGCCGAGAGCCGAGTCGCGATGCACGGCGGCAGCGATGACGGGGGAAGCTGGATGACGGTCGAGGACGACGGGCCGGGCATGGACGAGACCCAGCGCCAGGCCGCCCTGGGCCGCGGCGCGCGGCTCGACGAGCAGCACCCGGGCAACGGCCTGGGCCTGGCCATCGTGGTCGACCTGGTGAAGCTCAACGGCGGCCGCCTGGCGCTCGGCCGCTCGCGCCTCGGCGGGCTGGCGGTGCAGGTCTGGCTGCCCGACCGCCCCTTCCAGTCCGCCGGTTGAGACGACGCGCGACCCTGACCCGCCGGGCGCATTGACAGTCACTCCACGCGACCGTGCAATGGCAGGGCCGCCCCTTCCATCAGGAGTCCCTCATGCTCCCGCTTCCGCTGCGCTACGGCGCCTACGTGATCAGTCTGCTGGGCCTCGCCGTCAGCCTCATCGGCGTCCTGGAGGCCCCCGGCTGGTGGTGGGGCGTGCTCAGCTTCGGCCTGCTCGTCGCTCTGGGCACCCATGACATCCTCCAGCGCAAGCGCACGGTGAGCCGCAACTACCCGATCCTCGCCCACCTGCGCTACAACCTGGAGTCGTTCGGCCCGGAGCTGCGCCAATACATCATCCAGTCCGACAACGAGGCAATCCCCTTCTCGCGGGAGCAGCGCCGGCTGGTCTACCAGCGCGCCAAGGGCATCAGCGACAAGCGCCCCTTCGGCTCGCTCCACGACATGCGCGCCCCCGGCTACGAGTGGATGAGCCCCTCGATGGCGCCGGCCCGCATCGACGACCCGGACTTCCGCACCACCATCGGGGCCGGACGTGGCCGGCCCTACCGCGCCAGCGTGTTCAACATCTCGGCGATGAGCTTCGGGGCGCTCTCCGCCCATGCCATCAACGCCCTCAACCAAGGGGCGAGACTGGGCGGCTTCTACCACGACACCGGCGAGGGCGCGATCTCCCCCTACCACCGCCATGGCGGCGACCTGGTCTGGGAGATCGGCTCCGGCTACTTCGGCTGTCGTGACGCACAGGGCCGGTTCGACCCCGAGCGCTTCCGCGAGCAGGCCACCCAGGACGCGGTGAAGATGATCGAGATCAAGCTCAGCCAGGGCGCCAAGCCGGGCCACGGCGGCATCCTGCCCGCCGCCAAGGTCACGGCCGAGATCGCTTCGACCCGCGGCGTGCCCATGGGCCAGGACGTGGTCTCCCCCTCCGCCCACGCGGCCTTCTCCACGCCCCGCGAACTGATCCACTTCATCCGCCGGCTGCGCGAGCTCGCCGACGACAAGCCGGTGGGCATCAAGCTGGCCATCGGGCATCCCTGGGAGTGGTTCGCCCTGGTCAAGGCGATGCTGGAGGAGGACGAGCATCCGGACTTCGTGGTGGTCGACGGCGGCGAGGGGGGCACCGGTGCCGCCCCGCTGGAGCTCATCAATCGCCTGGGCATGCCCCTCACCGAGGCCCTGCTGCTGGTGCACAACACCCTGGTGGGCGCCGGGCTGCGTGAGCGGGTCTCCGTCGGGGCCGCCGGCAAGGTGATCAGCGCCTTCGATCTCGCCCGCGCCCTGGCCTTGGGCGCCGACTGGTGCAATGCCGCCCGGGGCTACATGTTCGCCCTGGGCTGCATCCAGGCCCAGACCTGCCACACCGACCGCTGCCCGAGCGGCGTGGCGACCCAGGACCCGTTGCGCGGCAACCGCCTGGATGTCGACCACAAGTCACGCCGGGTGGAGCGTTTCCACGCCAACACCCTCGCGTCGCTGGCCGAGATGCTGGCCGCCGCAGGCCTCTCCCACCCGCGGGAGCTCGGTCCCGAGCACGTGAGTCACCGGCTCTCCGCCCACGAGGTGAAGCGCTTCGACGAACTCTACGACATCCTCTCCCCGGACGAGCTGCTGCAGGGCGGCGCCTCCCGACATGCCGTATTCCGCGACTACTGGGACCTCGCCGACCCCGACCATTTCGACCCTCCCGAGGTGGTGGCCAGGCGCCGTCAAAGCAAGCTGGTCTAGCGGCCCGCGCATCAGGACCGGTCAGACGCCTCGTCGTGCGCCTCGTCGCTGACGGGCGCGTCGGCGCATTCGTGACGGCTCTCCAGCTGGATGGTGGCGTGGTAAAGGCCGTAGCGTTCCCCCAGCAGCGAGCGGATCGCCACCAGGGTGGCCTGGCGATCCTCGCCCTCGTCGATAGCCGCATGCAGCGAGACGAGATGGCGTCCCGGCGTCAGCGACCAGATATGCACGTGATGGACGTTGCAGACCGCCTCAAGCTGCTCGGGAATCTCCCGGCGCAGCGTCGAGGGATCGACGCCCTCCGGCGCCCCCTCCAGCAGGATATGCCCGGACTCCCGGGTCAGCTTCCAGGCGCTGCGCAGGATCAGCAGCGCCACCAGCACCGAGAGCAGCGGGTCGATGGGCATCCAGTCAGTGGCCAGTATCACCAGGGCCGCGACGATCGCCGCCACCGAGCCCAGCAGGTCCCCCAGCACATGCAGGGCGGCCCCACGGATGTTGAGGTTCTCGCGGTCGCCGAAGTGCAGGATGGCAAATACCACCACGTTGACCACCAGCCCCAGGCCGGCGATCACCAGCATGGTGCTGCCCGTCACCTCCACCGGCGAGATCAGCCGGCGGATCGCCTCGAAGAGGATCCACGCCACGATGGCGATCAGCGTCAGGCCGTTGACGAAGGCGGCCAGGATCTGCACCCGGTGGTAGCCGAAGCTGCGCCTCTCGTCGGCCGGCCGGCGACTGATGCGCGCGGCGAACCAGGCGAGCGCGAGGGCTGCGGTATCGGTGAGCATGTGGCCGGCGTCGGCCAGAAGGGCCAGCGAGCCGGAGAGAATGCCCCCGACCACCTCGGCGACCATGAAGCCGCCGGTCAGCAGGATCGCCCAGAAGAGCCGGCGCTGGCTGTCGTGCCCGCCATGATGCGAATGATCGTGTGCCATGTGCCCTCCCTTGCCAGGCCCCAGCATACCGCATCCGACGCAGAGGCCCAGCCGCCCGTCCAGGGTGGCCGGCGCCCCTCGCCAGCCTCACATCACCGGCACGCCGATCAGCCACGCATGCAGGTAGAGGGCGAACACGACGTAGGCTGCCAGGCCGATCGCCACGGTGGCGACGGTGCCGGCCACGCTCGGGGCGGCGATCTCCGGCCGGGGACGACGGCGGGCCGCACGGAAGTCGAACACTGCCCACAGCAGGAAGGCGCCGAAGAGCACGATGTCGGAAAGCCGGCCGTTGGCCAGCAGGTGGGCGAAGGCCCACAGCTTGACCGCCAGGATCATCGGATGGCCGAGCTTCGCCTTGAGGTGGTTGCGCGGCACGTAGGCCGCCACCAGCAGCACGAAGGCAGGTATCATGAACAGCGAGACGGCATGGCGAAGGCCCAGCGGCGGCTGCCAGACCCACACCGGGTCCAGGCGCGTCTGGCCGTAGCCCCAGATCGCCAGGGCCAGGCCGATGATCGAGACCACCGAGTAGGCCGCCTTCCAGGGCAGCTCGCCCATTCGCTGGATCTGGGCGCTTCGCCAGTCGTCAGCCAGGATGCGCACCGAGTGCGTACCGAGAAAGATCAACAGGCCGAGCAGCATCACGGTCATGGTCAGGGTCTCCATCAGGGGAAAGGGGGCAAGGTGGAACCTCGCCGCCGCCAGCCTAGACGGTTGACTCGACCGCGACCAGTGCCATCGGCCGCCACGGCTCATTGATGCAAAGGACTGCCATGTCTCGCGACACCGCCCCCCTGCCCGAGGTCCTCGCCGGCCCCATCCTGCGTCGCCTGAGCGCGGAGCGCCTGGTGATCTGGCTGGTGGGCTCACGCCGCCTCGCACCGAGCCTGATGCTGCACCCGGTCGGGCATACCCCGCGCCGGCTGGTGCTCAACGATTCGCGCCTCAGGCGGCTCCCACTCGGTCGCCACGCCTGGCTGCACCTGATAGACGTACCCCTCGAGACGCCCCTGCCCCGCGGGGTGCGCATCGACTACGACCTGAAGCTGCCCGGCGAGGCGGGCGCGACCGGCATCGCCGACTGGGCGCCCCACCTGCTGCACGAGGGCGCGGCACATCCCTGCTTCGTGCTCGCCGAGCGCCACGGCCGGCTGCTCCACGGCTCCTGCCGTCGCCCCCATCACGATAGCCCGGACGGCCTGGTGCGCGCCGATGCCTGGCTCGCCGAGCGGCGCGCCTCGCCCGAGGCCTGGCCGGCCTGGCTGCTGATGACCGGCGACCAGGTCTACGCCGACGACGTGGCCGGTCCGATGCTGGTCGCCATCCACGACCTGATCCGTCGCCTGGGACTCTTCGACGAGACCCTGGAGGGCGCCACCGTGGCCGACAGTCAGGCGCTCTACGACGATCCCGCCGGCTACTATCGCCGCGAGGCGCTGCTGCCCGAGGCCGAGAGCAGCGAGAAGGTGCGCAAGGGCTTCTTCGGCGGGGCACGCAAGCCGGTCTTCACCTCGGCCAACGCCCACAATCACCTGATGAGCTTCGCCGAGGTGATCGCCATGTACCTGCTGGCCTGGTCGCCGACCCCGTGGCGCCTGGTGAACATGCAGGCCCCGGTGCTGGACGAGGAGAATGCCGCCCTGTTCAGCAGGGAGAGGGCGGTGATCGAACGCTTCGCCGCGGGCCTGTCCGTCGCCGCCCGAGTGATGGCCCACCTGCCCTCGCTGATGATCTTCGACGACCACGACATCACCGACGACTGGAACCTCACCGCGGACTGGGAAAGTACCGCCTACGGCCACCCCTTCTCGCGACGGATCATCGGCAACGCCCTGCTGGCCTACCTGCTCTGCCAGGGCTGGGGCAACGACCCGGACCGCTTGGCCGTGCCCCTGGATGACGCTGCAGGGTTGCTGGAGCACGCCGCCGACCAGGAGGGCTGGCTGCCCGCCGAGGAGCAGGACGCCGTCATCGAGCGGCTGCTGCGCTTCCAGGGCTGGGAGGTAGAAATAGAGGGCGACCCGAAGCTGGTGATCCTCGACACCCGCACCCGACGCTGGCGCAGCGAGCGCAGTCTCACGCGCCCCTCCGGCCTGATGGACTGGGAGGCGCTCTCGGAGCTGCAGCAGAACGTGCTGGGGGCGGCGTCGGTGGTAATCGTCTCGCCGGCGCCGATGTTCGGCGTCAAGCTGATCGAGGCCATCCAGCGACTCTTCACCCTGGCCGGCCGTCCGCTGCTGGTGGATGCCGAGAACTGGATGGCCCATCGCGGCGCGGCGAGCGTGATGATGAACATCTTCCGCCACTCCCGCACCCCCGGGCACTACGTGATCCTCTCCGGCGACGTGCACTACTCCTTCACCTACGACATCCGCATCCGTCACCGCCGCGAGGGACCGAGGCTCTGGCAGATCACTTCGAGCGGGGTCAAGAATGCCTTTCCCGACACCCTGCTCGACTGGTTCGACCGCCTCAACCGCTGGCTCTATGCGCCACGCTCGCCGCTCAACTGGCTCACCCAGCGTCGGCGCATGGTGATCTCGCCGCGCGATCCGGACCGCGCGAGGGCCGGTGAGCGGCTCTGGAACGGCAGCGGCATCGGCCTGGTAGAGCTCGATGAACAGGGCCGCCCGAGCGACATCCGCCAGCTCGACGCCCGCGGCTTCGACGTTCGCTTTCCTACCCCGGACGAACGCTCGCGCCCCTGAGGTAGCCTCGACTCAGCGCGTCTGCCGGCGGCGCCAGAGCGCCAGTCCACCGGCCATGACCAGCCAGGTCATGGCCGCGGCCACGCTGTCGTCGAGCACGATGCCGATACCGCCGGGCAGCGCCTCCGCCTGGCTCACCGGCGCCGGCTTGGTGATATCGAATCCCCGATAGATCACATAGGCCCCGGCCAGGGCTGCGGGATGGCGGGCCGCGGCCTGACCGAGCACCGCCACCGGGAAGGCCACGATCTCGTCGAGCACGATGCGCCCGTCGTCCTTGAAGCCCAGCAGGGTCGCGGCCTGATGGCAGACCGGAATGGCCGCCACCAGCAGTGCCGCCGTGAGGCCCAGCTGCACCCGCCGGGTGCGTCCCAGCAGCCACCAGGCGAGCGGCAGTCCCAGCAGCGTCCCGACCGTGCCCGGGGCCCAGGGCGAGAGCCCCAGGCCAAGTCCCGTCGAGAGGGCCATCAATAGCGTCTCCATCTCTGCTCCCTGTCACTGAACGACTGCATCGAACGACTGCATCGAACGGCATGCGCCGAACGCTCGACACCTTACCCCCCGACTCGCAGCGCCGTCGACGCCGCCCCGGGCATCGGCCATCGGACTTCGACAAGCGCCGTCCGGCGACGCATCATGGAGCCCTTCATTCATCACGACCCTGCCCGCACCGTCCATGAGCCACGACACCACTGCACGCAATCGACGCATGACCCACTTCGACGACCATGACGCGCTCTGGCTGTTCGGCTACGGCTCGCTGATCTGGAAGGCCGACTTCCCCTTCCTCGAGCGTCGCTGCGCCCATGTCCACGGCTGGGTGCGGCGCTTCTGGCAGGGCTCCCACGATCATCGCGGCACTCCCGAAGCCCCCGGCCGCGTGGCCACCCTGGTGCGCGAGCCGGGGGCCATCTGCCACGGCATGGCCTATCGCATCGCCCCTGAGGTGCTGGGCCCGCTGGATATCCGCGAGAAGAACGGCTACCTGCGCGAACTGACCCGGCTGCACTTCGACGACGGTGGCCAGCCGGCGGGCGCCGATGGGCTCCTCTACCTGGCCACCGAGGATAACGCCGCCTTCCTCGGCGATGCCCCGCTCGACGCCATCGCCGCGCAGATCGCCGTTGCCCACGGTCCCAGCGGCCCCAATCGCGATTACCTGGTCCACCTGGCCCGGGCCCTTCGCGAACTCGGTGTGGACGACCCCCACGTGTTCGCGCTGGCAGCGCGCCTGCCCCACCCGGCAGGCGATGACTGCCCCCACGACCCCAAATAACAAGGAGAAGATCCTCCCATGAGCGTGACCCTCGACGACATCCGCCAGGCCGCCGCCCGCCTCGAGGGCAGCGTGGAACATACCCCCTGCCTGCACTCCTCAACCCTCTCCCGGCTCACCGGCTGCGACGTCTACATCAAGTTCGAGAACCACCAGTTCACCGCCTCCTTCAAGGAGCGCGGCGCGCTGAACCACCTGCTCGCGCTGACGCCCGAGGAGCGCGCCCGGGGCGTGATCGCCATGTCCGCCGGCAATCACGCCCAGGCGGTGGCCTACCACGCCGCCCGGCTGGGCATCCACGCCACCATCGTCATGCCCCGCCACACCCCCAACCTCAAGGTGCGCAACACTCGCGACTTCGGCGCCGAGGTGCACCTGGAGGGCAATGGCGTCGACGAGGCCGGCGCCTACGCCCGGCGCCTCGCCGAGGAACGCCACCTGGTCTTCGTGCACCCCTACGACGACCCACGGGTCATCGCCGGCCAAGGCACCATCGCCCCGGAGATGCTCGAGGCGGTTCCCGACCTGGACTGCCTGGTGATCCCCATCGGCGGCGGCGGCCTGATCAGCGGCAACGCCGTGGCGGCCAAGGCGCTGAAGCCCGACATCGAGGTGATCGGGGTGCAGACCCAGCGCTTCCCGGCCATGCAGCAGGCGCTGGCCGGCGAGGAGATCCACTGCGGCCTGGCCACCCTGGCCGAGGGCATCGCCGTGAAGCAGCCCGGCACCCTGACCCGGGAGATCGTGCGCGAGCTGGTCAGCGACATCGTGCTGGTGGACGAGCCCGAGATCGAGCGCGCCATCCTGATGCTGCTGGAGATCGAGAAGAGCGTGGCCGAGGGCGCCGGCGCCGCGGGGCTCGCCGCCCTGCTCAGCGACCCGCCGCGCTTTCGCGGCCGCAAGGTGGGGCTGGTGCTGTGCGGCGGCAACATCGACATGCTGGCGCTCTCCTCGGTGATCCAGCGCGGCCTGGTGCGCTCTGGGCGCATCGTGCGGGTGCGGGTGGGCATCTCCGACGTGCCCGGCTCGCTGGCCGAGCTGACCCAGCTGCTCGCCGAACAGCGCGCCAACGTCATCCAGATCGCCCACCAGCGCACCTTTACCGACCTCTCGCTGCGCGCCACCGAGGTGGAGGCCACCCTGGAGACGCTGGGTAGCGACCACACCCGCGAGGTGATCGCCGCGCTGCGCGCCGAGGGCTACGACCCGGTGCTGCCCGCCAACGAGGTACACCCGGACGAGCGCTGGGCCGCCGACCCCGAGGGCCAGCACTGAGATGAGCACGCTGGCGCTCTATGTCGCCGCCGCCCTGGCCGAGATCGCCGGCTGCTTCAGCGTCTGGGCCTGGTGGCGGCTGGACAAGTCGGCCCTGTGGCTGATGCCGGGGCTCGCCAGCCTGGCGCTTTTCGCCTGGCTGCTGAGCCTCTCCACGGCCGACTACGCCGGGCGCGCCTACGCTGCCTACGGCGGGGTTTACATCGCCACTTCGGTGGCCTGGCTATGGCTGGTCGAGCAGCGCCTGCCCGATCGCTGGGACCTTGCCGGCGCCGGCCTGTGCCTGATGGGTGCCGGCGTCATCCTGCTCGGGCCACGGCCCGCGGGGTGATCTCCGCCACCGGGCGATCTCTGGCAGAGGATCGACGGCAGGCGTACCCTATTAGCATTCGTTACCCCTCCCATTCCATCACCTCAACCAAAGGAAGCGTGATGAGCAGCAAGATCAACGTGTCCGCCCCCCTGGTCATCCTGCATGGCGACGAGATGGCGCAGGTGGCCTTCGAGCGCATCCTCGAGACCTTCGTGACCTCCCGGCTGGACGTCGACCTCGTGGAGATCGACCTGACCGCCGAGAACCGCCTGGTCACCAACGGCCAGGTGGTGATCGATGCCATCGAGGCCCTCAAGCAGTACGGCGTGGGGGTGAAGAACGCGGGCATGACCGTGAACCGCACCCAGCTGGGCGAGCTGCTGGCCAAGCACCCCGAACTCGACGGCACCACGCTGCATCCGCTGGCCACCAAGTCGCCCAACGGCGCCATCCGCAAGGGCATCGGCGGCAACATCACCCGCGAGGATATCCAGTTCCGCAACCTGGAGTTCAACACCCCGGAGTGGATCGGCCGCGATATCGAAGTGGAGACCATGGATGTCGGCGGCATCAAGGACAGCTTCAACGAGCTCTCCAGTGCCACCGGCATCGTCAAGCTGCTGTTCGTGGGCGAAAGCGGCGACCCGATGGAGTTGCACCGCCGCGAGGTGAAGAAGGGCGACCCCTGGCTGCTCGCCACCAACGACATCGACCAGGTCAAGGCTTGGGCGCACCGCTTCTTCCAGCGCGCCATCGACGAGAAGCGCGACATCTACCTGGGTCTGAAGGATACCGTGATCGCCGGCTACGACGGCGTGATGCGGGCCGCCATCGAGGACATCTACCGCGATCACTACCAGGCCCAGGTCGAGGCGCTGGGGCTCGCCTACCACTACGAGCTGATCGACGCCCAGGCCGCGCGCCTCGTCGCCAATCCGCCGGAGCGGGCGCTGTGGGGCGTGCCGGACAACAACACCGGCCGCAAGCTCTACAAGCTGGTCGAAGAGCTCAAGATCCACGGCATTCCCAAGCGCAAGGCCCACGTCTCGCTGTCGCGGATGAGCGCCGGCGGCGGCGACCAGTACGGCAGCTACAACGCCCCCGCCCTGGAGGACGGCATCCTCAAGGTGGTGGTCGATGGCGAGGAGAAGCACGCGCGCCACGTCAAGCAGGGCGACCCGATCCTGCTGATGTCCAACGACCACCAGGCGATCAAGGACTGGGTCACCCAGGTATTCCGCGACGCCTCGCGCAAGGACAAGGAGGTCTACTTCGGCCTCAAGCGCGAGTACATGGAGTACGACGACGTCTTCAGCACCGCCATCACCGACGTGCGCCGCGAGCTGGCGAAGGCCGACACGCCGCCCCCGTCGTTCATGATCATGCGGCCCTCGCGGCAGCTCATCAAGATGATCACCGATCCGCCCCGCAACGCCCTCTACCCGGCGCAGAACCTCGACGGCGATATCTTCTCAGACATCTCCGCGGCGCTTGGCGGCAGCCTGGCCACCGCCAGCTCGATCATCGAGAGCAAGAACGGCACCATGCTCTTCGAGGCGCCCCACGGCACCGCCCACGACCTCTACCTGAACTACCTGGAGAGCGATGGCCGCCAGGCGCACTTCAACTCCTCCGCGCTGATCTTCGCCGTGGCCAACGCCCTGGAGACCCTGGGCGAACGCGATGCCAACGCGGCCCTGGTCGACTACGCCACCGGCCTCAAGGCCGCGCTGATCGATACCGTCGCCGACGGCGTCATCACCGGCGACCTCAAGGGCAAGACCACCGATCCGGCCGCCGAGACCCTCGTCGACATGCAGGGCTTTCTGGATGCCGTGGCCGAGCGGCTTCCCGCCTGACGCGCTCCCGGTGACTCCCCCGACCCCGCCCACCCGGGCGGGTTTTTTCCTGTGACGCCGCCCGGCGTCAATGCAGCGGCAACACCTGCTTTATCTCTCCCAAGCAGATAATTCGCCCATCCTGGCGATAATTGCTGCTAGAATCGCGCGCGCCACGCAGACGTCCCCTGTCCCGGCTACCCGCCTGGGGCGGCTCGCGCGGCGCGTCGCTGTGCTTATCGGCCCCGCCGACGCGACCGTTCGAGCCGTCCCGCAGGGAGGCGTCTGTCCGCCCATTACAATGCCCGAGAGATCCTCCATGATCGCCACCTTGCAAACCCTCGGCCGCCCGCTGATGCGACTGGGGCTGATCCCCCAGATCGCCATCGGCATCGTCTGCGGCATCCTGCTCGCCCTCCTCTCGCCGGACACGGCCCAATCGGTCTCGCTGCTGGGCCAGCTGTTCATCTCCGCCCTGAAGGCGGTCGCCCCGATCCTGGTGTTCATCCTGGTGACCGCGGCCATCGCCAGCCACCGGCAGGGTCAACCGACCCACATCCGCTCGGTGATGGTGCTCTACGTGATCGGCACCTTGGTCGCCGCCCTGGTGGCCGTGGCGGCGAGCTTCGCGTTCCCCACCACCCTGGCGCTGGACCGGCCCGAGGTCAGCGGCAACCCGCCCGGCGACATCATCGAGATCCTCCAGAACCTGCTGCTCAACGCCGTTGCCAACCCGGTCACGGCGATCATGGAAGGCAACTTCATCGCCATCCTGGTGTGGGCCATCGGCCTCGGCATGATGCTGCGCCAGGGAAGCGACGCCACCCGCACGATGCTCGGCGACCTCTCGGATGCGGTCTCGCACATCGTGCGCCTGGTGATCCGCTTCGCCCCGCTGGGCATCTTCGGCCTGGTCGCCAACACCCTGGCGGAGTCCGGCATGAATGCCTTGCTCGACTATGGCCACCTGCTGATGGTGATCGTCGGCTGCATGCTGTTCGTCGCCCTGGTCACCAACCCGCTGATCGTCTATTGGCAGACCCGCGAGAACCCCTACCCGCTGGTCTTCACCTGCCTGCGCGGCAGCGCCATCACTGCCTTCTTCACGCGCAGTTCGGCGGCCAACATCCCGGTCAACCTGGAGTTGTGCAAGCGCCTGAAGCTGCATGCCGACACCTACGCCATCTCGATCCCGCTGGGCGCGACGGTCAACATGTGCGGCGCGGCCATCACCATCACCGTGATCACGCTCTCCGCCGCCCATACCCTGGGCATCGGCGTCGACTTCCCCACCGCCCTGCTGCTGTGCATCGTCTCGGCACTGGCTGCCTGCGGCGTCTCCGGCGTGGCCGGCGGCTCGCTGCTGCTGATTCCCATGGCCAGTAACCTGTTCGGTATCTCCACCGACGTGGCCATGCAGGTGGTGGCGATCGGCTTCGTGATCAGCGTGGTGCAGGACTCCACCGAGACGGCGCTGAACTCGTCCACCGACGTGCTGTTCACCGCGGCCGCCTGCCGCCGCGAGGAGAACGCTCAGGCCTGATTCCCCGGTGCGGCCCCGTGATCGTCACGGGGCCGCGCGCCATCGGCGACGCCCCCGTCGCCACCGCACTCCGCCTGTCGAACGCATGGGGTTTTCCACTCTTAACATGAATCAACGTTATCACTCTTCAGAGTGATAACGTTGGGGGAACTTCACGACTACAGATAGACAGCATCGGTATCATTTAAGATAGTAGGGGCGCATAAATACATTTCGTAACCGGTATCGAACGATCGGAGACCGGCCGCTGCCCACGATCACACAGGAAGCGCTGACGCCATGCTCTCTCACCTATCCTCCTGCCGCCGTCTCACCCGCCCCTTCCTCTCCTCTCTACGGCGTCCTCTCCTGGGGCTTTGCCTGCTGCTGGCCATGGGCGCCCATGCCGCGGATGGCATCGCCCCCCACGATCCGGTCCTGACGCTCACCCAGGGCAGCGACCACCAGGGATTCTCGCTGGAGGCGATCGAGGCCACCGACGACCTGCATCATGTTCAGATGCAGCACCCCGAGGGCCCCGAAGGCCGCTTTTCGGGCGTCTGGCTGAATGCCTTCCTGGCGGAGAATGGCCTGGCAGATGCGCGACGCGTGCGCTTCATCGCCGATGACGGCTACACCACCTTCCTCACCCCCGCCCAGCGACAGGAGAAGGCCTACCTGCTGGCAACGCGGCTCGACGGCGAGCCGATCGGGGTGGACCGGCTCGGCCCGCTGATGCTGGTGGTGCCCGAGGACGCCGAGGCCGTACTGGAAGGCACGGTGCCGATGAACCGCTGGATCTGGGCGATCGAGGAAATCCGCGCGAGATGACGACCGCCCCGGTCAGGGCCCTGCGCCATCGCCTGCTGCTGGCCTTCGGGCTGATCGCCACGGTCTGCGCCGCGGCAATCAGCTACTACGCCGCCCAGGCGCACCAGCATGTCGGCGCCGACTATACCGCCATGGTCGCCGACGTCGTCCGCTCCCAGGCAGATCCCAAGGAGTTGCTGACGGCCCTGATGCGTCTCGACGGCGCTCATCCGGATCATCAGGCCCATCAGGAGGAGCTAGGCGAACTGCTGCTGCGCATTCCCCGGCGTATCGAGAACATCCGCCTCCAGGTCCTGCGCAGCGACCTTCCCCGTCAGGACTACGCGCCGCTCATCGACGAATTGACCCTTGTCCAGGAGCGTATCGCGACCCTGCAGACCCGCTTCGACCAGGCGCAGCGCGATGGGCTCGACGGTCAGGAAATCGATGCGCTGCGCGCGCTTGGGCGGGAGATCGAAGCGGGGCTCGCCTGGAGCTACAGCGAGCTGAGCCTGCTCGTGCAGAACGCCTCCGCCGACCAGCGCCAGCTGATGGAATGGCTCACCGTCGCGGTGGTCGGTCTGTTGATGATGGTGGTGGCCGCCGTCGGCGCGGTGATGCTGATGATGCTGCGCCTGCAGCACCAGCGAGACATAATGCGCTTCCAGAGCCAGACCGATGAACTGACCGGGCTTTATAACCGTCGGCGCCTGCAGGAGGTGGCCGAACAGGAGTTCGCCCGTCGCCAGCGTCACGCCTCGCCGCTGAGCCTCATGCTGCTCGACCTGGACCACTTCAAGCTCATCAATGACGCCTATGGCCACCCGGTGGGCGACGCGGTGCTCTCCGCCTTCGCCGACACCCTCCAACACCAAGTGCGTCGCCTGGATACCGTGGCGCGCATGGGCGGCGAGGAGTTCGCGGTGCTGCTGCCGAACACCGATGGTGAGGCCGCACGCCAGCTCGCCGAGCGGATCCTCGCGGCCACCCGCGCCATGCCGATGCCGGAGGCGGCCGGAGAACACCGGTTCACCGTCAGCATCGGCGTGACCGAAGCCCGACAGGGCGACGGCTTCGAACACCTCTATACCCGCACCGACCGGCGACTCTATGCCGCCAAGCAAGCCGGCCGGGATCGCGTGGTCAGCAGCGACGTGCTGGCGGAGGTGCCCAATCGCGGCGCCTCCCTGGCCCAGGCGAACATGCAAGGCGACATGCACCCAGACGTCTGGGCCAGCGGCCGGAAGGATAGTTGACAGGCAAACGTTCTCTAGATAGAACGTTCGATTAAAGGAACAACGAGATCGCCTGTCATGGATACCCTCTCCCTCAGCACCCTGGGGCATCACCTGCAGTCCCTCCGCCGGGCCCAGGGCTGGTCGCTGTCGCGGCTGGCCGCCGCCGCCGGCATCGCCAAGTCGAACCTGTCACGCCTCGAACAGGGCAACGGCAACCCCACCCTGGACACCATCTGGCGGCTGGCGGTGCAGCTGAAGGTGCCCTTCGGCACTCTGGTCGCCCCCATCGCCGTGCCCCTCGGCGAGGACGGCGTGGAAGTGCGCCTGATCGATCAGGGCAAGGACACCCCCCAGGTCGATGCCTACTGGATGCGCTGCGCGCCCTTCACCACCCGCGTCGCCGAGCCGCATACCCCCGGCGCCCGGGAGTCCCTGACCCTGATCAGCGGCCACCTCGAGGCCGGACCCGAGGGCGACACCCGTCGGCTCGCCGCCGGCGATACCCTGACCTTCCCCGCCGACCGAGCGCACTGCTATCGCACCGGCGACGACTGGGCCACCCTGCTGGTCAGCGTGGTCTACCACGGGGAGGCGCAGCGATGAGCCAGCAGGCCGTCTCCTCGTCTCAGCGCCCCTGGCTCACCGGCATGCGCGAGGCGATCCCCCTGCTGGGCGGCTACGTGCCGGTGGCCATCTCCTTCGGACTGGTCGCCATCCAGTCCGGCTTCAGTGCCCAGGAGGCGGTGCTGATCTCGGCCCTGATCTACGCGGGCGCCTCGCAGTTCCTGTTCGTCGGCATGGCCGCCGCCGGCTCGCCGCTGTGGCTGGTGGTGGTCATGACGCTGCTGATCAACGTGCGCCACGTGGTCTATGCCCCCAACCTGGCCCCCTGGCTGACGGCGAGCCGCGGCTGGCCCTGGCTGATGCACGCCCTCACCGACCAGGTCTTCGCCCTGGCGCACACCCGCCTGCCGCAGCTGCCGGAAGCGCAGCGGCTCGGCTGGTTCAGCGGCGCCGCCCTGTTCGCCTGGGCCAGCTGGATCGCCGGCACCGCCCTGGGCGCCCTCGCCGGCGAGGAGCTGATCGCGCGCTGGCCGCTGCTCGGCGAGGTCATGCCCTTCGCCCTGCCGGCGCTGTTCCTGGTGCTGGTGGTGCCCCGCTTCACCACGCGGCGCTGGAGCCTGGCGCTGAGCCTGACCATCCTGAGCGCCCTCGCCCTGACCGTGACGGGCTTCACCAACCTGGCGATTCCCCTCGCCGCCGCCTGCGGGGCGCTGTGCTTCCAGGCCGTTAAGTGCCGCCTCGCCGCGAAAGGAGCCCGCCATGAGTAGCGCCCTGTGGATCGCCGTTCTCGCCTCGGCCGTCGGCACCCTGCTGCTGCGCCTGCTGCCGATGCTGTGGATGCGGCGTCGCCTGAAGCGGCTCGACCACGACGACGGCCTCGAGGCCATGCCCCAGTGGCTCGGCATCCTGGGCCCCCTGATGATCGCCGCCCTGCTCGGCACCTCGCTGGTGCCAAAGACCCTGGACGGCATCTCCTGGCTCGCGACCGTGATCGGCGTGCTCGCGACGCTGGCCGTATGGTGGCGCACGCGCACCCTCGGCTGGCCGGTAGCGGCCGGGGTGGCAGCCTTCGGCGCGGTGGTGGTGCTGGCAAGCTGGATGCTTTAGAAGGAGGCGTGATCGCCAGGTGGCGTGGTGGGCCCAGCTGGACTCGAACCATAAAGTGGGGTTGAAGATTACCATCCAATCACAGCGCATTGATTCTTAATGGTTTTTTCACGGCATGAAATAAGCGAATCCTTTGCATATTTGATTTTTCGCCTGCCTCACTGCCAAGACCTACCCATGGTCCCCACATCACTAAGCGTACGTAGTAGCTGATCACTGTGGGCCCGAGCGTGGATCTGGTGCCGCGCATGGGGGGGCGGTCGAGGGCACTATCACGGTACCGTCCACGGCTAAGGGTCGCAACGGATTGGCGAGCCAGTTGGATGTTGCTGGTGCTGGGGGTACTTCCTGAATATCGGTACAAACCTACGGTGTCGTGGTCGCCTGCTTGTGTTGCTTGATGCCCATGCTCATAATTCAGAATAGACTACTGTAGAATCTCTCTTTCTACCAGCAAGGTAAACTCCTGTAGTTCGTCAACCACACGGGACTCTATGCACACTCAAAGGAATTAGTTATGGAACTAAATGAAGCAAGAGAGCAACTCCAATTTGCGAGAGAGCACCTAGAACACATTAGACACATAAAAAATCATCCAGAATTCAGAAAGTGGTGGCAGGCATTCAGGACATGTATATCAACCGCGTGCAACTCGGTGGAAAACAAGATTATAGAAATGGGATACCACAATGGAAGCCACATATTAAAACCAATAATTGAAGCCAGGAATAAAAAAGAAACACAATACATCATAATGGCAAGGAGCGCGGCCTTCCATAAGGTTGACCCAATTTCAGAGGTTAAGCCTGGTTGGATAAAAATGTCGCCGGGAGATCAGCCCAATGGCATTAAACAGCCAGACGGCTCAGTCATCTACCAATCACACACGCTACTGGAGTTTAAAATTAACCACCCACAGATAATGCTACTACCCGTTATCAATAGGGGTGAAGAATATCCTGCTCCCTCTTCAATCAATCAAGGCGAAGAAGAAACTCTCTCTGCCACATCACTTGGACAGTGTGCCATTGAGCAGATTCAAGAAGCGATCAACCGTATAGAACTGTTAATATAAAGTTATCAGAAACGATAAAAGAGGATTCTTCAATCCGATAATTGAGAGCACCAATCGTTTCAAAGTTGATAATCTCCACCTGATATAGAGGCACCGCAAAATAATCACAGCTAACGACAGTAACCTCTCAGCCCCAGAATGAGACCACAGCAGTACTAGGCAGATAACACGAAGCTCTATATAATGTAATAAGCAAGTCGTTGAATTGGCGAGAATAATGTGAAAAATGTGAAGTACGCCGTTTTGTTGCTATGTCTTTCATTTCCTCTCGCAGGATGCAACTTAGAGCTTCCAGTCGAAAGAGTTGTTCAGGGCTCTACTGAGACCTCCTAGAGGGAGGCGACAGACTACATGGACGGTAGCGAAAACCTGATTGTTGTGCCCTACACGGGAGTCCCGTGCTCGGGAGACTTTATCTTCGTTATTTCCCGCCTTGGAGTAGGGCGCTCAAGTGAGTGGCGGACGCAATGGCACGTTCCAGCTTGGATCAACTGGGACCATAGGTAGAGGCCCATAGAGATCTAAGAAAATAGGCACTTCACCCTCACAACCGTAATGTCATGAGCTGAACAGAAGGCTTTAGATTACCCCAACCTCTGCTTTCACGCGCTGCACAGTCGAGGCAGCCACACCAGCCTCCTTAGCTGTCTTGCGAATCGACAGCCCGGAAGCCAATAATTTTAGGATTTTCTCCCGGTCTACAGAAGCAGGACGACCTTTATACTTCCCAGCTTCCTTTGCCTTTATAATGCCCTCACGCTGACGTTCAAGAATCATTGACCGTTCAAACTGGTAGATAGCGCCAAGCATACTTAGCATGAGGTCTTGCATTGGGTTCACCTCTCCAGTGAAGGTCAGACTCTCCCTGTGAAAGCGTACCTGCACACCTCTCCCGGTCAGCCCCTTCACCAGCGTAATCAGATCCTCCAAGTTACGCGCCATCCTCGATATGTCGTGAACATGGACAACATCACCTTCTCGCACATAGTCCAACAGCGATTTTAGTTGGGGTCTGTTGGTGTCTTTTCCTGAACACATGTCTTCATAGACTTTATCTAGTCTGACCCCGTCTAACTGGCGCACGGTTTTCTGATCGACTGTTGACACTCGGATATAGCCGACTTCTGCCATAGCTCTGCCCGCCTTTGTGTACCTTTTTAAATCCTAGAAGTCAGGACTGTCATGTACCGATTATAGAAAATCCATATATATAGGTACAGAATTCGTATTCACCTAAGGTGTACCTACAGGGTGTAATCAAATCGATACTGGAGTCAGGAGCAGGCGAACGTGAGGCAGTTCGTCGCTGGGTGTGAAATTTAGCAGAAGATGAGCCAAAGTAAGCCTCAAGTACGACAAAGGGAAAAGCCTGGACAGACTTCCGAACCTGACAATCAGCCAAGGCCTGTTAGCGCTCCAGTTCATCAAGGACTCGCTCCCGGGTTCACTCGAGTAGCACTATCGCCAAGCAGTTCAGCCTGTGACCGTGCCTATGGTGCAGCAATCCCACCCCTATGTATGTTCATCAACTCTGAAGCTTCCAGCACGCGGGAAGAGGTCTGCGACCTCAACGCCAAGGGCTTCACTGAGCTGGTAGATTTTGATCAGTGTGACGTTTTTCTCTCCGCGTTCGACTTGCCCCATGTAGCTCCGATCAATTCCAGACAGCACGGCAAACCTATCCTGGGATAAGCCTTTGTTTTTACGCAGTTCTCTGACCCTTTTGCCAAACGCAACCAGTTTTTCGTTCCGCATCTTCACCACCCATCCAAAGGGTGGAACTATCTCGAAGGACGGGATATAGTGCCACGGACTATGAATACCATTTTGGAGAATTTTCATGCCGCTGCACATAGAGATGCTAGCCGATGACGACGATGAACAGAAATACGCTCCCATCTGCGAGGACTACTGGCGACAGGATGAACAAGGAATTTTTTACTTCAAGATCAAGGAGATAGCTAACAAGTATGGGATGCAGCCCCAGGTAGTTAGTAATTTCGTAGAGCAACGTGCCTTAGTGTGGCTGGATGAAATTTTCTGCCCGGAGTGCAAACACCACCACCTCTTTGGTACGCGCAGCCAGTATCAGGAACGAAACGGATTCCAGAACCGTGTCTGTGCGTCCTGCCTCATACCGAAGCACAAGACCATAGCGGAGAAAACGAACCATCTTAACTTGGAATCTGACCAAGCTAAGGTAAACAAAAATGTGAACCTAGAAAACATTGACCTAAAGAGTAAGATTTATTTTCTATCGCTATTGCAGGCACTAGGAAACGAAACGTTAACAAAAATTTGGCCTCTGAATAATTATCCTGCCAGTACGCTGTCACCAGACCCTGCCTATGACAAAAAGATTCTCAGTTATTTAATCGATAAGCAAATTCTTCTGGTAGATTTTGGCACGCACCCTGACGTGACTGCACCTGATGACAATGATCCATTTAAAATCAATCTTGAGAATACCGAATTTGAACTAGCACTTGAAAACGAAGAGGTTAGTGCGTTTGTCAATAACTTTTATGATGATGCAACATTGAATAATATCAAGCAGTCAGATGAACTCATAGAGCTTTGCATGGAAATACAGATGCATGAATGCACTTCTTTCCTGGACCAAGCATTGGCTGATCATCAAATATTTTCTGAGCAAGGAGAAAAAACGAAACTTGTATTCAGTCAGTGCCTATCAAGATTTAGTGTTTCTCAAATCTATAGCTTTATATGGAGCGGTGTTTCAGATGCAGCTGCATTTTACAACAGATACCCTATCGACATGAGAGAAGCGGCTAATGTTTCGATTATTTATATCTCGCGGTACATGGAAAGAGCCCTAGCCCATGGCTGGGAAATCAAGCCATATTACAGGAGCCACAATCTTCCTCAGTCATGCTTGAGTCGCATTGTATTTAACACGATACTAGGTACAAACGACGGAGGATTTAAACAGCCGTTACATGAATTAATAGAAATAGAGGATCTTGCATCTGTATAGAGGTGTGAAAGACATTACTCTCTAAAAGGTGCTCTAATCTTTAAAAAACCACAGAGCGGAAAGCATGCTGGATCACAACGAAATCCAAAAACAGAAGGTTCATCTGAGGGAGCAGCACCGCGATAAATTATCATCTACTGCTCTGGAAGACTTCGTCACGAAACTATGCACCTATTACCTCATAAAACCACAGCCCTGCTGGGCTATCCATGAAAAAGATATCGATGGGCGGGCTTCCATTGTTCGAAAATGGCAAATAGTTAATGTTGTTGATACTAAAGTTGCGATGCGCTTTTTGTTCTCTGAAATGCTAGTATCAGACTACAAAAATCGCGGCATATTCGGTGACTATGTATTCACCAGCCTTATTGAATATTTCGACATCGAAAATGGTTTGGTGAAAACCAAAAACACACTGTACTGCCTAGACGGCGAGGGTGAAGAGGTTAACGCTACGCTGCTAGAATTCAGCAAAATGAGGGCTATAAAGCAACCTCTCCATATGGTGCGCGCAATCGAGCGCGATGTTGGCACCATTCAGGATCCCACCGATTAATCAGGCATAGCCATCATGCTCAATGTGCTCAATATAGCTCAGCACTTCAGCCACCCTGCCTCTGGCGACCAATTGCTGGGCGGTGAGATCTCCCAGCGCGGGGATAGGTGTCTCTTTGTACCAACGCTGAGCTTCTTTGGTAGAGCCAGCCCATGCTTCGACAAGCGGCAAAATCACGTCTTCTCCTGGATCGTGGCCGTGCAGTTGGTCGATTCGACGATACAGGAACGCCCCCCAATGTCAGGATGAGTGTCGTGCCCTCTGATACCCTGTTCTTATAAACCGATCAGGGGGCGAAAGGAGACGCT
>NZ_VBUI01000079.1 GCF_005780185.1 Halomonas urmiana | reverse complement strand
TGTACGTGATATCGGTGCTCCAGACCTGGTTCGTCCGGGTGACCGGAACGCCCCGCAGCAGGTACGGATAGACCTTGTGCTGGGGGTGCGGACGACTGGTGTGAGGGCCCGGCGCGATCGCCGCCAATCCCATGCCGCGCATGAGGCGTTGGACGTGCTTGCGGTTGATGGCGTGGCCCCGGATTCGCAGCTCGACCACCATGCGTCGACTCCCATAGAACGGCCGTCGAGTGTAGATCTCGTCGAGGAGCCGACAGAGCAGCAGGTCGGCGGTGTCCTCCGGTGGCGGCCTCCGATGCGCGTATGCCGTCGCTCGCGAGACACCCGCCAGGCGACACTGGCGAACGATGGGCACCGCATCACTGGCGTCGATCCAGCCTTGTCGGATCATGGCAGGTTGATCCCGGACTTTTTTTTCAGCCAGTCGAGTTCCATCTTCAGGCGCCCGATCTCGCTGTAGAGGCGGTCCTGGGCATCCTGCGCCGCGACCGGCTTCGGGCCTCGTTTGCCATCGAAAAGGGAGCCTGCCTGATCCAGAATGGCCTTCTTCCACTGGCCCACCTGGACGGGATGGACCCCATAGGCTTGCCCGATCTCATTCACGGTCTTGACCCCGTGAATAGCCTCTAATCCGACTTTCGCCTTGAATTCAGGGCTGTACGAATTCCGCTTTCGCTTTTCGCTCATCTCGATGTCATCCCGATTCGAAGGCTCGGCTACAGCTTAAACCGTTGTCCGGATATTGGGGTCCACTTTA
>NZ_VBUI01000078.1 GCF_005780185.1 Halomonas urmiana | reverse complement strand
CTTCGGTGGGTTCCTGCTGCTGGCGGCCTTGCTGCACCGCTCACTTCACAGGCTAACCGGGCGTGCCCCGCCCTTAATACATTGATCGCGCCGACATGATCGGCGTTGGCCTCGAAGCCGCACTCGACACAGGCGAAACATGCCTGGCTGCGCCGATTCGCGGCGGCCACGTGCCCGCATTCGGGGCAGGTGCGGCTGGTGTTGTGCGGTGGCACGACCACCAGATGCGCCCCGCGCCAGGCCAGCTTGTAGTCGAGCTGACGGCGAAACTCATACCACCCCTGATCCAGAATGGATCGGTTGAGCCCCGATTTCGCTCGGACGTTCTGCCCCGGCTGCTCGACACTGCCTCTCGCCGACCGCGACATATTGCCGACCTGCAAGTCTTCCAGCACCACGAGCGCGTGTTTTTTGCTGATCGTGGCGGAAGCCTTGTGCAGATAATCGCGGCGGGCATTGGCGATACGGGCCTGGATTTCCTGGACGCGGGCCTTGGCCTTCTTCCTGTTGCGGCTGAACTTGGTCTTGCGGCTCAGCGACTGCTGCGCCTTGCGCAGCGCCGTCTGATGCCTTTTGAAACTGTTGAACGGGGCGAGGTCGCTGCCGTCCGAAAGCGTGGCGAACCGCGCTACCCCCATGTCGATGCCGACGGCCCCGCCTTTGGGCACCGGTACGTCGACCTCGCGCTCGGTCTGGATCGAGACGAACCACCGCCCGCCGGACTGGCTGACGGTGACGTTCTTGACCGTCCCCAGCACCTCGCGGCTCTTGCGGAAGCGCAACCAGCCCAGCTTGGGCAGG
>NZ_VBUI01000077.1 GCF_005780185.1 Halomonas urmiana | reverse complement strand
CAGTTCATCGAGTCGGAGAAGGCCACCTATCCCGTGGCCGTGTTGTGTCGGGTCATGCAGGTCAGCCGGAGTGGTTTCTATGCCTGGCGGCAGCGTGGCCCTGATGACTATCGTCAGGCCCTTCACCGTGAGGTCAGAGAGATCCATCACCGGAAGCGCGGCAGCTACGGCAGCCGCCGCATGGCCGGAGAGCTGCGACGCCGCGGCTACGAGGTCGGCCGTTACCAGGCCCGTAGGCTGATGCGGGAAGCCGGCGTAGAGGCAAAGCAGCGGCGCCGCTGGCGTCATACAACCGACAGTGAGCACAGCCTGCCGGTGGCGCCCAACCTGCTGAACCGCCAGTTCTCGGTGGCGACACCGAACCAGGCCTGGGTGGCCGATATCACGGCGATCTGGACGCTTGAGGGCTGGCTCTATCTGGCGGCGGTGCTCGACCTCCACGACCGGCAGCTGGTGGGCTGGGCAATGGCGGATCACATGCGCACGCAGTTGGTACTGGACGCCCTGGAGATGGCCGTGGGACGCCGGCAGCCCAAGAGCGGGGTGATCCATCACAGCGACCGCGGCAGCCAGTACGCGTCACATGACTACCGATCCACGCTGGATCGGCACGGGTTCCAGGCCTCGATGAGCCGGAAGGGGAACTGCTGGGACAATGCTGTCATGGAGCGCTTCTTCGGCTCACTGAAAAGCGAGTGGCTGGCTGGCCAGCGATACTGGAGCCGACAGGCTGCACGCCGGGACGTGATCGAATACATCGAGATGGAGTACAACAGCTGCCGGCTCCACTCAACCCTAGGCTACCAGACGCCGAGGGAGATTGAATTGGCAGCTGCGGCTTGAAAATGTGTCCGCTCTGACTTGACCAGAACA
>NZ_VBUI01000076.1 GCF_005780185.1 Halomonas urmiana | reverse complement strand
AGGTCGTTGGTGGCGAACTTGCCCGACGGCAGCCGCTCCAGATCGAGATCGGTCTTGATCTCGCTGTGGAATTGCTCGTGAGTGGCATGCGCCTGGTAACGTTTGATCACCGCCTCCGGCGCCTCGTCCAGGCTGGTCCACCAGCCTTCCAGCTCAACCTCCGGTTCGAGCAGCAGCTGGCCATCGCGATCGGCGGTGCGCTCTACCAGGCGCATCACGCGCTTGACGACGTATTCGACCTTGGTGTCGTCGCGGATCGAGACGGTCTGCGTCCACAGCGCCTGGCGCTTGCCGGGACGCAGCTCTTCCCAGTAGTCCGCCGCCACGGCCAGCCAGGTGTCCTGATCGGCCGTGGCCGAGCCGCGCGGGTTCCATTTGACGACATAGTCGAGCCGGCGCCCCTCGTCGGCAAAGGCCTGGCGCTGCTGTTCGAGAAGCGCCAGGTGTGCCTGGCTATCGAAGCCGCTGTCCTCACGCAGCAAGATGGGTCGCTCGGTCAGGCCTTGGGCGCGGGGCAGCACCCGCTCCAGGAAGGCGTTGCTCTCCTTCATGGTGTGCTGCTTGCCGGGACGCAGCTCCAGGCCCAGACACCACCCTTCGTTGCCCAGATAAGCGGCGATCGGGGTATAGCCGTCGACCTTCTGGTAGGTCCGCGAGACGCCTTCCTTCTTCGAGTTGCTGTTGTCCATGACGAAGGTGTCGATGTCCAGGCAGACGTGCGTCGTCTCGGCGGTGATCGGTGCCTCGACCAGTGACAGCAGGGTAGTGGACCAGATGGCGGTGCGCGCCTGCAGGTCGTTGGCGGCGAGTTTCTCCAGCCGCTGTCGCAGCGTCGCCGTGCTCGGCACCTTCTGCAGGGTCAGCAGTTGTTGGAAGGGCTTGTCGCGGCGGAA
>NZ_VBUI01000075.1 GCF_005780185.1 Halomonas urmiana | reverse complement strand
GCCATGTCGCTCGTCAAGGAGATGCCAGTGCTGGCCGTCTCCCGGCAACTGGAGATCACCGACAAGCGCCTGTGGCGCATCGTGCACCACTACGTGGGCCGCATGCTGGGTGAGCTGGACCTGACAGGCGTGACCGCTGTCGGCGTGGACGAAACGGCCTCACGACGGGGGCAGCGCTATGTCACGGTGTTCCTCGACATGCAGCGTCAACAGGAGCCGGTCATTTTCGCCGTGCCCGGCCACGGCAAGGCTGCCATCGAGGCCTTCAGCGGCTTTCTGGCCGAACATGGCGGTGACTCGGACAATGTGGTCGAGGTGGTCTGCGACATGTCTCAGGCCTTCCTGAGCGGCGTTGCCGAGCACCTGCCCAACGCCGAAGTGACGGTCGACTGGTTTCACATCGTGCAGACCTTCACCAAGGCGCTGGACGAGGTCCGCAAGAAGGAGCGCCGTGAGAAGGGGCATCCCAAAGCCCTCCGGTGGGCGGTCTTGAAGAACCTGGAAAACGGCAACCAGACGGCCAAGCAGCTGGCCGCCCTACAAGAGCTGGTGGCCGATCGGGGCGCCACCGCCGATGCCTGGGTGATCAAGGAAAAGCTGCGCTGGATCCAGAAGGCTGCGACGCCGCGTGCCGCCCGGTGGCGCATCACGAATTACCTCAAGGTGATGCGGGAGGCGGTCACCGATCAGCCACTGCTCAAGCCCATGGCGAAGGCCCTGACGACGCTCGAACGACATGCCGAGCAGGTGGTGAGGCGCTGGATATCGGGACTGACCAACGCGCGTCTGGAAGGCATGAACGGCCTGTTTCAGGCAGCCAGATCACGCGCACGCGGCTACCGAAACGAGGCCAACTTCATCGCGATGATCTACCTGATTGGCAGCCCCGTGGG
>NZ_VBUI01000074.1 GCF_005780185.1 Halomonas urmiana | reverse complement strand
TAGGTTTTGTCCGAAAAGTCTGCTCGCAGGCAACGGTCTATGCACGCCAGGCATACCATGGCCCTGAAGCTGCTGGCCAACTTGTCGTACCGCGTGCAGATGCGGCGTAGTTCTTTGATCCACCCGAAACAGCGCTCGATGATATTCCTGTCGCAATACCGAGGTTTGTCAAAGCCCCTCGGCGCGCCAGGACGTGCCTTGCGCTTCATTTTTCGCCTGGCAATGATGGGCTTCATCCGGTGCCGGTCGCAGTAGCGGCGAAGCGGATCGCTGTCATAGCCCTTATCCGCGACGATGAAGCGGCAGCGCTTGAGCGGTCTGCCTACGGGACCAGGCAGGTGGACATGCTCCATGGTCGGGATGAAGTGCCGTGTATCCGAGTCCTGTCCCGGCGACAAGGTGAAGGTCAGCGGCCACCCATTTCGATCAGACACCATGTGGATCTTGGTCGTCAGGCCGCCTCTGCTGCGGCCCAGGGCATGGTCTACGGGCTCTTGGTATCCCCCTTTTTGCCGCCTCCCGAGGCGGCACGGGTAGCGCGGATCGAGGTCGAGTCGATCATCCACGTGTCGAGATCCATCAGACCATCCTCGCGGAGTCGCAACTGGAGCCGAGCCAGGATGGCTTCGAAGGTGCCCTCATCGCGCCACTGGCGGAAGCGGTCATAGACCGTCTTCCAAGGGCCGTAGCGCTCTGGCAAGTCACGCCACTTGGCGCCTGAACAAAGGATCCAGAAGATGCCATTCAACACCTGACGGTCATCACGGCGCGGACGCCCCATCGTTTGAGGCGGGGAGACAATATCTTCGATCAGGTCCCAACCGTAGTCGGAGATCTCGTAGCGTCCTGCCATAAGTCACCTATGCAGCTGCGACATAGGAAAAATTAGCACATCCGACTTTTCGGACAAAACCTAG
>NZ_VBUI01000073.1 GCF_005780185.1 Halomonas urmiana | reverse complement strand
TAGGTTTTGTCCGAAAAGTCCGCTCGCAGGCAACGGTCTATGCACGCCAGGCATACCATGGCCCTGAAGCTGCTAGCCAATTTGTCGTATCGCGTGCAGACCCGGCGTAGCTCTTTCATCCACCCGAAACAGCGCTCGATGATGTTTCTGTCGCGATACCGGGGTTTGTCAAAGCCCCTCGGCGCACCTGGGCGCGGCTTTCGCTTCATCTTGCGCCGGGCAATGATGGGCTTCATTCGGTGTCGGTCGCAGTAACGGCGCAGCGGATCACTGTCATAGCCTTTATCCGCCACGATGAAGCGGCAACGCTTGAGCGGTCTGCCTACGGGACCAGGCAAGTGGACGTCCTCCATGGTCGGGATGAAGTGCTGGGTGTCCGAGTCCTGTCCCGGCGACAAGGTGAAGGTCAGCGGCCACCCGTATCGATCACATACCATGTGAATCTTGGTCGTCAGCCCGCCTCGGCTCCGTCCCAGGGCATGGTCTACGGGTTCTTGCTGCCCCCCTTTTTGCCGCCTCCAGCGGCAGCTCGGGTGGCGCGGATCGACGTCGAGTCGATCATCCAGGTATCCAGATCCATCAAGCCATCCTCACGCAGCCGGAGCTGTAGGCGAGCCAGGATCGCCTCGAAGGTGCCGTCGTCTCGCCATTGCCGGAAGCGGTCATAGACCGTCTTCCAAGGGCCGTAACGCTCTGGAAGGTCGCGCCACTTGGCGCCAGAGCAAAGGATCCAGAAGATGCCGTTCAACACCTGGCGGTCATCACGACGGGGGCGCCCCATCGACTGCGGAGGTGACACGATATCCTCGATGAGGGCCCAGCCGTTGTCGGAGATCTCGTAGCGTCCTGCCATACGTCACCTATGCAGCTGCGACATAGGGAAAATTAGCACATCCGACTTTTCGGACAAAACCTAG
>NZ_VBUI01000072.1 GCF_005780185.1 Halomonas urmiana | reverse complement strand
TGATCTCATGAGCATTCTGGTCCTTGCCGAACATCACGACGGCGCCCTGGCCGGCGCCACCGCCCACGTGGTCGCCGCGGCGCAGCAGATCGTCAAAGAGAGCGGTGGCGACATCGACGTGCTGGTGGCCGGCGAGGGTGTTTCCACCATCGCCGAGGCGGCCGCCCAGCTCGACGGCGTCAGCCGCGTGCGCGTGGCCGACCACGCCGCCTACGCCCATCAGCTCGCCGAGCCCCTGGGGGCGCTGCTGGCGGAACTGGCCGACGACTACAGCCACCTGCTGGCGGTGGGCTCCACCACCGGCAAGAACGTGCTGCCGCGCGTCGCCGCGCTGAAGGACGTGGCGCAGCTCTCCGAGATCATCGCGGTGGAGAGCGCCGACACCTTCAAGCGGCCGATCTACGCCGGCAACGCCATCGCCACCGTGCAGAGCGATGACGCCCTGAAGGTGATCACCGTGCGCGCCACCGCCTTCGACGCGGTCGCCTCTCGTGAAGAACAGGGCGGCAGCGCCGCCATCGAAGCGGTGGATTTCGTGGCCGACAACGCCCAGTCCACCTTCGTCGGTGAGGAGCTGGCGCAGAGCGACCGCCCCGAGCTGGGCGCGGCCAAGGTGGTCGTCTCCGGCGGGCGCGGGATGGGCAACGGCGAGAACTTCGCGCTGCTCGACGGCATCGCCGACAAGCTGGGCGCGGCCATCGGCGCCTCGCGCGCCGCCGTGGATGCCGGCTTCGTGCCCAACGACATGCAGGTCGGCCAGACCGGCAAGATCGTCGCCCCGGAGCTCTACATCGCCGTGGGGATCAGCGGGGCCATCCAGCACCTGGCCGGCATGAAGGACTCCAAGGTGATCGTCGCGATCAACAAGGACGAGGAGGCGCCGATCTTCCAGGTGGCCGACTATGGATTGGTTGGCGACCTGTT
>NZ_VBUI01000071.1 GCF_005780185.1 Halomonas urmiana | reverse complement strand
CGCGTCATCGAACCGATTTTCGAGCATGAGTTCCTGCCGATGAGCTACGGCTTTCGCCCGGGGCGAGGCTGCCAGGACGCACTGCGGGACGTCGACGAGGCCCTCAAGGCTGGCATGACCTGGGTGGTCGATGCCGACCTGCAGGGCTACTTCGACAGCATTCCGCATGACCGGCTGATGGCGCGAGTCGAGGAACGGATCAGTGACGGGCGTCTTCTGTCGCTGCTCCGCGCCTGGCTGACACAGGACATCGTGAGTGAGATGGCCCGCTGGACGCCCACGGCCGGATCGCCTCAAGGGGCGATCGTTAGTCCCCTGCTGGCGAATGTCTACCTGCACCCGCTGGACGTGGAAATGACTCGGCACGGCTATCGCATGGTGCGATACGCCGATGATTTCGTGATCCTCTGTCACAGCGAACGGCAGGCTCGAGACGCGCTCGAACGGATCCGCCGCTGGGTCGATGCCAATGGCCTGACTCTGCACCCGGACAAGACTCACATCGGGGACTGCCGGCAGAAGGACCAGGGCTTCGACTTCCTGGGCTACCGCTTCGAGGCAGGCAGGCGCTGGGTGCGCAAGAAGAGTCTCAAGGCCTTCAAGGACAAGGTGAGAAGCAAGACCCGCCGGACGGAAGGCAAGAGCCTGCGGCAGGTCATCGCCTCACTGAACCCGATCCTGCGAGGCTGGTTCGGCTACTTCAAGCACGCCTACCGGACGACGTTTGGGATACTGGATAGCTTCATTCGCCGACGGCTGCGCGCCCTCCTGCGCAAGCAGGAGAAGCGTCCTGGCCGCGGCGGGACCCAGGCTGACCATCGGCGCTGGCCGAACAAGACCTTCGCCAACGCCGGGCTTTTCACCATGACGGAAGCCTGGCGGAAGGCGAGCCAATCCCGATGAGGAAACCATCGACTGGAGAGCCGTGTGCGGG
>NZ_VBUI01000070.1 GCF_005780185.1 Halomonas urmiana | reverse complement strand
ACAAGTCGAACGCGATTCCATGGATTTCGATGTGGTGATCGTCGGTGCCGGGCCTTCGGGCCTGTCGGCGGCGTGCCGGCTGATGCAGCAGGCCAATGAGGCCGGCCAGGAGCTCACCGTGTGCGTGGTGGAGAAGGGCTCCGAGGTGGGCGCCCACATCCTCTCCGGGGCCGTCTTCGAGCCCCGCGCCCTCAACGAGCTGTTCCCCGACTGGGAGGAGCGCGGCGCGCCGCTGACCACCCCCGCGACCCGCGACGAGCTCTACCTCCTCAAGGATGCCGAGAAGGCCCAGAAGCTGCCCAACGCCCTGGTGCCCAAGAGCATGCATAACACCGGCGGCCAGAACCACGCTGGAGAGTCCACCCGCTACGTGATCAGCGCCGGCAACCTGTGCCGCTGGCTGGGCGAGCAGGCCGAGGCGCTGGGCGTGGAGATCTTCCCCGGCTTCGCCGCCCAGGAGGTGATCGTCGAGGATGAGGGGGTCAAGGGGATCCTCGTCGGCGATATGGGCGTGGGCGCCGACGGTCAGCCCAAGGACGGCCACATGCCGGGGATGGAGCTGCGCGCCAAGTACACCCTGTTCGCCGAGGGCGCCCGTGGCCACCTGGGCAAGCGGCTGATCCGCGACTTCGAGCTCGATGCAGGCAAGGACCCTCAGCACTACGGCATCGGCCTGAAGGAGCTGTGGGACGTCCCCGCCGAGCAGCACGAGCCCGGGCTGGTGCTGCACGGCTCCGGCTGGCCACTGGACAAGCGCACCCACGGCGGCTGGTTCCTCTATCACGCCGAGAACCAGCAGGTGGTGGTCGGGCTGATCATGGACCTCTCCTACCAGAACCCCTGGCTCTCGCCCTTCGACGAGTTCCAGCGCATGAAGCACCATCCGGTGCTCAAGGCGCATCTCGAGGGCGGCAAGCGGGTGGCCTACGGGGCCCGGGCCATCGCCAAGGGCGGGCTCAACTGCCTGCCGAAGATGACCTTCCCCGGCGGCCTGCTGATCGGCTGCGACGCCGGCACCCTGAACTTCGCCAAGATCAAGGGCCTGCACACCGCCATGAAATCCGGGCTGGTGGCGGCCGAGGCGGTCTTCGAGGC
>NZ_VBUI01000006.1 GCF_005780185.1 Halomonas urmiana | reverse complement strand
GGCTGACGGTGACGTTCTTGACCGTCCCCAGCACCTCGCGGCTCTTGCGGAAGCGCAACCAGCCCAGCTTGGGCAGGTAGAGGCGGCGGTTGCCCTGGTCGAGCCGGATCTGCTTCGGATCGGGATAGCGGAAGCTGTCGCGCTGCCCCTTCTTCTTGAAGCGCGGAAAGTCCGCCCGCTTGGCGAAGAAGTTGGCATAGGCACGCTCCAGATCCTTCAGCGACTGCTGGAGCGGATGGATGGGCGCGTCCTTGAGCCACGGCGTCTCGGTGCTGTTTCGCCAGCCGGTGAGTTCCTTGCACAAGGCGGCATAGCCGAGCTTCTTGTCGCCGGCTTCATATCGCGCCTTCTGCAACGCCAGGCCACGGTTAAAGACGAATCGCGCCATGCCGGCGAACTGGCGCATCTTGCGCACCTGTTCGCCGTTCGGCATCAACTCGTACTTGAAGGCTTGGAGGCGTTGCATAGTGACTCAATCTATATTTATATCCAGCATCATAGGGCGCCTACGGCGCCCGCGCTACCTGGGCGGCCCCATCCTTCCCCGCACTCAAAGTACGGGGCATGTCGCGCATTTTGGTCATCTCTCCTTAAGCAGTCGTTAAGGCGTCTCTCGTAACGTCAAGAAAGTGGGGCCGATGTGCGGCCCGACCACGACGAGGAGACGCCCGCATGCACATGATCACTCAGGAAAGCCTTTCCACCAGCGCGCGACAGGCCGCCTGGCTGGTCGTCGCGGGCCTGCTGCTGCTGGCCCTTGGCACACTGCTGGTCGGCTGGCAGCCGGTGGCGGTACCGCTGGAGCTGGTCGCCCTGGGGGCGTCGGGGCTGGTGCTGATGTTGCCCGGCTTGCTCCAGCAGGAGGAGACCAGGGAGGCCCTCTACAGCCTGACCCTGGCCAGCCTGATTACCCTGGCCGGCATTCAGCTGCTGGCCTGACGCCCGGTCTTTACAGTCGCCGGGGCGACAAGGATAGTAGGGCCTGACGACGGGGGCGCCGCGGCGAGCACGCCGCGGCTGAGACGCACCCTTGGAACCTGACCCGGACAATGCCGGCGTAGGGAGTCGTGCAGGCCCGGCCCTCGCCGACCTGCACCCCCCGCCGGGGAGGCCCCATGCACCATATCGATCCCGCCGCGCACCTGGCCCGGGTGCGCGAGACCCGCCCGCTGGTCCACAACATCACCAACCACGTGGCCATGAACAGCATGGCCAACGTGCTGCTGGCGATCGGCGCCTCGCCGGCCATGGTGCATGCCCGCGAGGAGGCCGCCGAGTTCACCGCCCTGGCCGGGGCCCTGACGATCAACATCGGCACCCTCTCGCCCCACTGGGTCGACGCCATGGAGGCCGCCGCGCTGGCGGCCGGGGAGACGGGACGCCCCTGGGTCCTGGACCCGGTGGCGGTCGGCGCCACGCGCTATCGCCGCGAGACCGGCGCGCGGTTGCTGGCGCTCGCGCCGACCGTGATCCGCGGCAACGCCTCGGAGATCATCGCCCTGGCGGGCGGCGCCGGCGGCGGACGCGGCGTGGACAGCACCGACCCCGCCGAGGCGGCCCTCGAGGCCGCCCGCCGCCTGGCCGAGCACACCGGCGGCGTGGTGGCCGTGACCGGCGAGGTGGACCTGGTCACCGACGGCCGACGCCTCGCCCAGGTGCGTGGCGGACACCCGTTGATGCCCCGGGTCACCACCCTGGGCTGCGCGCTGACCGGCGTGGTGGCGGCCTTCCTGGCCGGCGCCGACGACTCCTTCGAGGCGACGACGGCGGCCCTTGCCAGTTACGCCGTGGCCGGCGAGCTCGCCGGCGAGGTGGCGCGTGGCCCCGGCAGCTTCGCGGTCGCCTTCCTCGATGCCCTCTATCACCTGGACCACGAGGCCCTCGCCGAGCGGGCCCGACTGGAGATGGCCGATGCCCCTTGATCTCTCGCTCTATCTCGTCACCGACGCCGGCCTCTGCGCGCACCACGGCCTGGAGGAGACCGTCGTCGCGGCGGTGCGCGGCGGCGTGACCCTGGTGCAGCTGCGCGACAAGCACGCCTCTGATGCCGAGATGATCGACCAGGCGCGCCGGCTCAAGGCGGCGCTTGAGGGCACCGGCGTCCCGCTGATCATCAACGACCGGCTGGAGGTGGCGCTCGCCGCGGGCGCCGACGGGCTGCACATCGGCCAGGACGACGGCGACGTGGCCCGGGCCCGCGCCGCGCTCGGCCCGAATGGGATTCTCGGGCTCTCGGTACAGACCCACGAGCAGCTCGCCCGCCTCGATCCGAGCGCCCTGGACTATCTCGGGCTCGGTCCGGTGTTCGCCACCCTCAGCAAGCACGACCACGCCGAGCCGCTGGGCTTTGACGGCCTGGCCGCCCTGGTCGCGGCGAGCCCGCTGCCGAACGTGGCCATCGGCGGGCTCAAGGTCGAGCATGCCGAGGCGGTGTACCAGGCGGGCGCCGGTGGCCTGGCGGTGATCTCCGCCATCTGCGGCATGCCGGACCCCGAGGCCGCCGCGCGGCGCTTCGTTCGGTAACTCACTCGGCCGCTTCAGGCCCTAGGAGGACGCGCCGCCCCCATCGATTCGCCCCTCGTCATCGTGATCATGGCCATGACCGCGGGGCGATGCCTCGTTGGCGGCGCAACGCGCCACGCCATCGGCCAGCCGGCGCAGCAGCTGCGGATAGAGCTCGGCGCCGAGGGGCAGGTCGACGCCCAGGGGGTCGATGACGAGCGAGGTCTCGACGCCGGTGCCTTCGAACACGCTCTCGACCAGCGCCGGGTTGTACTGCGGCTCGCGGAACACGCACTGGACACCGAGCTCGGCGACGCGGTCCTGGATCTCTCGGACGCGCGCCGGGCTCGGTTCCGAGGCATCGCCCAGGGAGATCGCCCCGGCCGCCGGCACGTCGAAGCGGTTCTCGAAGTACTGGTAGGCGTCGTGGAAGACGATGAAGCGCGCCTCATGGGCATCCGCCAGGCGCGCCTCCAGTTCCTCGACCAGGGCCGTCAGCTCGGCCTGCCCCTCAGCCGCGTTCCGACGATAGGTGTCGGCGTTGCCGGGGTCGAGATCGGCCAGCGACGCGGCGATGACCTCGAGCCAGGCCTGGGCATTCACCGGATCGAGCCAGCCATGGGGGTCTCCGCCTTCATGGGCAGGATCGTGCCCGTGGTCGTCATGGCCGTGGTCGTCATGACCGTGTTCGTCGTGCCCATGGCCGTCGTGGCTGTGGTCATCGTGCCCATGGTCGTGAGCCTCGAACGTGGCGCCCTGGCGGTACGCAAGGCGGCGCGTGCCCGGCGTCTGCATCAGCTCCACCTTCCGCGCCTCGTCGGCCAACGAGTCCTGCGCCCGAGCCAGCCAGGGCGTCAGGTCGTCGCTGACCCAGAAGGCGACCTCGGCCCGCGCCAGCGCCTCGGCCTCCGACGGCCGCATGGAGTAGCCATGCGGGGAGGCCCCCGGCTGGATCACCAGGTCCGGCGAGCCCAGCTCGCCCATTATACGGTCGACCAGCGAATGAACCGGCGGGATGTCCACGGCCACGGCGGGTACCTCGGCCACCGCGACGGCGGGTGCCAGCAGCCAGGGCAGGCAAAGCGGACGTAGCAGCGTGTTCTTCATCATTCTTCTCCAGGAACCAGGGCACGTGCAGGCAGTGAACGAGCGATTGAGACAATTAATGTTATGTTATAACATTAGCGCTCGTGTCAACGCCATCCGACGCCACTGTCATCCACCACCGGCACGACAACACCGGAGGGTCACCATGCCGCTGCTCTCGCTCGATGACCTGCATGTCGTCCTCGGCGGGCGAACCGTTCTCGAGGGCATCGATCTACGCCTCGACCGCGGTGAGATCGTCACCCTGGTCGGTCCCAACGGCTCCGGCAAGTCGACCCTGCTGCGCGCCATCATCGGTGCCGTGCGGCCCGCCAGCGGCCGACTCGTGCGCCAGCCGGGCCTCACCATCGGCTACGTGCCCCAGCGGCTGGCCATCGACCCCACCCTGCCGATGACGGTCACCCGCTTCCTGAATCTGCCGCGTCGCCACCCGGCTCAGACGTTGCGCCAGGCCCTGGAACGGGCCGGCATCCCCGGGCTGGGCCGACAGCAGGTGACGAATCTCTCCGGCGGGCAGTTCCAGCGCATCCTGCTCGCCCGAGCCCTGCTGGAGCAGCCCGACCTGCTGCTGCTCGACGAGGCCACCCAGGGCCTCGACCACCGCGGCACAGCCGACTTCTATCGCCAGATCGAACGCGTGCGGCGCGAACTGGGCTGCGCGGTGCTGATGGTCAGCCATGAGCTGCACGTGGTGATGCGCGCCTCGGACCGCGTGGTGTGCCTGAACCGCCATGTCTGCTGCCAGGGCACGCCCGAGCGGGTGCTGTCGTCGCCGGCCTATCGGGCGCTGTTCGGGCCCGACACCGTGGATGCCCTGGCGTTCTATCGCCATGCCCACAACCACGCCCATCACGACCACCCTGCCGGCACGCCCGCGCCCGCACCGACCGGCACCACCCTCCTGGAGGCCAGCCGCTGATGCTCGACGATTTCCTGGTGCGCGCCGCCCTGGCCGGCCTCGGCGTGGCGCTCGCCGCCGCACCGCTGGGCTGCTTCGTGGTATGGCGGCGCATGGCCTACTTCGGCGACGCCACCGCCCATGCCGCCATCCTCGGCGTGGCGCTGTCGCTGCTGCTCTCCACGTCCATCTTCGCCGGCGTGCTGGTGGTCTCGCTGCTGATGGCCACCCTGGTCTCGCTGCTCAGCGGGCGGGGCTATGCCATGGATACCCTGCTCGGCGTCATGGCGCACTCGGCGCTCGCCTTCGGGCTGGTGGCGGTCTCGTTCCTCTCCGGGGTGCGCATCGACCTGATGGCCTACCTGTTCGGCGACATCCTGGCGGTCGACAAGGACGACCTGGCCATCATCGGTGCCGGGGCGCTGCTGGTCGTGAGCCTGGTAGGATGGCGCTGGTCGGCGCTGCTCACCGCCACCCTGGACGGCGACCTCGCCCGGGCCAGCGGCATCGATCCCAGGCGCGAGCAGCTAGTGCTGACGCTTTCACTGGCCGTGGTGGTGGCCGTGGCGCTGAAGGTGGTGGGGGTGCTGCTGATCGCCGCCCTGCTGATCATTCCTGCCGCCGCGGCCCGGTCCTTCTGCCGTACCCCGGAGGCCATGGCCCTGGTGGCCGCGGCGATCGGGGCCGCCTCGACCACCGGCGGCCTGCAGGCCGCCTTCTGGCTCGACACCCCCACCGGCCCCACCATCGTTTGCCTGGCGGCCATCCTGTTTGCCCTCTCGAGCCTGGCCGGCCAACTCAGGCGCCGGATGTCGCGCGCCGAGTCGCCCCCCGACGCAACGCCTGGCGCCTGATGCCCGGTGCCGTCGGCGCCTCCGGGCAGCAGCCGGTGCACGTGGCGCCGGCCGCACTCTAGGCGCCTTCCGCTCTCTGCAGAGCCGAACACCGTCAGGAACGGGGCGCGGTGATGACCTCCACGGCGCCGTCGCGAATGGCGTTGTAGAAGCAGTTGGGTCGCCCCGTATGGCAGGCCGGCCCCTGCTGGTCGACGAGCAGCAGCACGGCATCGCCGTCGCAGTCCAGCCGAGCCTCGATCAGCCGCTGCCGATGGCCCGAGCTCTCGCCCTTGCGCCACAGGGCCTGCCGCGAGCGCGACCAGTAGCAGACTCGTCCAGTGTCCAGGGTCTCGCGCAGCGCCTCGCGGTTCATCCAGGCCAGCATCAGCACCTCGCCGCTGTCGTGCTGCTGGGCGATGGCGGTGATCAGGCCGTCGGCGTTCCACGGCATGGCGGCGATGACGGCGTCGAGCGGCTGGCGCTCGCCACGCTCGGCCTCTTCCAATTGCCTCCAGATGTCCATCAGGCCTCCTGCCAGTTCCACTGGCTGCGGGCCACAGCGTCGTGGGCGTGCAGGCTCTCGGCATGCACCACCCGCAGGGAGACCCCCTCGATGCCGGGCTGGTCACGCAGGGCGTGATACAGGCGACGCGCGGCGTCTTCACAGAACATCAGGTTCTGGCCATTGGCGAGGGCGAAGGCCTGCTCGTCGACCCGCTTGACCGCCGTCTGAAGGGCCGTGCCGAGCGCCTTCTCGACGCGCTCCACCAGAGCCGTCAGCGGCAGCGCCTCGAGGTCATCCGCCAGGCGCACCGACAGATGGGCCTGACTGCGCTGACTGTGGGGCGTGGCCAGGATGCCCTGCTCGCTGCCCAGCCAGGCATGCACCGCCTCGCGAGTGACCGGCACGTCGGTGAAGTCCTCGTCGAAGGCCTGCTGGATCAGTTGGCGGGCCAAGGCCGCCGAACAGGGGCAGGTCGAGGAGTAGCCGACCGTCAGATCCAGGGTGACCGCCAGGCCTTCGGCATCGCGCCGGCAGCGCAGGGCGAAGGGGTAGGTCTTCCATCCTGACAGCGGGCTGATCAGCGCCGGGCGGCGCAGCAGCGCCTCGCCTTCCAGATCGAGGAAGGCCTGCCGGGCCAGCCCCTCATGGCTGGTCAAGAAGGCATCGAGCACGTCGGCGACCCGCGAGTGAGAGAGCTCATGCGCTTCCAGGTCCGCCAGCGCCAGGTAGAGGCGCGACATGTGAATGCCCCGGGCGGTGGGATCGTCGAGGCTCACGCCCGCCGAGGCGCGACCGGCAATGCTCTGACCGGCCACCCTGAGCGGCAGCGCAATGCCTTCCATGCCGACCCAGCTCAGCGTGCCCAGGCGTTCGGCGGGCGCGGCGGCGATATCTTCCAGAGAGTGCTGTTCCATGTAGGGCTCGCTTGAGAATGACGACTAGCGGTCGAAGTAATCGAACAACTGCGTGACGGCGTCAGGCGCCACGCCGCTGGTGATGAAGACGAAGCGTGACACCCCATCGGGGCACGCCTTGGACGGCAGGGCCACCGGCGGGTGGAAGACATGCTGCACTCCATGTAGGGCCAGCGGCTGTGGGCGCCCCGCGACGTTCACGATCGCCTTGATGCGCAGCATCCTGTCGCCGAGCAGGCTCATCACCAGGTCCAGCCAGTCCTCCAGCACCTCGGGAGCGATAGGCGTCTCCACGCTGAAGCAGAACGAGCGTATCTGCTCGCCGTACCGGCTCCGTGGAGTTTCTCCGGCAGGGGCCAGCATCGGCGCCGGGGCGATGCTGGCCGTGGGCGAAGGTCCTGAGAGGGGTGACACCTGCAGATAGGCGCCCGCGCCCAGCCAGTCCTCGGCCTGCCGGTCGGCATGCTCCGAGACGGGCAGACGCTTGGCGGTGAGCCGCTCGGCGAGTCGCGTCAGCCGAGGCTCATCGACCAGATCGGCCTTGGTGATCAGCAGGGAGTCTGCGATGGTGGCCTGACGTTGAGACTCTCGATGGGCGTTGAGGGTCGAGATGCCGTTGGCCGCGTCCACCAGACACACCACGCCATCCAGCCGAAAGCGGTGGGCCAGCCAGTGGTCGGTCATCAGGGTCTGGAGAATAGGCGCCGGATCGGCCAGACCCGTGGTCTCGATCATCATCCGCGAGATCGGTCGCCCCTCTCCACGGTCGAGACCTTCCAGCGCCTGCTGGACGCTGCGACTGAGCTCCCCGCGGATGGTGCAGCACAGGCAGCCGCTGCTCATCTCCATCACGCTGTGCTCGTCACCTTCGGCCATAAGCCGGTGGTCCAGCCCGATATCACCAAACTCGTTGATCACCACCAGCGCATCGCGCATGGCCGGCTGGTGCACCAGCTGGTTGAGCAACGTCGTCTTGCCGCTGCCGAGGAAACCGGTCAGCACCGTGACCGGTATGAGATCTGCCGTGGGCATGGCTCACTCCCAGGCGGGGAAGGGGTCGGGCAGCGCCTGCCAGGCGTCCTTGTCGGCCAGCAGCTCCTCTTCGCTGAGCAGGCAGGCGTCCAGCGCCTGGCGAATGCGCGTCTCGTCGAGGTGCTGGTCGATGAAGACCAGCTCCTGACGCATGTCGCCGAAGGGTTCCTGCCACTTGTCCATGATGGCCGCCCGATAGTCGGGGTCATCGGGCCAGCTCGCCTCGGGGACGGCCTTCCAGAACATGCCGGCGAAACCATAGTGGGCGATGCCGCCGGCCTGGCTCCACTGGCCGGCGAACTGCGGCCGGGTGGCCAGCCAGAAGAAGCCCTTGGAGCGCAGCAGCTTGCCGCCACACCAGTCACCGTGCAGCCACGCGAAGAACTTCTCGGGGTGGAAGGGACGCCGAGCGTGGTAGGCGAAACTCGAGATGCCGTACTCCTCGGTCTCCGGCACGTGCTCGCCGCGCAGCTCCTTCAACCAGCCGGACGCCTGCTGGGCGCGCTCAAAGCTGAAGCGACCGGTATCCAGCACTTTGTCCAGCGGCACCTGGCCCTGCGTCATGGGCAGCAGCTCGGCATCGGGGTTGAGGGTACGCAGCACCGCTGTCAGCTCGTCAAGCTGCCGTGCGTCGAGCAGATCGGTCTTGCTGATCAGCAGCACGTCGCAGAACTCGATCTGATCGACCAGCAGGTCGGCGACGTTGCGTTCGTCCTCCTCACCCAGGCTCTCCCCCGCCTCGGCCAGTGACTGCGCCTCGCGATACTGGTTGAGGAAGTTGACCCCATCGACCACCGTGACCAGGGTATCGAGCCGTGCCACCTGGGAGAGGCTTTGACCGTTCTCGTCGGCGAAGGTAAAGGTCTCGGCGACCGGCAGCGGCTCGGAGATGCCGGTGGACTCGATGACCAGGGTATCGAAGCGGCCCTCCTCAGCGAGCCGCCGCACCTCGATCAGCAAGTCCTCGCGCAGGGTGCAGCAGATGCAGCCGTTGCTCATCTCCACGAGCTGCTCCTCGGCACGGTTGAGCGTTACCTCGCCCGTCTCGCCGGGAGCACCCCGCACCAGCGAGGCATCGATGTTGACCTCGCTCATGTCGTTGACGATCACCGCCACCCGACGGCCCTCGCGATTGGCGAGGATATGGTTTAGCAGCGTGGTCTTGCCGGCGCCCAGAAAACCGGAGAGCACGGTCACCGGCAGGGGCGGCTGCAGGGGTGTCATCAGCCTTCACCTCGGCTCTTGCGGTAGTGGGTCTCGCGGCGTTCCTGGCGTTCCTTGGCCTCCAGGCAGAGCCGCGCGGTGGGACGCAGCAGGAGCCGAGGGATGCCGATCGGCTCGCCGCTCTCCTCGCAGTAGCCATAATCGCTGGCGTCGATGCGACGCAGGGCTCCGTCGATATTGGCCAGCATCCGGGTCTCCCGATCGGCCTGGCGCAGCTGCAGGCGCAGCTCCTCCTCGAAGGCCGCCTGGTCGAGCTCATCGCTGTCGCGCTCGTAGGAGGCCATGGCGGCACGAATGTCGCCCAGGTGTTCCTCGATGCGGGCCTTGTCGGCGAGCAGCCGACGGCGGAAAAACGCCAACTGCTCATCGTTCATGTAGGCATCATCCGGCATCGACAGCAGACGGGTCTCTTCAGCAGATGGCATTGCGCTATCCTCCCGCGACAGGCACTCGAGGCGCGGCGCTCGTCGCCACCGCCGCGTCTTCAGTTAATGGGCATGGCCGGCTTGGTGACCAAAGGTGGCGTTGAACTGCAGCATGGCCACCCAGCTCTCGTCCTGGCCGGCGAAGTCCTCTTGACTCAGCTGGGCACGCAGGAAGGCATGGTCGCGGAAGCGCCAGGTCGCCTGTCCGCTGTGGCGGTAGGAGGCGTCGGCGGATTCCAGTTCGCCGGAGTGGGCGTGGACGGTCTCGTTGGTCAGTCCCAGGGCCTCGCTGCGCACCCCGAGCTCCCAGTGCGGCGCGACACCGTAGATGGCCTCGACATAGGCGCCGTCCTGCTGCTCGGTGAAGTCATCCCGCGTTTCCCAGGCATGATGGTGCTCGACCCGCTCGGTCAGATCGAGCTCGGTGTAGAAGTACTCGGCGCCCAGCGTCCAGTCGCCCTGCCCCCCCGTGCCGGCCGCTGCGGTAGTGATAGCGGGCGTCCAGGCCGGCGAACCAGCTGTCGCTCTCCAGGCTATGGGCATGCTCACCATGATCATCGAGACGGACGTACTAGCGATTGACGCCGGCGGAAGCGCCGTAGTCGAGGGTCTGGCCGTCGCCCAGCGCAGTGCGCTGCTTGGCGAAGATCGTCACCAGCCGCGGGCCCCTATCTCGCGCCTCGCTGCCCCCATCGTCGAAGCGACTGAGCCGCTCGCCGTCCCCTTGCAGCCACTCGGTGCCCAGGGTGGTGTGCGGTGAGGGTGACCAGCTGAGCTGCACGCCATCCTCACGAAGGCCGTGATCACCGAACAGGTACTCGTTGACCAGCGGGCGTTCGATGAAGTCCCAGGCATGAGGATGACGACTGTTGACGTAGCCGATAGCCGACAGGAACCGGCCGGCCTTGATCCGCAGGTCGTGCGGCAGCGCACGAGTCGCCACGAAGGCCTCCTCGAGACTGACGTCGTCCTCGGTAAGCGACACCACGGCCTGCCCCTCGAACAGTGAGGTCTGCCCTCGCAGCATCAGTTCCGAGTGCCCCAGATTGAATCCTTCATCGAAGCCATGCTCATGGCCGTGATCGTCATGACCGTCGTGGCCTTCATCATGACCCTCGCCATGGCCAAAGCCGGCGGGCGTGCCCTCATCCCCCGAGACGCGGTTGTGGTAGATGCCCTCCACGGTCAAGGCGGCGGACAGGCGCAGATCGGCAAGCCCCGCGTCAGCACGGTCGTGGTCATGGCCTCGATCGTGCCGATGCGCCTCATGGTCATGCCCATGAGCCTCGTGATCGTGCTGGTGGGCGCCGTGTTCCTGGCCGTGTGCCGCCGTGCCCATCAACAGGGTGGCGGCGAGTGGTGTGAGAAGGTGGAGGGGGCGGCGTGACATGGTTTCTCCCGGTCGGATGAGCTGGCTCGGCTTCAAGCGCAGGAAAAGATACGTTATAACATAACACTTCATCAACCCCGCCTCCGTAGGGATCACGCCATGCCGTCGAGTGCACTCCGCCAGACCTCCCCTCGCTCTCGCACTACTCTCCGCCATGCCGAGGGCGAGGAGATCAGCATCCTGCCCCGCATTTTCGAGGAGGAGATCAACATCGCCATCATGCGGCGCCGGCTTGCCCACGGGGTCGAGGCCGGCGTGAAGGCACAGCTCCAGAGCGAGCGGGCGCTCTCCTTTGCCTGGCTCGGCCCCGCCGGGGACGCACTGCGCGCGGAGCTTTCGCAACACCTCCATGCGCCCGACGGCTGCGGCGACCTGATCGAGGATGTCGTGACCCTGGCCGACGCCATGGCCTACCTGTTCGACACCGATACCGTGGGCCTGCGCCTGCGCCGGCTGGACAGCGCCATGTGTCCCCGCTTTCACTGCGACAACCTGCCCGTGCGCCTGGTCACGACCTACCACGGCCCCGGCAGCGAGTGGCTGCCCGAGTGGGCGGTGAACCGCCACGGTCTGGGGGCACCTCGGCCCGAGAAGCCGGAGATCGTCACCGAACCGAGCGCCGTGGAACGACTCGGGATCGGTGACCTGGCGCTGCTCAAGGGCAACGGGTGGATCGGCAACGAGGCGCACGGGCTGGTGCACCGAAGCCCGGACCTGCCGGCAGGCCAACAGCGCTTATTGCTGACGCTGGATCCCGCCTAGCGGCAGGCGCCTCAGGCGGTGGGCCGCTCGCCCGTTAAGCCTCTCGTAAGCTCGATGTCCGATGATGCGAGGGTCTTCCCGCCATCGGCGGCCGGGGACAGCCTCGGTCACCGCCCGGGTGGCCGTTCGATACCGACACTCTGGAGGTTCTGACATGAAGCGCACCCTGATTACCGGCATCCTCGTCCCTGGCCTGATGGCGGTTAGCCTGACGGCCCTCGCCGGGCCGACCTGCACCGAGTCGCCTCAGGAGGAATGGATGAGCGAGGAGGCGATGCAGCAGCAGATCGCCGACATGGGCTACGAGATCAAGGCGTTCAAGACCACCGACGGCAACTGCTACGAGATCTACGGCTGGGACGATCAGGAACGCCGCGTCGAGATCTACTTCAACCCGGTCGACGGCAGCATCGTCAAGCAGGAGATCGACTGAGGGAGGCCGCGTCATGAGAGCCAAGGCGAGTCGCCGGCGGGTCCGCGTCTGGGATCCGCTGGTGCGCATCGTGCACTGGTCGCTGGTAGCGGGCGTCGCGGTCAATGCGTTTCTCACCGAGGAGGGCGAGCGCTGGCATCAGTGGATCGGCTACGGCGTGGTGGCACTGATCGGCGTGAGGATCCTGTGGGGTTTCGTTGGCCCCTGGTCGGCCCGCTGGACGAGCTTCTGGCCGACGCCCGGGCGCCTGCGCGCGGCGCTGCGCCCGGCGACCGCCACTGGCAGGGGGCGCGCAGCGGCCCCGCCGTTCCCGGGGATCACCCATACCCCGCTGGGGGCCGTGATGATGCTGACGCTGCTGGCCCTGCTGCTGGGGCTCGGTGCGACCGGCTTCATGATGGAGGAGACCGACCGCTTCTGGGGGGTGGCGTGGGTCGAGGAGGCTCATGAGCTGATGAGCGATGCGCTCCTCGTGCTGGTGCCGCTTCACGTGCTCGGCGCGCTCTGGGAGAGTCGCCAGCGCCGCGACAACCTCATCGCGGGCATGCTGCACGGCGACCGGCGCATCCCCGAGGAGCCGGCCTCGCGCTGATCGGCCCTGCCCGGATCGGACACGCAGAGCACGGCCTGGTCCCCCTGGCCCGGACGGACCGGCAGGCCGCCGGCGAGTCATGCTGACGCCGGTTCCCGCCTGGCGGCGCGAGCTTCAGGCCGTAGGCCGGCGCTTCAAGGTGGTGCGCCGCTCGTGGTGGGCGATCGCCAGGCCGCTGGCGATGATCAGGGTGCCGCCGACGAAGACCCATAGATCCGGCACCTCGTCCCAGAACCACCAGCCCAGGCCCACGGCCCACAGCAGGGCCGTGTAGTCGAAGGGGGCGACCAACGCCGCCGGCGCGTAGCGAAACGCCAGGGTCAGGCCGGTCATGGCGCCCACGCCGAGCACGCCCGCCACCAGGAAGGCCGGCCAGTGCAGTGGCGCCGGCGTCTGCCACACCCAGGGCAGCGTCGTCGCCGAGACCACAAGGGGCACCAGGGTGGTGTAGAAGACCATCGCCCAGAGGTGCTCGCGATCACCGTAGCGCCGCGCGGTCAGCATGGTCAGGGCATAGAACACCGCCGCGCCGACCACCACCAGGGCGCCGGGCTGGAAGCTCGCGCCTCCCGGACGTATCACCACCAGCACGCCGACAAAGCCCAGCAGCGTGGCGACGAGCGTCGGCCCGTCGACCCGCTCACCGAGCAGCGGCACCGACAGGATGGTGACGAAGAGCGGCGCAGCGAAGGCGATGGCGGTGGTCTCGGCCAGGGGCAGCAGGGTGAGGCCCCACATGAAACAGATCATGGTGCCGCTGAAGATCAGGCCGCGCAGCAGGTGCACCCCGGGACGCCGAGTCGACAGGGTCCGCAGGCCGCCATTGAAGCGCGCAATCAGGGCGATCAGCGGCAGCGACACCAGGGTGCGAAAGAAGATGATCTGCAGCGGGGAGTGCACCTCGCCCAACCACTTGGTGATGGCATCGCCCAGTGCCAGGCAGAACACGCCCAGGCACATGAAGCCGATTCCCTTGAAGGTCGATGACGAGTAGGTCGATGACATGCCGACGGCCCTCCCTGGCGGCGACGAAAACAACCACCCCGCCGGCCTGGAGGTCGGCGGGGTGTTAGAGAGGTCAGGCTAGTCGGTGGCGCGGGCGGGGGCAAGGGCTCAGAGGCTGGCCTGCACTACCATGCACTCCATGCCCTGGGCCACCAAGCGACGGCAGGCGGTTTGCGCCTGCCCCTCGTTCATGTCCACCAGCCGGGCGCGGTAGACGCCGGCCGACTCGGCGCTGCCCACGGCGACTCGGGCGTTGGTTAGCTCATTGGCCAGGCGGTCGGCGGCCCGGGCGGCCAGGCTGCGGGCGTGGCCGGCATCGCTGAAGGCGCCGACCTGAACGCCCCAGCGGCCCCGGGCGAGGGAACCCGGCGCGGTGCCGCCATCGGCGATCAGCTCGCGAATGGGATCCTCGGCCGAACCCTGGGCCGGGGCCGCCGCCTCAACCGAGACGGGACGCTCGACGCGGGTGATCCGCGTGGCCGGCTGCGGCGCGGCGGCGAGCGAGGGCGCAGCCGTGACGGGGGCCGCGCCCTCGCTGCGCGCCGGGGCGGCCGTGCGCGGCGCCGAATCGAGGCTCGCCAGGCGCACGTCGTGACCGACCGGCTGCCCCGGTGCCTGGGGCTCGCCGGGCCTGAGGCGGCCGCCGGTGATGTCCGCGCTGGCCAGCCAGCCGCGGCCATCGGCCAGCGACGCACGCATGAAGCCGCGATCCAGCAGGTCGGCGGTATGCGCATCCCGCGAGGCCGCGGTGAAACCGCCCATCACCACGGTCAGCAGGCGGCGGTCGCCGCGCACCGCCGAGGTGGCGACGTTGAAGCCTGAGGCGCGGATGAAGCCGGTCTTGAGGCCGTCGGCGCCGGGATAGCTCTTCAACAGGCGATTATGGCCGGTGATGGTCTTGCCCCGCCAGGTGAAGCTCGTCCGCGAGAAGCGCGGGTAGTACTGGGGGAAGTCGCGCATCAGGTGGCGCGAGAGCACCGCCATGTCGCGTGCGGTCGTGACCTGGCCGGCATCGGGCAGGCCGTTGGGATTACGGAAGACGGTATCCTGCATGCCGAGCTCGCGGGCCTTGTCGGTCATCATCTTCGCGAAATGCGCATCGCTGCCGCCCAGGGCCTCGGCCACCACCACGGCCACGTCGTTGGCCGACTTGATCACCAGCGCATCGATGGCCGTCTCCACCGGAATGGTGGAGCCGGCCTTGACGTAGAGCTTGGAGGCCGGCTTGGAGGCCGCGTAGGCGGAGACCGGCAGCGACTGACCCATGCTCAGCCTGCCCTCCTCGAGCGCCTCGAACATCAGGTAGAGCGTCATCATCTTGGTCAGCGAGGCGGGATAGCGCAGCCGGTCGGCGTTCTCCGCGTAGAGAATCTCCTGGGTATCGGCATCGATGACGATGCCGGCATAACGGGGATTGCCGGCCTGGGCGAGGCCGGAGACCAGCAGCAGGCAGGCCAGCAGCGAGCAGATGACCCCTCTACGGCGCCGGATAGTTGTTGTGATAGGCACCATGATGCGTTCCCTCGAAGTTGCTCCAGTGACACCTAGACATTATGGCTAGCCGCCGCGTCCTGTACAGGGTAAAGATCAGACTCTTCGACGATTTTTCGACCTGTTCGTCGAGGTCATGGGACAAGACACGCCAGTCCGACTCGGGCCTTTTCGACGACGCGACTCAGCCCAGGCCCAGGCGCTGGGCGCCGAGCCAGGCCAGGCGCAGGGCGAGCAGCGTCAGCGCCCAGCGGAAGAGGACATCGAAGCGCCGCTCGGAGAGGCGATGCAGCAGCCGCAGCCCCAGCCAGGTGCCGACGAAGCCCGCCGCCACCATCGAAAGCATCAGCGCCAGCCAGTCGCGGAAGACGAAGCCTGCGGCACCGAACACGAAGGCCTTGGTCAGGTGCTGAGCCACCATGCAGGCGGAGAAGGTCGCCACCTTGGCCAGCCGCCCCGCCTGGCGCTGCTTGATGAAGGCTGCCACCACCGGGCCGCTGGCGCCGACCAGGCTGGAGAGCAGGGTCGTCACCGCGCCGACGATCAGGGTGCCGACGCGACCCAGGGCGCGCCCGGGCAGCCCCGGCCCCCAGCAGGTGAAGAGCACGAAGGCGGCGATGCACAGCTCCAGCACCCCGGCTGGCAAGCGTACCAGCAGCCAGGCGGCGGCCAGGGCGCCCAGCGCCACCCCGGGCAGGAAGGCCAGCAGGGTGGCGCGATCAATGTGGCGCCAGGTCATTGCTGTCCGGCCGACATTGGAGCCCAGCTGGACCATGCCGTGCACCGGGATCAGCGCCGTGGCCGGCATCACCTGGGCCAGTGCCATGATCATCAGCACGCCGCCGCCCACGCCCACCGCCGCCGTGAAGGCCGAGGTCAGGACCGACAGCAGCACCAGCAACAGGTTGATGGCCCCCGGCAGCGGCGAGAGCGACTCTAGCACCACGGCTGTCCCCTCATGGTTATGGTTATCCCGTCCATGGCGACGATCCCGCCTGTCATCGACCGGGCCTGCCACGGATCGGACGCTCGAGCCTGCCCGTGGCGATTCCTGGCAGGCAGCGGTATCGAGTCCCCCTTAGCGTTGCACACGAGGCAGGCAGCGAGAACGTGCCCCGCGCCGAAATGCCTGTTATAAGTGAAAGCGTAGGTATAAGTAAAAACGTAAGCGGCAAGCATCCTACCATTCGGCACGTGACTCACGCGGACATGGCGTCTGCGTTTGCTCTAAAGCGGCACTGGGCGACGAACAGCTTATGGCTTCCCAACACCCCGTGGCATCTGGCCGCATCGTGGCCATCGGCGGCGCCGAGGACAGGACCTCCGACCTCGAGATCCTGAGACAGGTCTTTGCCCTGGCACCCGAGGGCTATGGCGAGGTCGCCGTCATCGCCACGGCGAGCAGCATCCCCGACGAGGTACTACCCGACTACGAAGCGGCTTTCTCTCGCCTGGGCGCCAGCCACGTTCATTCCCTGAGCATCCGCGACCGCCACCAGGCGGCCGATGCCGACACCGTCCGCCTGATCGAGCAGAGCGGCGTCATCTTCTTCACCGGCGGTGACCAGCTGCGCCTGACCAACGTGATGGGCGGCTCGGCGACCCTGACGGCCATCCGCCGCCGCTTGAAGGAGGGCGCAGTAGTGGCCGGAACCAGTGCCGGCGCGGCGGCTATGCCGGGCACCATGATCTACAACGGCGCTGCCGCCGATGCCCTGCGCAAGGGCGCCGTCAATATGACCTTCGGCCTCGGCCTCGTCGAAGGCTTGATCATCGACAGCCACTTCCTCGAGCGCGGTCGCTTCACGCGCCTGATGGAGGTCGGGGCGACTAACCCGGAGCACTTGGGCGTGGGGCTGGGCGAGGATGCCGCAGTGATCATTCATGCGAATCGGGTTCTCGAAGCCATCGGCCCGGGCCATGTCATCCTCATCGATAGCCGTGACCTGGCGAGCTCGAACATCGCCGACCTGGCAATGGGGGAGGCGGTGGCCATCGAGCACCTGATCCTGCATGCGCTGGTCAGCGGTCACGGCTTCGATATCGAGGCACGTCGCTATCTCGCTGCCGAGGAGCTCGACGCCCTGCTGGAGGCTTACCGATGAATATCCTCGAACACCGGGCCCTGCGGGGCCCTAACTACTACAGCCGCTACCTGGCCATCCTCATGCGCCTGGACATCGGCGAACTCGAGGAGCGGCCGAGCGATACCATCCCCGGCATCGTCGAACGCCTCCTCGGGTTACTGCCCACCCTCCAAGAGCACCGCTGCTCGGTCGGCCGACCCGGCGGCTTCGTGGAGCGTCTGGAGCGAGGTACCTGGGCCGGTCACGTCGTCGAGCATGTAGCGATCGAACTCCAGAACCTGATCGGCTTCTCGGTCGGCTACGGCAAGACCATCGATAGCTACGAGCCCGGGATCTACAACGTCGTCTACCGCTACCGGGACGAAGCCTGCGGCCTGGCGGCCGGGGTCGAAGCCGTCGAGCTGGTCACCCGGCTGTTCCAGGGAGACGAGATCGACATGCCGGCGATCATCGCCCGCCTCAAGGCGGTACGCGACGCCCACATGCTGGGCCCCTCCACCGCCTCGATCGTGGCGGCCGCCGAGCGTCGTGACATCCCCCACATCCGCTTGAGTGACGAGAACAGCTACATCCAGCTGGGTCACGGCCACCGCCAGCAGCGGATCCAGGCGACGGTGACCTGCCATACGGATCTGATCGGCTACGGCATCGCCGACGACAAGGCCTGGACGAAGCAGGTGCTCGGTGACGCCGGCATTCCGGTTCCCCACGGCCGGGTCTGCGCCTGCGTCGATGAAGCCCTCGACGCCGCGCGCGACATCGGCTACCCCGTCGCGGTGAAGCCGTTGATCGGCAACCACGGCCGCGGCGTGAGCACTAACATCGATGATGGCCAGGCCCTGCGCGAGGCCTTCGGCATCGCCGCCCACCGCAATCCCTCGGTGATCGTCGAGCAATACATCAAAGGCGAGGATCATCGACTGCTGGTCATCGACAGCAAGCTGGTGGCCGCCGCCAGGCGGCGACCGGCCCATGTGATCGGCGATGGGGTCGCCACGCTGCAGGCACTGGTTGATCGGGAGAACGACGACCCGCGTCGCGGCGTGGGGCACGAGAACCTGCTCACGCAGATCCAGCTGGACGAGCAGTCCCAGCGGCTGATCGACCAGCAGAACCTGACCCTGCACAGCGTGATTCCCAAGGGCGAGATCGTCTATCTGAAGCCCACGGCGAACCTGAGCACCGGCGGCACGGCCACGGACGTGACCGACGACGTCCACCCGGAGGTCCGCTATGCGGCGGAGCGGATCGCGCGCCTGGTCGGGCTCGACATCATCGGCATCGACCTGCTGGCCGAGACCCTGACCCGGCCACTGGAGGAGCAGTCCGCCGCGGTGGTCGAGGTCAATGCCGGGCCCGGTTTTCGCATGCACCTGTCGCCCACCCACGGCCACGGCCGCGATGTCGGCCAGCATGTGATCGACATGCTGTTCCCGGACAGCGAGTCCGACGCCCGCATTCCCATCGTGGCGGTGACCGGGACCAACGGCAAGACGACCACGGTGCGCCTGCTCTCGCACCTGCTGCGCCAGGCGGGACGCAACGTCGGCATGGCCTGTACCGGGGCCATCGAGATCGACAACCATGTCATCATGCGCGGCGACTACAGTGGCCCCCAGGCGGCGGCCATCGTGCTGCGCGAACCCACGGTCGAATACGCCGTGCTCGAAGTGGCCCGCGGCGGCATCATGCGCCGTGGCCTGGGGTTCGACGAGTGCGACGTCGGGGTGCTGCTCAATATCGCCAGCGACCACCTGGGGGAGCACGACATCCACACCCTCGACGAGCTGGCGCGCTGCAAGACGGTGGTGATCGATGCCGTGAGCAAGAGCGGTACGGCCGTGCTCAATGCCGATGACCCCCGGGTGCTGGCCGGCCAGGAGTGGGCCCGGGGCGATATCATCTTCTTCACCCTGGACCCTGATTCACGCCCCATCCGTCAGCATGTCCGCGATCATGGGGTGGCCTTTACCGTGAACAACGAACGCATCGTGATGCGTCAGGGCCATGTCGAGGCCGAGGTGATCCCGGTGTTGGACGTGCCGATCACCTTCGAGGGGCACGCCAGCTTCAATCTCGCCAATGCCCTGGCCGCCAGCGCGGCCGCCTATGCCCTGGGACTCTCCATCGGCGATATCCAGATGGGCCTGCAGACCTTTCATCCCACCCCCGGCCAGAATCCCGGACGCACCAACCTCATCGACGCCGACGGCATGAAGGTGCTGATCGACTACGGACACAACGTGCCGGCACTCGAGGCCCTCAGCGAGCTGGTGAGCTGCATCCCGGCGCGACGCCGCATCAGCGTAGCCAGCGCTCCCGGCAATCGCCGCGACGAAGACCTGTTCAGCCTGGGCACGCTGCTCGCCCGGATGCACGATGTCGTCTTCATCTACGAGACCGACGCCCGCGGTCGTGCCATCGGCGAAGCCGCCGGCCTGTTGCGCGACGGTGCCGAGTCGATGGGGGGCTGCCGGGTCGAGCTCGTCCTGGAGGAGCAGCAGGCCGTCGACCGGGCCTTCGATGAGGCCAGCGAAGGTGACCTGCTGGTGTTGCTAATCGACGATGTCGAGGGCGCCATCGAGCGCCTGAAGGGCCGCCGCTTCTCGCCGCCGTCGGCGACTGAGCCCACCGACGAGTCGCCATAATGTCCCTCGATGAGCGGGACGCCCCCCTGCTGACCCTGCTGCGCGTCGGCCGCATCTTCGCCCCGGCGCCTCTCGAGGCCACTGACCTGCTGATCGCGGACGGGCGGATCGCGGCGCTGGGGCGCGACCTCGCCGTGCCGGAAGGGTGGCCCGTGCACTTGGTGGAGGCGCGCGACCTCACCGCCGTTCCCGCCTTCATCGACCAGCACGTGCATGTGACCGGTGGCGGCGGTGAAGGCGGTTGCGGCAGCCGCTGCCCCGAGATCACCGCCCGGGAGATCGCCGCCATGGGAATCGGCACCGTGGTGGGGGTGCTGGGCACCGACGGCATCAGCCGCTCGCCGGCGGACCTGCTGGCCAAGGTGCGTGGGCTCAAGGCCGAGGGCATCGCGGCCTACATGTACACGGGGTCGTATCGCGTGCCGCCACCGACCCTCACCGGCGACGTGCAGCGCGACCTGGCCTGGATCCCTGAGGTCATCGGCCTGGGCGAGCTGGCGATCTCGGATCATCGCTCCAGCCAACCCCGTCAGGACGAGATCGCGCGGCTGGTCAGCGAGGCGCGCGTCGGCGGCATGCTGGCCGGCAAGCGCGGCATCTGTCACTTTCATGTCGGCGACGGACAGCGGGGACTCGAACCGCTGCGCCGGCTGCTCGCGGAGACCGAGATTCCCGCCGAGCAGGTGATCCCCACCCACGTGAACCGCCACCGCGCCCTGCTCGAGGAGGCCGCCGACTATGCGCTGACCTTCGCCGCCAGCGTGGATGTGACCGCCTTCGACGACCCCGGCGAGGAGGGGCTCTCCGGCTTCGATGCGGTGTCGCGGCTGCTCGCGCGCGGCGTGCCGGTCACCCGTATCACCATGAGCTCCGACTGCAACGGCAGCCTGCCCGAGTTCGATACGCAGGGTAATTACATCGGCATGCGGGTGGCGCGCAACACCGCCTTGATTGCGGACTGGCAGCGCCTGGTCCATGAGGAGGTGCTGCCATTCGATCAGGCCCTGGGCCTGATCTCGGGCCATGTGGCCCGGGTGCTGGGGCTGCATGACCGCAAGGGTCGCCTGGCCATCGGCCATGATGCCGACGTGACCCTGCTCGATGGAAATCTCCAGCCACAACAGACCTTCGTGGCAGGGAAGCGACTCTACGCCAGGGACAGCTCGCCGTAGTGCCGTGGACGCTTCAGGTGTCCATGACGCGAGCCGTCGCTCCCAGGGGCAGCCGAGCGATCAGCTCGCCCACCTGCTCGGTGACCGCGTCGATGGTCGCCTCGTCGTAGCGCCGCCCCTTGCGCTTCTTCAGGCCCTGCTCGTAGAGCCGCACGTGCTCGGTGGGCGCGACGTCGGCGTTGGCCAGGCAGTGCTCGGCGCAGTGCATCTGGCAGCCGTCGATGGCCACGATGGGGCGACCCGAGCGGGCGGTGCGCACCAGGCCCGGTACGCCGCCGCCCACGCCGGCGATGCAGGACATCTCGGCGTCTCGCCGATGATCCAGGCGCAGGGCGACCTCATTGGCGAGCTGGGCCACGTCGGAGCAGCCGGAGCAGGCGTAGATCAGGGGACGGGGTCGATTAGCGGTGCGTGACATTCAGCCTCCCAGGGCGACGGCGTCAGTCGTCGTCCAGCAAGAAGTCGCGCAGCGCGTGCTCATCGAGCACGACCAGGCGCTGGCGATCGATGGTGATGATGCCCTCCTCGCGCAGCCTGGCCAGCAGGCGCGAGAGGGTCTCCGGGGTCATGGCGAGTTGGGCGGCCAGCCAGCGCTTGGGGATGGTCAGGCGCACCACCTGCTGCCCCCGGTGATGCCCGACGGGCAGCTGACGGAGGAGATAGCTGACCAGTCGCGACATGGCGTCGGCCTGGGTGAGCAGGGCCAGGTCCTCGAGACGCTCGGTGAGCTCCAGGGCCAGTCGGCTCATGAACTCCGCCCGGCACTCGGGATGGCGATCCAGGATCTCGCGGCAGCGCGCCGCGGGGATCGCCAGCACCTGGGTACGCCGCAGCGCCTCGGCACAATAGAGGTAGCTCCCCGGCCCCGAGACCATGCTCAGCTCACCCAGGGTGCCGCCGCGCTCGACGCAGCGAATGGTCGCCAGCCGACCGTCACGGCCGCTGCGCACCAGGCGCACCAGGCCGTTGATCACGATGTAGACTCGCCGGGCCGGGGCGTCCTGGCGAAACAGCCACTCGCGGCTCGCCAGGGTGCGCACCCCGGTATCCTTCAGCAACACCTCGAGGGCCTCGTCGTCGAGGCCGCCGAGCCACGGCACCCCGCGCACCAGCTCGCGAAGCTGGCGCGGCCGCAGCAGCAACTCAGTCGAGGAACTGGGTGCCGGGACAGTATCCATAGGCATGGCCTTCCTCCACGGGCGTATCGGCGTCGATGATCAGGTAGCCGTGGGCCTGGCTGGCGGCACCGAGCATGTGCGAGCCCTGGCCGCCGGCCAGTCGCGCCACGGGGGTGCCGGCGCGCCAGTCCAGCACCACCCGCAGCAGCTCGCGGCGACCGTGGCTCGCACGGCGCGAGAAGCCGGCGGCGACCGGGAAGCGCTGCAGCGGCGCGGGCACGCGCCCCTGGCGTCCTTGCACGAAGGGCAGCGCCAACAGCTGCCAACCTACCAGCGAGGCCACCGGATTGCCGGGCAGGCCGATCAGCGGCGTCCCGGCCTCCAGCGAGGCACCGAGCCAGCCCAGGGCGAAGGGCTTTCCAGGCTTCATGGCCACGCCGTGGAAGGCGATGCCGCCGAGCCGCTCCAGCACCGAGCGCACGTGATCCTCCTCACCCACCGAGACACCGCCGGTGCAGAGCACCAAGTCGGCGTGGTCGCGGGCCTCGGCGAGCACGGTGGCCAACGCCTCGGGGGTATCGAGCACCGGGCCCAGGTCGAGCACCTCGCAGCCCTGGCCGGCCAGCAGGGTGCGCAGCATCGGGCCGCTACTGTCGTAGACGGCCCCCGGCCGCCAGGCCTGACCGGGGGCAATCAGCTCGTCGCCGGTGGTGACCAGCGCCACCTGCAGGCGCCGCTGCACCGTGACGCTGGCGATGCCCTGGCCGGCCAGCAGGGCAATAGAAGCGGCGTCGAGCCGCCCTCCCGCCGCCAGCAGGACCTCGCCGGCGCGACTCTCCTCGCCGCGGCGACGGATATTGGCGCCGGCGGCCAGCTCGCCCGCAACGTGCACCCGACCCGCGGCGTCCAGGCTCACCTTCTCCTGGGGCACCACGGCATCGGCTCCCAGCGGCACCGGGGCGCCGGTAAAGATGCGCGCGCAGCCCCCCTCGGGCAGGCGGGTCACGCCGGCGCCGGCCGGTACGCGAAGCCGCACTGGCAGGCCCGAGGGCGCGCCGGCCAGTTCGTCGCGGCGCAGCGCGTAGCCGTCCATGGCGCTGTTGTCGACGCCGGGCATATCGAGGGTCGAGCGCGCCGGCGCGGCCAGCACCCGGCCCGCGGCCGCCTCCAGCGCCACGCACTCGAGGCCGGCGATCGGCCGGGCGGCCTGGGTCATGCGTGCCCGGGCCTCGAACAGGTCGAGCAGACCGGGGGTGACGACATCCGCGCAGCCGCAGTTCATGCCGTCGCTCCCTGCGCCGCGTCCTGCTCGGATGTCGCCTGGCGGGAGACGCAGGGCGCGAGCTGCGGGCGCACCATGGCGACGAAGTTGCAGGGCCGGGTACGGGCATCTAGCTGCTCGACCAGGATGTCGTCCCAGGCGGTGGCGCAGGCCTTGGGCGAGCCGGGCATGGCGAACACCAGGGTGCGGTCGATCAGTCCGGCGACGGCGCGGGACTGGATGGTGGAGGTGCCGATGGTGGCCAGCGAGCGCTGGCGGAAGAGCTCGCCGTAGCCATCGATGGCCTTGTCGAACAGCGGCGCCAGCGCCTCCGGGGTGGTGTCGCGCGGCGTGAAGCCGGTGCCGCCGTTGACCAGGATGGCCTGGATGTCGTCGCGCACCACCCAGGCCGAGACCACGGCGCGCAGGCGGTAGACGTCGTCGGGCACGATCTGGCGCTCCGCCAGGTGGTGGCCGGCGGCGGTCAGGCGCTCGGCGAGCAGGTCGCCGCTGCCGTCTTCCGCGAAGCCGCGGGTATCGGAGACGGTGAGCACGGCGATGCCCAGGGGCACGAAGGGCGTATTGGCAGAAACATGGGACATGAGGGTCCTCCTTGCCGTGAATGATGAGCCGGCGCCGAGACGAGGGGAATGACGCGCATCAAGAAAGCGCGAGTTCCCACCGTGCCTTGGCTGGCGGGCCCTCGCGCACGTCGTCACTGCATCAGGGCGCTGCCGCCGTCGTCATCGAGGGAGAGACCCTCGACGCCGATCTCGGCCTCCAGCGCCAGCAGGTAGTGGCGCAGGGCGCGGCGCGTGGCCTGCTCGCGCAGGCTGTGTCGAACCCGCTCGGCCACCTGCTCGAAGGGCAGCTCGCGTCCCTCCTGCCGCTCGTCGATGCTGACCAGGTGCCAGCCGTAGCGCGAGGCCAGCGGCCGCTGGTGGAGCCCCACGGGCAGGTGCTGCAGCGCCCGGTCGAGCTCGGCGACGGTCTGGCCGGGCGCGAGCCAGCCAAGCTCGCCGCCCGCCTCCTTCGAGGGGCAGGCGGAGTGGCGCTGGGCGAGCTCGGTGAAGCGCTCGGGCGCCGCCTCGAGCTCGCGGAGCAGCTGCTCGCCCTGACGATAGCCGGCGTCACGGGCCGGGGCGTCATCCGGGGCCGCGGCCAGCAGCACGTGGCGCACCCTGAGGCGGGTCGGCTCGCTGAAGCGCTCGGGGTGGGCGGCATGGAAGCGCCGGCAGTCGGTCTCGGCGGGCTCGGGCACGTCGAGTTCGCGCTCGAGCAGCGCGGCGATGGCGTCGTCGGCCTCGTCGACCGCCGCGGTGGCCTGCTCGGCCAGGCCCAGGGCCTCGGCCCGCTGGCGCAGCAGCTCGCGCACCACCAGCGCCCGGGCCGCCTGGAGCTGGGCGGTGCCGGCGCTGTCGGCGGGGTGGTACTGCATCTCCTCGGCGATGGCGGCCTCGGCGATGACGGCCTCGCCGACCCGGATCGGGGGCGGGCTGGCGCCCCCGGGAATCATCTCGATATCGATCTTTTGCATGGCTAAATCCTTGGAGCTCTTCTCAACGGTCCGGTAGGAGGGGGCTTTTCCGGCGGCAGGGCTGCGAGGAGGCGCTGTGACCCCCTCCCTGGGCGCTACATTTGCCATCCATGGCAAATGACCTCCTCTTCGCCCTGCCCCCGGCGCCCCTGCCGGAGGTGTGGGCAAGGCCTGTCTCAGCCCCGCTTGCGGACCAGCTGGTAGCGGCGCGTCACGTAGCCGAAGGGCACGCTCCACACATGCACCAGGCGCGAGAACGGGAACAGCAGGATGATGGTCAGGCCGAGGAAGACGTGGACCTTGTAGATCCAGGAGACCTCGGCCATGTAGTCGGCCGCCCCGCCGCTGAAGAACACGATGGCCTGTGCCCAGCCCGCCAGGGTCAGCATCATCTCGCCGTCCAGGTGGCCCAGCGAGAAGTACACGCTGATCACGCCCAGCGCCGCCTGGAAGACGATCAGCCCGAGGATGACGTTGTCCATGACGCTCGACGAGGCCTTGACCCGCGGGTTGGTCAGGCGGCGGTAGAGCAGCATGGCGCCGCCCACCAGGCACATCACCCCGGCGATGCCACCGATGACGATGGCCAGCATCTGCTTGGCACCCGCCGACAGGAAGGGCGCATAGGCCCAGTGGGGGGTCAGCATGCCGAACAGGTGGCCGAAGAAGATCACCAGGATGCCGATATGGAAGAGGTTGCTGGCCAGGCGCATGTTCTTCGACGAGAGCATCTGGCTGGAGCCGGTCTTCCAGGTGTACTGGCCGTGGTCGTAACGCAGCAGGCTGCCGACCAGGAACACCGTGCCGGCCAGGTAGGGGTAGTAGCCATAGATCAGGTGTTGCAGGTATTCACCAAACATGACGGTTCTCCTTTAGCGTTCGGTCGGGCCGCGTTCGGTCGGGCCGCTGCCGGGCATGATCCTGACGGGGTCGCTGGGCACGGCCTGCTTGCGCTCGGCGAGGCGGCGACCCTCGGCGGACTGCAGGGCGCAGTCCTGATCGGAGGCGGCGGAAAAGCGCACTGCCTCCTCCTCCCAGACCTCGTCCAGCGCCTCGGGGGTGTCGTCAGGCGCCTCCTCCTTGACGCTATCGCGATGGGCGTCGACGTCGCCCTCGGCGCCGATCAGCGCCAGCAGCGCCAGCGGCACCAGGGCGTGATCGGCGTCGCGCTCTTCGAGGCGCGCGACGAGCAGCGCCAGGATGTGGCGGATCTCGCCGAGCCAGCGGCCGATGTCGGCCTCCGGCCGGGTCGACAGGTACTCCAGGAACAGCGGCAGGTAGTCGGGCAGCTCCCGGGCATCGAGCTCGAAGCCCGCGGCGCGATACTCGGCCAGCAGGTCGACCATCGCCTGGCCGCGGTCGCGGGACTCGCCGTGGACGTGCTCGAAGAGCAGCAGCGAGGTGCTGCGTCCCTTGTCGAACAGCGCCACGTACTCGGCCTGCAGCTCCAGCAGGTCGGCCTCGGCCAGCCGCTGGCACCAGTCCATCAGGGCGGTGCGCAGCGAGGCCGGAAGCCGGCGCTCGGCACTGATGAGCTCGATCATCTCGCCGGCGGCGCCCTGGAGCGCCTCGCCGGGGTAGTCGAGCAGCCGGGCCAGCACGCGCAGGCTCAGCATGTCCGGCTCCGCGGCGGGGTATTGGATCGCGGCCTCAGTCATGACGCACCTCCTTGGCTTTCTCGTCGCGCCGTCCCCCGCTCTGCGGGTCATAGGTCTCTACCGGCTGGACCAGGGTGGTGGTGGTCTTGCGTCCGCCGAACAGGCTCTCGCTGCTGTCGCCGTGGCAGCCGTCGCCGAAGCTGAAGCCGCAGCCGCCGCGCTCGGGGAAGGCCTCGGTGGCCATCTCGCGGTGGCTCGTCGGGATCACGAAGCGATCCTCGTAGTTGGCGATGGCGAGATAGCGGTACATCTCCTCGACCTGGCCCTCGGTCAGCTCGACCTCGTCGAGCATCTCGGTAGTGGCCTCGCCCTCCACGTGCTTGCCGCGCATGTAGAGGCGCATGGCCATCAGCCGCTTGAGGGCCAGCACCACGGGGGCCTCCTCGCCGGCGGTGAGCAGGTTGGCGAGGTACTTCACCGGGATGCGCAGCGACTCGATCTTCGGCAGCACGCCGTCATACTCGACCTGGCCGGCCTCGGCGGCGGACTGGATCGGCGACAGCGGCGGCACGTACCAGACCATCGGCAGGGTGCGATACTCCGGGTGCAGCGGCAACGCCAGGCCCCAGTCCATGGCCAGCTTGTAGACCGGCGAGGCCTGGGCGGCGGCGATCACGTTGTCGGTGATGCCGTCGCGCTTCGCCTGAGCGATCACCTCGGGGTCGTTAGGGTCGAGGAAGATCTCGCGCTGGCGATGGTAGAGGTCGCGCTCGTCCGGGGAGCTCGCCACCTCCTCGATGCGATCGGCGTCATAGAGCAGCACGCCGAGGTAGCGGATGCGCCCCACGCAGGTCTCGGAGCAGATCGTGGGCTGGCCGGCCTCGATGCGCGGGTAGCAGAAGATGCACTTCTCGGACTTCCCGGTCTTCCAGTTGTAGTAGATCTTCTTGTAGGGGCAGCCGGAGATGCACATCCGCCAGCCGCGGCACTTGTCCTGGTCGATCAGCACGATGCCGTCCTCTTCGCGCTTGTAGATCGCGCCGCTGGGGCAGGACGCCACGCAGGTCGGGTTCAGGCAGTGCTCGCACAGCCGCGGCAGGTACATCATGAAGGTGTTCTCGAACTGGCCGTAGATGTCGGCCTGGATCTTCTCGAAGTTCGCGTCGCGGCGCCGCTTGGCGAACTCGGTACCGAGGATCTCCTCCCAGTTCGGACCCCACTCGATCTTGTTCATGCGCTGACCGGAGATCAGTGAGCGCGGCCGCGCGGTGGGCTGGTGTTCACCCTGCTTGGCGGTGTGCAGGTGCTGGTAGTCGAAGGTGAACGGCTCGTAGTAGTCGTCGATCTCCGGCAGGTCGGGATTGGCGAAGATGTTCGCCAGCACCCGCCACTTGCCGCCGATGCGCGGCTCGATGTGGCCATCCTTGCGGCGCAGCCAGCCGCCCTTCCACTTCTGCTGATTCTCCCACTCCTTGGGATAGCCGATGCCGGGCTTGGTCTCGACGTTGTTGAACCAGGCGTACTCGACGCCCTCACGGCTGGTCCAGACGTTCTTGCAGGTCACCGAGCAGGTGTGGCAGCCGATGCACTTGTCGAGGTTCAGGACCATGCCTACCTGGGAACGAATCTTCATTTCACGGCCTCCTGCTCGTAGTCGTTGCCTTCGCCATCCAGCCAGTCGATCTTCTTCATCCTGCGCACGATGACGAACTCGTCGCGGTTGGAGCCGACGGTGCCGTAGTAGTTGAAGCTGTAGGAGAGCTGGGCGTAGCCGCCGATCATGTGGGTCGGCTTGGGACACACCCGCGTCACCGAGTTATGGATGCCGCCGCGAGTCCCGGTGATCTCGGAACCCGGCATGTTCAGGATCCGCTCCTGGGCGTGATACATCATCGCCATGCCGTTCTTGACCCGCTGGCTGACCACCGCCCGGGCGGCGATGGCGCCGTTGGCGTTGTAGAGCTCGATCCAGTCGTTGTCCTCGACGCCGATGGACTTCGCGTCATCCTCGGACATCCAGACGATGGGGCCGCCCCGCGACAGGGTCTGCATCAGCAGGTTGTCGCTGTAGGTAGAGTGGATGCCCCACTTCTGGTGCGGGGTAATCCAGTTCAGGGCGATCTCCGGGTTACCGTTGCCCTTCGTCTCGGCCAGGCTGACCGCCGCCTTGGTGTCGATGGGCGGCCGGTAGACCAGCAGGCTCTCGCCGAAGGCCCGCATCCAGGGGTGATCCTGGTAGAACTGCTGGCGGCCGCTGACGGTGCGCCACGGGATCAGCTCGTGGACGTTGGTGTAGCCGGCATTGTAGGAGACGTGCTCGTCCTCGAGACCCGACCAGGTGGGGCTGGAGATGATCTTGCGCGGCTGGGCCACCACGTCGCGGAAGCGGATCTTCTCCTCCTCCTTGGGATGCGCCAAGTGGGTGTGGTCGCGCCCGGTGATCTTGGAGAGCGCGCCCCAGGCCTTCACCGCCACCTGGCCGTTGGTCTCCGGCGCCAGGGTCAGGATCATCTCGGCGGCGTCGATGGCCGACTCGATGCGCGGGCGGCCCTTGGCCGATCCCTCGGTCTTGACGTGATTGAGCTTGCCGAGCAGCTCCACTTCCTTCTCGGTCTTCCAGCCGATGCCCTTGCCGCCGTTGCCGATGCTCTCGAGCAAGGGGCCCACGGAGGTGAAGCGCTCATAGGTCTCGGGGTAGTTGCGCTTGACCTCGATCAGCGCCGGCATGGTCTTGCCGGGGACCGGCTCGCACTCGCCCTTCTTCCAGTCGCGCACCTCGACCTGGGCCAGCTCGGCGGGAGAGTCGTGCTGGTGCGGCAGGGTGACCAAATCGGTCTCCTCACCCAGGTGCCCCACGCAGGCCTTGGAGAAGGCCTTGGCGATGCCCTTGTAGATATCCCAGTCGCTGCGCGACTCCCAGGCCGGGTCGGTGGCCGCGGTCAGCGGGTGGATGAAGGGGTGCATGTCGGAGGTGTTGAGGTCGTCCTTCTCGTACCAGGTCGCCGTGGGCAGCACGATGTCCGAGTAGAGGCAGGTGGTGGACATGCGGAAGTCCAGGGTCACCAGCAGGTCGAGCTTGCCCTCGGGCGCGTCGTCGTGCCACTTGACCTCCTCGGGCTTCTGGCCGCCGAAGTCCCCCAGGTCCTTGCCCTGGATGCCGTGGCGGGTGCCGAGCAGGTACTTGAGCATGTACTCGTGGCCCTTGCCGGAGCTGCCCAGCAGGTTGGAGCGCCAGATGAACATGTTGCGCGGGAAGTTCTGCGGGTTGTCCGGATCTTCGGCGGCGAAGGCGAGATTGCCGCGCTTCAGCTGGTCCACGGCGTAGTCGGCGGTGCTCATGCCGGCGGCCTTGGCGGCATCAACCAGGCGCAGCGGGTTGGTGCCGAGCTGCGGCGCGGAGGGCAGCCAGCCCATGCGCTCGGAGCGCACGTTGAAGTCGATCAGGCTGCCGGGGTAGTCCTCGGCCTTGGCCAGCGGCGAGAGGATCTCCTTGATCTCGAGCTTCTCGTAGCGCCACTGGCTGGAGTGGTTGTAGAAGAAGGAGGTGGAGTTCATGTGGCGCGGCGGGCGCTGCCAGTCCAGCCCGAAGGCCAGCGGGGTCCAGCCGGTCTGCGGGCGCAGCTTCTCCTGGCCCACGTAGTGAGCCCAACCGCCGCCGCTCTGGCCGATGCAGCCGCACATGACCAGCATGTTGATCAGGCCGCGGTAGTTCATGTCCATGTGGTACCAGTGGTTCATGCCGGCACCGACGATGATCATGCTGCGTCCGCGGGTCTTGTCGGCGTTGTCGGCGAACTCGCGGGCGATGCGGGTGGCCTGCTCGGCCGACACGCCGGTGATCTTCTCCTGCCAAGCCGGGGTGTAGGGCTTGATCTGGTCGTAGGAGGTCGCGCCGTCGTCCTCACCGAACCCGCGGTCGATGCCGTAGTTGGCGCACATCAGATCGAACACGGTGACCGCCAGCACGTCCGAGCCGTCGGCCTTCTTGAGGCGCTTGACGGGCAGGCTGTGGAATAGCAGCTCGTCGCTGGCGCCGCCGCTCTTGACGTGATCGAAGTGCTCGTGGGCGATGCCGCCGAAGTAGGGGAAGGCGACCTTGGCCACCTCGTCATGCTGCTCGGCCAGGGTCAGCAGCGGCTTGATCTCGGCGCCCTCGGCGTCCAGCGGCTCGAGGTTCCACTTGCCGACCTCATCACCGGTCTCGCCCCAGCGGAAACCGATGGAGCCGCGCGGCACCACCAGCTGGTCGCGGGTCTCGTCCCAGGCGACGGTCTTCCACTCGGGGTTGTTGCCCTGACCGAGGCTCGCCTCGAAGTCGCTGGCGCGCATCTGGCGGCCCGGCGCGTAGCTGCCGTCCTCGCGAGCCTCGAGCTCGACCAGGAAGGGCATGTCGCTGTAGCGGCGCACGTAGTCGGTGAAGTAGCCGCTAGGCCGGTCGAGGTGGAACTCCTTGAGGATGACGTGCCCCATGGCCATGGCCAGGGCCGCGTCGGTGCCCTGCTTGGCGGAGAGCCACTCGTCGGTGAGCTTGGAGACCTCGGCGTAGTCCGGGGTGATCGAGACGGTCTTGGTGCCCTTGTAGCGTACCTCGGTGAAGAAGTGGGCGTCCGGGGTGCGGGTCTGGGGGACGTTGGAGCCCCAGGCGATGATGTAGCCGGAGTTGTACCAGTCGGCGGATTCGGGCACGTCGGTCTGCTCGCCCCAGGTCTGAGGGCTGGCCGGCGGCAGGTCGCAGTACCAGTCGTAGAAGCTCATGCAGACGCCGCCGATCAGCGACAGGTAGCGGCTGCCGGCGGCGTAGCTGACCATCGACATGGCGGGGATCGGCGAGAAGCCGATGATGCGGTCCGGGCCGAACTGCTTGGCGGTATAGACGTTGGAGGCGGCGATCAGCTCGTTGAGCTCGTCCCAGTCGGCGCGCACGAAGCCGCCCATGCCGCGGGCGCGCTTGTACTGCTTGGTCCTGGCCGGGTCCTCGACAATGGAGGCCCAGGCGTCGACCGGGTCGCCCTTCTCGGCGAGCGCCTCGCGCCACAGCGCGATCAGCGGCTTTCTGACCAGCGGGTGCTTGAGGCGGTTGGCGCTGTAGATATACCAGGAGTAGCTGGCGCCGCGCGGGCAGCCCCGCGGCTCGTGGTTGGGCAGGTCGGGCCGGGTGCGCGGGTAGTCGGTCTGCTGGGTCTCCCAGGTGACCAGGCCGTTCTTGACGTAGATCTTCCAGCTGCACGACCCGGTGCAGTTCACCCCGTGGGTGGAGCGCACGACCTTGTCGTGCTGCCAGCGCTGACGGTAGCCGTCCTCCCACTCGCGAGACTCCTGACGGAGTTCACCATGCTCGTTGGCGAAGGGCTCGCGGGCCTTGCGGAAGAAGTTCAGCCGATCGATGAAGTGACTCATGGTCGCTCTCCAGGCTCCTCGAAAAGATGCGTGACCGCACCGGGTCACCCGTCCTGCACCGCCGCCTTGCATCGCTCGCGGCCAGGGTCGTTGAAGCCGATTCTGGGTGATCGCCACGCCGATTACTGCCCGGTTACCTCCATATACATGGCCCCTACCCCCAAGGGGATAGGCGACGCCGAGGGAGGGGTTAGGCCGGTGGTGTCACTGTGCCCGAGGGCGGTGTAGCGCATGGTCGGCAAGCATCACCAGCATGCAGACGACCAGGGCGGCGTAGAGGAACATGAAGCCGGCGGTAGAGAGCCCCAGCCACTCGCTGCCCAGCACGAAGACAGGCGGCAGCAGGGCGGCGAAGAGTCCGCCCAGGGTCAGTGCCAGCCCGCCCACCAGGGCCATGTCGCCGCCATGGTCGCGGTGGATCAGGCGCATCAGACTGCCCTGCCCGACCCCCATGGCCACCCCCATGGGCACCAACAGGCCGAGAAAGCCCCACAGCGGCGCCGCGTAGTGCCAGCTCAGCGGGCCGTGGGTGCCCTCGATCCGGAGTTCGAAGGGCGGATAGGAGAGCAGGAAGAGGCAGACCAGCACGAAGGCGCAGAGCCACCAGCGCAGGCTGCGAAAGTCGCGACGGTCGGCCAGCCAGCCGCCGAGCACCTGGCCCGCCCCGACGGCCAGGGTGAAGGGGATCGCGCGCAGTGCCGCCCCCTGCAGCGAGAGCTCGAAGCGCGTCGCCAGGTGGCCGGGCAGCCACAGTGCCAGGGCCAGGAAGGCGCCGAAGAAGAAGGCGTAGGGGAGGGCCAGGCGCCACGGCGACCAGCCGGCGAGCCGACGGGCGAGGCGGGCGAGGCGGGCGAGGCGGGCGGTGCGCGCCCGCCGCGCGGAATGGAACGGGCGCGCCTCGTCGTCGCCCGTGGGATCGCTCACGGGCGTAAGCGGGTCGTGGTCCTCGGCGAAGAGCCACAGCAGCCCGGCGACCAGCAGCACCGGCAGCAGGTAGAACAGCGGCGCCGTGCGCCAGCCGTAAGCCTGGCTGACCAGGGGCAGCAGCAGGTAGCCGAGCCCCGCCCCGACCATGCCGGCCGCGTAGAGCCCGAGCGCCAGGCCGGCATGGCGGGCCGGCCCCAACTCCGCCACGTAGACCAGCCCGGCGGCCAGCGACCCGGCCCCCAGCCCCAGGCCGAGGCCCGCCAGCAGGAACTCCGCATAGTGCTGGGCGTGACCGATCCACCACAGGAAGGGACAGATCAGCAGCAGGCAGCCGAGCATGACGCGGCGCCCACCGTGGCGTCGGGCCAGCCTCGCCATGGGCAGGCTCGCCAGGGCACCGGCGAGCATCGGCGTGGAGAGCAGCACGGCGAAGGCGGCACTCCCCAGGGCCAGGTCGCGGCGCAGCTCCACCCCGAGCACGGCGAACAGCGTCCAGCAGGCGAAGACCAGGGCGAAGGCCAGCGGCGAGAGCGCGACCACCACCAGCGCGCGGTAGCCCGGCGGCGCCTCGGCCTCGCCGCGCGGCGAGGCGCGGGTGGCGCGGGTGGCGCGCGAGGATGACGGAGGATCGCAGGACATGGGCCGACGCTCGAGAAGGGTTACCTGAAAGTCTCGGGAGCCGGGGAGAGGACGTCAAAAGGGCAGGGGAGGTATGCCTTTGAGGGAGCGACGCCTACCTACTAGGGTATAGTGGCACTCGACACCCCTCGTTCGCCCGGTTGGAGACCCCGATGAAGTTGCTGCAGCGCTCCCTGGTGGCCCGCATCAGCGCCTCGCTGCTGGCGATCAGCGCCATGGCGTTGATCAGCATCGTGGTGACCATGATGGTGGCCAACGGCAGCCGCGGCGACGCCGCCGCCATCAACGTGGCCGGCTCGCTGCGCATGAACACCTACCAGATCGTCGCGGCCCTGCAGCGCTATGAACGCGAGCCCGAACCGGCGCAGCGCGAACGGGTCCAGGCGCTGAGCGAGCGCTTTCACGAGCGGCTGGCGAGCCCCCGGCTGACCGCGGCGCTGCCCGCAGCCGAGGACCACCCCCTGCGCGAGCAGTACCGACTGCTGCAGACGCGCTGGGACGAAGCGCTGGCGCCCCAGGTGATCCGCGCCATCGCCGGCGGCAGGCTGGAGGTCGACGCCCTGCGCCAGGCCCTCGACGGCCTGGTGGGCGACATCGACCGGATGGTCACCCGGCTCGAGCAGAACAGCGAGGCCAAGATCCGCCTGCTCAGCGCCCTGCAGATCCTCTTCCTGGCGCTGACCGCGGTGGTGGTGGCGATCGCCCTCTACGACATCCGCCACAACCTGGTGGGCCCGCTGCACCAGCTGGTGGTGCTGGCCCGGGAGGCCGGGCGCCGTAACTTCAGCTATCGCACCCGGCTCTCCGGCAGCGACGAGCTGGCGCTGCTCGGCAACACCCTGGACACCATGGCCGCGGAGCTCGGTGCCAGCTACGCGGAGCTGGAGGCACATGCCTCGCGCAAGCAGCTGGAGCTCGAACGCAGCAACCGAGCCATGGAGGTGATGCATGATGGCAGCCGCGCCCTCTACGGCGGTGGCAACGACCTCTGCACCAGCGCCGCGCCCATGCTGCGCGAGCTGGAACAGCTGCTCGAGGTAGGCCCGATTCGGCTATCACTGAACGACCCTTACGATGATCGCCAGATCCCCATACTCGCTACCCACTCGCCGCGCCGCCCAGAGTACTGCCGCGATCACGACTGTCACGCCTGTCTGATCGACCCACTGCCGCTCAGGCTGGAGCAGACCGAACAGGGCGAGTGTCTGCTACTGCCGGTGAGCGTCGGCGAACTGATGCTCGGCACCCTGGAGGTGTGGCACCCAAAGAGCCAGCCGCTCTCCGACAGCGTGCGCCGCCTGCTCAATGCCCTGGCCGACCAGCTGGCCACCGCGATCTACCTGCAGCGGCGTATCGAAGAGCAGCAGCAGGTGACGCTGATGAACGAGCGGGCCATCATCGCCCGCGAGCTCCACGACTCCCTGGCCCAGTCGCTCTCCTACCTGAAGATGCAGGTGGCGCGCCTGGAACGCATGCAGGCCAAGGAGATGCCCCGGGAGACCCAGGCGCCGGTGTTCGACGAGCTGCGCACCGGGCTCGACAGCGCCTATCGCCAGCTACGTGAGCTGCTCACCACCTTCCGGCTGCGCCTGGAGGGCCCGGGGCTCTCGAGCGCCCTGCGCCAGACCACCGAGGAATTCGGCGAGCGCCTGGGCTTCACGGTGGAGCTCTACGTCGACGTGCCGCCGCACCTGCTCAACCCCAACGAGGAGATCCACGTGCTGCAGGTGGTGCGCGAGGCGCTGGCCAACGTGCACAAGCATGCCCGGGCCCACTGGGCGGCGGTCACGGTGCGCTTCGCCGAGGCCCGCCTCGAGGTGATGATCGAGGACGACGGCATCGGCCTCGAGGAGGGCGACGCGCCGCCCATGCACTATGGCCTGGTGATCATGCGCGACCGGGCCGATACCCTGGGCGGCGACTTCCGGGTGCGTAACCGCGACGCCGGCGGTACCCTCGTGGCCATCGCCTTCACTCCGCAGACGGCCCGGCTGATCGCCCAGCAGCCCGCCGAGCCACCCGAAAGCCTTCAACCCGTGAACAGGGACCCTGCCGGATGACCCGAAACGCCCACGACCCCGCCACCCTCCTGATCATCGATGACCACCCGCTGCTGCGCCGCGGGGTGACTCAGCTGCTCGAGCTGGAGGACGACCTGATGCTCGCCGGCGAGACCGGCGAGCCGGAAGAGGGCGTCCGCCTGGCCGGCGAGCTGGACCCGGACCTGGTGCTGCTGGACCTCAACATGCCGGGGATGGACGGCCTCGAGACCCTCAGGCGGCTGCGCCAGGACGGTTTCGCCGGGCGCATCGTGATGTTCACCGTCTCCGACCACGAGGAGGACGTGGTCGCCGCCCTGCGTGCCGGTGCCGACGGCTACCTGCTCAAGGACATGGACCCGGACGACATGATCCGCCAGCTGCGCCAGGCGGCGCTGGGTCGCATGGTGATCAGCGAGCGCCTCACCGCCCTGCTGGCCGAGGCGCTGCGCAGTCAGCGCAGCCAGCCGGCCACGCCGGATATCCACAGCCTGACCCAGCGCGAGCGGGAGATCCTCCGCGAGCTGGCCGCCGGCCTCTCCAACAAGCTGATCGCCCGACAGCTCGACATCACCGAGGGCACGGTGAAGGTCCACGTCAAGCACCTGCTCAAGAAGCTCAACCTGCGCTCGCGGGTGGAGGCCGCGGTGTGGGCCGTGCAGGAGGGTGTGGACAAGTAGCCGAGCGAGGCTCCGTGTGGATACCTCCAAATAGCCCCATCGCCCGCCCCCGGCCCGTCGCCGCCCGGGGAGCGCGCCTAAGCCCCTGATATGGCAGGCAAGCCCCGCTCCTCCCTCTACCCCTCAAGGGGTATCCCGCTGTTTTGGCGGCCTTTTTGGGCCGTTTCGCCGCCTGATTCCCGAGCGTATCTTGCGTGGCAAAGCCCCTGGCTTGATGCCGGTCAACCGCCATCGCGCGAGGGGTGCCACCGAGAGACCGCGAGGGGGAACCACCATGACCAGAGAGAGTGCCGACTCCACCCGCTGGGAGGGCCAACGACAGCCACTCCCACCCAGCGGCCGGCGCAACGCCGACATCGAACACTGGGACGTCGAGAACGAGGAGTTCTGGAAGACGCAGGGCCGGAAGATTGCCAGCCGCAACCTCTGGATCTCCATCCCGAGCCTGCTGATGGGCTTCGCCGTCTGGCTGATGTGGGGCATGATCACCACTCAGATGCGCAACCTCGGCTTCCCGTTCACGGTGGACCAGCTGTTCACCCTGACCGCCATCGCCGGCCTCGCCGGCGCCACCCTGCGCATCCCAGCCTCGTTCATGATCCGCATCGCCGGCGGGCGCAACACCATCTTCCTGACCACCGCCCTGCTGATGATTCCAGCCCTGGGCACCGGCATCGCGCTGATGAATCCGGGCACGCCCTTCTGGGTCTTCCAGGCCCTGGCCCTGCTCTCGGGCATCGGCGGCGGCAACTTCGCCAACTCGATGAGCAACATCTCGAGCTTCTTTCCCAAGAAGCAGCAGGGCTACGCCCTGGGCATGAACGCCGGCCTCGGCAACTTCGGCGTCACCACCATGCAGATCCTGATTCCGCTGGTGATGACCGTGGGTATCTTTGGCGCGCTGGGTGGCGATGCCATGGAACTCCAGAAGGCCAGCGGCACCCTGATCGGGCGCATCGAGGCGGGCACCGACACCTGGATTCAGAACGCCGGCTTCATCTGGCTGGTCTTCCTGGTTCCGCTGGCCTTCGCCGGCTGGTTCGGCATGAACAACATCCGCGCCATCACCCCCAATCCCGGCTCTCCCGTGCAGGCCTTCGGCAAGATCCTGGGCCTCTACGGCGTGGGCTTCCTGACCTCGATCATCGGCGTGGTGGCGCTGGGCTGGCTCAACATGTGGCTCGCCCTGCCGCTGACCATCGTGCTGACCCTGTTCCTGCTGCGGCTGATCCCGGGTGACATCAAGCCGAACATCCAGAAGCAGTTCGCGATCTTCTCCAACAAGCACACCTGGGCGATGACGGTGCTCTACATCGCCACCTTCGGCTCCTTCATCGGCTTCTCCGCGGCGCTGCCGCTCTCCATCAGCGTCATCTTCGGCAACATGATGGAGGTGGCCGCCGACGGCACCATCACCCGGGTGGCCAATCCCGACGCCCCCAGCGCCCTGACCTGGGCCTGGATGGGCCCCTTCGTCGGCGCCCTGATCCGCCCGGTGGGCGGCTGGATCTCCGACAAGGTCGGCGGTGCCATCGTCACCCAGGCCATCTCCGTGGTGATGGTGCTGGCCTCCGCGGCCGTGGGCTACGTGATGATGCTGGCCTACAACGCTACCGATCCCAACCAGTACTTCTGGATGTTCCTTACGCTGTTCATCGTGCTGTTCGCCGCCAGCGGCATCGGCAACGGCTCCACCTTCCGCAGCATCGGCTTCATCTTCGACCTGCAGCAGAAGGGCCCGGTGCTCGGCTGGACCTCCGCCGTGGCCGCCTACGGCGCCTTCATCGCCCCGCGAGTGATGGGCGAGCAGATCAAGGCCGGCACCCCGGAGATGGCGATGTACGGCTTCGCGGTCTTCTACGCCCTCTGCCTGGTCGTCAACTGGTGGTTCTACCTGCGGCCCGGCGCCTACGTGAAGAATCCCTGAACCATCGGCGGAGCGGGGCGCCGACAGGCGCCCTACTCCCAAAGGGATAGGCCTGAAATATCAAGGGGTAGCGGGGCGGCGGGCTTGATGCACGTCAATATCTCCCGCCCCCCGCCTGCCAGTCTGGAAAGCGACCATTCATGCACGCCGAAGGAGGCACGACATGAAACACCTCGAGGGGGTGACCCGGCCCCAACAGATCCGGGCGCTATCACTCAGCACCCTGGCGTTTACCACCTGCTTCGCGGTGTGGACGATCTTTTCCATCATCGGCATCAAGATCAAGCAGGACCTCGGCCTCAACGAGACCCAGTTCGGCATCCTGGTGGCCACCCCGATCCTGACCGGCTCGATCAGCCGTATCTTCCTCGGCATCTGGACCGAGCAGTTCGGCGGCCGGCGCGTCTTCAGCCTGCTGATGCTGGTCACCGCGGCCTGCGTCTTCCTGCTCTCCTTCGTCGAGTCCTACGCGATGTTCCTGGTCGCGGCCCTCGGCGTCGGCCTGGCCGGCGGCTCGTTCATCGTCGGCATCGCCTATACCTCCTACTGGTTCGAGAAGGAGCGCCAGGGCACGGCGCTGGGCATCTTCGGCGCCGGCAACGCCGGGGCGGCGGTGACCAACTTCGCCGCGCCCTTCCTGCTGCTGGCGCTGGGCTGGGAGCAGACCGCGGTGGTCTACGCCATCGTGCTGACCGTGGTGGCCGTGGGCTTCTGGGTGTTCTCCAAGGAGGATCCGCTGACGCGCTCCCGGCGCGGTCAGGGCGGCAAGGCCACCTCCGCCCGGGAACAGCTGGCCCCGCTCAAGCACCTGCAGGTGTGGCGCTTCGCCCTCTACTACTTCTTCGTCTTCGGCGCCTTCGTCGCCCTGGCCTCCTACCTGCCGCGCTACTACGTGGGGGCCTACGACGTCAGCATCGCCGTGGCCGGCTCGCTGGCCGCCCTCTACACCCTGCCGGCCAGCGTCTTCCGGGCGCTCGGCGGCTGGATGTCCGATCGCTACGGCGCGCGCTCGATCATGTACCTGACCTTCATCGCCTCGCTGGTCTGCCTGTTCCTGCTCGCCTACCCCGAGACCCACTATGTGGTGGAGGGCAAGGAGGAGCAGATCGCCTTCTCGCTCGCCATGCCGCTGTGGGGCGTGGTGGTGCTGACCGTGCTGCTGGGCTTCTTCATGTCGCTGGGCAAGGCCGCGGTCTACAAGCACATCCCGGTCTACTACCCGGAGAACGTCGGCTCGGTGGGCGGCCTGGTCGGCATGATCGGCGGCCTGGGCGGCTTCTTTCTGCCCATCCTGTTCGGCATCGTGCTCGACCTCACCGGGGTCTGGACCAGCTCCTACATGGTGCTCTTCGTGCTGGTGGCGATCTCGCTGATCTGGATGCACGGTGCCATCCGCCGCATGGAGCGCGCCCGGGTGCCGGAGCTCGGCGAGGAGCGCTATCGCTACCTGCCGGAGCTCCAGGAGCCGGCGGCCCGCCATGCCGCTGGACGAGAAGCCGCTGAAAAAACCGCCGACGACGCCGCGCCGCGCCCGGACCGGCAGGCCGAGGCCTGATCCGCTGCGCCACTCACGCCAAGTCAGGAACGCCACCTCAGGAATGCCGCTCACAGGCGGCATTCGCGTTTAGGGGCGCGGACTTGATCCAGGCCAGGGAAGGCCGCCGCGCCCCGCGCTATAGTGGCATATGAAATACATCAATAGGCCGGCCCTCGATGCGGACCCCGGCCGACTGCCGGATGCGAGGTGCTCCCCGATGTCCCACACCCAGCCCCACCCTCAGCTCCACTCCCCGGGCCACGACGGTTGCCTCAACACGGACCAGGCTGCCCGCGGGCGCGGCGCCGCCATCGTCGTCTACCTGCTGTTCCTGGGCAGCGTACTGGCCGTGGTCACCGCGCCCCTCGGCGTGCTGATCGCCCACGCCAAGAGGCGCGACGCCGCGCCTTGGGTGAAGAGCCACCTGCAGTTCCAGATCCGCACCTTCTGGCTGGGGCTGCTGGGCGGGGTGGGCTTCGTCGCCACCTGGCAGCTGCTAGGGCTGGTCGGCGCCCCCGCCGTGGCACCCTGGGCGCTGGGCTACGTTTATTTCACCGCCTGCCTGATCTGGATGGTGGCGCGCTGCGGCGTGGGCATCAGCCGCCTGACCGCCAACGAGCCGGTGCGCGACCCGACGAGCCTGGCCTTCGGCGGCGCCCGGGTCACCCTGGCGGACGCATGAGCGAGCGCGCCTTGCCACGCGAGCTGCCCAACCCCGGCTGGGGGCCGCTCTCGGCGCTGCCCGGCAACCCGCTGATGTGGGTGCTGATCTTGAGCGAGATGCTGGTGTTCAGCGCCTTCTTCGCCCTCTATGCCGCGGAGCGTGTCGGCGCGACGGCGCTGTTCGACGCCTCCCAGCGCCAGCTCGACCCGCTGGTCGGCGGGCTCAACACCCTGGTGCTGCTGACCAGCGGGCTCTGCGTGGCCCTGGCCGTGGAGGCGGTGAGCGTCGAGCGGATCCGCCGGGCCCGTCAGTGGCTGGGCGGGGCCATGGCGCTGGGCGTGCTGTTCGGCATGATCAAGGGGGTCGAGTATGCCGGCAAGTTCGCCGCCGGCATCACCCCGGAGACCAACGCCTTCTTCGGCTTCTACTACGGGCTCACCGCCTTCCACTTCGCCCACGTGCTGTTCGGCCTGGCGCTGCTGGCGCTGGTGACCTGGCGCACTTCCCCCGAGAACGTGGAGACCGCCGCGGCCTTCTGGCACATGGTCGACCTGATCTGGATCCTGCTCTACCCGCTGCTCTATCTATTGCGCTGAAGGCTCTCCATCAAGCTGAGGACTCTCTCCCGAGGTGACCATGACCATGCTTCCCGGATCTCGCCGCCTGCTCGCGACCTGGGCCACGCTGATGGCCCTGACGCTGTTCTCGATGCTCTCGGCGCGGCTGGCCCCCGAGGACGCTCAGGCGCTGCCGCTGTGGTCGGCGGGGCTGGTGATCGCCGCCACCGGCTTCAAGGCCCAGCGGCTGCTGATGGTCTATCTCAACCTGCGCGCCGCCACGCCGGCGTGGCGGGGGACCTTCATGGGACTGGTGCTGCTGACGCTGGCGCTGATCGGCGCCGGCGTCCTGGCGGCGCGGCTGGCCTGAGGCGGGCCGGCCTCACTGCCCCGAGGGCGGCGGCATCGCCCGTGCCCAGCCCTCCAGGGCGTGGCCCAGGCGCAGCAGGCCGTAGACCGCGAAGGGCACGACCAGCATCAGCGCCACCCCCCAGTCACGGGTGTTGATCAGCCAGGCCAGCGGCAGCACCAGCGCCACGGCGGCCAGGCACCAGCTCGCCACGGCGAGGCTCAGTCGGGTTCGGATGGTCATGGCGCGCCTCCTCGGCGAGGGTTCAACTGGCGATGGCCTCAGGTGGCGATGATCTGGCGGTAGATACCCGGCAGCGCCAGGGAGAGGTGTTCGGGGCGCTGCACGATGGCGTAGCCCCCGCGGCCGAACAGGTGGGGGATGTAGCGCCCCGCCTCGCGGTCGATGGTCACGCCGAACACCCGTACCTCCTGGCGGCGCGCTTCGAGCACCGCCTTGCGGGTGTCCTCGATGCCATAGCGCCCCTCGTAGTAGTCGTTGTCGTTGGGCTTGCCGTCGGTCAGCAGCAGCAGCAGCCGATGCCGGTTGGGCCGCTCGGCGAGCTGCCCGGCCAGGTGGCGGATGGCCGGCCCCATGCGGGTGTAGGAACCGGGCTTGAGCGCGGCGATGCGCCGCGAGACCCGCTCGCCCATGGGCTCGTCGAAGCCCTTGAGGGTGTTGACCCACACCTTGTGGCGCCGCTGGGAGGTGAAGCTGTGGATGGCGTAGTCGTCGCCGCAGCCGGAAAGGCCGTGGCCCAGCACCAGCAGCGCCTCCTTGGCCACGTCCAGCACCCGGCGATCCTCCAGCCAAGCCTCGGTGGAGAGCGAGACGTCGACCAGGATCGACACCGCCAGGTCGCGGGCCTGGGTACGGCTGTCGACGTAGAGCCGGTCACTGGACTCGCCGGTGGCGGCCAGGTCGCAGCGTGCGCGGATCACCGCGTCCATGTCGAGCTCGCTGCCGTCCAGCTGGCCGCGCAGCAGCTCACGCCGCGGGCGCAGGGCCTCGAACTCCCGGCGCACCCGGCGGATGCGCCGGCGGGTGGTCTCGTCCGGCGTCCAGTCCTCGCCCTCCTCCTCCTGCACGCCGCTGAGTACCACGCAGTGATCGGGCAGGTAGGCCTGCTTGCGATGGTTCCATTCGGGGTAGGTATGACGCCCCGTCAGCCGGCCGCCGGTGGCTTCGTCCGGCGCCAGGTCGAGGTCGAGCTTGAGCCGGGTGGCCGCCTTCTTGCGGTTGGGGGTGAGCACGATCTCGTCGATCTGATCGGCGGCCTTCTTAGCGTCCTCCTCTTCATCATCATCCACGAGGCGGTTGAGGTTCACCATCTCGGCCCAGGAGAGCATCTTCTCCATGTTGTTGAGCATCAGTGGGTCGTCGCGGTCGGCCTGATCCTGCTCGCGGCGGTCGGCCTTGCGCTTGCCCTGATCGTCCTCGGAAGAATCTCCCCCGGCATGTGTTGCGTCTTCGTCATCATCCACCGTGGCTTCGCGGGCCCCGTCTCGGGTGCCCAGGGTGATGGCCTGGCCCCACAGCGGCACCGGCAGCAGCGGCCGATAGCCGCGCGGCGCGCGGAAGTCGTCCAGGGGACGAGCCGGCTCGCGGATGGCCCGCTGCATGGCGCGGGCCCAGGGCTCCTCGGGATCGGGCGCGCCCAGCTCCGCGCGCAGGGCGGCCTCCAGGGCGGCCTCCATGGGCGGCAGGCCCTTGCGCCGCGGACGGATGGCCAACAGTTCGCCGCACAGGCGCACGTAGCGCTCGGTCAGTCCCGGGAAGCGCGCCAGGGCGGCGCGTGCGGTGCGCCGCGCCTCGTGCAAGTGCAGGAGATCGGCCTGCAGCGGGTCCGCGGAAAGCGTCACCGGTCGTGCTTCCGCCAGGAAGGCGGTGAGCCACAGGTAGAGGTCGCGGTTGAGAGCGACCTCGGGGAAGAGGGCCAGGCGCGGCGGCAGCAGCAGGTTCTCCTCGTCGCGGCGGGCCTGGTCGAGGTCCTCCTCGTCGAGGCCCAGCCGCTGGCGCAGGCTCAGTCTGTGCGCCGAGGCGCGCCGGGCGATAGCGGCCACCTCGACCCCCGCCTCGCCGCCGCCGGCGCGGAAGAAGACGCCGAGCATGGGGCGCAGGCTCTCGAGGGTCACGGCCGCCTCGGGGTGATCGGGGTAGCTCGCCGCGCCCGAGGCCCAGCGGTGCCAGAAGCGACCGACGGTCTCCTCGACTTCCAGAAAATCCAGCATATGACGTCTCCTGAGGAAACATGGCCTGGGGGATATGCCTCCCCGTTTCACCGCGGGCCATGGGCGCCCGGGGACAAGACGAAGCGAGGGTCTTTTGCCATGGATGGCAAAAGTAGCGCCCAGGGAGGGGTTCACAGCGCCCTCGCGGAGGCTTGTCGCCGGAGCAGCCCGGCTCAATCAAAGGGCTTCGAGAAAAGCCTTTATCCGAACGTGGCCTGAATGGCTTCCATCAGCCCCTCCTGGACGTCCGCGTCATCCGAGAGCGGCTCCACCAAGGTGGCACGGGCGGCCTCCAGGATCGGCATGCCGGCGCCGATCAGGGTCGCACAGTAGACCAGCAGGCGCGTGGAGACGCCCTCCTCCAGGTCCTGGCCCTTCATGGCGCGCAGGCTCGCCGCCAGGTTGACCAGCGCCGCGCAGCGATCGGGCTCGAGGCCGCTCTCGCGGGCGACGATGTCGCGCTCCACCGCCGGCGGCGGGAAGTCGAAGGACATCGCCACGAAACGCTGGCGGGTGCTCGGCTTGAGCGACTTGAGGATGTGCTGATAGCCCGGGTTGTAGGAGACCACCAGCATGAAGTCGTCCGGCGCCTCGAGCAGCTCGCCGGTACGCTCTAAGGGCAGCAGGCGGCGGTCGTCGGTCAGCGGGTGCAGCACCACGGTGACGTCCTTGCGCGCCTCCACCACCTCGTCGAGGTAGCAGATGCCGCCCTCGCGCACCGCGCGGGTCAGCGGGCCGTCGACCCAGCGGGTCTCACCGCCCTGCAGCAGGTAGCGGCCGGTGAGGTCGGCGGCGGTCAGATCATCGTGGCAGGAGACGGTGAACAGCGGCTTGCCGAGCCTGGCCGCCATATGGCTGACGAAGCGCGTCTTGCCGCAGCCGGTCGGCCCCTTGAGCAGCATGGGCAGGCGCTGCTGGAAGGCCTGGTCGAACAGGGCGCACTCGTTGCCGACGCTCTGGTAGTAGGGAATCTCTTGCTCGTCGGCATGGGTGGCCACGGAGGAAAGCGGCATGGGAGTCACTCCCGTGATGGTGAGCGGACGAGGGCCCCGAGCGGGGCCCTCGGCGGGTCAGGCGCGATCGGGGCCTGCGGTCAGCTGGGTGCCGCCGGCCGGCACCTGCTCGCGGGCCGGGCCGAAGAAGGCGTAGATCAGCATCACCGCCCCGATGGCCACCGCCACGCCGGCGCCCAGGCGCATCAGGTAGAAGAGGCCGAGCTGGTCCTGGACCTCCATGTAGTTCATGCCCAGCACGCGCTGCAGGTGGGTCTGGACGACACCGGCGAAGGTCAGCGTGAACGTCATGAAGCACATGGCCCCGGTCATGATCCAGAAGCCCCACATGTTCAGCACCTGGTTGTAGGGCTGTACGCGGCGCAGCTGCGGCATGGCGAAGGTGATGATGCCAAGCATCAGCATCACGTAGGCACCGTAGAAGGCCAGGTGGCCGTGGGCAGCGGTGACCTGGGTGCCGTGGCTGTAGTAGTTGATCCAGTGCAGGGTGTGCATGAAGCCCCACACGCCGGCGCCGAAGAAGGCCACGGTCGGGCAACCCAGGGCCCACAGCATGGCGGCCTTGTTGGGGTGGTTACGACTGCCCTTCCAGAACATGGTGAAGGCGAACACCACCATGGCGAAGAAGGGGATCACCTCCAGGGTGGAGAAGATGCTGCCGATGGGCTGCCAGTAGCTCGGCGCGCCGATCCAGTAGTAGTGGTGACCGGTGCCCAGCAGCCCGGAGAACAGCGACAGGCCGACGATGATATACAGCCACTTCTCGATCACCTCGCGGTCGACGCCGGTCATCTTGATCAGCAGGTAGCCCAGCAGCGCCGCCATGATCAGCTCCCACACGCCCTCGACCCAGAGGTGCACCACCCACCACCAGTAGAGCTTGTCCACGGCGAGGTTGGAGGGGTTGTAGAAGGCGAACAGCCAGAACACCGCGGCCAGCCACAGGCCCAGCATCAGCACCAGGTTGATGGCGGTTCGCCGCCCCTTGGCGAGGGTCATGCTGGTATTGAACAGGAACATCAGGAACGAGATGGTGATCAGTACCTTGACCCAGAACGGCTGCTCGAGGAACTCGCGCCCCTCGTGGATCCCGAACTGGTAGCCGACCAGCGCCGCGGCGCCGGCGAAGGCGAAGATCGCCAGCTGGATATAGGCGATGGTCGGGCTATGGATCTCCCGCTCGGCCTCTTCCGGCATCAGGTAGTAGGTGGCGCCCATGAAGCCGAGCAGCAACCAGACGATCAGCAGGTTGGTATGGCTGACGCGCATGATGTTGAAGGGCATCAGCTCGGCCATGAAGTTGGGCCAGGCGTAGACGGTGGCGGCCAGCAGCCCGAAGACCACCTGCAGCGCGAAGAGCGCCATGGCCACCATGAAGAAGGGCAGCGCCACCCTCTGGGTTTCGTATTTCATCGGTCTCGTTCTCCTTGATTGATCCGCGGTCCGGCGATCCGGCGGCTCAGCCGGCGGGCGTCGGCGGCCAGTCCTGCGCGTCGATGCCGTCGGTCCACTCCAGGAAGTCGATCAGCGCCTGCATCTCCTCCTCGCTGAAGTCGTAGGCGGGCATCTGGCGGCGTCCCTCGGCCCCCAGCGGCTGCGCGCGGATCCAGGCGGCGAGTCCCGCGCGGGCCGCATCGGGGTTCTCGTGACCGCCGTAGCGCTCCCAGACGTTGCCCAGCTCCGGCGCGAAGTAGGCGCCCTCGCCCATGATGCTGTGGCAGTTGATGCACATGTTCTTTTCCCACACTTCCTTGCCGTGCTTGACGGACTCGGTGAGCCCCTCGCTGTCGGTGGACGTGTTGACCATGTACCAGTGGCTGTGGGCCGTCAGCGCGGCAAACAGCAGAAAGAAGAACAGCGACCCGCCGTAGAAGATGTTGCGGGCCGCCGACTTGGTGAGACCGTCGGCCATGGACCATACCCCCTTGCTCGTGTGGCAGTGCCGTCGCCTCTCACGGCAAGCGGCCCTGCGCCTCTTTTAAGATGTATAGGAAATACATGTTAAGAATAGCAGCAGGGCACGGCAGGGGGCCTTGACGTCGATCAATTTTCGGGAAGAGGCGGGCGGCGGCCGCGCGGCCGCCGCCCGGGAGAGGGCTCAGTGGTCTTCGGTGATGTCCTCGATCCAGGTCAGGGCCGCGACGCCGCCGGGCAGGCCCAGGGTGGGTATGGCCAGCATGGCCACTTGCTTCAGGGCCTCGGCGGACTCGCCCTCCTCCAGGCCGCGGCGCACATGAGAGTGCACCGCCCCCTCGGAGCGCGCCCCCACGGCCAGCGCCAGCTTGATCAACCGGCGCGTGCGTGCGTCCAGCGGGCCGGACTCGGCACAGGCCCGGCCGAGCTCGGCATAGGCCGACCAGACCTCGGGATACTGCTCGGCCACCTGACCGGCACCGGCGGGGAGTTCCTGTTTCGACATGAGAGCATCCTTCTGCAGACGAGTGGCGGCGTCAGTATAGATCAGCGCATACGGCTCAGCGCAGGCACCCCTGGCCTCAAGCCAGCCACGAGAGCGGGCTGTGGGTCACGGCCGCCCCCAGCATGTAGGCGAAGGTGGCCAGTGCGGCCAGCGCCGCGACGCCGCGCACCGCGGGGGTGCGGCCGCGCTTGATCGCCAGCGTGCCCAGGCCGATGTAGCAAAGCAGGGCGATCAGCTTGGCGGCGAGCCAGGGCTGCTGGTGGGGCCAGGCGGAAAGCAGCACCATCAGCGTTACGCCGAGCCCCAGCAGGGCGGTGTCGATGAGGTGGGGAGCGCTCTTCACCCAGCGCCGCTGCAGGAGGGGCACCTCGCGCACCGACCACCAGGCCCGCAGCAGGAAGAAGGCGAGGCTCAGGGTGGCGGCGGTAACGTGCAGGTGCTTGATCAGGGCGTAGTGTTCCAGCAAGTCTCCCTCCTGGCGTCGGGCTACGGGCTACGGGCTACGGGCTACGGGCTACGGCAGGAGTATCGCTCGAAGCCCGTTGCCCGCGTCTCGCCGCTGGCGCGAAGCGCCCGGCTAGCCGTCCTTGCCGTCGGCCCGGGCCGACAGCAGCGGCCCCGTATAGTGGAACAGGAAGATCGCATAGGCCAGACACCAGAAGAGGATGCCCAGGTTGTAGGTCCAGTGGGTGATCTCGGGGACGAGCGCCAGCACCGGCGAGCGCAGCACGGCGGCGGCGAGCATCAGGCCCAGGGCCACCCCGATGCCCGGCAGGGTGCGGATGGGGCGCGCGGCATGGCCGAGCGAAACCCGCGACATCATCGCCAACATCATGGTGCCCATGCCGCCGATGGTCAGGGCGTGCACGGCCAGCTCGGCGCGGAACACGCCCAGCGCCGCCAGTGCCCACATCGCCAGGCCCACGGGAATGAAGGCGTAGCTGCCGTGCAGGCCCCATAGCAGCGGCTCGCGGCCGCTGTGCTGGCCACCCCAGCGCGCCAGACGCAGGGCGTTGGCGAGGGCCGCCAGCCCCAGCAGGATGGCGAAGAACGCGCCCGGCAGTGCCACGCCGAGCACGGCGAGCCCCTGGGCCAGCACCACGGCCAGCACGCTGCCCAGGCTGAGATACTCCAAGGCGGGGATCGGCGGCCGGCGGGTGAGGCCCAGGCGGTTGGCGGTGAACATGGCGATCACCCGGCCGCCCACCACCACCATCAGCAGGGTAATCAGCAGGACCGCCAGGTAGGCGGCCTGACGGATCAGCTCGGCATCGCCGTTGAGCACTCCCAGGTGCATGGCCAAGTTGGCCAGCACCAGCAGACCCAGCGCCGGCAGGAAGATCAGGTTGCGCCAGCGCTTGGCGGCGATCACCAGACGGGCCATGACCCCGGCCACCACCGGCAGGAACGCCAGGTCGACCAGCATCGGCAGCCAGGCCGGTAGGCCCAGGGGAAAGGCCATCAGGGCCCGCCCGGCCAGCCACAGCGCGACCAGCGCCAGCAGCGGCCCGCCCTTGAGGCTGGGCAGGCCGGTCCAGTTCTGTACCGCGGTGAGCAGAAAGCCCGCCACTACCGCGGCGGCGAAGCCGAACAGCATCTCGTGCTGGTGCCAGAACATCATCCCGCCAACCGGGCTCAGCAGGATGTCGCCGTGCCAGAAGGCCAGCCACACCACCATCGCCGCCACGCTGAAGAGCGCGGCCAGCAGGAAGAAGGGGCGAAAGGCCAGCCTCGCCACCGGCAGGTGCGACAGCGAGGAGGGGCGTGCGGAGGAGGAGGTCGATTGCATGGCGCCATACCCGACGAAAACACTTGGTGATGGCCATTGTGGCCCACTCCCCCGCCCCATTCCTTGACAGGTATCAAGAATGCTTCTTATGGGGCCTCAGTGGCTGGTGCCCTCCTCGTAGCGCGTCTTGTTCCAGACATTGTACTTGCCCGAGGGACGACTCATGGGAATGCGCCGCTCCTCCTCAAGGGTCTCGGCGTCGTAGACGATCACCGCGCCCTCCTCCTCCCACAGGCTCAGCAGCAGCTTCTCGCCATCGCGGTCGAACTCCACGTGGGCGGCGGTCTTGCCGGGCTCGGGTATCAGGGTCTCGACGATCTCGAGGCGCGCCTTGTCGATCACGTGCACCCGGTCGCGGTTCGGACCGAAGAAGACGTCCACCCAGGCGTAGGGCGAGTTGGCGTGGCTGCGCATGAAGAAGCCGGGGCCGTCGGTCTCGAGGGTCTTGATCACCGTCCAGTCGCTCATGTCGATGATCGAGACCGCCGCCCGGGTGAGGTGGGGGGTCGCCATCACGCGGCGCCCCTCATGTTCCCAGGTGATGCCCGAGCCCAGGTGGGGCATACCCTCCAGGGGCAGGTCGGCCACCTTCTCGCCGCTGGCCAGGTTCACCACCATGCCGCCCTGGCCGCCCCGGGCGGCGCCAATGACGTGGTCATAGTCGAGGTCGAAGAAGAAGTCATCCAGGTAGTCGGGCACCGGGATGCGCCGCACTTGGAAGTTGGGCGTGTCATGCCCGCGACGCTGCTCGAGCGGCGTGGCCATATGGCCGGTGGCGACCACCGGCTCGGTGGGCAGCGGCCAGGGGATCTCCCACACCTCTTCGAGGTCCTTGAGCGCGGCGATGAAGCTGCCCCGCGGCGGCGCGGCGTAGACGGCGCTGACCCGGGAGCTCTCGCCGTCCTCGCCCACCACCGGATAGACCTTCATCAGGTCGAGGTTGTGGGCGTCGAAGAGCACCAGGCTGTGGGGCAGGTAGTTGGCGGCCATCACGTAGCGGCCGTCGGCGGAGACGGCGATGTTGCGCATGTTGATGCCGGCACGCACCTCGGCCACCACCTCGAGGTTGTAGAGGTCGACCTTGGTGATCCAGCCGTCCCGGGAGCCGAAGAAGACGTAGCGCCCGTTCGGGGTGTACTTGGGCCCGCCGTGCAGGGCGTAGCGGGTCGGGAAGCGGTGGATCCGCTCGAAGGTGTCGCCGTCGAGCACGCTGGCGTGATGGTCGCCGGTCTCCACCACCACGAAGAGGTTGAGCGGGTCGGCCTCAAAGCGCGGCGTGTCCGGCAGCGAGCCGTCCGGATGAGTGACCTCGTGGCTGGCGACGATCTCGTCGCGTCCCCAGGTGGGTGCTACCTCGGGCTCGCGGTAGAGCCACTCGGCCAAGGAGGCGATCGCCGCATCGTCGAGCCGCTCGCCGAAGCCGGGCATCTGGCTGGCCGCCCGGCCGTCGCGGATCACCGCTTCGGCGGCCTCGGGCGAGAGTCGCGAGAGATTGCCCGGCAGCAGCGCCGGGCCGATGCCGCCCAGGCGATCCGCGCCGTGGCAGGAAGCGCACTGGGCCCGGTATAGGGCCTCGGGACCGCCGGCCTGGGCCGGTGCGAGGATCGTGAGCAGCGCGGCGCCAGCCAGGATCGCGAGGCCGCGGGGAAGCGCGCACGCACGCATCAGAGCACCACTCGCCGGGGCACCAGTTCCAGCGTCTCGCCCTCGATGCAGGTGGCCGCGGCCGGGGTGGGCTGGGCGAGGGTCGTGGCCAGGCGCACCACCTCGCCCACCACGATCAGCGTCGGCGGCTTGAGCTCCTCGCGGGCGATGGTCTCGACCAGCTCGCCCAGGCAGGTGATCACCCGGCGCTGCTCGGGGGTGGTGCCGCGCTCCACCAGCGCCACGGGGTGGCTCGCCGGCAGGCCGTGATCCTGCAGCTGGCGACTGATCAGCCCGGCGTTGGCCAGGCCCATGTAGAACACCGCCGTATGGTGAGGCATCGCCAGGGCGCTCCAGTCCAGGGCCAGCTCGCCGTCGGCCTTGCAGTGGCCGGTGACGAAGGTGACGCTCTGGGCGTGGTCGCGATGGGTCAGCGGGAAGCCGCCGTAGGCGGCGCAGCCCTGGGCGGAGGTGATGCCCGGCACCACCCGGAAGTCGATGCCGTGCTCGATCAGCACCTCGGCCTCTTCGCCACCGCGCCCGAAGATGTAGGGGTCGCCGCCCTTTAGCCGCACCACCCGCCGGCCCTCAACGGCCAGGCGCACCAGCAGGGCGTTGGTCTCGTCCTGGGTCAGGGCATGGCAGCGCGAGGCCTTGCCCACGTAGAAGCGCCGGGCCCGGGGGCTTGCCAGGGCCAGCACCTCACGGGAGACCAGGCGGTCGAAGACCAGGCAGTCGGCCTGCTCGAGCAGCGACAGGGCGCGCAGGGTCAGCAGCCCGGGGTCGCCCGGGCCGGCGCCGACGATGGCCACCTCGCCGGGTGCCATGGGCGCCTCGGCGAGGTCATAGGAAACGCGACGTGACGGCATGGGGGTGTCCTCGCCTTACTGGATCTCGATGGCCTGGATGGCCTGGATGGCCGCGTGGGGCGCGTCGATGCGACGTTCGGCCGCCTCAGCGACCCCGATCTCGCGGTTGGTCAGGTAGCAGCCGGGATCCTCCTCCCAGGGGTCGCCGGTGACCATCCAGGCCCGCACGCGGGTGTTGCCATTGCAGATCGGCAGGAAACGGCACTCGGCGCAGCGCCCCTTGAGCGGCCGCGGCTGCTGGCGAAAGCCGACCATCAGCGGATCCCGGGTGTCGCGCCAGATCGCGGAGAAGGGCGTCTCCCGGACGTTGCCCAGGTGGTGGTCCCACCAGAAGGTGTCGGGATGGACGTTGCCCAGGTTGTCGATGTTGGCGATCTGCTCGCCCGAGGCGTTGCCGCCCCAGTCGATCAGCTGTCGTTCCAGGGCCTCGGCCCGCTCGGGGAAGTGCTCGCGGGCCCACATCAGCAGGAAGGGGCCGTCGGCGTCGTTGTTGCCGGTGACGTACTCGCGCTGGATGCCGCGCTCGAGCTCGTCGCGGCAGTGGTCGAATAGCCGGGTCATGGTGTCGCGAGTCATGCGGTACCAGGCGTCCTGCTTACTGTGGCGCCGGCCGCGCCCGCCGTAGTTGAGGTGCGAGAGGTAGAACTTGTCGACGTCGTGCTCATCGAGCAGCGCCAGGATGTCGTCGAGTTGCTCGACGTTCTCGCGGGTCAGGGTGAAGCGCAGCCCCACCTTGATGCCGCGCGCCTTGCACAGCTTCACCGCGTGCATGGACTCGCGGAAGGCGCCCTTGCGCTGGCGGATGACGTCGTGGGTCTCCTCGAGGCCATCGATGCTGATGCCCACGTAGTCGTAGCCGACCTCGGCGATCTCATCGATGTTCTCCTCGGTGATCAGGGTGCCGTTGGTGGAGAGCCCGGTGTAGATGCCGAGCGCCCGGGCACGGTGGGAGAGCTCGAAGATGTCGGGGCGCATCAGCGGCTCGCCGCCGGAGAGGATCAGCGCCGGCACCCGGAAGGCGGCGAGGTCGTCGAGGACGGCGTGGGCCTCGGCGGTCGTGAGCTCGCCGGCGAAGTCGATGTCGGCCGAGGTGGTGTAGCAGTGCTTGCAGGTCAGGTTGCAGCGGCGGATCAGGTTCCAGATCACCACCGGGCCAGGCGGCTTGCGGGCCGGCCCGATTGTTTCATGACCCCGGGGGCCCGGCTCGAGCAGCGACTTGATGTAGCGAGTGACGCGAAACATGGCGTTCTCCTGCCGTCATTATGCGTGCGGGGCGCGGCGCGCCAGGCGCAGCCCGGTCTTCTTGAGGATGCGCGAGCTGTAGAGGATGCGGTGGTCACGGCACGCCTCGCCGAGGCGAGCCCGCAGCGCCTCGGCCTGGCGCTCGACCTCCTCCCGGCTGCGGCCGTGGAGCATGGCGAAGAGGTTGTAGGGCCAGTGGGGGAGGTGGCGCGGCCGACGATAGCAGTGGCTGACTCCCTCGATGGCGGCCACCTCGCGGCCCAGCCGCTCGACCTCGGCGTCATCCACGTCCCACACCGTCATGCCGTTGGCCACGTAGCCGAGCCGATAGTGGTTGGGCACCGCCGCGACGCGGCGGATCACCCCACGCTCCTGCATCGCCCGCATGCGCTCGAGCACCGCCTCGCCATCGAGGCCCACCTCGCGGCCCACCGCGCCCCAGGGGTCGGGCACCAGCGGCAGGCCGGCCTGGGTGGCCAGCACGATGTCGCGGTCGAAGGCATCCAGGCCCTGGGCGTCGCGCTCGGCAGAAGCGCCGCCGGCCGGCGCCTGATCCGGGGCCGACCTAGATGGGCAGGTGGAGACGGACATGGAACTCCTCCTCCTTGGGCATGTTGTAGACCGGCAGGCCCGTCACCGCCTCGATCTCGGCGAGGGTCGACGCGATCGCCTCGGCGGTCTCGGTGGCCAGCACGAACCACATGTTGAGGGCGTGCTCGCGGCGATAGTTGTGGGCCACCTCCGGGAAGGCGTTGACCGCCTGGGTGATCCGTTCATAGTCGGCCTCGGGCACCGCCAGGGCAGCCAGGGTCAGGCCACCGCCCAACCGTTCGGCGTGGTACATGGGACCGAAGCGGCTCAGCACCCCGCCCTCGCACAGGCGCTCCAGGCGGTAGAGCAGGTCGCCCTCGGTGATGCCCAGCTCCTCGGCCACCGCCGCATAGGGGCGCGTCACCAGCGGCAGGCCCTCCTGCAGGCGGTTGATCAGGCGACGATCGACGTCGTCGAGATCCTCCAGGGTCATGCCGTCCCCTCCCGCACGTAGCGGCCGCCGCACTGGCGGTAGGCGTGAGTGCTGAACAGCACGCGGTGCTCCAGCTCGCCCAGGTCCAGCCGCTCGACGATGGCGGCGAGTTCCCCCAGCACCCGCTCGCGGCGGGCGCCGTGGATCATGCAGAAGAGGTTGTAGGGCCATTCGGGCAGGCGCCGCGGGCGGCGGTAGCAGAGCGTCACCGCGGTCTCCCGGGCGAGCCGGCGACCTACCAGGGCGACCCGCTCGTCCGGCACGTCCCACACCACCATGGCATTGGCCTGGATCCCCAGTCGGCGATGGCGTACCACCAGCCCCAGGCGCTTGATCATGCCGTCCGCCTGCCAGCGGCGCACGCAGGCCATCACCTCCTCCTCGGCCATGCCGGCCTGATCGGCCAGGGCCTGCCAGGGCCGCGGGGTGAGCGGCAGCCCCTGCTCGAGCAGGGCGCGCAGGCGACGGTGGGCATCCGGCTCGCCCGGCGCGCGGGCGGTACCGAGAGTGAGCGGGGTCGCGGTGCTCATGTGCGCTCCAGTTCGGCCCAGGGAATGGGGAAGGAGAGGTCGATATGGAAGCCCTCCAGCATCGGCAGGCGCAGGATCGGTAATCCCAGGCGTGACTCCAGGGCGTCGAGGCGCCCTTCGAGCTCGGGCTCGTCCGGCGCGGTCATCACGAACCAGAGGTTGTAGTCGTGTTCACGGGCATAGTTGTGGTTGACGCCGGGGGCGGCGTTGATGAGCTCTGCGAAGGCATCGCGCTCGGCCTCGGGCACGGCCACGGCGGCGAGCAGGCTGGCGCCGGCCCGGGCGTGGTCGAAGACCGGACCCACCCGGCTCAGCACGCCCAGGGCCTGCAGGCGCTCGAGGCGTGCGATCACCTCGGCCTCCGAGGTGCCCAGGCGCTCGGCCACGGTGTGGAAGGGGCGGGTGCAGACCGGCAGGCCACGCTGGTAGCTGTCGATCAGGCGGCGATCCAGGGTATCGAGCTCTTGAACTTGGCAGTACGGGACTTGGCAATGCATCGGCACAGCTCACTTGCGGCGGGGTGGCGGCGGGCACGGCCCGCCGCCGGGTCCCGATCAGTAGATGTCTTTCTGGGTGTTGATCACGTTGAACTTGCCGGTCGGGGTGACCAGCCGCTCATCCTTGATCACGTGCTTCAGCTCGCGGGTCTCGTCATCCACGATCACCAGGGCGGAAGTCTCGTCCATGGTGTTCCAGACGGAGAACCACACCTCGTCACCGGCCTGGTTGTACTCCGGCTGCACCACGCGCTTGACGCCCTCGCCCACGTCGGCCCACTCGGCGATCGGCAGCACCTCGTAGCCGGCCTCCAGATCGTTGACATCGAAGACCGCCACGCTCTGGCTGGGCCCTTCGCCCGGGTTGAGGGCGGTGTCGACGTAGAGGTTGTCGGACTCCGGGTGGGTCTTGATGAACAGCGAGCCGCCGCCCTGGCCTTCCAGGGTGCGTACCACCTGCCAGGCGTTGTCGGGATGCCCCTCCGGGTCGGTGCCGATCAGCTGGATGGTGGCGTCCCCCAGGTGGCTGGTGGCCCACACCGGCCCGAACTCGGGGTCGACGAAGTTGGCGCCACGGCCCGGGTGCGGGATCTTGCCCACGTCGACGATGGCCTCGAGCTCGCGCTCCTGGGCATCGATGACCACGATCTGGTTGGACTCGTTGGCCGCGGTGAGGAAGTAGCGACCCGAGGCGTCCCAGCCGCCGTCGTGCAGGAAGCGCGAGGTATCGATCTCGACGGTGGAGAGGGCATCCAGGTTCTCGTAGTTCACCAGCTGGACCTTGCCGGTCTCCTTGACGTTGACGATGAACTCGGGGTGCTGGTGGGAGGCCACGATGGCCGCCACGCGGGGCTCCGGGTGGTACTCCTGGGTATCCACCGTCATGCCGCGGGTGCTGACAATCCTCTTCGGCTCTAGGGTCTCGCCATCCATGATGACGTACTGCGGCGGCCAGTAGGCGCCGGCGATCGCCAGGTCGTCCTCGTAGCCCTCGAACTTGGAGGTCTCGACGGAGCGCGCCTCCATGCCGATCTTGATGGTGGCGACGATCTCCGGCTCCTTCATCCACAGGTCGATCATGTCCACCTTGGCATCGCGGCCGATGACGAACAGGTAGCGGCCGGACGCGGACATGCGCGAGATGTGCACCGCATAGCCGGTGTCGAGAATCTTGACGATCTCCTTGGACGCCCCATCGATCAGCGCGATCTGGCCGGCGTCACGCAGGGTGACCGAGAACAGGTTCTCGATGTCCAGGTCGTTCATCTGCTCGGTGGGGCGGTCCTCCGGCGCGACCTTAACCTCCCAGGTCTCCATCATCTCGGGCATGCCGAACTCCGGCGGCACCGGCGGCTCGTGCATGACGTACTTGGCCATCAGCTCGACCTCGTCATCGGTCAGGTCGCCCGATGTGCCCCAGTTGGGCATGCCGGCCGCTGAGCCGTAGGTGATGAAGGCCTTGAGGTACTCGAGCCCCCGTTCCTGGGTGATATCGGTGGTCAGCGGCTTGCCGGTGGCCCCCTTGCGCAGCACGCCGTGGCAACCCGCGCAACGCTGGAAGTAGATCTGCTTGGCCTTCTCGAACTCTGCCTCGGTCAGGTCCGGTGCACCGGGCGTTCGAACGACCTTGGCGGAGCCGGGATCCACGGTCGACTCTGCGCCCTGATAGGCCGCCTTGGACTCGTCGACATCCTTGTGGCCATCCTGAGCCTGGGCCGCACCGATCCCCAGGGCGACGGTGGTCACTGCCACCGCCAGGGGATTGAGATACCAGTGTTTCTTCATCATCGTTCCACCTCTGTCATGATCCTTGAATGCGCTGTCGCCAGGTCATGGGCGAGTCATTGTTGTCATTCGCCGGATGGCCACCCGGAACTGCACGGCCGATGACCTTCCTGCGCCAGAGCGTGGCCCATTAACGCGTATAGTTCATGCATCTTTAGCGGCTCCCGCGCCCATTTCCCGGGCAAGGTTGACCTGCGTCAAAGGCGCTCGGGCCTACCTCCAAAGGGACGTTGCGAGCCCGCAAGGATCATGCTTGATGGGACCTGCAGGGCGACGCCTTGACCCCCGTCATGGCACGCCCGGCCGCCAGCGGTGACACTGCCACCAGCCACGACACCGGGCCCGCCCGAGGAGATGCCATGCCCCTTTCTGCCCCCCGCCGTCTGCTGCTGGCGCTCTGCTGGCTGCCGGTAACCGCCCTGGCCGATGGCTCGCTCTCCGCCGAGCGGGAGCAGGAGCTCGAGACGCTGCTCTATCAGGACTGCGGCTCCTGTCACGGCATGACCCTGCGCGGCGGGCTGGGACCGCCCCTGCCGCGATCGCGCATGAACGCCTATGATCGCGACGGCCTGGCCGCGCTGATCCTCAACGGCGTCGCCGGCACCGCCATGCCGGGCTGGGCGGGCCTGCTGACCGAGGAGGAGGCGCGCTGGCTCGCCGACCACCTGCAGCACGACAACCCGCTGGATGAGTGACCTTGCCATGCCCTTGATGCCTGCCCCCCTTCGCAAGCCCCTCGCCGCCGTCTCACTGCTCGCCCTGCTGGCCGGCTGCCAGGCCACCTCGAGTGCCGAGCTGCGCGGCACCGGCGACCTCGGCGTGGTGGTGGAGCGCGCCACCGGCAGCCTGGCGGTGGTGGACACCAGCGAGCGCCGGATCCTCACGCGCGTCGAGGGGCTGGGCGACCTGTCACACGCCTCGGTGAAATTCTCCCGCGACGCCCGCTACGCCTTCGTCTTCGGCCGCGACGGCGGGCTGAGCCGGGTCGACCTGCTCAGCGGAGACATCACCCACCGGGTGATGCAGTCCGGCAACAGCATCGGCGGCGCCATCTCCCAGGACGGCTCGCTGGTGGCGGTGGCCAACTACACGCCGGGCGGGGTGCGGCTCTTCGACAGCCAGACCCTCGCGCCGGTGGCCGAGATTCCGGCCACCTATCGCAACGCCCAGGGCGAGACCGTGCGCTCCAAGGTGGTGGGGCTGGTGGACGCGCCGGGAAACCGCTTCGTCTACAGCCTGTTCGAGGCCGGCGAGATCGCCATGATCGATATGAACGGCGAGGCGCCAGAGGTGACGCGCTTTGCCGATATCGGCGAGGCGCCCTACGACGCGCTGATCGGCCCCAATGGGCGCTACTACATCGCCGGGTTGTTCGGCGAGGACGGCCTGGCGCTGCTGGACCTGTGGCACGTCGAGGAGGGTGTCACGCGCATCCTGCCCGACTACGGCCGCGGCGAGGCGCGCCTGCCGGTCTACAAGATGCCGCACCTGGAGGGCTGGGCGGTGGCCGGCGACGAGGCCTGGCTGCCGGCGGTGGGTCGCCACGAGGTGCTGGTCGCCGACGCCGACGACTGGTCGCTGGTGGAGCGCATCCCCGTGCACGGCCAGCCGATCTTCGTGATGAGCCGCCCCGACGAGCGCCAGGTGTGGGTCAACTTCGCCCACCCCGACAACGACGTGGTACAGGTGATCGACACCGAAACGCGGCAGGTCATCCGCACCCTCTCCCCGGGCGAGGCGGTGCTGCACATGGAGTTCACGCCCAAGGGTGAGCACGCCTGGGTCTCGGCCCGCGACAGCGATCGGATCACCGTCTACGACACCCGCACCTTCGAGGTGCTGACGGAACTCGAGAGCGAATCGCCCAGCGGTATCTTCTTCACCGACCGGGCGCATCGCATCGGGCTCTGAGCCCCCTGTCACCAAACGACAGGAAGGCACCCCTTTGGGCGCCTTCCTGGGACATAGAGGGCGTTACCCGTCGTCAGCGACGCACGTGCAGCGGCACCTCGGAGTAGCCGCCGGCGGGGTAGAGGGCGCGCACCGCGGGGCGATCCGACAACAGGAAAATCTCGACCGTGGCGTCGAGCAGCGCCTGCATGAAGTCCTCGAGTTCCATGCGCGCCAGTGGCGCTCCCGGGCAGACATGGATGCCGGTCCCGTAGAGCAGGTTGTCTCTGGGATCGCGATCCAGCCGCACCTCGTCGGCGCCGTCGAAAACCGCCTCGTCACGATTGACCGAGCCCCACAGGATCGTCAAACGCTCGCCGGGCTCGAGGCGATGGCCGCCGATCTCCACCGCCCGGGTGGTGATGCGACGGTTGGACATCAGCGGCGCATCGAGGCGCAGGATCTCGTCGATGGCGGCCGCCAGCAGGCGGCGATCGGCGCGCAGGCGACCCTGCAGCTCGGGATTGGCCGCCAGGTAGCGCATCAGGATGCCGATGCTCGCCGAAATGGTGCCGAGCTCACCCACCGTCCAGTTGCGCAGGATGCTGACGATCTCCTCGTCGGTCAGTGCGCGCCCCTCCACGCTCTCGTTCATGATCCGCGTGGTGACGTCGTCTGGGGCCGCGTCGCCGGCCTCGCGGCGGCTTTCCAGCAGCTCGCGGATCACGCCGTCGAACTCGAGCGCCAGCTCGCCCAGCGCCTCGCGGTCGCCCGCCAGGGTGGCGGCCTGCTGGCGCCGGACCCAGGCTCGCAGCGGCTCATGGAGGCTCGCCGGCCAGCCCATGAAGGCGCACTGGATTTCCAGGGCGAAGTCCTGGCCCATCTCGGTCATCGCCTCCACCTCGCCGTCGGCGGGCAGGCGGTCCACCACGGCCTCGGCGATGGCCTGGCAGGTCGGGGCGAACTCGGCCATGGCGTCGGGGCCGAAATAGGGCTCGATGAGGCGCCGAAAGCGGGTGTGCTCGGGCGGGTCCATGGCGTTGGGTACCGACAGGTGGCGGCTGGCCGCGTTACTGAAGGTATCGTGATCTTCCAACACCCGCATCACGTCGGCATGGCGCAGCAGCGACCACTGCAAATAGTCGCTGAAGGCCATCGGGCAGCGCTGGCGCATCTCATCGTAGGCGGCAATCTGGTCCTCGAGCACGCCCTCGGCGCGGGGATCCCAGTCCTGTTGATGCGTATCGCTCATGTGGTCTCCTGCAAGGCAAGGGAAATGGTGGCCACCATGGGAGCAGAGAACCACCCAAGGTCGCGTTGACCCAGATCAGCGGCTGCCGCAGGCGGCTCAGGAAGATTCAGGCCAGCCAGGGAGATGAAACTCCTCCTGCAGGTGGCGCAGCTCGGGCTGGTGCAGCTCGGCGATGCGCCGTGCCAGCTCGCTGCCGCGAGGCAGCAGGTGCACTTCGATGCGCCGACGATCGGCGCGACTCGGGCGTCGCTCCACCAGACCCAGCTGCTGACAGCGATCCACCAGCGCCACCGTGCCGTGGTGCTTGGCCTGTAGGCGCTCCGCCAGCTGGCCCACCGAGGCCCACTCTCCCCCCTCGAAGCCGAGCAAGTGCAGCAGCAGCTGGTACTGCAGCGGCGTCAGGCCGTGCTCGCGGCAGATGTCTTCGCTTTGTCGCAGGAAACAGCGCAGCTGATAGCGGAAGTGGGAGAGGCGCTGGAAGTCCTGCTTGGTCAAGGCATCGTCACTCATGGGCAGTTGTCGATCCGTTGGAGGCGTGACCAGGCGGCATGGCTGGGCCCGCGTCGGCTTGACAGAGAATGAACCGGGACCTAATGATTAATTCATAATATCACGCCGTGATATTTTATCACCCCCGAGACACGAGGAGGTTCTCCATGAACCCTGTGACGATATTCAAGCTGCCCTTCACCCGCCAGGCAGGCTGGAAGTCGCTGCAGCAGCGCCAAATCCCTATTCCCGTGCTGGCCTGGTGCCTGGTATTACCCATGTCACTGCTGCCGCCGCTGCTGCTCTACTACGCCGGCACCCACTATGGCGACGACTTCGTGGCCGGCTTCGCCGGCCGGGAGTGGCGCTTCATCACGACCATCCTGTTCCTGGCCGAGCTGCTCACCTTCTTCCTGATGGGCTGGCTGATCCACGCCGTGGTCAATACCACCCGCGAGCTGTCGCTCAGCTACCACGACGCCTACCTGCTGGCCGCCCTGGCCCCGCTGCCGCTGTGGTCCGCGTCCATCGTGCTGCTGATCCCCAGCCTGCTGCTTAACGCCCTGGCGATGCTGGTCGCGCTGGGCATCTCCTGCAGCCTGCTCTATCACGGCCTGCAGGCGCTGTGTGAGCGCAGCGACGATGACGTCAACACCATGTCGGCCACCTACACCATCATGGCCGCCGGCGTGCTGGCCTGGGGCATGCTGCTGACCATCGTCTGGGCTTACTAGTTGTCCTGCGACATTTTGTGTCAGCCCTCGGGGTATCGACGGGGCTCATAAAGATGTATTTTACTTGCATCTTAAAAGACACCCCCTGACCGGAGCCCTGCCATGCTGACGCCAGACCAGGAACGCCTGATCGCCGCCACCGCCCCCGTGGTGGCCGAACATCTCGACGCCATCACCCAATGCTTCTACCCGCTGATGTTCTCGCGCTATCCCGAGGTGAAGCCGCTGTTCAACGAGGCCCACCAGCACGATGGCGGCCAGCCACGGGCGCTGGCCGGCGCGGTGCTCGCCTACGTGCAGCTGCGCCAGGATCCCCAGCAGGCGCGAGGCGCGATGGGCACCATCGTCGGCAAGCACGTCGCCCTCGGCATCCAGCCCGACCAGTACCCCATCGTCGGCGAGTGCCTGATGGCCGCCATCGGCGAGGTGCTCGGCGAGGCGGTGACGCCGGAGGTCGCCGCGGCCTGGAGCGGCCTCTACGAGGAGCTCGCCGGCCTACTCATCGAGCTGGAGGACCATCGCTACCATGCGTTCGCCCAGCGCCCCGGCGGCTGGCGCGGCACGCGGCGCTTTCGCATCGCCGATATCCGCCGCGAGAGCGCGGTGATCCGCTCCTTCATGCTGGAGCCCGAGGACGGCGGTCCGGTGGCCGATCACGCGCCGGGCCAGTTCATCGGCGTGCGGCTGACCATCGACGGTGAACCGGTCTATCGCCACTACAGCCTCTCGGACGTGCCCAACGGCCGCTCCTATCGGATCTCGATCAAGCGCGAACCCGAGGGCCGGGCGAGCCGGCACTTCCACGATGCCATGGCGGTGGGCGATACCCTGGAGCTGCTGCCGCCCGCCGGCGAGCTGACCCTGCAGGACGGCGACGAGCCGCTGCTGCTGGCCTCAGGCGGCGTCGGCCAGACCCCGCTGCTGCCGATGGCGCGCCACGCCCTGGCCGCGGGGCGCCGGGTGATCTACCTACACGCCGCCCTGGACGCCGAGCACCACGCCTTCCGCGACGAGGTAGCGGCGCTGACCGCCGAGCACCCCCAGCGGTTGCGCGCCGTGAGCGTCCACGAGCGCGGCTCTGACGCCGACCATATCGGACGCATCGACCGCGAGCTACTGGCGCGCCTGCTGCCCGAGGGCGCCCGCTGCTACTTCGTCGGTCCCCAGGGCTTCATGACCGCCGTGGACCGGGCGCTGGCCGCGCTCGGCGTGCCCGACGAGCGTCGTCACTACGAGCACTTCGGCCCGTCGCGCCCCCTCGACGCCGCCTGACGTAGACCCAGGAACACGGCCCGATACGCCGACGCCCCGACATGGTCGGGGCGTCGGCGTATGCGTTCGAGGAATCGTCGCGTCTCTCGCGCTCTCCGGGCCTCTGGCGCCGCTTGTGCCGGTCGGATCGCCGCCCCACCGAGGGGTCACAGCGACCTGACCGCCGGCGCGATCATGGGCGACGCCGACTGGCTCGCCCCGCTGTGGGCGTGGCGCCAGAGCCTGGGCACGGCGCTCTCGCCGCAGACGGCCGCGCTGCTGCCATGGAGCGGGCGACCGATCTGTACCCGTCCCATGTGCTCGTCCGTGCTATGGCGTCCCGTCCTCAGGCCTCTCGGGCAGGGACGGCGCTTCGAGCCCCCCAAAGCGATCCGTCACGTAGCGGCTGTGACAGGCCACGCAGGAGTCGGTCATGCGACCGAAGAGGTCCACCTGCCGGGGTGTGTTCCGCTCTCTTCCCGCCTCGGCCAGGGACGCCGCCAGCCGATGCAGCCTCGCGTCCAGCTCCAGAAACTCCGCCGGCACCGCGCCCTTCAGGTCGCGACGATCCTGCGGGGTAAGAGACTGCTCGAGGATGAAGCTGTCGTGGATGGCCTGGCCGCGGCGCGCCACCTCGTCATGCCGGCCCTGGACGATGGCGCTGTACGTCTCCTGCATCGCCACCTCGATCTCGACCATCTCCTTGACCAGCAGCCCGCGCAGCTTGTCGGTCAGGTCGGGACCCACTGGCTCTGCGTCCCCGGCGACGCTCCCCGCCGTCAGGGTGATCGCGATCACGGCACCGCCAGCGACCCGCAGCCACCGTCGCGAGCGGCACCACGGGGTCATTTCACCTGGAGTCTCCTGCCTTACCGTGCGCCTGTTCATCGCCTAACGCCTCTTCTCGTCTCGCTGTCTGTCACGCCCTCGGTCGGGGGGCGCCCTGTTCCCGAGAGCAGCCGACCACGCCCTCCGACACACCGTGACGCTCTCCTCCTCTGTCAGTCGCCTGCCTGGCCTTCAGGATCACGGCTGTCGGACGTTCACGTCCCACGCCCCAGCAGCATCGCCTTGATATGGCCGATGGCGCGCATCGGATTGAGCCCCTTGGGACACACCCAGGTGCAGTTGGCGACCTGTCGGCAGCGGAACACGCTGAAGGGGTCGTCGAGCTCGGCCAGCCGCTCGTCGGTGGCGGTATCGCGGCTATCGATCAGGAAACGGTAGGCCTGGATCAGACCGGCCGGGCCGATGTACTTGTCCGGGTTCCACCACCAGGAGGGACAGGCCGAGCTGCAGCAGGCGCACAGGATGCATTCGTAGAGGCCATCGAGCTTCTCGCGCTCTTGGGGACTCTGCAGGCGCTCCCGAGCGGTCGGCGGCGTATCGTTGATCAGCCAGGGGCGGATCTTCTCGAACTGGCGGAAGAACAGCGTCTGATCGACGACCAGGTCGCGGATCACCGGCATGCCCGGCAGCGGGCGCAGGGTCAGGGTATCGCCGCGTCCCAGCACCTCCTCCACCGGCGTGATGCAGGCCAGGCCGTTCTTGCCGTTGATGTTCATGCCATCGGAGCCACACACACCCTCGCGGCAGGAGCGCCGATAGGCCAGGGTGGCATCGCGCCGCTTCAGGTGCTCGAGGACATCGAGCACCATCGCCTTGCGGAAGCGCTCCTCCACGTCCAGCGTCTCGAGGCGTGGCCGGTCATCCTCATCGGGATGGTAGCGATAGAGCTGGACCTTGAGCATAGCGCCCTCCCCGGTGGTAACGAAGTGCCCCTAGATCAGGAGAGATACAGTCCCGCAACCGTCAGCATTCGGAACCCGCCCAAATAGGTGCATAGAAAATACACCTTACAAGGTAGTCGTCAACGGCAAGGGGTCAAGCCGCCGCGGGGCTCTCCACCTCCCTGACCCACCCCCAGTCGTCGAATAATACGTAGAGTGCTGGGATCACCAGCAGCACCAGCAGGGTGGCGCTGAGCAGACCAAACACCACGGCGATCACCAGCGGCTTGATGGCATCCGCCTGGCTGCTGGTCTCGGCCAGCAGCGGCGCTAGGCCGGCGATGGTGGTGGTGGAGGCGATCAGGATGGCGCGCAGCCGGTCGCGACTGGCCTGGCCGGCGGCCGCTACCGCGTCCAGCCCCTGCTCGCGGTGGGACTTGATGAAGTGGATCAGCAGGATGGCGTTGTTGACCACGATGCCGGCCAGCGAGGCGGCGCCGATCAGCGAGGGCATGGAGAGGTAGTAGCCCATGATCACGTGCCCCCAGAGGGCGCCGATGAAGGCCAGCGGAATCGAGAGCATCACGATCAACGGCTCCACGTAGCTGCGGAACTGGAACGACAGGATCACGAAGATGCCCACCAGGCCGATCAGCAGGCCGCGGGCGATGGAGCCGCCGGTCTCGGCGGAGCTGGCCACCTGCCCCTCGAAGGTAACCGCCACCTGGGGATGGCGCCCCTCGAAGTCGGCCAGCCAGCCACTGTCGACGAGATCGTCGACGATGGCCTGCCCGCTGGCCTGACGGGCATCCACGTTGGCCTCCACGGTGACGGTACGACGCCCGTCGATGCGGGTGATACGCGCCCACTCGCGGCGCTCGGCGACGTCCGTGACCACCGAGAGCGGTACCCGACTGCCGTCGGGGAGCATCAGGGTCTGGTCGGCCAGGTCGTCGAGGCCGTCGCGGTCGGCCTCGGCCTGGCGCACCAGCACCTCGATCTCCTGCTCGCCGATACGCTGGGTATCGGCGATCTCGCCGAGCAGGCCGGCCCGCAGCTGACTCGCCACTTCCTCGGCGGTGAGCCCCAGGCCGTGGGCGCCCGATGCCAGGGAGTAGGCGCGCTGGGGCTTTCCGAGGCGCTGGTCATGCATGACGTTGTAGACCGCCGAATAGCCCTCGAGGCGCGTGGCCAGCTCGAGCGCCGCCGCCTTCATGGCCTCGAGATCCTCGCCGGTCAGGCGCACCTCCACGGGTACCCCGGCGGGGCCGAAGCCCGGTTCCTGGATGATCAGGCGCTGCACTCCCGCGATCTCGCCGATCGTCTCTCGCCACTCGGCGGTCAGCGCATCCAGGGTCAGGGTGCGGCGCTCGGCGGTGAGCAGGTCGACGCTGACCGTGGCGACGTGGGGGCCCGCCTCCCGGGCGCCGGGGTTGTGGTTGAAGCGCACCTGGATCGCCTCGACCAGCGCCGCGCCCTCGGGTTGCTCGGGGGAATAACGGGCGTCGAGCTCGCCCATGGCCGCCTCGACCCGCGCGGCCACCGCTTCGGTGCGCTCGAGCGGCGTGCCCTGAGGCATCAGGATGCGTGCCTCCAGCACGTCACCGTCGATGTCGGGCATCGCCTCGCTGCCGACGTGGCCACCGGCCATAAAGCCCACCGATCCGAGCATCACGGCCAGCACCGCCCCCAGCACCGCATGACGGAATCGGATCGCCCGGTCGGCCAGCCGCCCCACGCCCTCGCGGAAACGCTCGAAGCGGCGGTCGAAGGCGCTGCGAAAGCGGGAATCATGGCTCTGCTGTAGGTGTTTCACACTGTCCTTGAGACTGCCCTTGAGATGGTGGGGCAGGATCCAGAACGCCTCGATGAGGCTCGCCGCCAGGGCGGCGATCAGCACCACCGGCAGCACCTCCAGTACCGCGCCCAGCTCGCCGGCCAGGAAGGAGAGCGGCACGAAGACCGAGGCGGTGGTCAGAAAGGAGGACAGCACCCCGGGCAACACCTGACGGGTCCCCGCCACTACCGCCTCCAGCGGCGTGGCACCCTCCCCGGCGTGGGCGGCGATGTTGTCGGTGATCACGATGGCGTCGTCCATGACGATGCCGATGGCCATCAACAGTGCCACCAGGGTGATCATGTTGAGCGACAGCCCGGCGAGCCCCATCACCAGGAAGGCCCCCATGAAGGCCGCGGGCAGACCTAATACCGCCCACAGCGCCAGGCGCGGGCGGAAGAACAGGCTCATCACCAGCACCACCAGCGCCAGCCCCATGACACCGTTGGCCACCAGCATCTGCAGGCGGTCACGCACGATGCCGGTCATGTCCTGGGTCAGGGTCAGCGTAATGCCATCGTCGAAGCGGCGGCGCTCCGCCGCGATCAGTCCCTCGAGGCGCTCCTTCACCGTCAGGGAGTCGTCGCGCAGGCTCTTGCTCACCTCCAGCACCAGCGCCGGTTCGCCGTTGAAGCGAAGCTTCTCCTCCTCGCGCTCGCCGGTCTCGGTCAGGGTGGCGATGTCGCCCAGGGTCAGCTCGCCGCCGGCCGGATCGGACATCACCACCAGGCGCGACAGCTCGGCGAGCGAGCGGCGCTGGTCGGTGAAGCGCAGCAGGAGTTCGCGCTCGGGCGTCTCCAGGGTGCCCAGCGGCAGGTCCAGGCTCTGAGCCGAGATCCGCCGCGCCAGCTCGCGGGCCGAGAGGCCGTGCTGGCCGAGCACCTCGCCGGGCACCTCCACCTGCCACTGGCGCTGGGACATGCCGTGGATCGCCACGTCCGCCACACCGGGCAGCGCCATGATGCGCTCCTCCAGGCGCAGGGCGTACGCCTCGAGCTGGCCGGCGGGCATGTCGGATGACACCGCGACCGCCGCGACCGGGTCGCTGCGATGCAGCTCGCGTACCACCGGTGGGTCGGCCCGGGCTGGAAACTCGCTGATGGCACCGACCTCGGTGTCGATCTCGCCGAGAAAGCGCAGGGGATCGCCGCCGGCCTGCATGGTGGCGGTGGCGCTGGCCAGGTTGTCCTGGGCTACGCAGACGAACTCGTCGAGGAACTCCACCCCCTTCACCGCCTCGTGGAGGCGACGACATACGGCATCCTCCACGTCGGCGGCGCTGGCCCCGCGATAGACCACCTCGACGTTCACCTCCACCGGGCGGTAGTCGGGGAAGGTCTCGCGCTTGAGCGACGGGGCGGTGAAGAGACCGGCGGCGAGCAGCAGCACCAGCAGCAGGTTGGCGGCGGTGGGGTGGGCGGCGAACCAGCGGATCATGGCTGGGCCTGCTCGGCGACGCTCGCCTCCAGGGCCTCGTCACGACGTGGCTCAAGCGCCATCCCGGCGATCGCCGCGGGCAGGTCATCGACCACCACCCTATCGCCCGGCGCCAGACCGGACGCGATCACCGCCAGGTTGCCCTGCTCGAAGGCCACGCTCACCGCGCGCCGTTCGAGGCGATCCTCGGCATCCACCAGCCACACCTCACCCTGGTGCACCGCACTGGCCGGTATCACCAGGCGAGGCTCGGGACTGGGCGCGCTGAGCCGCGTACGCACATACATGTCGCGCTGCAGTGGCGGACGGTCCGGCGGCCGGGCATCGCGATAGGGATGCTCGACCCGCACCACGGCACGTACCGTGCGGGTGGTCGGGTCCAGGCCGCTGGCCACGCGCACCAGCTCCCCCGACCAGCCCACGCCCTCGGCGCCGGCCAGGAAGAGCTCGGCCTGCACCGCCGAGAAGTCCAGCCGCTCCGAGAGATCCAGCCCCTCGCCGGTGGGCGCCTCCGGCATGACCGCGCCCAGCAGGCGGCGCATCATGGCGATGGGAATGTGCGCCTCCACCTCGGCGGCCGCCAGGCTCTCGGCCTGGAACAGCCGCTGTCCGGTGCCGACGAACTGATGCAGCTCCACTTCCACCGCGGCCAGGCGCAGGTCGTAGGGCGCTTCGAAGCGGGTGTCAGCCAGGTCCTTGCGGGCCTGGGCCAGGCGCACGCTGGCCTGCTCGCGCTGCGCCTCGAGCACCTCGCGCCGCGCCGGCATCAGCGCCAAGCCGTCCTCCAGCGAGGCGACCGCCTGGCGCTGGCCCAGGGTGCTGCGGCGCTGCTCGTCACGCCGGGAGCTGGAGACCGAGCCGCTGGCCGCCAGGCGCTCGATGCGCGCCAGCTCCTGCTCGGCCAGGGCGAGCGCCTGCTGCTCAAGCGCCAGCAGGCGGCGGGTGTTCGCCTCCTCGGCCTCGAGCTGGGTCAGCTCGCCGGCCAGGCTCGCCAGCTCCGCTTCGGCCTCGGCGATGGCCAGCTCATAGCGGCTGGGATCCAGGGCCACCAGCAGGGTGCCCTCGGGCAGCAGTGTACCGCTCTCCAGTTCCGGGTGGCGCTTCACTACCCGCCCCGCCACGCTGGCCGTCGCCTGCCAGGTCTCGGCGGGGCGCGCCACGCCGTGGCCGCGCGCCTCCAGGCGCAGCGCCAGGGGGCGGACCTCGACGAACCTGACCGGGGTAACGGCGGCCGCCGCCTCCTGGCGCTCGGGAGTCTGCCGGTTGGCCACGAAGACCACCAGCAGCGCCACGCCCACGACGACGCCGATCAGCACCGCCAGTCCCCGCCCCAGCCGGCGTATCGCGGGCCTCATGCGTCACCTCCCGCATCCGCGCAAATGCCGTGTCGGTAGAGCTCGAAGGCCGCCGGCGCCCGGTCGACGATGCCCGCCACGTCGTCGGCGATCAGCGACTGCAGCACCAGCCCCTGGACGCAGCCGATGAATTGGGTCGCCGCCGCGTCCAGATCGAGCCCGGCTCGCAGCTGCCCCCGACGCCCGGCCTCCTCGAGCAGGCCAAGCAGGCGACGCCGATAGCGCTCCAGCAGCTCGCGCACCAGGCGGCTGGCGGCGGTGGGCCGCGGGTGCTGCAGCTGGCCCATCAGCAGCCGCGGCACCCCCGGATGCTCGGCGATGAAGGCCACGTGGGCCAGGAACATCGCCTCAAGCGCTTCCAGGGGGGCCTCGCTGCCCTCGGCGGCGGCGGCCACCCTCGCCATTACCCGCTCGGCGACCCAGGCCACCGCCGCCTCCCAGATGGCCTCCTTGCTGGCGAAGTGGCGAAACAGCGCCCCTTGGGTGACACCCATGCGGCGGGCGATGCGCCCGGTGGTCAAGGTGGCAGGCTCCTCACGGCCGCAAAGCTCGATAACGGCCTCCACGGTGCGCTCCCGACGCTCGTCGGCGGGGAGATGCTGGCGCTGCGACATGATCGAGCCTCAGAAGATAGTAATCAGTCACTATCTAGCACGGGGATGATGCCTCCGCCAGCGGAAAGCTGTCGCAGGATGACCTCGATCAAGGGGCAATGGAAAGGCTCAGCGACCGGGCTTCAGCCCCAGCCGCCGGGCCAGCTTGTGCAGGTTGGAGGGGTCCAGCTCCAGGCGCCGCGCGGCCGCCGCCCAGCGGCCGTCACAGGCCTCCAGGGCCTCGCGGATCGCCCGGCGCTGGGCCTGCTCCACCCTTGCGCGCAGGCTCGATGCGCCGAGCTGACCGGCGTGCTCCGACGCTTCCGGTGCGCGGCTCCCGCTTCCCTCGGGGACGGGCAGGTCAAGCCACTCGGGCACCAGGGTGATGATCTCGTCACGCCGCGCGCCGTGGCTCAGGGCCTTGATCGCCGCGCGGCTGATCACGTGCTCCAGTTCACGCACGTTGCCCGGCCAGGCATAGGCCAGCAGCATCTCCTCGGCATCCGGCGAGAGGCGTAGGCTGCGCACCCCCAGCCGGGTGCGGTTGATCTCCAGGAAGTGGCCGGCCAGCACCAGCACGTCGCTGCCCCGCTCGCGCAGCGGCGGTATCGCCACCGGATAGACCGACAGGCGGTGGTAGAGGTCGGCGCGGAAGCCGCCCTCGCGTACCGCCTCGGCCAGCTGCCGGTTGGTGGCCGCGATGATGCGCACGTCGACGCGCCGCGGGACATCCTCGCCCAGGCGCTGTACCTCGCCCTCCTGCAGGGCGCGCAGCAGCTTGGCCTGGACCGGCAGCGACAGCTCGCCCACCTCGTCGAGCAGCAGGGTACCGCCGTCGGCTGCCTCGAAGCGCCCGGCGCGCTCGGCGGTGGCGCCGGAGAAGGCCCCCTTCACATGGCCGAACAGCTCGCTCTCGGCCAGCGACTCGGGCAGGGCGGCGCAGTTGACCTGCACCAGCGGCGCGGCGTGGCGAGCGGAGCGACGGTGAAGGCGACGGGCGAAGAGCTCCTTGCCCACCCCGGTCTCGCCGCTGAGCAGCACCGGCAGGTCCACTCCCGCCACCACATCGAGTTCACGCAGCAGCCGTTGCAGTTCCGCGCTGTGGCCGAGGATATCGCGCGCCTCGGGCGCCGCCAGCGGCAGGCCGCTCTCCTGCTGGGCCATGCGCAGGGCGCGCAGGTCACGCTCCAGGCGGCTGACCCGCACCGCCGCCTCGACCAGCAGCGCATAGCGTTCCAGGGCCGCCCGGTCGGCGGCATCGAAGGTCCCGGCCTCCAGCGCATCCAGGGTCAGTGCCCCCCAGGGTTCCCCCTCCACGTGCAGGCTGATGCCCATGCAGTCGTGGACGTGCAGCGGCTGGCCGGGCTGCTGCTCCACCAGGCCATCGTAGGGGTCGGGCAGGCTGGCATCCGGCGGAAAGAGGGTGGTGCGCCGACTGGTGAGGATGATGGCGAGGCGCGGGTGCTGGGCCACCTCGAAGCGCCGTCCCAGCGCCTCGCGCACCAGGCCGTCCACGGCCAGCGGCACCAGGCTGCCCTCCTCCAGGCGCAGCAGGCAGACGGCGCCGCAGCGAAAGCCCTCGCGCAGGGTCCGCACCAGGCGCTGCAGGCGTACCGCACTGGGAAGGTCGGCGACCAGGTCCGCCAGCAGGGTCTCGTCGAGCATGGTGATATTCACCTTGAAGGGTTTTATCTACCCTAATCGAGTCGGGTACTTTTCACCATCCTGGCATCAATGCCCTATAAAACAGGCCGTTGGAAACTGGCACGCCGCTTGCTTTAGGTAGGCCGTCACCTATCTGACCAAGGAGCTCCTGCCATGAGCCTGATCGAACAGACCGTCGGCCGCACCGCCCTGACCCTGCCCGGCGCCACCCGGGTGTTCCGCGACCACAACATCGACTTCTGCTGCGGCGGCCGCATCAGCCTGCGCGAGGCCGCCGAGCGCATCGGCCTGTCAGCCCAGGCGCTGGTGAACGCGCTCGAGGCGTTGCCGGCCGGGACCAGCGACGAGCGCGACTGGCAGTCGGCCAGCAACGACGAACTGATCGAGCATATCCTGACCCGCTACCACGACGTCCATCGCCAGCAGCTGCCCGAACTGGTGCGCATGGCCCGTCGCGTCGAGCAGGTCCACGGCGAGCGCGACACCTGCCCCAACGGTTTGGCCGACCTGCTCACCACGATCCATCAGGAGATGGAGAGCCACATGCAGAAGGAAGAGCAGATCCTCTTCCCGATGCTTCGCCGGGGCATGGGCGCCCAGGCCCAGGGGCCCATCGCGGTGATGCGCCACGAGCACGACGACCACGGTGAACACCTCGAGCAGCTGGCGGCGCTGACCGACGACATCACCCCGCCCAAGGGCGCCTGCACCACCTGGCGCGCCCTCTATACCGGGTTGCGTGAGTTCCGTGACGACCTGATGCAGCACATCCACCTGGAGAACAACCTGCTCTTCGAACGCGCCGGCTGACCCCGGCCGGCGCCCAGCCGCGACGCACCGCCACCCGGCGGTGCGTCAAGGAGGCCACCATGAAAGCCATCGTTCTCGAACGCCTGCACGCCGACCACCATCGCTATGCGGCGCTGCTCTGCATCCTCGACCGCCAGCTGCATATCGCGGCCTGCGACGAACTCCCCGACTACCGGCTGCTGGCCAGGCTCTGCCACTACCTGACCCACCAGCCCGAAGAGTGGCACCACCCGGTGGAGGACGCCCTCTTCGCCCGCCTGGCCGGCTGCCATGCCCAGAGCGCCGAGCTGCTGGTGGTGCTCTCCGAGGAGCACCGGCGGATCACCCGCGATGGAAACGAGCTCGAGGCGACCTTCCGCCGCCAGGCGGATGACATGCCGGAGGAGGAGCTCGACGACAACCGGCTCAACCTGGCCCGCGCCTTCAGCGAGCTCTATCACCATCACCTGTACAGCGAGAGCCGCCACGTCTATCCGCTCATCGAGCGCTGTATCCCCGCCGCCGAGCTGGATGAGATGTCGCCCCGCATCCCGCTTTTGATCCCCGCCGAAGGCAGCCCCGGCTTCCAGGGGCTCTACCGGCAGATCGCCGATAACCACACCGGGCTGCGTCTCGGCCACGGCGAGCAGGCCGACTTCTGCCCGCTCTGCGACGCCAGGCCGGGGCCGCTTCCTGACCCGACAATCTGCTGACTCCACGGTATCGGCTCCCAGGGACATCTGCCCCTGGGGGCTTCCTGCATTCGCCTAGTCGCAACGGGTGCCGCGGTCGTAATGGAAGGTCATGAAGACGATGCCCGGCGTCATCACCAGCCGCCAGGCCAGCTCGACGTCGTCATCGAACTGCTCGTCGAAGGTGCGAACCGTGTCGATCAGGGTTTCGAGCCAGAGGTCATAGAGCGCCGGGGAGATATCGAGGTGGGCGCGATCGTGGCTGATCGCCACCTGCTGCAGGTAGTAGTCGGCATGGCTTGACACGTAGAACGTCAGCAGGTGATAGAACGACTTTTTCAGCATGGCCCGCTGGCGCGCCATGTCGGTATGGAGGAACTTCGCGGCGACGGCTGGCGAGGACGCAATAAAGCGCTCGTAGAAGGCCGCGAAGAACCCCCGCCCCTCGACCTCGCGGCTCAGCACCCGCACGTAGCTCTCGTCGAAGAGGCGTTCGATGTCCATGGCCACCCCGCATGGTGAACAGGCCTGATCACAGCCTAGGTCAGGCGCGCGCACACGCCACGGCCGGGGGCCGAACGGTGGGCAGGACATGATCTGGATCATGCCGGTGACGAATGCCGGCCCGGCATGACGCCCGTCAAGGGCGGGACCGGGAGGGTCGACTAGCATGGTCGAGTTTTCATCGAGAGGAGTCGCGCCATGGAGCTCGTCTGCCCCGCCGGCAACCTGCCCGCCCTGAAGCGCGCCGTGAACGAGGGCGCCGATGCCGTCTACTTCGGCTTCCAGAACACCACCAACGCGCGTCAGTTCGCCGGGCTCAACTTCACCGACAAGCGCGCCGGGGAGGGCATCGACTACGCCCACGCCCGCGGCAAACGGGTGTTCTGCGCCATCAACACCTATCCACAGCCGGACGGCTGGGCGATGTGGACCCGCGCCGTGGACCAGGCCGCCGAGCTCGGTGTCGACGCCCTGATCATGGCCGACATGGGGCTGCTCGACTACGCCGCCCGGCGCCATCCGGGCCTCGACCGCCACCTCTCGGTGCAGGGCTCGGCGACCAGCCACGAGGCGCTGCGCTTCTATCACGAGCAGTTCGGCATCAGGCGCGCGGTGCTACCCCGGGTGCTCTCCATCACCCAGGTCCGCGACCTGGCGAAGCAGAGCCCGGTGGAGCTCGAGGTGTTCGCCTTCGGCAGCCTGTGCATCATGGCCGAGGGGCGCTGCTACCTGTCGTCGTATCTCACCGGCGAGTCGCCCAACACCCGCGGCGTCTGCTCACCGGCGGCCCACGTGCGCTGGGAGGAGACGCCCCGGGGCCTGGAATCGCGCCTGAACGGCGTGCTGATCGACCGCTACGCCGAAGGCGAGCGGGCCGGCTACCCGACCCTGTGCAAGGGGCGCTTCGCGGTCGACGGCGAGACCTACCACGCCATCGAGGAGCCCACCAGCCTCAACACCCTGGAGCTGCTCCCGGAGCTTGCCGAGCTCGGCATCAGCGCAGTGAAGATCGAGGGTCGCCAGCGCAGCCCCGCCTACGTCTCGAAGGTGGCCGGCATCTGGCGCCAGGCCCTGGACCGCGTCGCGCGCGCCCCCGGCCACTTCCGCGCGGATCCCGCCTGGATGGCCGGCCTCGGCGAGCTCTCCGAGGGCGCCACCACTACCCTGGGCGCCTACGAGCGGCGCTGGAAATAGGAGGCTTCATGACCGCCACGACCCTGGAACTGAGCCTGGGCCCGGTGCTCTTCTACTGGACCCGCGAGGACTACGCCGACTTCTACCGCGCGGCCGCCGACTGGCCCGTCGAGACCGTCACCCTGGGCGAGTCGGTCTGCTCGCGGCGCCGCGACATGAAGCTCGATGACTGGCTGGGGATCGGCCGCGAGCTCGCCCAGAGCGGCAAGCGGGTGGTGCTGGCGAGCCAGACCCTGATCGAGTCCGAGGCCGACCTGCGCGACCTGCGAAAGCTCTGCGACAACGGCGAGTTCACTGTCGAGGCCAACGACCAGAGCGCGGTGCAGCGCCTCGCCGCCGCCGGGCTGCCCTTCGTCGCCGGGGCCGCGCTCAACCTCTATAACCCGGCCTCGCTCGCCGTGCTGGCGCGGGCCGGCATGCAAGGCTGGCAGGCGCCGGTGGAGATGTCCCGGGACGATCTCACCCGGCTGCTGACCGACTCCCGCGAGCAGGGACTCGAGCAGCCCTGTGAGGTCTTCGCCTACGGTCACCTGCCGCTGGCCTGGTCGTCGCGCTGCTTCACCGCGCGGCGCCACCAGAAGCCCAAGGACCGCTGCCAGTTCGTCTGCCAGCAGTATCCCGAGGGCCTCGCCCTGCGCTCCCAGGAATCGCGGGAGGTGTTCACCCTGAACGGCATCCAGACCCTCTCCGGCGCCTGCCAGGACCTGCGCCACGAACTGCCGACCATGGCCGAGATGGGTGTGGCGAGCGCGCGGCTGAGTCCGCGCGCCGAGGGCATGGCCGAGGTGGTCGTGGACTTCGATGCGGCCCGTCGCGGCGCGCTTCCCGCCCCCGACCCGCTGGCGCTAGTGGAGGCCGAGGTGTGCGACGGCTACTGGTACGGCCGCCCCGGCATGGACAACACTCGCGGCGTCGCCGCACCGTGAGCGAGCCGGGTCTGCACGGATCAGGCGCACACGATATCCGCCTGCCGCTGGCCGAGCTGGCCACCCTCGACACCGAGGCCTTTCCCGGCCGCCGTGCCGCGGTGATCCACCTCCAGGGCTGCCCGCTGCAGTGCGGCTACTGTGAGAACGGCCGCATGATAGCGCCGCGGCGCGCCCCCCCGGGGGAATGGGCGGCGGTCGAGGACTATCTCTCGGCGCGCCACGCCACCCTGGAGGCGGTGGTGTTCAGCGGCGGCGAGCCTACCCTGCACGCCGACCTGCACGCGGCTATCGCGCGGGTGCGGGAGCTGGGCCTGGCGGTGGGCCTGCACACCGCCGGCCCCTATCCTGAGCGCCTGGCCGAACTGCTGCCGTGGCTCGACTGGGTGGCCCTGGACGTCAAGGGCCGCGGGCGCGACGTCGACCGAATCTGCGGGCGCCGCGGCATCTGGCAGCCGCTGGCCCGCAGCCTCTCACTGCTGCTGGAGGGCGCAACGCCCTTCGAGTGTCGCACCACGGTGCACTGGCGGGACTTCACACTGGAGGACCTGGAGCGTCTGGCCATGACTCTGGCCGACTGCGGGGTGCGCCGCTACGCCATCCAGCTCGCCCGCCTGGAGCGCTGCCGCGACCCCGACTACTGCCTGCCGGTGGTCGGCGCTCCGTCCTGGGAGACCCTCGAGGCCCTGACCCGGCGCCTGCGCCCGCACTTCGAACGACTCGACCTGCGTCCCTGACATCTCACCTGTACTGACATCCTTCCCGGCAATCGATGAGACGCCGCCCGCCCCGGGCGGCGTCTCGGCCTGCCTGCAGGTCCCTCCACGCGCCCCGAGCGCGGCTTTGCTGACCTGGATCATGTCCCTCGCCGACTCGAGCGGTTAGCCTCCATACACCACATGTAGTGTTTTGGAACGATATTAATGTCATATATAGACAAAACCACGACCCCTCCCCGCTGCGACAGGGCGCGCGTCGATGTCGCCAGCACCGTCGATGAATACCTGCAGCGCGCCGACTGGCGTGTCCATGCCAACGCCAACCAGGGCTACTCCCTGGGCGGCCTGATCCTCAACGTCTCCGGCAAGCTGATCGCCAACTACTGGCTCGACGAGATCTATCCCGAAGCGGTCGGCCAGGCCCATCGCGAGGGCGACCTGCACATCCACGACCTGGACATGCTCACCGGCTACTGCGCCGGCTGGTCGCTGCGCACCCTGCTCATCGAGGGCTTCAACGGCGTGCCCGGCCGGGCCGAGAGCGCCCCGCCGCGCCACCTCTCAAGCGCCCTGGGGCAGATGGTCAACTTCCTCGGCACCCTGCAGAACGAGTGGGCCGGCGCCCAGGCCTTCAGCTCCTTCGATACCTATCTGGCACCCTACGTGCGTCGGGACGGCCTGGACTACCCGGCGGTCCGGCAAGCGCTCCAGGAATTCATCTACAACCTCAACGTGCCCTCCCGCTGGGGCAGCCAGACGCCCTTCACCAACCTGACCTTCGATTGGACCTGCCCGGCGGACCTGCGCGACCAGGTGCCGCTCATCGGCGGCGAGGAGCAGCCCTTCACCTACGGCGAACTGCAGGCCGAGATGGACCTGCTCAACCGCGCCTACCTGGAGGTGATGGCGGAGGGCGACCGCCAGGGACGGGTCTTCACCTTCCCCATCCCCACCTACAACATCACCCACGACTTCGACTGGGAGAGCGACAACGCCGAGCGGCTCTTCGCGCTGACCGCCAAGTACGGACTGCCCTACTTCCAGAACTTCCTCAACTCCGACCTGGAGCCACACATGGTGCGCTCCATGTGCTGTCGGCTGCAGCTCGACCTCAGCGAGCTGCTCAAGCGCGGCAATGGCCTGTTCGGCAGCGCCGAGCAGACCGGCTCGCTGGGGGTGGTGACGATCAACTGCGCGCGCCTGGGGCATCGTTTCGCCGGCGACAAGGCGGGACTCTACGCCGAGCTGGACCGACTGCTCGAACTGGGCCGCGACAGCCTGGAGATCAAGCGCGACTGCATCCAGCGGTGGATGGACGCCGGCCTCTACCCCTACAGCCAGCGCTACCTGGGCACCCTACGCAACCACTTCTCCACCCTGGGGGTGAACGGCCTCAACGAGATGGTGCGCAACTTCAGCGAGGATACCCACGACATCGCCGCCCCGGAGGGCCAGGCGCTGGCGCTCGAGCTGCTCGACCGGGTGCGCGACCGGATGCGCGACTTCCAGGAGCAGACCGGACACCTCTACAACCTCGAGGCCACTCCGGCCGAGGGCACCACCCATCGCTTCGCCCGGGAGGACCTGAAGCGCTACCCGGCGATCCTCCAGGCCGGCACTCCGGAGGCGCCCTACTACACCAACTCCAGCCAGCTGCCGGTGGGACACACCGACGATCCCTTCGAGGCGCTGCTCCATCAGGACCCGCTGCAGACCCGCTACACCGGCGGCACCGTGCTGCACCTCTACATGCGCGAGCAGCTCTCCTCGACGCGCGCCTGCCGGCAGCTGGTGCGCACCGCGCTGTCGCGCTTCCGGCTGCCCTACCTGACCATCACTCCGACCTTCTCGATCTGCCCGGTCCACGGCTACCTGGCCGGCGAGCATGAATTCTGCCCGAAGTGCGACGACGCCCTGCTGGCAGAGCAACAGGCGAAGGCCATCCAGGCCGGCGCCGAGACCCACTGAGCCCACCCAAGGAGATGCTCATGAACACGATCCAGACCCAGCGCGACACCCTACCCGCCGACCGTCGCCAGCCCTGCGAGGTATGGACCCGGGTGATGGGCTATCACCGCCCGGTCAGCCAGTTCAACCTCGGCAAGCGCAGCGAGCATCGCGAGCGCACCCCCTTCACCGAGCGCGCCGCCGCCCGCTGATCCTGAGCCGCCGGGGGGTCGCTCCCGGCGGCTTTCACATAGCCCTCACCACACCAGAGCCCCGCCATGGACGCACCCCGCGAGATTCGCCTACCAGTCGCCGGGTTGACCCGGCTGACCACCCTGGACTTTCCCGGCCGCCTGGCCGGCGTGGTCTTCCTGCAGGGCTGTCCACTGCGCTGCGGCTACTGCCACAACCCGCAGATGCTCGCCCCACGACGCGGCGAAACCGCGGAGTGGGCCGCGGTGCGTGACTTCCTCGAGGCGCGACGGGGGCTGCTGGAGGGGGTGGTATTCAGCGGCGGCGAGCCCGTCATGCATCGCGACCTCCCCGCGGCGGTGGACGAGGCCAGGGCGATGGGCTTCGCCGTGGGTCTGCATACCGCCGGCGCCTACCCGGAACGGCTGCGGACCCTGCTATCCAGGCTGGACTGGGTGGGGCTGGACGTGAAGGGCGAGGCGTCCCGGGTCGAGACGATCGTCGGGCGCCCCGGCATCGCCCCGCGGCTGGCCCACAGCCTCGACGTGATGCTCGAGGGCGACGTCGCCTTCGAGTGTCGCACCACGCTGCACGGGCGCGACTTCACCCTGGCCGACGTGGAGCGCCTGGCCCTGACGCTGGCCGCGCGAGGCGTGCGCCACTATGCGCTGCAGTTCGCCCGCCACGACCAGTGCCTGGACCCGCGCTACGCCGCGCCGGTGCCCGGCGGCCTCCCCCGGGTCGATCTCGAGGGGCTGGTCGAGCGGCTCACGCCGCGCTTCGAGACCCTGGTCTTGCGCGACTGAGCCCGCAGGGCAGATGCCATCAATGAAACGCCCCGGAGCGCGCTGCGTCCCGGGGCGTCTTTCTGGCCATGGCGGCCGTTCAGCTAATCCGGCTTGCGTTATCCACAGGGCCTTGGGCGGACTCGCTTATCCGCACTTGGACCAGCCGCAGCCGGCGTAGCAGGTGGGGCAGCCGTCCATCATGATCAGCTCGCCGTTGCACTCGGGGCAGTGGCCGACCACGGCGGGACCGCCGCCGCTGTGCTCCTGCGCCTGGCGCTCGGCCTGCTCGACCTCCTCCGGGGTGGGCGGATGCCAGGGCTGGCCGCTCGCCAGGCGCTGGGCGTAGCGGGCAACCAGCTCCTCCACCGGCACCTGGTGGCCGTCCTGGTCGAGGAAGCCGCGGCGATAGAGGATCTGCTGGATCGACCAGGCGATGGCCGCGACCTCGGAGTCGTGAAACACCGGTTTGCCCCAGCGGTTCATGCCGCAGCGCACCAGGCCCTTATCCCAGGCCACCTTGCGCAGGTCGGCCACCGCCTGGGTGACGTAGCCGCCCCGGGCGGCCAGCGACAGGCTGCGCATGGTCGCGGTGATCCACTGGTGCTCGCTGGAGAGCTGGCCGGAGGGGAAGAAGAACTCCACCGGGCGCTCGATCACCACCCGCTTGCCGTTGACCACGCCCTCCACCGGCATGAACGACACCAGCAGGTAGACCTTCTTGCGCCCCTCGGCACCGACGTAGGAGATCTTCTCCGATACGGCTTCCAGGGTGCCCTCGGGGCGCGAGGGGATGCGCACCGTGAGCGGGTTCTCCTCGGCCAGCGGCGGCGCTTCCACGGCCTTCTTGACGCTGTAGGACACGATCTTGGAATTGATCTCGACGGCCATCAGGAGGCTCCTCCGGAAAGTTTGTGATTAACGCTGGGCATCAGGCAGATCGACTTACCACTTGCCATAGGTGCCTTCCTTCAGCGCGTCATAGAGGTTCGCCGCGTTGTGCTCCTCGCCGTCGTAGATGACCTTCTCGTCACCGGCGAGCTCGACGGTCTCGCCGTTCTCCAGTTCGAAGACGTAGGTGGTGTTCTTGAGGTCGTCCTCGCGCACCAGCACGCCCTGGAAGGCCTCGGGATTGAAGCGGAAAGTGGTGCAGCCCTTGAGCTTGCTGGCGTAGGCGTCGAGGTAGAGGTCCTTGAACGCCTCGAAGGGAAACTCGGTGGGCACGTTGACCGTCTTGGAGATCGCCGAGTCGACCCACACCTGGGCCGCCGCCTGCACCGCCACGTGCTGCTTGGGGCTCACCGCGTCGGCGGTGATGAAGTAGTCGGGCAGGTCGCTCTCCACCGCCTCGGCGGCGCTGAAGTGGCGGTAGGCGGCCAACTCGAAGGAGACCACCTCGACCTGCTCCTTGGTCTTCTTGCCCGCCTGGATGACGTTGCGGAAGTAGCGGTGCGAGAACGAAGGCTCGATGCCGTTGGAGGCGTTGTTGCCCAGTGACAGCGAGATGGTGCCCGTGGGGGCGATCGAGCTGTGGTGGGTGAAGCGCGCTCCGTGCTCGGCGAGCTGGGCCACCAGCTCCGGCTCCACCTCGGCGACCTTCTGCATGTAGCGGCTATAACGGGCGTGGAGGATGCGGCCCGGCACCTTGTCGCCGACCTCGTAGCCGTCACGCTTGAGCTCGGGGCGCTCGCGCATCATCCGCGGGGTGATCGCGTAGTCCTCGGCGAGCGCCGGGGCCGCGCCCTTCTCGCGAGCGAGCTCGAGGGCCTGCTTCCAGCCCTCGAGGGCCAGGTTGCGGCTCACCTCCTCGGTGAAGGCCAGCGACTCGGGCGAGCCGTAGGGAATCTTCAGCATGGTCAGCGTCGAGCCCAGCCCCAGGAAGCCCATGCCGTGGCGGCGCTTGGCCTCGATCTCGCGGCGCTGCCCTTCCAAGGGCAGGCCGCTGATCTCCACCACGTTGTCGAGCATGCGGGTGAAGATTGCCACCACCTGGCGGTAGCGCTCCCAGTCGAAGCGCGGCGTCTTGCCGAAGGGGTCGATGACGAAGCGGGTCAGGTTCACCGAGCCGAGCAGGCAGGCACCCTCGGGCGGTAATGGCTGCTCTCCGCAATTATGTGCATGAAAACAATTAGCATCAAAAGCATTTATGCCAGGTACCTGAACATCGTAGACCGCTTCTCTACCTACCTCCTCATGCCCCACGACCCGGGCAACGAAGCGTTCACGGTTCAATTGGCGCTGGTACCCGTTCAGCAGGGAATCGAGGCAGGCTTGCTTGTCACTGTCCCCGAAGCCGATACGCGCGGCAAAGCGCACAAGGTTAGCTCCGCTGATCACCAGCTCGTGCTGGGGCAAAGTCTCGTATCCGCGATACCCCCCCTTGCCATCGGGCAAATCGCGCTTGGCAGCGTGCCGCCTGTTCTGATAGAGCATGGTGATGATGCCGAGACGCTGCAGCATGCGCTGTACGGCTTCGAGTCGGGAAAAGTCGGACTGCGCCAGGCGCACGCTGACACCTTTTGCCTGACTTCCCTGAACGGAACCGTCTGCATCGAAGAAACCACGCAGGAACCCGACATAGCCGCTCGATGAGGCCTGCTCCAGTTCGGGCGTGATCATCTTGTTGCCGGGCTGCATCCCCACCTCGAGCGCCAGATTGCGCAGCGACGAGGTTGACAGGCGGTATTCTTGCCGCCCGCTCACTTCCTGCCAGCCTGCGAAGTCGGCACGATGCGGCAGGCTCCTGGCCGCCGTTTCCGCCAGAGTCATGACGGCACGCACACCCTCGTTTGTCGAGACGTCGTTGCCATTGGCCACGGCAGCCTGAGGCCAGACGGACAGGACCGCCTTGTCGTCCTTTAGCGTGCCATCGCCGACAAGCAGCCCCAGAAGATATCCCTGTGCCTCGTCGAGCTTTCCGCCCCAATCGGGGGCCTCACGGTGGTCGTTGAGCAATACACAGTCGCCTGCCTGCAGTTCTCCTGCGGCACACCACTCTGTCTCGGTACGATAACGGGTAAAGGCCGAGACCCGCCGGACCCGGTGATCACGGGTCAGCTTGAGGCTGTAGCCTTCGGCCGTGCGCAGTCGCACCACCGGCTTCTCTGCCGTAAGGAAGAATCCTTCCGGCCCGCTTTGGTGAGCCTCGCCATCGACCACGGCAGTGAAGGGGCGGCCGATCAATTGGGCAACCTGGCGCGGCCCCTGCGTAGTCTGTACCCAGGTATCTGCGGTCACACAGGGGTTGGTCGCCCGGACCTCCTCGCAGAACCAGTTGTTGTTCATGCGGTTGACCTGGTCGATCAGGATGAAGCCCGGCTCGGCGAAGTCGTAGGTCGAGGCCATGATGGTGTCCCACAGCTCACGGGCCTTGATCACCTCGACGATGCGACAGGCCACGCGCCCCTCGTCATCGACCGTGTAGCCCTCCTCGATCACCGGCCAGTCGCGATAGATCAGCTCCTCCTTGCCGACGTCGTCCTTCTCCCCCGGGTGGAGCGGGAAGGCCAGCGGCCAGTCGGTGTCGTTCTTCACCGCCTCCATGAACTCGTCGGTGATCAGCAGCGAGAGATTGAACTGGCGCAGGCGGCCCGCCTCGCGCTTGGCCTCGATGAAGCTCTTCACGTCGGGGTGGCCGACGTCGAAGGTGCCCATCTGGGCGCCGCGGCGCCCGCCCGCCGAGGCCACCGTGAAGCACATCTTGTCGTAGATATCCATGAACGCCAGCGGGCCGTTGGTGCCGGCGCCGGCGCCGAACACGAAGGCGTTCTTGTGGCGCAGGGTCGAGAACTCGTAGCCGATGCCGCAGCCCGCCTTGAGGGTCATGCCGGCATCCACCACCGAGTCGAGGATGTCGTGCATGGAGTCGCGGATGGTGCGTGACACGGTGCAGTTGATCAGGCTCACCGCCGGCTTGTAGGCCTCGGCGCCGGCATTGGACATGATCCGCCCGGCCGGGATGGCGCCGTTCTCCAGCGCCCAGCGAAACTTCGGCAGCCACGCCTCGGCCTGGTCACCCTCCACCGCCGCCAGGGCCTTGGCGACGCGCTCCCAGGTGGCATGAACGTCCTTGTCCACGGGGTGGCCGTGACGGTCCTTGAGGCGATACTTGGCGTCCCAGATATCGCGGGACGGCACCTGCAGGGGCACCTCGTTGGAGGTCTTGACGGCCTTGGCGGATGTGCTCATGTCGGGGGTCTCCAGAGCGGTGTCATCGTTGTCGGTGTAACGCTTTCGGTCTTCGGATGCCGCGGGCGGCAGGTCAGTGATCACGGGCCGCGAAGCGCTCCAGGCGCAGCAGCCACTCGCCGAGGCGCCCCTGGGCGAGGCCCTCCTCGCGCCCGTCGAGCAGGTTCTTGACCGTCAGGCCAAGCTCGGTGTCGCCCTCGATCAGCAGGCGACGCTGGAAGAACAGGCTGTCGGGATCCTCGCGCCGGGTGGCCAGGCACAGGAACTCGCGCCAGCCGCCGCGGATGATCGCCTCGCCGGGCTCGCGGCAGAGCATCAGGCGCTGATCCGTGAGGCTCAGGGTCAGCGTCACGCCGAGATCCTCGATGGTCAGGCTGATCCGACGCCCTTCCAGGGCATCGAACTCGCCCTCCGCGAGCGGCTCGGCGAAGGTGCGGTTGAGCAGCGGCTCCACCAGCCGCCGCTTGACGCCCAGCGGCACCCGAGGGTCCAGGGCGCGGATCAGGCGGCTCGGGGCGGGCGGGCGCACAAGCGACAACGGCGGATGGGGCAGAGACATGAGGATTCTCCTGATGACGTCGAGGCGGCTGGGCCACCGAAGCGCTCATCCTAGGGGGCATCTAAACCGCCTGCACTGACATGCGTCAAGGCGTCGCCAGCACCGCGTTCCCCGAGGGCTGCGCACCATATATAGACCACCGAACAGACCCAAGCACAAGATGTGCAAGAATCGCCTCAACGCACGCGATCACGCCGCGAGGCCATTCGCACCGCCCAGGCCCCGCCGCGACGGGGCTCCATCGAGGCGGCGGGGCGCTCGGTGCCGACCGAAGTGGCGGCGCCGGCAAGCTGCTTCATCCCCCCTTCCCCGCCCCCAGGCGATGTCCTGCCGATACCTGCCTCACTCACCCCCGGCTGCCCCGGTTTTTCCCAAGCGCTTGGCCGATTTGTGCCCGGCTTGCTCGAACCGGGTCGAGCATAAACGTTGACTCATCATATATTAGATATTTTTCATGTTTTATTGTGGTGCACAGATTTTTGCGATTTTGAAGGAATTCCGCGTCAATAGTATGTCCAATCACTGCATGGCCCATGCGCTTGCTGCATAATGGTGCATTGGCATATAGTGCGTGGAACCTTTTTCCACTGCATAGGAATCGCCCCATGCCCTACGTGCACGACACCCTCGAGGCCCTGCGCAAGAGCAGCCCGGCCCAGACCGAGTTCTACCAGGCCGCCGAGGAGGTGCTCGAGTGCCTGCGCCCGCTCTTCGAGCGCAGCCCCCATTACCTCGACCACAACATCATCGAGCGCATCGTCGAGCCCGAGCGGCAGATCATGTTCCGCATCTGCTGGACCGACGACGCCGGCAAGGTGCAGGTCAACAAGGGCTACCGCATCCAGTTCAACTCGGCCCTCGGCCCCTACAAGGGCGGGCTGCGCTTCCACCCCAGCGTGACCTCGGGGACCATCAAGTTCCTGGGCTTCGAGCAGATCTTCAAGAACGCCCTCACCGGCCTGCCTATCGGCGGCGGCAAGGGCGGCTCGGACTTCGATCCCAAGGGGCGCTCGGACGGCGAGATCATGCGCTTCTGCCAGGCCTTCATGAGCGAGCTCTACCGTCATATCGGCCCGACCACCGACGTGCCGGCCGGCGACATCGGCGTGGGGGCGCGCGAGATCGGCTTCCTCTACGGACAGTACAAGCGCCTGACCGGCCGCTACGAGGGCGTGCTGACCGGCAAGAGCCTCAACTGGGGCGGCTCCATCGGGCGCAAGGAGGCCACCGGCTACGGGGCCGTCTACTTCGCCGAGAACATGCTCGCGGCCCGCGGCGAGACGCTCGCCGGCAAGACCTGCCTGGTCTCCGGCGCCGGCAACGTGGCCATCTACACCATCGAGAAGCTCGTTGAGCTCGGCGCGATCCCCGTCAGCTGCTCCGACTCCCGCGGCACCCTCCATGACCCGCGTGGCATCGACCTGGCGCTGCTGCGCGAGCTCAAGGAGGTCCAGCGCACCTCGCTGGAAGCCTACCTGGCACAGCACCCCGAGGCCCACTACATCCCGGCGGGCGACTACCCGGCCGACGGCCACGCGGTGTGGCGACTCGAGGGCGAGGTCGCCTTCCCCTGCGCCACCCAGAACGAGCTGACCGAGGCCGACGCGGAGACGCTGCTGGGCAACGGCGTGACCTGCATCAGCGAGGGCGCCAACATGCCCTCCACCGCCGCGGCCGTGGAGCGCTTCCTGGCGGCGAAGATCGCCTACGGCCCCGGCAAGGCGGCCAACGCCGGCGGCGTGGCGACGAGCCAGCTGGAGATGGCGCAGAACAGCAGCATGGAGCAGTGGCCGCTGGAGAAGGTCGACGCCAAGCTCAAGGCGATCATGGCCAACATCCACCGGCAGTGCGCCGAGACCGCCGCCGAGTTCGACGACCCCACCAACCTGGTGCTGGGTGCCAACATCGCCGGCTTCCGCAAGGTCGCCGACGCCATGATCGAGCAGGGCGTCTGCTGATCCCGACGCACCAGGTCAAAAGGCCAGACTGAAGCAAGAAGGCAGCGCGGCGCCCCGAGGGGCGCCGCACTACGTTGGGCGGGATGAACCACCCTGAGCGGGATGGCCGCCGGGATCAGACGGTGCGCGAGTAGCGCCCGGTGCTGTGGCTCAGGTAGGCGTCGAAGGCCATGGCGGCGTTGCGCATCATCAGCCGCCCGGCGGGCAGCACCTCGATGGCGGCATCGGTGATCGCCAGCAGGCCGTCGTCGACCATCTCCTCGAGCTCCTCGAGGGACTTGGCGAAGGTGACGCGGAAGACGATGCCGTGGGCCGCCTCGATCTCGGCGAAGTCGATGCGGCCGTGGCACATCAGGGCATTGATCACGTCGCGGCGCAGCACGTCGTCGGCGTTGAGGCGGTAGCCGCGCATCACCGGGAGCCGGCCCGCCTCGAGGCGCGCCTGATACTGGGCGGTCTCCTTGACGTTCTGGCTGTAGCTGTCGCCGACCTTGCCGATGGCGGTGTTGCCCAGGCCGATCAGGTCGCAGTCGGCGTGGGTCGAGTAGCCCTGGAAGTTGCGCTGCAGGGTGCCGTTCTCGCGGGCCAGCGAGAGCTCGTCCTCGGGCAGGGCGAAGTGATCCATGCCGATGTAGACATAGCCCGCCGCGGTGAGGCGGCGGATGATCAGCTCCAGCAGCTCGATCTTGCGCTCCGGCGGCGGCATGTCCTCGGGGCGGATCAGCCGCTGCGCCTTGAACAGCTCCGGCAGGTGGGCGTAGCTGTAGGCGGCGATGCGGTCGGGACGCAGAGCGATGATCTTGGCAAGGGTCTCGTCGAAGCTCGCCACGGTCTGCAGCGGCAGGCCGTAGATCAGGTCGACGCTCACCGACTGGAAACCGGCCTCGCGGGCCGCGGCCACCAGCTCCACCACCTGGGCCTCGCTCTGGATGCGGTTGACCGCCTCCTGGACCCGAGTGTCGAAGTCCTGCACGCCGAAGCTCAGGCGGTTGAACCCCAGGGCATGGAGCTCGTGGATCTGCTCGGGGGTGACGGTGCGGGGATCCACCTCCAGGGAGAACTCCCGCGCCTCGGGCGCGGCGAAGTGGAAGGCGGCATCCAGCGCGGCCATCAGCTCGCCGAGCTGGTCGTTGCTCAGGTAGGTGGGGGTGCCACCGCCCAGGTGCAGCTGGGTCATGCGCCGCGAATCGTCGAACAGCGCCCCCTGGAGCGCGACCTCGCGCTTGAGCCAGGCGAGGTACTCCGCGGCCCGCTCGCGGTTGTGGGTGATGATCTTGTTGCAGGCGCAGTAGTAGCAGAGGCTCTCGCAGAAGGGGATGTGCACGTAGGCCGAGAGCGGCTTGGGCGACGCGGCCGCGTTGCTGCGCTCGGCGGCGGCCCGGTAATCATCTTCGGCGAAGGCCGCCTGGAACTGCGGCGCCGTGGGATAGGAGGTGTAGCGCGGGCCGGGGCGATCGTACTTCTCGACCAGGGGGCGGATGAACGGCAGGGTATCTTGCATGATCGAATCGAGCCTCTTGAACCGAAGGGCGGCGGCCACAGCCGTCACCGTTGGGCGAATTATGCCAGCCGCGACCGCACGCGTCGGTACCCTCGAAGGGGTAGCTGACCCAGATCAAGTTGCCGCCGTCGACGTCGCGGCTCGCGCCGCGCCGCGCAAGGCCGCTCGGCGTGACCAGTACCGCAGCCGCCAGGCCACCAGCAGCCAGGCCAGGCTCCAGCAGCCGGCCGAGCCCCATAGCAGCAGGTGCCAGCCGCTCCCGGCCAGGGGCATGGCGAGCCGCAGCCCTGCTGCCAGGGCAAACAGCCCCGCCAGGACCGCCAGCCACGGCTCGCCGGCCGGGTGCCCCTTGGCCCTCAGGATGGCCTGGCGCAGCATGATACCGCTGGCCAGCGTGCCGAGCGCCCCGACCGTCACGGCATGCAGTCGAGCCGCCGGCGCGGCGCCGGCCAGCAGATCGGCCGCCACGAGCCATGCCCCGACGCCCAGCCAGGCGTAACCCAGCAGCAAGGCGAGCAGGTCGGGACGGCCCCGCAGCCGCCAGGGAGCCCAGCGCCACAGGCGTACCAGGATCATGAGGCCCGCCAGGATGAGCAATACGCCGGCCAGCGGCCACAGCGCGCGCTGAGTGACGGTGAACCCGACGGCCACCAGCAGGCCCAGGAGGGCGGCTTCCAAGCGCGGCTGTACACCGCCCCCCGCCGCCCGGTCGCGGGCCATCAGGTGGCCATTGACCGCCGGGGCAATGACCCGCCCCCCCATGAAGACCATTAGCAATAGTAGCCAGAGCACGCCCTGATGGAGCAGGGGCGAGAGATGCTCCGGGGCGAGGGCGCGCACCGCGAGGCTGGCCATCGCCAGCAGGCAGAGCAGCCCGAGCAGCGGCGAGAGCAGGCGGTTGCGCCACTTCTTGGCCGCCAGGAAGCGCGGCAACAGCCGGGCGGCGAGCAGCAGGGCGAAGGCCGCATCGGCCAGCAGCGCCGGCCAGGCCATGGGCAGAGCCAGCCACCCGAGGCGCCCGACCAGCCACAGCCCCGCCAAGAGGGTCAGGCGCCGTGAGGGCAGCGGTCCCAGCAGGTAGCCGGCGATCACCGCCAGGGCGAAGCCAAACAGCAGCTCCCGTCCATGGGCGGCCGGCGTCGCCAGACCGGACAGCCATTCCGCCTCCGTCACCATCGCCGCCAGCGACAGCGGCAGCATCAACGCCGCCTGCAGGGCGGCGAGCGGAAAGAACAGCGACCAGGCGGGGCGCCGGTCGGGCCGGCGTGCGCTCGAACATTGACCTGGGGCATTGACAGGGACCTTTAACATGCATGTAAATTACATCTTAAAAGCAGCCTTGCCAACCCCGCCCTAGCGGCCGCCCGTGACCGAATGCCGCCGCACAGCGGCCTAATTGACATAGTGATAGAATGGCAAGCTTCGATGCCCATTCTGCCCATCAAGGCGCCCGAGGCGCCGGGATTCCCATGCACCTGACCCGTTTCACCGACTATTCGCTACGCGTGCTGCTCTACCTGGCCGTCAAGGGCGAGCAGCGTTCGACCATCAACGAGATCGCCGAGCGCTTCGAGATCTCGCGCAACCACCTGATGAAGGTGGTGCAGGACCTCAACCACCAGGGCTACCTCACCGCCATTCGCGGCAAGAACGGCGGCCTGGTCCTCAAGCGCAGTCCCGAGTCCATCCCGCTGGGCGAGCTGGTGCGCGCCACCGAGCGCGACCTCGAGCTCGTCGAGTGCTTCGGCGACAGCAACGAGTGCGTGATCACCCCCGCCTGCCGGCTCAAGCCGATCCTCGCCGAGGCGCTTGACGCCTTTCTTGCCGTGCTCGATCGCTACACCCTGGCCGACCTGCTCGGCCCGCAGCGTCCCGGGCTGGTGCAACTGCTGCACATCGAGGATCCGACCTCGCCGGACGCCCCGCCTCAGGCCCCTCACCCTAAGGCATAGGGCAGCAGCAGGCTGACTCGGGTGCCTCCCCCCTGGCGGCTATCGATGGACAGCGTCATGCCGTGCCGCTCGCAGATCTCGCGCACGATGGACAGCCCCAGCCCCGAGCCCTCGCCCCGTGCCTGACTGCCCCGGGTGCGATAGAACCGCTGGGTCACCAGCGGCACCTCCTCGGTGGCGATGCCGATCCCGCTGTCGACCACCGCCAGCCTGACGCCCTCGGCCACCGCCTCGAGCTCGAGCCGCACCCGCCCCCCGGCGGGGGTCGCATGCAGGGCGTTCTCGACCAGGTTCGACAGGGCGCGGTCGATCAGGCCGAGATCCGCGGCGACCCAGGGCAGCGAGGGCTCCACGACCACCTCGAGGACGACCCCCGACTGGCGGGCCTGGTGCTGGAACTTGCCGACGATGTCGTGGGCGAGCTCGACGAGCGAGAAGGGCTCGCACTGCAGCGGCCGATCGTAGGCATCGAGCCGGGCCTGGGTCGACAGCTGCTGGGCCAGCCGCGTCAGGCGGTCGGCGTTGTCGAGTATCGCGCTCAGCGCCCGTCGCCGCTCCCCGGGTGACACCTCGTCGCGCTCCAGCAACTGTTCAACATAACCGCGCAGCGAGGTCAGCGGGGTGCGAAAGTCATGGGACAGGTTGGCGACCAGCTCGCGACGCTGGCGATCGGTCTCGCGCAGGGCCGCAAGCTGGGCCTCGAGGGTCCCCGCCATGTCGTTGAAGGCCCCTGCCAGGCGACCGATCTCGTCGTCCCGCGGCACGGCGACCCGCTCGCCATAATCGCCCTCGGCGAAGCGCTGCACCGCCGTGGTCAGCTGCGAGAAGCGCCGGGTCAGCAAGGCGAACCAGACCAGGCCAAAGATGCCGGAGATCAGCAGCGCCAGCAGGCCGGCGGCGATCAGGGTGCGGGTGATCGAGCTGGTGCGCAGCATGGCGACCATGGAGGCGTGGCTGGCACGGTTGAGATCGGCATAGAGGTAACCGGGATGGCGCGCCTCGCCATAGGCGATCCGCGCCACGGAGAAGACCCCCGGCCGACCGCCGCAGGGCGAGGTGGCCAGCACCGGCAGCATGGGCGCCTCGCCGAGCAGGGTCTCCAGGGCGTCGCGGTCCACCCGTCGTCCCTGGCCGCAGGCCGAGGCGGTGAAGTCGGCGATCACCGCTCCCTCGGCGTCAAGCACATACAGCGACAGGGAAGGGTTGATCGAGGCGATGTGCCGGGCGATCTGCCGGGCGGCGTCACTGTCGGCCCCGTCGCGTAGCCCCGGGCGCATGACGCGGGCGAGGTTGTCGGCGAGGTCGATCTCCTGGCGCTGCTGGAGCTCACGCCCCAACTGGTCGAACTGGCTGATGGCGATCCAGGCGGCGGCCACCGACAGCAGCAGCAGGCTGGTCAGGTAGACCACGGCGATGCGCGCATAGAGGCTGCGCCCCAGGCGCCCGACGCGCCGCAGCAGGGCGCTCATGTCTCCTCGTCCGGCGCCGCGGCGGGATCGATGAAGCGATAGCCCACCCCCCACACGGTCTGGATGAAGCGGGGCCGGGCCGGGTCGACCTCGATCTTCTTGCGCAGACGGTTGATATGGGTGTTCACGGTATGGTCATAGCCGTCGAATTCCTCGCCCCAGACCCGATCCAGCAGCTCGCCGCGGGTGAAGCCATGCCCCGGGTGGCGGGCGAACAGCGACAGCAGCGCGAATTCCTTGCCGGTGAGCTGCACCGGCTGGCCGTCGAGGGTGACCCGATGCTGGTCGGCATCGATGACCAGCCCCCCGCAGACCAGCGGAGGGGCCTCGACGATGCCATCCTCCCCCTCCGCCTGGCGCTGCCCCCGGCGCAACAGGGCCTGGACCCGCGCCAGCAGGATCGGCATATGAAAGGGCTTGGTGACGTAATCGTCGGCGCCGAGCTCGAGCCCCACCACCACATCGCGGATCGCCGCCTTGGCGGTCACCATCAGCACCGGCGTCCGGCTGTCGCGCCGGCGCAGCCGGCGGCATACCTCCAGGCCGTCGATGCCCGGCAGCATCAGGTCCAGCATCACCAGGTCATAGGTGCTGCCCGGCGCCGCCCCCTCCAGCGCCGCGAGGGCCGCCTCGCCATCGGTGATCCAGTCACAGCGATGGCCGGCCTCGGCGAGGCGCGCGCTGAGCAGCTTGCCGATCTCGGGGTTGTCCTCGACGCAGAGTATCCGGTCGGTCATGGCCATAGGCTCCGGCGAGGGGTTCGGTCTCTACTCTAGAGCTACCCAGCGATGGGTGCATCACGAAACCCTCACACCATTGCCCCGGTTCCGTGATGATTTCGTGATGAATGGCCTCGGCGGGCTGGCTAGCGTGACAGTTGCCGTCATGGCATGTCGCCGGCGGCAAGACCATCACCGGAGGTGTGAGATGTTCAAGCCGACCTACCCCAGGACCACCCTGTTCGCCATCCTGATCGGCGCCCTGATGCTGCCGACCGCCGCCCTGGCGGACCACCATGAGGACGCCATGCAGGAGGACGGTGGCATGGCGCAGGACGCCATGTCCGGCGAGGCCATGGCCGAGGAAGACGCCATGGCCGAGGAAGACGCCATGGCCGAGGAAGACGCCATGGCGGGTGACGCCATGAGCGGGGACGACGAGATGATGATGGAAGACGAGGACTCGATGATGGAAGAGGACGGCGAGATGTGATGCACGCCGCCCCATGACCGGCCGGATCACGGTCCGGCCGGTCATGTTTTCCCGCTCCGCCTCCTAGGGAGGGCCTTTCTCATGCGACTCCTCGGCGCCACACGCCATGCTTCCCGGCCGACGGTGATCAAGCGGCACTCGGTGTTTACCCGGCTGTGGCACTGGATCAACGTCATCTGCCTGGCGATCCTGCTGATGAGCGGCCTGCAGATCTTCAATGCCCATCCGGCCCTGTACTGGGGCCAGGACTCCAGCTTCGACGCCCCAGCGCTGTCGATCGGCGCCATGCGTACCGATGACGGCGCGCTGCGCGGCATCACCCGCATCGGCGACCTGCGCTTCGACACCACCGGCGTGCTGGGCGTCTCGGGACCGCGCGCCGATCGCGAGCGGCGTGCCTTCCCCGCCTGGGCGACGCTGCCCGGCCCCCGCTGGCTGGCCATGGGCCGGCAGTGGCACTTCCTCGCCGGCTGGATCTTCGCGCCCCTGCTCGTGGCCTACCTCATCTACCTGGTGGCCAGCGGCCAGCTGCGACGGCGCCTGCTGCCACGGTGCGACGAATGGTCGCGTCTCGGCCATGTCGTGGTCGAGCACCTGCGACTGCGCTTCCCGCGGGGCGAGGAGGCACGCCACTACAACCTGCTGCAGAAGCTGGCCTACCTGCTGGTGCTGTTCGGGCTCGCCCCGCTGGTGGTGCTCACCGGCCTGACCATGTCGCCGACCATGGATGCCGCCTGGCCCTGGCTGCTGGACGTCTTCGGTGGTCGGCAGAGCGCCCGCACCCTGCACTTCCTGGCCGCCGCCGCCCTGCTGGCCTTCTTCGTGGTGCATCTGCTGCTGGTGCTGGTCTCCGGCGTCGGCAACAACCTGCGTTCGATGATCACCGGGCGCTATGCCCTGCCTCCGGACCATGCCCTGCCGAAGAAAAAGGAGACGCGCGATGACGCATCCCACTGATCCCGGCCGCCGACGCTTCCTGACCCGCGGCCTGCTGGCCGGCGGCACGCTGATGCTGACCGGCTGCGACCGGCTCTCGCGCAGCGACGCCATGCAGCCTCTGTTCGCCGCCAGCGAGGGCCTGACCCAGCGGGCCCATCGCCTGCTGGCCTCCCGGGAGGCCCTGGCCCGGGAATACGGCCCCGAGGACATCGCCCCGACCTTTCGCGCCAACGGCACGACCATGCCTCGGGAGGTCGACTACCTGCGCCTGGCGGCTGGCGACTTCCGTGACTGGCGACTCGAGGTCGACGGCCTGGTCGAGCAGCCACAGGCCTTCTCCCTTGCCGATCTCCGGGCGATGCCCGCGCGCACCCAGATCACCCGCCACGACTGCGTGGAGGGCTGGAGCTGCATCGGCGAATGGACCGGGGTGGTGCTCGGCGAGCTGCTGGCCCGGGTGGGGGTCCGCGACGAGGCTCACTTCGTGGTCTTCCACTGCGCCGATCGCTATGGAGGGGGCGAGCGCTACTACGAGAGCCTCGACCTGCGCGAGGCCCTCCATCCCCAGACCCTGCTGGCCTACGGCCTCAACGGTGGCGACCTACCCATCGCCAACGGTGCGCCGCTGCGCCTGCGTGCCGAACGCCAGCTGGGCTACAAGATGGCCAAGTACGTGATGCGCCTGGAGCTGGTGGCGAGCTTCGCGCATCTCGGCCGTGGCCGGGGTGGTTACTGGGAGGATCGTGGCTACCGTTGGTGGGCGGGGATCTGAATCGACGGGCCGAGTCGCTGCCGGGTGACTAGGCTGAACATGATGCACGTCAAGCCTCGTCCGGGCGATGGCTGGCATCATGGCATCAATCGCCTGGCGAGCTCATAGCTTGATCCAGGCTTTTTCAAGCACTTAAAGATGCATACTGGAGGTATGTTATGAAGCCATTGCTCGTTGCCGCCCTGCTGGGCAGCGCCTTCCTCGGCATGGACGCCCAGGCCGCCGGTGATCCCACCGCCGGAGAGGGCAAGGTCGCCGCCTGCGCCGCCTGTCACGGCACCGATGGCAAGGCCACCGCGCCCATCTATCCGAATCTTGCCGGCCAGAACGCCGACTACCTGGTGAGCGCCCTCAAGGCCTACCGGGCCGGCGAGCGCGGTGGCGGCATGTCCGCGATGATGACCCCCCAGGCCCAGGCGCTGTCCGACGAGGATATCGCCGATATCGCCGCCTACTACGCCAGCCTCACGCCCTGATCCCCGGCCGGCCTTCGGGCCGGCCCAATCCTGAAGGGCGGCATGCCCGCCCTTACCATGCTCTTTTCTCCGGGTACCGCCATGTCGATACGCCACAGGATCGCAGCTCGATGGCTCGTGCTGTTACTCGCTCTTGGCCTGTTGCTGCTCTCCTCATCGCTGCACGCCCTCGAGTTGGCGCAGGTTCGCGAGGGGTTCCCGGAGAGTGATCGGCTCGAGGCCGCCGAGTCCCAGTGGCCGGTGAGCGAAGTGCATGCCGGCGATGAACTCATCGGCTATGCCTTCGAGAGCGTCGACGTGGCGCCGATTCCCGCCTACTCGGGCAAGCCGGTCAACCTGCTGGTGGGCATCGACCTCGAGGGGCGTATCGTCCAGGCCGACGTCATCAGCCACGAGGAGCCCATCATGCTGGTGGGCATCCCCGAGTCGAAGCTCGAGGGCTTCGCCGACGACCACGTGCCCGCCCACGTCAACGACCGCCTCAAGATCGGTGAAGAGCTGGACGCCATCTCCGGCGCCACCGTCACCGTCATCGTCGTCAGCGACACCATCACCCGGGCCGCGCGGAAGGTCGCCGCGGAGCAGGGGTTGATCGCCGACCCCTCTGCCGCCCCGGCAGCAACGGTCCGGGAAGACGTCTTCGAGCCCGCCGACTGGGCGACGCTCACCGGCGACGGCACCATCCGGCGCCTGCGTCTGACCCATGGCGAGGTCGACGCCGCCTTCGCCGGCAGCCCCGCCGAGGACTACCTGCACACCCCGCAGCCGGCCGACCGGACCTTCATCGAACTCTTCACCACCTATCTGAACCCGCCCACTGCGGGCCGCAACCTGCTAGGAGAGACCGAGTACGACCAGCTGATGGCCGAGCTGGATGCAGGCGAGCACGCCATCGCGGTCATGGGCCGTGGCGACTACTCCTTCAAGGGCTCGGGCTACGTGCGCGGCGGCATCTTCGATCGCATCGAGCTCTCCCAGGGCAACACCAGGGTCAGCTTTCACGACCGCGACCATATCCGCCTGGGCAGGCTGGACATCGAGGGGGCACCGCGCCTCGACGAGCGCGACATCTTCATCGTCCGCGATGAGGCCGCCTTCGATCCCGGTCGGCCCTGGCAGCTGGAGCTGCTGGTGCGCCGCGCCTCCGGCCCCCTGGACACCGAGTTCCGCCGCTTCAGCGCCGACTATAGCGTCCCCGAGGCCTACATCGAACGCCCCGAGCCGCCGGTGGAGGAGCCGATCTGGGTACAGGTGTGGCGCGACAAGGCGTTCCAGATCGCCGTGCTGGCCGCCGGCCTCATCGTGCTGACGGTCATCATGCTGTTCCAGGACGTGCTGGCGCGCCATCCGCGGATCCTGCGCCCGCTGCGCCTGGGCTTCCTGGTCTACACCCTGGTGTTCATCGGCTGGTACTCCCTGGCCCAGCTCTCGGTGGTCAACATCCTGACGTTCACCAATTCGCTGATCAGCGGCTTCAGCTGGGGTTCGTTCCTGATCGACCCGATGATGTTCATCCTCTGGTCCTTCGTGGCGGTCAGCCTGCTGCTGTGGGGCCGCGGCGTCTTCTGCGGCTGGCTGTGCCCCTTCGGGGCCCTGCAGGACCTGGTCAACAAGGCCGCCCGCAAGCTGGGCGTGAAGCAGATCGAGGTGCCCTTCGGGCTCCACGAGCGCCTCTGGGCGGTGAAGTACATCCTCCTGCTGGGACTGTTCGCGGTCTCGTTGCACTCGCTCGGTACCGCCGAGCGCTACGCCGAGGTGGAGCCCTTCAAGACCGCCATCACCCTGCGCTTCCAGCGCGAGTGGGGCTTTTTGCTCTACGCCCTGGCGCTGGTGGCGATCTCGGCCTTCAACCACAAGTTCTACTGCCGCTACGTCTGCCCGCTGGGGGCCGGCCTGGCCATCCCCGCTCGCCTGCGACTGTTCGACTGGTTGAAGCGGCACCGCAACGACTGCGGCAGCCCGTGCCAGATCTGCGCCAACGAATGCGAAGTGGCCGCCATCCACCCCGACGGCCACATCAATGCCAACGAGTGTCACTACTGTCTCGATTGCCAGATCACCTACCACGACGACCAGCGCTGCCCGCCGGTGATCAAGCGCCGCAAGCGCTATGAGAAGGCGGCACGCCTGGCCGCGGGCAAGGGCGGCGTCGAGACCCATGACCCCGGCACCGCCGGAGACCGCAAACTGCAGCGAATCCCGACTCTTCAGGAGGAGTGAACCATGGTAGACAAGAAGAAAGAGATCGAAAGCCTCGGCCGCCGCCACTTCCTGCGCAATAGCGCGGTGACCGGCGTCGCCGGCGCCGGGCTCGCCGGCGGCTTCGGTGCCAGCGCGCTGATGAGCAGCCGCGAGGCGCACGCCGCCGAGAACGGCATCGAGATCGCCCCCGGCGAACTCGACGAGTACTACGGCTTCTGGAGCGGCGGCCATCAGGGGGAGGTTCGGGTACTGGGCATCCCCTCCATGCGCGAGCTGATGCGCATCCCGGTCTTCAACGTCGATAGCGCCACCGGCTGGGGCATCACCAACGAGTCGAAGCGCATCCTCGGCGACTCGTCACGCTTCCTCAACGGCGACTGCCACCATCCGCACATCTCCATGACCGATGGCAGCTACGACGGCAAGTACCTGTTCATCAACGACAAGGCCAACACTCGCGTGGCCCGCATCCGTCTCGACATCATGAAGACGGACAGGATCACCTCCATTCCCAACGTGCAGGCTATCCACGGCCTGCGCCTGCAGAAGGTGCCGCACACCAAGTACGTCTTCGCCAACGCCGAGCTGCCGATCCCGCAGATCAACGACGGCCGCGACCTGGAGAGTCCCGACAACTACTTCACCATGTTCAACGCCATCGATGCCGAGAGCATGGACGTGGCCTGGCAGGTAATCGTCGATGGCAACCTCGACAACACCGATGCCGACTACACCGGCCGCTTCGTGGCCTCGACCTGCTACAACTCCGAGAAGGGCATGACGCTGGCCGATACCATGCGCGCCGAGCGCGACTGGGTGGTGGTATTCGACGTCGAGGCCATCGAGGCCGCCGTAGCCGCCGGCGAGTTCGAGACCCTGGGCGACAGCGAGGTGCCGGTGCTCGACGGCCGCAAGGGCTCCAAGCTGACCCGCTACATTCCCGTGCCCAAGAATCCCCACGGCCTCAACACCTCGCCGGACGGCAAGTACTTCATCGCCAACGGCAAGCTCTCGCCGACCTGCTCGATCATCGCCATCGACAAGCTACCCGAGCTGTTCGATGATGCCATCGAGCCCCGCGACGCCGTGGTCGGTGAACCGGAGCTGGGTCTGGGGCCACTGCACACCACCTACGACGGTCGCGGCAACGCCTATACCACGCTGTTCATCGACAGCCAGGTGGCCAAGTGGAACATCGAGGACGCCATCCGCGCCTATAACGGCGAGGACGTGAACTATCTGCGCCAGAAGCTCGACGTCCACTATCAGCCGGGGCACAACCATGCCAGCCTCACCGAGTCCAAGGACGCCGACGGCAAATGGCTGGTGGTGCTCTCCAAGTTCTCCAAGGACCGCTTCCTGCCGGTGGGTCCGCTGCACCCGGAGAACGATCAGCTGATCGACATCTCCGGCGAGGAGATGAAGCTGGTCCACGATGGCCCCACCTTCGCCGAGCCCCACGACTGCATCCTGCTGCGCGCCGATCAGCTCAACCCGAGCCGGACCTGGACGCGTGACGATCCGTTCTTCGCCGAGACGCGTGCCATGGCCGAGGCGGACGGGGTCACCCTCGAGAGCGATAACAAGGTGATCCGCGACGGCAACCGGGTGCGGGTCTACATGACCTCGGTCGCCCCGCAGTTCGGCCTGACCGAGTTCAAGGTCAAGCAGGGCGACGAGGTGACGGTGGTGGTCACCAACCTCGACCAGGTGGAGGACCTGACCCACGGTTTCGTGATGGTCAACCACGGCGCCTCCATGGAGATTGGCCCGCAGCAGACCTCCAGCGTCACCTTTACCGCCGACAAGCCCGGGGTGTACTGGTACTACTGCTCCTGGTTCTGCCATGCCATGCACATGGAGATGACCGGCCGCATGCTGGTCGAGAAGGCCTGATCGCTATCGAACCCCGATAGCTGGCCAAGGGAGGGTAAGCCGTTAGCCTCATGGAGTGAGAGGCACCGGGGGCAAACCAAAGAGGAGGTCCTACGCCATGGAAGGCGTCGGTAGCGTACAGGGAAGTATTCACAGCGCCTCCTCGACGGTTTGCCCTCGGAACAGCCTCGAGCGATGACGGCCAAGCGTATTGCCCTCGGACTTTCCCGCTTGTTCGCGGAGAGACGCATGACACGACGACTGCCTCGCGTCGTCCCCCGACTCTTTCTCGTCGCCTGGCTGCTCGCGTGGCTGCCGGGCAACCTGCTGGCCGCCGACTGGACGGCCCGCCCCGGCGAGCCGCTGCAGCCGCTGGTCGACCAGGCCAGCGACGGCGACCGCCTGATGCTGCCCGAAGGCCGCTACCCTGGACCCGTGATCATCGACCGTACGCTGACCCTCTCGGGCGAGCCGGGCGCGGCGATCGACGGCGGCGGCGAGGGGCATGCCGTGACTCTCGCCGCCCCGGACATCGTGCTGGAGGGCCTCACCATCGAGAACTGGGGCGCCAACCTGACCGACATGGACGCCGGCATCTTCGTCGAGGAGAGCGCCGCCGGTAGCGTGATACGCGACTCGCGCCTCACGGGCCCCGGCTTCGGCATCTGGCTCGACGCCGTGAGCGACGTCCAGGTCCTCGACAACGTGATCCGGGGCGACGCCGCGCTGCGCTCCCAGGATCGCGGCAACGGCATCCACCTGTTCAACGTCGTGAATGTCCGGGTGGAGGGCAACGACATCCACGGCACCCGCGACGGCATCTACATCGATACCAGCCGCGACAGCCTGCTGCGCGACAATCACATGGAAGACCTGCGCTACGGCGTGCACTACATGTACGCCCACGACAACCGGCTGGTGGACAACGTCACCCGGGACACCCGCACCGGCTATGCCCTGATGCAGTCCAAGCGGCTGACGGTGATCGGCAACCGCTCGGATAACGACCGCCACTACGGCATCCTGATGAACAACATCACGCACTCCACCCTGCGCGACAACCGCGTCACCGGCATCCAGCAGCGCCGGGACGCCCAGGGCCAGGGGCTGGTCAGCGGCGGCGAGGGCAAGGCGCTGTTCGTCTACAACGCCCAATACAACCGCTTCGAGGGCAACCGCTTCGCCGACAGCGACATCGGCATCCATCTCACCGCCGGCTCCGAGGACAATGCCGTGGTGGGCAACGCCTTCGTCGACAACCATCAGCAGGTGATGTACGTGGCCACCCGCCCCCAGGAGTGGTCCGAGGCGGGCCGGGGCAACTACTGGAGCAACTACCTGGGCTGGGATCTCGCCGGCGACGGTATCGGCGACACTCCCTTCGAGCCCAACGATGCCATGGACCGCCTGCTGTGGCGCTACCCGGTCGCTCAGCTGCTGATGCACAGCCCCGCGGTCCTCGCCCTGCGCTGGATACAGCGCCAGTTCCCGGTGTTCCGCCCCCAGGGGGTCAAGGACAGCGCCCCCCTGATGACGGAACCCGACATGAATGCACGCAACCCGGGAGACGCCGACGCATGACCGCGATGATCGATTTTCAGGGCGTGACCAAGCGCCATGGCGACCTGCTGCGCCTCGACGCCCTCGACCTCTCGGTCAACGAGGGCGAGGTCCTGGCCCTGCTGGGCCATAACGGGGCCGGCAAGACCACCATCATGCACCTGATCCTCGGGCTGCTCTCGCCCAGTGCCGGGCGAGTCTCGGTGCTCGGTGGCGCCCCCGACGGCTCCCATGCCGAGACCCTGCGCCGACGGCTGGGCTACCTGCCTGAAAACGTCAGCTTCTATGAGCAACTCAGCGGCCGCGAGGTACTCGACTACTTCGCCCGCCTCAAGCGCGTCGATCGCCGTCAGGTCGACGCACTGCTCGAGCGAGTCGGCCTCGGCCCCGCCGCCCGCCGGCGCGTGAAGACCTACTCGAAGGGCATGCGCCAGCGCCTGGGACTGGCCCAGGCACTGCTCGGCGAGCCGCGCCTGCTGCTGCTGGACGAACCCACCACCGGCCTCGACCCCGCCGCCACCCGCGACTTCTACGACACGGTACGCGAGCTGCGAGAGCGGGGCTGCACGGTGCTGCTCTCATCCCACATGCTCCCCGGGGTGGAACCCTATATCGATCGTGCCCTGATCCTGGGCGCAGGACGACGCCTGGCGCTGGGCGACATGGAGTCCCTGCGCCGGCAGGCGTCACTGCCGCTGACCATCCGCGCCTGGGGGCCCATGCGCGACGACGACTGGCGGCATGGCTGGGAGGATCCGCGTATCGAGGCCAGGCCCGTCAACGGGCACGAAGTGACGCTCTCGGTGCCCGCCGACGCCAAGCTCGCCGTGCTGCGCCGCCTGACGGCCCTGCCTGGCGTGAAGGATATCGAGCTGCTGCCACCGACCCTGGAACACCTCTACACTCACTTCTCCGCGGCGCCTCCTGCCCCGCGGGGGGCCGCCTCGGGAGACGCGCGATGACTGCCATCCTGACCATCGCCGACAAGGAGTTCCGCGACGGCATGCGCAACCGCTGGGTGCTGGCCATCGCCCTGGTGCTGGCCCTGCTGGCCGTGGGCATCGCCTGGTTCGGGGCCGCGGCCAGCGGCGGGCTGGGCTTCACCTCGCTGGCCACGACCCTGGTCAGCCTGGCCACCCTGGCGGTGTTTCTGATCCCGCTGATCGCCCTGCTGCTGGCCTTTGACGCCGTGGTGGGCGAGCAGGAGGCCGGCACCCTGCTGCTGCTGCTCACCTACCCCATCAGTCGCACCTCGCTGCTGCTCGGCAAGTTCCTGGGACACGGCCTGATCCTCGGCGCCGCAACGATCCTCGGCTTCGGTATCGCCGGGGCGGTGATCGCGCTGGCCGCCGAGGGCGTGGCCCTCGCGGAGCTCGCCGCCGGCATGGGCCTGCTGATCGCCAGCAGCGTGCTGCTGGGCTGGGTCTTCATCGCCTTCGCCTACCTGATCAGCGTCTGTGTCACCGAGAAGGCCCGGGCCGCCGGCCTCGCCCTGGTGGTGTGGTTTCTCTTCGTGCTGGTCTTCGACCTGGGGCTGCTGGCCCTGCTGGTCAGCGTCGAGCAAGGCGGCGACTGGTTGCCCTGGCTGCTGCTGCTCAACCCCACCGAATGCTTCCGCCTGATCAACCTGGCCGGCTTCGAGGCGGCCCACAGCTACATCGGCCTGACCGCCATCGCCGAGGGCGGCGCCTTCCAGCCCGCCGTGCTGGTACCGATCCTGATGGCCTGGATCCTCGTCCCCCTGGGCCTGGCCCTGCTGCGCTTCCGCCACCGTTCGGCCTGAGGCCACTCCCACTCCTCCGGAGTCTTGCCATGCCCCGTTTATTTATCCTGCTGACGCTGCTCCTCGTGCTGCTCACCGGCTGCAACGAGTCCGATCCCGAGACCCTCGCCGCGCCGGTGCCCATCGAGGACGGCGATAGCTGTCACGTCTGCGGCATGCTGATCCAGAACTTTCCGGGCCCCAAGGGCGAGACCTTCCTGAAGGGGCAGGACACGCCGAGCAAGTTCTGCTCCACCCTGGAGCTCTTCACCTTCCTCAAGCAGCCCGAGAACGAGACCCGCCTCTCCCACGCCTATGTCCACGATATCGGCAAGACGACCTGGGAGCAGCCCGCGGACGAGGCCTTCGTGTCGGCCAGCGACGCCTGGTACGTGGTCGGCCATGACCGCCGCGGCGCCATGGGACACACCCTGGCCTCCTTCGCCGAACGCCCCGATGCCGAGACCTTCCGCGCTGATCATGGCGGCCGACTGGTGGCCTATGAGGAGATCGATCTCGATCTGCTGGGGCGTCTGGGGCGCGGCGAACTGGGCGACGCCATGGACGAGATGGACGCGCACGCCGCCCACTGAGCGAGGGGTAGCCGTCGACGGTGGAGCGCAAGACAGCCCCGCCGGGGCGTGCTAGCCTCGGGCGCGTCCCGGTCCGAGGAAGCCCATGTCATGCCCCGCCGTTCGCGTCTCGCCCCGTTCCTGCCGCTGTTCTCGACGCTGTTCTTGTCGGCAGGCCTGCTGCTGGCCGGCCCCGCCGCGGCCACGAACTACAATACCAGCGACGCCCGGGCCCACGGCGGCTGGCACTCCCTGGCCCTGTCGCTCGGCGAGGCGCGCCACTTCCGCGCCCTCGACCAGCACAGCTACAGCGATTCGCTCTTCAGCGTCAACGCCAGCGCCGGGGCCTGCGACCTGCCCTGGCTGGAGCTTCGCGTGGAGCTCGACGCCTACCAGCCCGAGAGCGCCACGGTGAACCGCGTGCCCGCCGACCTGCGCGTCGATTACGAGACCATCCACAGTGGCCATGCCGCCTTCGTCACCGAACGCGGCGACCGCGGCTTCTACGTGCGCATCGCGCTGCCCGAGCTGGACCTGCTGCTCGACGAGATGGCCGACGGCGAGCTGCTGCGCCTGCGCCTGATGCGCGGCGAGGACGATCCCTGGTTCATGGCCTTCGACCTAACGGGGGCCGGCGAGGCGATCGCGCGCATGCAGCGCCTCTGCGGCCAGGCCGTCCGCTGACCGGGCAGGGAGGCGGCCCCCGCTCGGGGCGCCGATCGGCGACACGATGGATATGACGAACTGAGGAGTGCGAGGTGGCCAAGCTGCTGTTTCACCTGGGCAACGTGCCCGATGAGGAGGCCGAGGAGGTGCGTCGGCTGCTCGACGAGCACGCCATCGCGACCTATGAGACCCGCGCCGGCTTCTGGGGACTCGGCGTGGCGGCCATATGGCTACGCGACGAGAACCAGCGGGAGCAGGCCCGGTCGCTGATCGACACCTACCAGCAGACACTCGGCGAGCGCATGCGAGACGAGCAGGCGCGCCTCGCCGCCCAAGGCGAGGCGCCGACCCTGTGGCGGCGCCTCAAGCGTCGGCCGTTGCGCACGCTGCTGCTGGCCCTGCTGGCCGCCGCGGTGCTCGCCGTATCGCTGCTGCCCTTTCTCTGGCTGCTCGACTGAGCAACGAGAACGCCCCCGCAGGCCAGGCCTGCGGGGGCGTCGTATCGAACGGCGTGGATCGTCACATCTGCCCTGGCCGCTGGATCACTGGCGGATGAGGTAGTCGAAGGCACCCAGGGCGGCCTTCGAGCCCTCGCCCATGGCGATGACGATCTGCTTGTAGGGCACGGTGGTCACGTCGCCGGCGGCGAAGATGCCGGGGATCGAGGTCATGCCGTGGTTATCGACCACGATCTCGCCACGCTCGGAGAGCTCGATGGGCGACTCCTGCAGCCACTCGGTGTTGGGCACCAGGCCGATCTGCACGAAGACGCCCTCCAGATCGACCCGGCGCAGCTCGCCGGTGGCGCGCTCCTCATAGGTCAGGCCGTCGACGCGCTTGCCATCGCCGTTCACCTCGGTGGTGCGGGCGCCGAGGATGATCTCGACGTTGGGCAGGCTGCGCAGCTTCTTCTGCAGCACCGCGTCGGCGCGCATCTCGTCCATGAACTCGAGCAGCGTCACGTGGCCGACGATGCCGGCCAGGTCGATGGCCGCCTCGACGCCGGAGTTGCCGCCGCCGATCACCGCCACGCGCTTGCCCTTGAACAGCGGGCCGTCGCAGTGGGGGCAGTAGGCCACGCCCTTGTTGCGGTACTCGGCCTCGCCGGGCACGCCCATCTCGCGCCAGCGGGCGCCGGTGGCCAGCACCAGGGTCCTGGCCTTGAGGCGAGCGCCGGACTCGAATGCCACCTCATGCTCGCCCCCCGGCTGGGTGGCCGGCACCAGCGACACCGCCTGCTGCAGGTTCATGATGTCGACCTCGTACTCCTTGACGTGCTCCTCCAGCGCCGCGGCCAGCTTCGGGCCCTCGGTGCGGGGCACGGAGATGAGGTTCTCGATGCCCAGGGTGTCGAGCACCTGGCCGCCGAAGCGCTCCGCGGCCACGCCGGTACGGATGCCCTTGCGCGCGGCGTAGACGGCCGCCGCAGCGCCGGCGGGTCCGCCGCCGATCATCAGGGTGTCGAAGGTGGCCTTGTCGTTGAGCTTGGCGGCCTCGCGCTCGGCGGCGCCGGTGTCCACCTTGGCGAGTATCTGCTCCAGGCTCATGCGGCCCTGATCGAAGGACTCGCCGTTGAGGTAGACGCTCGGTACCGACATGATCTCGCGCGCCTTCACCTCGTCCTGAAACAGCGCGCCGTCGATGGCGACGTGATGGACGTTGGGATTGAGGATCGCCATCAGGTTCAGGGCCTGGACCACGTCCGGGCAGTTCTGGCAGGAGAGCGAGAAGTAGGTCTCGAAGCGCATCTCGCCGTCGAGGCCCTTGATCTGCTCGATCACCTCCTCGGCGGCCTTGGGCGGATGACCGCCGATCTGCAGCAGCGCCAGCACCAGCGAGGTGAACTCGTGGCCCATGGGGATGCCGGCGAAGACCACGCCGCTCTCCTCGCCGGGACGGTTCAGGGCGAAGGAGGGCGTACGGGGGTCCTGGCCATCGAGCTTCAGGGTGATCTTGTCGGTCAGCCCGACGATATCGGTCAGCAGGCCATGCAGTTCCCTGGACTTGTCGCCGTCATCGAGGGACGCGACGATCTCGAACGGCTGAGTGACCTTCTGCAGATAGGCGTTGAGCTGACTTTTCAGATTGTCGTCCAACATGACAGCGGCATTCCTTCATGTTCGGGGTTCAAGACGGAGGCATGGGGGGACCGTGGCGTCCCGCGCGGGGCACCTCGGTTGGCTCGAGCTTCCGTCATCAGGACCCGGGCAGGGGACGCCCGGGTGGGGACAGGCGAGGCCGTGAGGGGCCTCGCCGGCAGGGGCAGATCGCTTAGATCTTGCCGACCAGGTCCAGGGAGGGAGAGAGGGTCGCTTCGCCTTCTTCCCACTTGGCCGGGCAGACTTCGTTCGGGTTGGCGCGCACGTACTGGGCGGCCTTGACCTTGCGCAGCAGCTCTTCGGCGTTACGGCCGATGTTGCCGGCGTTCAGCTCGATGATCTGGATCTTGCCGTCCGGGTCGACCACGAAGGTGCCGCGCTCGGCGATACCGGCATCCTCGATCAGCACCTCGAAGTTGCGCGAGATGGCGTGAGTCGGGTCGGCGATCATCGGGTAGGTCAGCTTGTTGATGGTCTCGGAGCTGTCGTGCCACGCCTTGTGGGTGAAGTGGGTGTCGGTGGAGACGCTGTAGATCTCGACGCCCAGCTTCTTGAACTCGGCGTAGTTGTCGGCCAGGTCACCCAGCTCGGTCGGGCAGACGAAGGTGAAGTCGGCCGGGTAGAAGAAGAAGACGCTCCACTGGCCCTTGAGGCTCTCGTCGGAGACGTCGACAAACTCGCCGTTGTGGTAGGCGGTGGCGTTAAACGGCTTGACTTCGGTGTTCAGCAGGGACATTCGGTGATGCTCCTTTCGACTTTCGTGGAATGATTGGCTTCGATACGAGACGCATGGTATCCCGCATCTCTTGATAGCGTAAATTGAATGGTGCCATGGATCTGATAATTCAACCCTATGACCCATGCTGGCGGGCCTCAGCCGATGCTTACCGCCTCGCCCCGGCGGTCGAAGGCCAGGAACGACGCGACGTTGCCCATCTTCAGCGACTCCACCATGCGGTTGAGGTGCTGTTCGGCCTCTGCCTCGGCGTTGTGGCCGGCCAGGGCGGCCACGAAGACGATGTCCCACTCGGCGCCGGTCTCGCGAGACTCCGCGACCAGCGTCGCCATGTCGGAGAGCGCCTCGGGCGCCTTGTCGACGCAGACCACCGGGGTCAGCACACCGCCCTCGCCCTGGGCGAAGCGGCGCCGCTGCTCCTCGCTGGGGTCGTCGGGCAGTTCGGCGCGGGTGAAGACGAACAGCAGGCGCTGGGGCTCGGACTGGGCACGCGCCTCGTCCAGCAAATCGGCAAAGCAAGAAATGGCCACGGGGCTTCCTCGAGATGACATGACGGGTATGGGGCTGACAGGTACAGGGCAGCGTAACGGGCCGGCTCCGCTTCGGAAAGGGGGATACGCGGCCCATGCGGCGACCCAGGTCATGTTCCGGAGTGCCAGAGAGAGTATTCCCGCCGCTGGCCCGTCAGCTGCGCCATGCCATCAGCGGCGTTCCTCCATCAGCCCTCCTGCCTCTCCAAGATGCGGATGATCTCCGGCACCGTCAGGCCCTGATCGTCGATCCCCCTGTACAGTGCCTCGACCGCCTCGGCGAGCCGGCGAGAGGCTCCCAGTTCGTCGGTCATGGCATGGTAGTAGCCCAGATCCTTGGTGGCGTTGGCCACGCTGAAGCGGAACCCGGACGGGTCCGCGGATTCGACGAAGGGACGCAGGCGCTCGAAGACCACCCCGCCGCCGCCGCCACGGCCCACGACCTCCAGGAAGGCCGTGTCGTCGATACCCGCTCGGCGCGATGCCGCCGCCGCCTCGGCGAGCACCGCCGAGAAGCCCAGCGACACGAAGTTGTGCAGCAGCTTGAGGGTATGGCCCGCACTCACCTCACCGGCATGGGTGATGTTCTCGGCGAAGCTCTCGAGCAACGGGCGAAGCTCGACGTACAGCGCCGCCGGGGCCCCGACGATCAGGTTGAGCCGGCCCGCCTCGGCTTCCTTCGGCGTGCGGGTCATGGCCGCGTCCATGAAGCGCCCCCCCGCCTCTTCGACCCGCCGGGCGACCTTGGCCGTCGAGCTGGGCAGGGCGGTGGAGCAGTCGATCACCACCGTGCCGGGCGCAAGCCCCTCCAGCACGCCGTCGGCCTCGAACAGGACCGCTTCGACCTGGGGGGAGCCGGTCACGCAGAGCATGACCACGTCGGCGGCCTCCGCCACCTCGCGCCCCGTGGTCCGCGCGGTGGCGCCGGCGGCCAGCAGGTCGTCCACCGGCTGGTTGCCCGGATGGTCGAGGAAACACAGCCGATGGCCGGCCTGTAGGAGGTTGCGCGCGATGCCGTGGCCCATCAGGCCGACACCGACCAGCCCGACCCGCATCGTCTGGGTCATTGTCGTCTCCTTTGGTGGCTGAGTTGGGGACGCCACATTGTCATCCATGGCGGATGGCCAGAGTCTTCAGCCGAGTGTAGCTCCTGAGCCCCTCGAAGCCCTTCTCGCGGCCGTGGCCGGAGCGCCCCACGCCACCGAAGGGCAGCTCGATGCCGCCGGCAGCGCCGTAGTTGTTGACGAACACCTGGCCGCTGCGAATGCCCTTGGCGAGGCGCAGCTGTCGACCTCCGTCGCGAGTCCAGATACCGGTACAGAGGCCGAAGTCCGTGGCATTGGCCAGGGCCAGGGCCTCGGCTTCGTCCTCGAAGCACTGCACCGTCAACACCGGCCCGAACAGCTCCTCCCTCACCACCTCGTGGCCGGCCGGGATGTCGGTCAGGATCTGCGGCACCACGAAGTGTCCCCCGGCGGGCGCACTCTCGGCCAGCCGCCCCTGGGCCAGCACCCGGATACCGTCGGCCCGGGCGGCCTCGAGCCTGGCCTCCAGGCCCGTCTTCTGCCGGGCACTGATCAGCGATCCACAGTCGGCATCCGCCTCGCCGGCATCGCAGCGCAGTGCCGAAAAGCGCTCGACGAGGCGCGCCAGCAGGGGCTCGGCGACCTCACGCTGGACCAGCAGGCGACTTCCCGCCGAGCAGGTCTGGCCGGCATTCTGGATGATGCCCCGCACCACCGATTCGAGCGCCAGGTCCAGGTCGGCATCGGCGAAGACGACCTGTGGCGACTTGCCCCCCAGTTCCAGGGTGACCGGCACGTGATGCACGGCCGCGGCCTGGGTCACCAGGGTGCCGGTCTCGGGGGAGCCGGTGAACGACAGGTGGTCTATCCGAGGATGCGCCGCCAGGGCAGCGCCCGCCTCGCGGCCCAGGCCCGGGACGACGTTGAGCACCCCGGCGGGCAGGTCCGCCTGCACCGCCAGCTCGGCCAGGCGCAGCACGCTCAGGCAGGCCTCCTCCGCCGGCTTGAGCACCACGGTGTTACCTGCCGCCAGGGCGGCGGCGACACAGCGGCCGAAGATCTGGGCGGGGTAGTTCCAGGGAATGATCTGGGCGCAGACCCCGAAGGGCTCGCGCCAGGTCATCACCGCGAAGTCGTTCTCGAAAGGAAGCGTCTCGCCGTGCAGCTTGTCGGCGGCGCCGCCATAGAAGCGGAAGTAGCGAGCGCAGGCGGTGATGTCGCCACGGGCCTGGGTCAGAGGCTTGCCGGTATCGATACACTCCAGGGCGGCGAGGCGCTCGTGATCCGCCTCGATGGTCGCGGCGAAGTCCAGCAACCACTCGCTGCGTCGGCGCGCGCTCCAGTCCGACCAGTTACCCAGACGACCGGCAAAGGCGTCACCGGCCGCCTTGACGGCCTCGTCGATCTCCTCGGCCTGGCCGCGGGCGATGCGCGTGATGGTCTCCCCCCGCGCGGGTGCCTCGACCGCCAGGGTCTCGCCGGTGGCAACCCATTCTCCGCCGATCAGGGCCTCGCGGCGCGGCATGTCAGTTAAAGCAGGCATGGGGTGGACTCCGTATCGTTGTTGTCGTCAATAGAGCAGATCGACCAGCCCCAGCGAGATCCAGGGCAGGTAGGTGATGGCGATCAGGCAGGCCAGCACCACCAGCACGAAGCGCATCAGCCAGGGCAGCAACTGGTCGACCGACAGCCGGGCCACCGCACAGGCCGCGAAGAGGTTGACGCCGAGCGGGGGCGTGAACATGCCCAGCGCCAGGTTCACCACGACAATCAGGCCGAAGTGCACCGGGTCGATGCCGTACTGGATGGCGATGGGCGTGAAGATCGGCGCCAGTACCAGGATCGCCGCGGAGGTCTCGATGAACATGCCGACTACCAGCAGCATGACGTTGACCGCCAACAGGAAGGCGATGGGGCTGTCGAACACCTGGGTCACCCAGCCCGCGATCTCGCCCGGCAGTCCCGAGCGACTGATCAGGAAGCTGAACAGTGCCGCCGCAGCGATGATCAGCATCACCGCCGCCGTCGAGATCACGCTCTCCTTGAAGATCGGGAACAGCTCCGCCAGGGGCAGCTCGCGGTAGACCAGCCCGCCGACGATCAGGGCATAGACCACCGCCACGGCAGAGGCCTCGGTGGGGGTGAAGACACCGCCATAGATGCCGCCGATCACCACCACCGGCATCAGCAGCGCGGCCCAGGCCCGCTTGAAGGCGGTCGGAAAGTCGTGGCGATCCTCGCGGTCACGCAGCCCGTAGCCGCGGACCTTGCAGAACAGGTACAAGAACAGCAGCAGCGCGCCACCGATCAGCAGCCCCGGGCCGATGCCGGCGATGAACAGCTTGCCGATCGAGGTGTCGGTGCTCACCCCGTAGAGGATCAGCGGGATGGAGGGCGGGATCAGCACCCCCAGCTCCGCCGAGGAGGCCTGGATGGAGGCCGCCAGCGGTCGCGGATAGTCGTGTTTGACCATGGCGGGGATCAGGATGGAGCCGATGGCGAAGGTCGTCGCCACACTCGAGCCGGAGACCGCAGCGAACATCATGCAGGTCAGCACGCAGGTCATGGCCAGCCCCCCCTGGAGGCCGCCGACGAGGGCCTTGGCGAGGTCCACCAGGCGGCGGGAGATGCCCCCCGCCGCCATCAGGTTCCCCGCCAGGATGAAAAACGGAATCGCCATGAGGGGGAAGTTGTCGATACCCACGAACATCTGCTGGGGCACCAGCAGCAGCGGCAGCGGCGTAAAGAACTCGATGCCGATGATCGAGGCCAGCACGATCGAGACGGCAATGGGCACCCCCAGGCTGAACAGGATGATCAGCGAGAGGCCGATGGCGGCATTCATGGGCGTTCACTCCTGTCGTTGGGCTTGCCGGGGGCGACGGCATCCTGGGTGGGGCCGCCGGTCACCGGCATCGCGCCCTCGCCGGCCACCGCCGGCACTTCTTCCACGACCGGGCCGATGGTCTCCTGGCCGGCGGCCTGGGCGAGCAGGCGGGCCACCACCGCGATCAGCGCGAAGGAGGCGCCCACCGGCATGGCGGCATAGGCCCAAGAGATCGAGACCTCGAGCCCCGACAGCATCTGGGTCTGGACGCGCAGCATCATGGCGGTGCCGAAAGTGATCAGCACGAACAGCACCAATGCGCAGCAGGAGGCGATGAGTCCTTCCAGCCATATCAGGCGACGGCCCGGTACCAGCTTGTAGATGACCTCCACGGACATCATGAAGCCGCCCCGGAAGCCCGCCGCGGCGCCGAGAAAGACACACCAGATCATGGCCGACCGGGCGATGACCTCGGATCAGGTCGAGGGGGCATCGAAGACGAATCGCGTCATCACCTGGTAGAAGCCCAGGGTGACCGACACGATCAGCATGAGAACGGCGCCGAGCAGGGCCAGACGCGTGGTCTGTCGCTCGACGCTGAGAAAGAGTTGCAGCATCGTGGCCACCATCAATCAATCAGGACCCCGGCACCCGAAGTAGGGATACCGGGGCGTCGGTTCAGCGGATCAGCAGTCGCTGGCCCGCACACGGTCGAGCATCTCGCTACCGTACTGGTCGGTATAGATCTGGTAGGCGGGCTTGACGGCTTCCTGGAACGGCGCCTTGTCGATCTCCGTTTCCACGGTCATGCCCTTCTCGCGCAGTAGCTCCACGCCCTCACTCTCGAGGCGCGACACTTCCTCGCGGGTGGCGTCGGCCGACGCCTGAGCGGCCTGCTCGAACCAGCCGCGCTCCTCCTCGGAGAGCCCGTCGAGCAGGATCGGCGAGCCTAGCACCACGGCGGGCGAGTAGACGTGCCCGGTCAGCGAGAGGTGGTCCTGCACTTCCCAGAACTTGGTGGCGACGATCACCGTGATGGGGTTCTCCTGGCCGTCCACGGTGCCCTGCTGCAGGGCGGTGAACACCTCGGGGAAGGCCATCGGCGTGGGATGTACCCCCATCTGCTCGAAGGCCTCCATGTGCACCTTGTTCTCCATGGTGCGGACCTTGAGGCCCTCGGCATCCCCCGGGGAGGTGACCGGCCGCTTGCTGTTGGTCATGTGGCGGAAGCCGTTCTCGGACCAGGCCAGGCCCACCAGATCATGCTCGCTCATCTGGTCGAGCAGGTCCTGGCCGACCTCACCGTCGAGCACGCAGCGCGCCTGGTCGTAGTCCTTGAACAGGAACGGCAGGTCGAGCACATAGGTCCCCGGCACGAAGTTGCCCAGCGGACCGGTGGAGGTGATCACCACGTCCACGGTGCCGATCTGCAGGCCCTCGATCATGGCGCGTTCGCCGCCGAGGGCGCCCGAGGGATGCTCCGCGACCTCGAACTCGCCGTCGCTGAGGCGCTCCAGGGTCTCCTTGAAGGCATCGGCCCCGACCGAGTAGTGGGAGCTGTCGGAGAGGGTGTGGCCCAGGTTGATGGTCTGTGCCGCCTGGGCGCTGAGCGACCCCATGGCGAGTGCGGCGGCGGTGGCACCGGTGATGGCCGTGACCAGGGTGCGGCGTGCGAAAGTGGCTGTCATTGTTGTTACCTCATATGGCATTGACACGCTTGGGAAGGACCCCAGGACGCGTGGCCCCGGGATCAGGCACGTTCGTCGAGAAAGGCCTCGACGATCTCGCGGAAATTCTTGTCGCCGTGGAAGCCCAGCCGGCGGGCGCGCTCGTTGGTGAAGCGCGCCGGCCAGCTGCCGACGATGGCCGCGATGCGCGCATCGGGCTCGTGGCGGACCCGGGCCAGCGCCTCCTCGCCGGCCACCTCGTGCAGCGCCTCGAGCATCTCGGCGACGCTGACGGTGATACCCGGCAGCATGAAGGCCCTGAAGGGCCCCAGGGCCTCACCCGGCACCTCGGCGCCGTGGATCAGGGCCTCGACCACCCTGGCCGGCGACATCACGAACAGGTCCAGGTCGGTGGGCACCGGGCAGATAGCCTCCTCGCCGTTGAGTGGCTCGCGCAGGATGCTGGAAGCGAAGCTCGACGCCGCGGCATTGGGGCGCCCGGGACGAATGACGATGGTCGGCAGGCGCAGCACCAGCCCATCGACGAGCCCGCGACGGCTGTAGTCGTTGACCAGCAGCTCGCTCATGGCCTTCTGGGCGCCATAGGAGTTCTGGGGGTGCAGCGCGGTCATGTCGTCGAGCACCTCGGGCAGGTCGCCGCCATAGGCCGCCACGGAACTGGCCATGACCAGGCGGGTAGCGGACAGCCCCTGGGCGCGACAGCCCTCGAGCAGGGCCCGGGTGGCATCGAAGTTGACGCGCATGCCCAGGTCGAGGTCCGCCTCGGCCGCCGAGCTGACCACCGCGGCCAGGTGGTAGATGACGTCGGGCCGGGCGTCCAGCACCGGGTCCAGGGCCCCCGGGCTGCTGATGTCCAGCGCCAGGCAGCGGATCTCGACGCCCTCCCGCTCGATGGCGGGCGGCTCGGCCTGGTCGATCAGGGTCAGGCGGCGGATCGCGGTGCCATCGAGCGCGCCGCGATCGAGGAGCTGGTGCACGAGGCGCTGGCCGAGAAAGCCGGCGGCGCCGGTGATCGCTATATGCATGGGGTCTCGCTTCCTGAGGTTGTCGTTGTCGTGTCGGTCCCGCCGGTCAGGGCTGGAGCCCGTAGTCGCGCCCCCAGCCCAGGCCGTCGCGGGTGTCGGCGGCCGGTCGGTACTCGCAGCCGACCCAGCCGCGATAGTCCAGGGCCGCGAGGCGCTCGAGCACCGCCGGATAATGGACCTCGCCGATGTCCGGCTCGTGGCGCTCCGGCACCCCGGCGATCTGCACGTGACCGATGTGCGGCAGCAGCCGCTCGAGATGGCGGATCAGGTCGCCTTCCATGATCTGGCAGTGGTAGAGGTCGAACTGCAGCCGCAGGTTGTCGGCGCCCACGGCCTCGAGGACCGCCACGGCCTGGTCCTGCCGCGAGAGGAAGTAGCCGGGCATGTCACGGGTATTGATCGGCTCGATCAGCAGGTCTCGTCCGGCCTTGGCCGCCTCCCCGGCGGCGTAGCGCAGGTTCGCCAGGTAGGTGGCGTGATGGGCCTCACGGACCTCGGAATCGGCGTCCTTCGGGAGTAGCCCGGCCATGGCGTGCACGCGCGGGCAATCCAGGTGCGCGGCATAGCGCAGCCCCTCGATCACGGCATCGCGGAACTCCGCCTCACGGCCCGGCAGGCTGGCCAGGCCGCGCTCCCCCGCTTCCCAGTCACCGGGCGGCAGGTTGAACAGCACCTGCTCGACGCCGTTCTCATTCAGTGCTGTGCGCAGCGCCTCGGGGGAATGGGCATAGGGGAACAGGTACTCGACCCCCGTGAAGCCGGCATCGGCGGCCGCCGCGAAGCGGTCGAGGAAGGCATGCTCCTGAAACAGCATGCTGAGGTTCGCGGCCAGTCGGATCATGATCGGTCCTCGCTGTGGGGGTCAGTCGCGCGGGAAGCGCGCTTCGAGTTCGGCCACCTGCTCGGGGCTCAGGCCACGGGGATTCTGGCCACGCAGCAGCAGGTACAGCCTCGCGGTCTCTTCCAACTCTTCGGTGGCATAGACCGCGGCCTCCAGCGACTTGCCGGCCACCACCGGGCCGTGGTTGGCCAGCAGCACCGCGCTATGACGGCCGGCCAGTCCGCGCACGGCATCGCCCAGGCCCGGGTCGCCGGGGATGTGGTAGGGCACCAGCGGCAGACGGCCCACCCGCATCACGTAGTAGGCAGTCAGCGGCGGGATGCAGTCGCAGGGATCCACGTCGGGCAGGCAAGAGACGGCCACCGAATGGGCGGAGTGGAGGTGGACGATGGCGCCGGACTGAGGGCGCTCCTGGTACATCGCCGTATGCAGGAAGTGCTCCTTGGTCGGCTTGTCGCCGTCGAGCAGCCGGCCGTCACGGTCGAGGCGCGAGATGCGCGCCGGATCGAGACGTCCCAGGCAGGCGTTGGTAGGCGTCATCAGCCAGCCGCCATCCTCCAGGCGCACGCTGATGTTGCCGCTGGAGCCCATGGTCAGGCCTCGGTCGAACAGGGACTGGCCGAGGGTGGCGATCTGGTCACGCAGGGCATTGATGGCAGGGGCGCTCATGGCAGCACCTCGAAGGCACGGGTGAAGAAATCGGGACCGCCGAAGTTGCCCGATTTGAGAGCCAGGGACAGGGGTGCCCTGTCGCCCTCCAGCGGGACCTGGGTCCATGGCACGCCGGGATCGATCTGCTCACCAATGCGTAGCGTGCGGATGCCGAGCGCCGACACCACCGCACCGGAGGTCTCGCCACCGGCCACCACCAAGCGCCCCACGCCCTCCACCACGAGCTGGCGGGCCAGGTTCCCCAGCGCCGCCTCGACCAGTTGGCCGGCTCGTTCGGTGCCGAGGACCGCCTGAGCGGCCTTGACTCGGTCGGGGTCGGCCGAGGCATAGACCAGCACCGGTCCGCCGTCGGCCAGCCGTTCGCGGGCGAAATCCAGGGCCGCCTGCAGGTGCGACGGGCCCTCGTCGAGGGACAGCGGGTCGAGGGCGAAGCCGGAATGATGCGCGAGGAAGTGGTCGACCTGCCCAAGCGTCGCCCGTGAACAGCTCCCGGAGAGCACCAGTGCACTGCCACCGGAGGGAGACAGCCGCCCCGCTTCGGTCACCTCGGCCAGCCAGCCTCGACGCCGGTACTGCTCGGGCAACACCTGGCCGAGACCCGACCCACCGGTCACCAGCGGCATGTCGACCACGGCCTCGGCGATCACCTCGAGGTCCCGCTCATCGAGGGTGTCACAGATCACGTGGCACACCTCCTCGGCGCTCAGCGCGTCCAGGTGCCGACGGGTCGCCTCGGGGCCTTGGGCCAGCACCTGCCGGGGGGCGAGTCCGACCTTCCGGGAGGACTGGCGCGACAGCACACGGACGAGGTCGGCATCGCGCATAGGGTTGAGCGGGTGGTGCTGCATGCCGCTGTCGTTGAGCAGCCGGTCGCCGACGAAGAGGTGCCCCTGGTAGACGGTGCGACCGTTGATCGGAAATGCCGGAACCATGACGGTCTGCTCCGCGCCGAGACGATCGAGCAGGGCATCGCTGACCGGCCCGATGTTGCCCGCGTCGGTGGAGTCGAAGGTCGAGCAGTACTTGAAGAAGCACTGGCGGGCCCCCTGTGCCTGCAACCAGTCAAGGGCGGCGAGGGACTCGCTGACCGCCTGAGACGCGGGACAGGAGCGGGATTTCAGCGCCACGACCACGGCGTCCACATCCTCCAGTGTCAGCGGCGCCTCCGGTACGCCGATGACCTGAACGCAACGCATGCCGCTGCGCACCAGGTTGTTGGCCAGGTCAGTGGCTCCGGTGAAGTCGTCGGCGATGGCGCCCAGCACGACCCCCATGCTCACACCTCACCGCCGTCGTTGGCCGCCTCGGGAAGGGTAATGCCCGACAGCCGTTCGTAGACCTTGATCACCGCCGAATCATCCTCGCGACCGAAGCCGGCTCCCTTGGCGGCGGTGAACTGCTGCAGGGCGCTGGCTGCCACCGGGGTCGGCATGGCCAGTTCGCGACCGGTGTCGTGGACGATGTTGAGGTCCTTGACGAAGATATCGACGGCGGAGAGCGGCGTGTAGTCGCCCTTGAGAATGTGCGGCACCCGGTTCTCGAACATCCAGGAGTTGCCCGCCGAATGGGTGATCACCTCGTAGACGGTCTCCGGGTCTAGTCCCAGACGGATACCCAGGGCCAGGGCCTCAGCGGCGGTGGCGATATGTACCCCGGCCAGCAGCTGGTTGACGAGCTTCATGCTCGAGCCGATGCCGACCTCCTCGCCCAGGCGATAGACGGTGGCCGCCATTCCGTCGAGGGCCGGCGAAGCCTTGTCGAACGCGGCCGAAGTGCCGGACGCCATCACCGACAGCTGACCAGCGCGCGCCTTGGCCGCCCCGCCGCTGATCGGCGCGTCGATCATCGCGAGCCCGGCCTCGGCGAGCCGTTCGCCGAGCCGGCGGGCGATGCTGGGAGCTACGGTGGCGCACTGCAGCACTACGCTGCCGGGGGCAAGGTGGCCCACGAGGCCCTGGTCACCGAACAGCACCTGCTCGACCTGATCGGCATTGACGACCACCAGGAGCACGATCTCGCAGTGCCTCGCCAGCTCCGCAGGAGTGGCGGCGCACTGACCGCCCGCGTCTTCGAAGGCACGGCATGCCGAAGGGGATACGTCACAGCCCGTCACCGTCATGCCCTGCTCGAGCAGCGCGGTGGCCGTTCCCATGCCCATGGCCCCCAGGCCGATGACCCCGATGCGAGGCGTGCTTGCGGAAATGTCGCTCACCTTGTCGATCTCCCGATAGTCCCGAAATTCTTTGTGGTAGCGCTACCATGTTAGCGCTAACATAGTTCTAGACGAGTGACTTCCCAGCAGCAAGCCCAGCGTGCAAGGACGAGACCAATGTCTAACCATGAACCCTCACGAACGCGGCGCAGGCGTGGCTCGGCCCACCCTACCCTGAAGGATGTCGCCGAAGCGGCCGGGGTATCCTCCATCACCGCATCCCGGGCATTGAACACGCCCGAACGGGTCAACGAGGAGACACGCAAGCGGGTCCTCCAGGCGGTCGACCGGGTGGGCTATGTGCCCAACCTCATCGCAGGCAGCCTGGCCTCGGCCAGCTCGCGCTTCATCGCGGTCATCGTCCCCTCCCTGGCCAATACTGTCTTCATCGAGGTGATCAAAGGCCTTCAGGACACCTTCGAGTCCCGGGGCTACCAGATCCTGCTCGGCAATACCGACTACGATCTGCAGCGTGAACAGCAGCTGGTTCGGACGTTCCTCGGCTGGTCCTGCTCGGCGCTGGTCACCGCCGGGCTGCGCCACAGCGAGGGCTGCCGCACCCTGCTGAGCAACTGGGACAAGCCAATCATGGAAGTGATGGAGCTGGGGAAAGCCCAGGACCTCAATGTTGGACTCGACCATGAGGAGGCCGGTCGCTGCATGGCACGCCATCTGCTGGAGCGGGGCTATCGCTCTATCGTCTACGTGGGTGCTTGCATGGACCGGGACTACCGTGCCGGCATGCGATTCGCGGGGCATTGCCAGGTGCTGGAGGGAGCCGGCCTGGAGGCTCCCCTGATCGAGCTCGACCAGCTGGGCAGCCTGGCGGCGGGGGCGGCCGGGCTCGACCGAGTCCGGGAAGCCTTTCCTAGCGCCCGGGCCATTCATTTCGCCAACGACGATCTGGCGACCGGTGCCCTGCTCCATGCGCAGCGTCTTGGCCTGCGGGTTCCCGTGGATATGGCCATCGCGGGCTTCAACGGCCTGCCGCTCGGCCAGCACGTCACCCCGCGCCTCACCACCATCCAGTCACCCCGCGAGACCATGGGGCGCCTGGCCGCCGAAGAGATACTTCGGCGCCTGGACGGCAAGCGGGTCACCCGCCGCCAGCAGGACGTGGGCTTCCAGCTTCTGGGCGGCCAGAGCACCTGAGGCCCCGGCGCCAGATCCTCATGAGAAATTGGACACCGAGGTCGATGCCGCCTCCGCGCGACCCAGGCGGCAGGCGGCGTACTTGAACTCCGGGATCTTGCCATCAGAGCCAGGGCCGGGCGATCTTCTGGAGGATCCACCCGTCGGGCCGGGCCCACCCATCGCCTCCGGGCGGTGGCCGGGCTCGACCTCGCGGCAGCGAACAGGCATGGTTGTGCCCTAGTATCGGGCGTCTCGCCGCGACGCAGGAGGCCACCTCCCGCGCTGACGAGACCCGAGTGCCGCGATCCCCATGAGCGTTCATGGCCCCCGAGGCCAAGGAGGAAACACCGATGTCGAACCGTCTGACCAGACGCCTGTGCATGACCGCCCTGCTGTCGCTGCTGGCCTTTGTGCCCGCGGCCTTCGCCCAGCAGGCGACGCCGGGCGCCGGCGGGGCCAATGTCCAGACCGAGCAGTTCCGCGACTGGCAGGTGCTCTGCCCGCCCGAGGGGCAGCAGGGTCCCTGCACCATGAGCCAGCTGGTCACCAACCCGAACAGCAACGATCCGCTGATGCGGGTGATCCTGGGCTATCCGCCGGAGCTCGAGGGGCGGCCGGCGATGACCTTCCTGCTGCCGCTGGGCGTGCGCCTCGCCGCGGGCCTGCAGCTGAGCGTGGGCGGCGGCGAGCCGGCCCAGTTCCCCTACCAGGTCTGCCTGCAGCAGGGCTGCCGCGCCGACCTGCCGGTGCCACCGTCGCTGCTCAGCGACCTGCGCGGCGGCAGCAGCGCGACCCTGAGCCTGGTCGGCCCGCGCGGCAACCGCATGAACCTGGATATCTCGCTGATGGGCTTCACCGACGCCAGCGCGCGCATCGAACCCTGAACGCCTGCACGGATGACCACCCCGAGACGAAACGCCCCGGCCAAATGGCCGGGGCGTTTCGTTGGAGCCGCCTCCGGGGAGCGTGGCGAGCCCCGCCTTGCGCCGTCTGGCCAGGCTTACCAGAAGCCTATGTGATCCTGCAGGATGGCGGTGCCGATACCGATCAGCACGATGCCGCCGAGCAGCTCCGCGCGCTTGCCGATCACCCCCCCGAGGCGACGCCCCAGCATCACGCCCAGGGTCGCCATCAGAGTGGTGACCAGGCCGATGGCCAGGGCGATGACCAGGATGTTGGCCTCCATGAAGGCCAGCCCGATCCCCACGGTCAGCGCATCGATGCTGGTGGTGACGGCCGTGGCGACCAGCAGCCAGCCGCCATGACGGCGCGGCGGGTCATCCGCCTGCGCTCCCGGCTCGGCTGAGGAGAGGCCGGCGAGGATCATGCGCCCGCCCAGCAGCAGCAGCAGGGCGAAGACCACCCAGTGATCCCAGGCCTCGATATGGCGGGAGGCCCCGTAGCCCAGCCCCCAGCCGATCAGCGGCGTCACGCCCTCGATTACCCCGAAGATCAGCCCCGTGCGCAGCGCCTCGCGGAAGCGGGGATGATGCAGCACAGCCCCCTTGCCGATGGCGGCGGCGAAGGCATCGGTGGACATGGAGAAGGCCAGCAAGGTAGTGGAAAGCAGCGTCATCCTGAAGCGTATCCGGGCCGGGCGGTCACCACGACGGCACGACGCGCCCGGCCTGGGGCACCGCACCGTCGATGGTCTCGCCAACCTAGAGGTACACCTGCCACGGCATCTGGCCGACTGTGTTGGCAGACATGCTCACGAGGGCCGTGAGCCGGCTACTCCCCAACGAGGGGCATGAAGACCGGCGGGGCGTCCCGCCGTCCTCGATGCGAGAGTATATCAACTCTTGATGTTGCCATGCAGCACGCTGGAGCTGTCGATGACTCGATGTTGCGCATCCTCGGGGCGTCACCCCGCCTTCAGGGCCACCATGCGCAGTCGCAGGGCATTGGCGATCACGCTGACCGAGGAGAGCGACATGGCCGCGGCCGCGATGATCGGCGACAACAGCAGGCCGGTGAAGGGATAGAGGATGCCGGCGGCGATCGGCACCCCCGCGGCGTTATAGACGAAGGCGAAGAAGAGATTCTGGCGGATGTTGCGCATGGTGGCCCGGGAGAGGCGATGCGCTTCGACGATGCCGGTCAGGTCGCCGCGCAGCAGGGTCACGCCGGCACTCTCGATGGCCACGTCGGTGCCGGTGCCCATGGCGATGCCCACGTCGGCGGTCGCCAGGGCGGGCGCGTCGTTGACGCCGTCGCCGGCCATCACCACCACACGCCCCTCATCGCGCAGCCGCTGCACCACTCGCCCCTTGTCCTCGGGCAGCACCTCGGCCTGCACCTCGTCGATGCCCAGGCGACGGGCGACGGCCTCGGCGGAGGTGCGATTGTCACCGGTGAGCATGACGACGCGGAGCCCATCGGCCTGAAGGGCGCGAATGGCCTCGCCGGTGGTCTCCTTGACCGGATCGGCAATCGCCACCAGGCCGGCCAGGCACCCATCCATGGCGGCGAAGATCACGGTAGCGCCATCGCCACGCAGCCGCTCGGCCTCATCCTCCAGTTCGTCCAGGGCCACCGACTCGTGCTCCATCAGCAGGCGATTGCCGAGGGCGAAACGATGATCCTCGACCTGCCCCACCACGCCCTTGCCGTTGGGAGCATCGAACTCCGTGGCCTCGGACAAGGTGAGCCCCTCCTCCTTGGCCCTCTCGACGATCGCCTGCGCCAGGGGATGCTCGCTACCGCGCTCCAGCCCCGCGGCCAGCCGCAGCAGCTCCTGCTCGTCGACGCCTTCTGCTGGGCGCAGCTCGGTCACCCGCGGCCTGCCCTCGGTCAGGGTGCCGGTCTTGTCGACGACCACGGTATCGACTTTCTCCAGACGCTCCAGCGCCTCGGCGTCGCGGATCAGCACGCCGGCCTGGGCCCCACGACCCACGCCCACCATGATCGACATCGGCGTCGCCAGCCCCAGGGCACAGGGGCAGGCGATGATCAGTACGCTGACGGCGGCGATCAGGCCGAAGGCCATGGGCGGTGCCGGCCCCCACAACGACCAGGCGATGAAGGCCACCACCGCGACCAGGATCACCACTGGCACGAAGACGCCGGCCACCTTGTCGGCCAGCCCCTGGATGGGCGCGCGGCTGCGCTGGGCATTGGCCACCATCTGCACGATCTGCGACAGCATGGTGTCGCGGCCCACCTTGTCGGCGCGCATGATGAAGGAGCCCTGGCCGTTGATACTGCCACCGATCACGCCGTCTCCGGCGGCCTTGCGCACCGCCAGCGGCTCGCCGGTGACCATCGACTCGTCGATGTTGGAGCGCCCCTCCAGTACCTCGCCATCCAGCGGTACCTTGTCGCCGGGGCGCACGCGCAGGCGATCCCCCACCTGCACCCGGTCGAGGGAGACCTCCTCCTCCTGGCCGTCATCGTCGAGGCGCCGCGCAGTGGCCGGGGCCAGGTCGAGCAGTGCACGGATCGCTCCGGAGGTCTTCTCCCGGGCGCGCAGTTCCAGGACCTGACCCAGCAGCACCAGCACCACGATGACCGCCGACGCCTCGAAGTAGACGGCCACCGAGCCATCGGCCTGGCGGAAGGTCGCGGGGAAGATGCCCGGCACGATCGTCGCCAGCAGGCTGTAGACCAGCGCCGCCCCGGTGCCGATGGCGATCAGGGTGAACATGTTGAGGCTGCGGCGCACGAGGGAACGCCAGCCGCGCACGAAGAAGGGCCAGCCCGCCCAGGCCACCACCGGCGTGGCCAGCAGCAGCTGGATCCAGTTCGAGACCTGAGGGGCGATCAGGTGATCGAGCCTGAAGAGGTGGCCTCCCATCTCCAGCACCAGCACGGGCAGGGCAAGGGCAAGACCGATCCAGAAGCGCCGCGTCATGTCCTTCAGCTCATCGGAGGGCCCGGTATCGGCGGAGACCGTCTCGGGCTCCAACGCCATGCCGCAGATGGGGCAGTCGCCGGGGCCTTCCTGACGGATCTCGGGATGCATCGGGCAGGTGTAGATCGTGCCGGGCGGCGCCGGCTCGGCCGCTGGCTTGTCGTCCAGGTAAGACGCGGGATCCGCCTCGAACTTCTCCCGGCACCTCGCCGAGCAGAAATACCAGGCCTTCCCCTCATACGAGACTCGGTGTTCGGTCTGGTGAGGACCGACTTTCATACCGCAAACGGGATCCGTCACCTCACCCGCATGTTCCTGAGTCATGCTCCATCCTCCCTGCTACGGCTCCCCTTCGCCTCATGCGAAGGGGCATGGTGGTCGGCGTCTTGCGCGGCACGCCCGGAAAGAAACATGTATTCCGCTACCAGAATCACGACCATGGCACCCGCTGCAACGAGCAGCACCAGGGGATCCGTGATCACCTTCACCCAGATGAAGCCGGTCAGCACGACCAGGTCCAGGACGATGGCTACCAGCAGTATGGCCGGTTTTGCCTCCACCTCTTCACGCAGATGGCGGAACACACCCCAGTGGATAGCGATATCCATGACCAGATAGAAGATGATGCCGAGGGCCGCTATACGACTGAGATCGAAAAATGCCGTCAGGAAAAGACCGAGTACGACCGTGTAGACCAGGGTGTGCTTCTGGATGCTGCCGGGCATGTGAAAATGGCGATGGGGAACCAGCTGCATCTCGGTCAGCATGGCCAACATGCGTGATACCGCAAAGATGCTGGCAATGATGCCCCCGGCAGTGGCCAGCATGGCCAGAACGACGGTAAACCAGACGGCCGCCTCACCGAGTGCGGGTCTGGCGGCGGCCGCCAGGGAGTAATCCTGTGTCTCGATAATCTCCGTCAGCGACAGGTTGGTTGATACGGCAAACCCGACCATGGCGTAGATCACGACGCAGAGGATGATCGACATGACGATCGCTCTCCCGACGTTACGGTGGGGGTCCTGAATTTCGGCGCCGCTGTTGGTGATGGTGGTGAAGCCCTTGAAGGCCAGGATGCCGAGCGCGGTGGCTCCCAGGAATCCAGACAGGGAAGGATCCGGTGCCGCTCCCGTCGTCTCCATGCCGAGGGAATCCGCCACCAGAACCCCCACCACGCCGAACAGGATAATGCCGCTTATCTTGATGATGCCGAGGACTGACGCTACCCCCTGGATAAGCTTGTTCGCCGAGAGGTTGATCAAGAATGCCGACAGCAAGAGCCCGACACCCAGCAGAGGCACCAGCAACGCCCTATCTTCTACGTCAACCAGCTCCAGCGTGTAGGAGCCGAAGGTCCTCGCCAGGAAGCTCTGGGCGATCACCATGGAAAAATACATCAGCAGCGCATGAAAGGCGGTCGGCAGGCTGGTCCCGTACGCCTTGTGGAGGTACATGCCGATGCCACCGGCTGACGGATAGGCATTGGACAACTTGACATAGGAGTAGGCGCTGAAGGCGACGACGAGCGCCGCCGACAAGAAGGCCAGGGGGAACAGTTTCCCCGTCATCTCCGCCATCTGGCCCGTCAGGGCGAAGATGCCGGCACCGATCATCACCCCCGTCCCCAGCGCGATGGCCCCGATGAGCGAGAGGCTGTTCTCCTGATACTCGGGCGATCTATCCATTCACACCTCATCTCGTCACAGGATAATGGAGCCGCACACTCCCCTCAGGACATGGTCGTACAGGACCGCGGCAGTACCGCTACAGGAGCTCCCGGGACAGGTTCGGCCGAAGGGACAGCAGCGGTAACGCCGCATAGAGGTCCAATCGAGAGCCGGTCGCCCGTGACTGCGGTCATCTCTGCCTGCTTCTCGTCACAGGACGAGCGCTTTCAAGGGCATCCACAGCCCCATGAAGATCATGACCAGGTTCTCGGTCAGGGAGACGAAGCCCAGGGGGACATTGCTGTTGCCGCCGACGCAGGCGCACTTCAGCTCGCGCTTGTCGATATAGACGGCCTTGAAGACCGAGACGGCGCCCACCGTGCCGATGAACAGCGCCAGGGGGGCGGCCAGCCAGATCCAGGCGCCGGCCAGCATCAGGACACCGGCCAGGGTCTCGGCGAAGGGGTAGACGTAGCCGTAGCGGACATGGCGCTGGGCGAGCAGATCGTAGTTGAGGAACATGGTGCTGAAGTTTTCGATGTCCTGCAGCTTCTGGAGCCCCAGCAGGGTCATGGCGGCGGCGATCGCATACTCCAGCATGCGCCCGGAGACGAGGGTGTCGCTGGCCGTCCAGCTCACCGCCAGGCCAATCAGCAGGGAGGTCGCGAAGATAGCGATCACCGGCTGATAGCTGATCTCCTTCTCGCCGGGCACGCTCATGCCGAGATACTCGCGCACCTCCTCGTAGCCCCCCACACGCCGTTCGCCGATATAGACCTGGGGCGTGGTGTCGACGCCGGCCTCTTCCTTGAACGCCTCGATCGCCTCGCGCGAATCGAGGGTGTGGTCGTCCACCCGGTAGCCCTTGCGCTCGAGCAGTTCCAGGGTCTTCAGGCCGAACGGGCACAGATGCTCGTCCGTCTTCATGCGGTAGAGGCGAGCGGTATCGTGCGGCGCAGACGCTGCCGAGGTAGCGCTGCTCATGATCATCGACCTCCTTGCGGTAGCGGGAGCGGATCGGGGCGCCCGGCGCCCTGAGCCATGGCTCGCGGCCATGTGCCGACACCATCCTCTTGCCGATGGCTGCGGTGGCACCCCACACGTTGCCTTCAGCCTAGAACCCTTGTGTTACCCAAGGGTCAAGGCGACGCTCGCCGAGGCCGGTCACAGCATCAGCCGGACCCCGGCCACGACGCCGCTGTCCTCGGTGGCGTCGCCGTCGACCCGGGACAGATCGGCGGTCTCCCCGACCTGCGTCTCCCAATAGGCCCCGACATAGGGGGAGAAGCGCCGCGTCACCGCGTAGCCTAGACGCATGCCGACCCGCACGGCATTGAGCCCCTCGCCCACACCGAAGGCCTCGGCCTCGCTGGCGGCCAGGGCGATCTCGGTGCGCGGCTGCAGGCTGAGGCGCTGGGTCAGGCGCAGGTCGTACTCGCCCTCGATACTCGCCGAGAGATCGCCCGCGTCGCTGAGGCGCAGCGCCACGTCGGTCTCGATGCCGTAGGGCATCACTCCCTGCAGGCCGACCACGCCATAGCCGCGCTCGGCGTGGTCGTCCGAGAACACCCCGCCCTGATAGCCGACGCCGCCCTGCAGCTCCCAGAAGTCGGCAATCAGCCGGCTGTAGCGCAGCTCCAGCGATTCGAATTCGGCATCCTCGCCGTCGCCCTGGACGTTCTCGCCCTCCGACTCGAGGTAGACCCGGTTGACGTCGCCGCCATACCAGGCCTGGAGATCCCACACCAGCGCCGCCTGCCCCTCGTCGGGCAGGGCATACTCGAGCCGGTCGATCAGCGCCATGCCCAGATGATGCTTGACCATGGGGGACGGCCAGTCGACGGTGGCCGCATAGCCATCCTCGGCCTGGGCCGTGGGGAGCGCCAGCAGGGCCACGGCGCTGCCGATCCCGATCACTATGTTCCTGGTATTCATGCGTTCTCCTTGCAGAACCTGATTGACGAGAGCGGGCTCACGAGACCTGGACGACCCGAAACATGCCGGCCTTCATGTGGTAGAGCAGGTGGCAGTGAAAGGCCCAGCTGCCCTCGGCATCGGCGGTGATCAGCGCCGAGGTGCGCTCGCCGGGCTTGACGTTCAGGGTGTGCTTGCGGGGGATGAGCGCGCCGTGGCCGTTCTCGAGTTCCATCCACATGCCGTGGAGATGGATCGGGTGCTCCATCATGGTGTCGTTGATCAGGATCAGGCGCAGGCGCTCGCCGTGATGGAAGTGAAGGGGGCCCGTCATCTCGCTGAACGTCTTGCCGTCGAAGGACCAGATATAGCGCTCCATGTTGCCGGTGAGGTGCAGCTCAAGCTCACGCTCCGGCTCACGGCGATCCGGCCAGGGGGTGAACGCCTTGAGATCGCCATAGACCAGCGTGCGACGCTCCCCCGGCGTGATGCCGATGCCCGCCTGGCCGAAGCGCGAGCCCGGCTGCGCCATGCCGGCCGCCAGCATGCCGTTGGCACTCATTCGGCGGCGCTCACCCGCCACGCCCTGCATGTCGGCATGGTCCATGCCTGGCATGCCCTGAGAGCCGGCTGCGTCCATGCCCGCCATGCCGTGGGCGCCCATGGCCTCCATGCCACGATCGGCGATGGTGCGCCGCTCGGGGAGTGCCGCGGTCATGCCCTCGCGGGGCGCCAGGGTGGCGCGGGCGTAGCCGCTGCGATCCATGGTCTCGGCGAAGATCGTGTAGGCCGTGTCGTCCTCGGGGGCGACCAGCACGTCATAGGTCTCGGCCACGGCGATACGAAACTCGTCGACGGGAACCGGCTGCACGGGCTGGCCGTCGGCCGCCACCACGGTCATCTTGAGCCCCGGGATGCGCACGTCGAAGTAGGACATCGCCGAGCCGTTGATCACCCGCAGGCGGACTCGCTCGCCGCGCTTGAACAGCGCCGTCCAATTCTCCTCGGGGGCTTGGCCGTTGAGCAGGTAGGTATAGGTGCTGCCGGTGACGTCGGCGATGTCGCGGGAGCTCATGCGCATCTTCGCCCACATGCTGCGCATCTCGGCGGTGGCGGCGAAGCCCTTCTCGCGCACGTCGGCGAAGAAGTCGGCAACGGTGCGCTCCTGAGCGTTGTAGTAGCCCTCGGCGGTCTTGAGGTTGCGAAAGACCGACATCGGATCCTCGAAGGTCCAGTCGGTGAGCAGCAGCACGTGCTCGCGGTCATAGCGGAACGGCTCGCGCTCGGCCGCGTCGATGATCAGCGGGCCGGCGTGGCCCAGCTGCTCCTGCAGGCCGGAATGGCTGTGATACCAGTAGGTGCCGTTCTGGCGCACCGGGAAACGGTAGGTGAAGGTCTCGCCGGGCGCGATGCCGGCGAAGCTCACCCCCGGCACGCCGTCCATTCCGGGCGGCAGGATCAGGCCGTGCCAGTGGATGGACGTGGGCTCATCGAGCAGGTTGGTGACCTTGAGCACCGCCTCCTGGCCCTCCTGGAGACGAATCAGCGGCCCGGGACTGGTGCCGTTGATCGTCATCGGCCGAGCCGACTGGCCGTCGATCGGCAGGGCTTCCCGGCGGATGGCCAGCGCCACCTCGGGCCCCTCCTCGGCACCCTGGGCATAGACGCTGGTCCGCCCCCAGGGATCGGCCCAGCCGGGGCGCACGCCCAGGGCAGCGGCCGAGCCTAAACCCAGCGCCGCGCCGCCCTTGAGGATCTGCCGACGCGTCAGCGGGTGGTGGATGACTCCGGAACCGGACATGGGTGACTCCCGTCGATGACTGATCGCGCCATCCTGACGGCCCAAGCTGAATCACCGCTGAATCCTGCCGCTCACACCTGGCTCGCGCCGACCGGCACCGTGATCGCCACGCGCAGTCCACCCAGGGGGCTCGCCGCGAAGTCGACCCGCCCCGCATAGCGGGCCAGCAGCTGGTGCAGGATCGCCAGCCCCAGCCCGTAGCCGGGGTAGCGCTCGTCCAGGCGGGTGCCGCGTTGTTGGCCCAGGCGCGGCAGGTCCGCCTCGGCCACCCCCGGCCCATCATCCTCGACGAGGATGGTGAGGCCCTCCTCCAGACGAAGCCGGCAGTGGATCTCGCGGGTGGCCCACTTGCCGGCGTTGTCCAGCACGATGCCGAGCATCTCGGAGAGATCCTGGGAATCGATCACGACCCACAGGTCGCGCTGCGCGGGCAGGCTCAGCGTGAAGCGCTTGTCGGGGTAGAGGGAACGGAACATCTCGATCAGCCGCGCGCTGTCGCGGCCGAGCTCGGTCATGCGCCCGGCATGGGGGCCGGCGATCCGCGAGCGACGCAGCTCGGCATCCAGCTGGGCATGCACCGCGTCGAGCCGCTCCAGCAGCCGCCGACGCCGCTTACCGTCGATGGGGCGCGTACCGCGCAGCACCTGCGTGACCGCCGCCAGCGGCGTCTTGAGCGCGTGGGAAAGATTGGCCACCGAGTCACGGGAGCGCTGCAGCCGGGCGTCGATCTCGTCCATGAAGCGGTTGAGCTGGAGGACCAGACCATCCAGTTCGGAGGGCACGTCCGGGGAGAGCCGCTCACGCTCGCCACGGCGCAGCTCCCCCAGCTGGTCACGCAGCCGGGAGAGGGGAATCAACCCCCGGTTGACCGCCAGCAGGTTCAGTGCCACCAGCATCACCAGCACCGCGGCGGCGATGCCGCCGACCCACCCGTGCAGCCGGTGGAGTCCCGCCTCGACCTGCGAGTAGTCCTCACCGATCAGCAGCACGCCGCGCTCGCCGTTGAGGACGAACGCCTGCCGGTAGACCAAAAGGTGCTGCCCCTCTTCCCGCACCTCCGTCAGGGCCCCTCTGGATGCCTCGAGCAACGGTTGCAGTGCCACCCGCCAGCGCGGGTCGGAGGCCGAGAGGTCGTCACCGAGGCGCAGCACATAGAGATGATGGAAGACCTGGAAGCCGCGACTGGCCGACTCCAGCACGCCGGCGGAGGCACGGTCATCGCGGCGCAGCTGCTCGATGGCATAGGCGGCCTCGCGCTCCAGGCGCGCGCCGAGGAAATCACGGGCCAGATCGTTCAGCAGGATGCCGTGCAGCAGCCAGGTCATCCCGGTGACCACCAGGGCGATGCCCGACAGCCAGGCCAGCAGCCTGACACGCAGGCTGCGCCGATCAACGCGCAACGAAGACATAACCCTGGCCGCGCCGGGTCTGGATGATCGCCTTGCCCAGGTAGCGCCGCAGCCGCGCGATGTAGACCTCGATGAGGTTGGGCGCCGCAGCGTCCTGCTCCAGGGCATAGAGCTGATGAAGCAGCTGATCCTTGGAGAGCACGCGCCCGGGGTGATGCATGAAGTAGCGCAGCAGCAGGAACTCGGTGCCGGTGAGCAAGTGCCAGGGGCCCCCGTCGAGGCGCACGCAGCGGTTCGCCTCGTCCAGCGAGACGCCACTCTGCGTCAGCTGCTGGGAGAGGCGCCCGGACTTGCGGCGCAAGAGCGCCATGATCCGAGCGATGAGCTCGGCGTCGTGGAAGGGCTTGGTCAGGTAATCGTCGGCGCCGCCCTCGAGGCCGACCACCTTGTCTTCCCAGGTGTCACGCGCGGTGAGAATCAGCACCGGCAGGTCATGGCCGGCCTGGCGCCACTGTTTCAGAAGCGCCAGTCCCGAGCCGTCCGGCAGGCCGAGATCGAGGATCGCCAGCTCATAGTGCTCGGTGGCCATGAGCGACCTGGCCATGTGCAACGACGTGGCCAGGTCCGTGCGATAACCGTTGTCCTTGAGGCAATCGACCAGGCTCTCGGCCAGCAGATCGTCATCTTCGAGCAGCAACAGTTTCATTGACGGCGCATCACTCCTGAAGATCGATGTTGCCCGACATGCCCGATTCGCAATGCCCGGGAATATTGCAGGCGTATGCGAGGCTATCCACATGCCTCGGAGCGGTCCAGACGAGCGTGGCGCGCGCTCCCGGATCCAGGGTCACGGCCGGCATCCGGCCGCCGTGCTGCCCCTCGGCCATGTCCTGGCCGCCATACCCGCCGTCGCCGTGTCCTCCACTGCCATGGCCCTCGCCGCCATGACCACCGCTCATCTGCTGCATCATGTCCCGGTGAGCCTCCTGGGCCTCGGCGTCGCCGATCACGAATTCGTGAGCTAGATCACCGGTGTTGGTGATCTCGAAGCGGATCGTGTCGCCAGGCGCAGGTTCAGCGATTCGGCATCGAACCACATGTCGCCCGCCTCGAGGCGGATGGTACGGTCGATATCAGCGTCGCCGGCCGGCGCATGGGAACCAGCGTGCTCGCCGGCGGCGAAGGTGGTGCTGGTGACGAGCCCCAGGGTCAGGGCCAGTAACGCCTTGCGCATCGCGGATACCTCTCGCATCGTATCGGGGAATGCCCTTTGTACCCTAGCAACCTGAAACGAGACTGAAACCGGGCGTCGGCATCAGGAACCCCGCGGGGCGCTTGACCTCTGGGCTACCCAAGGGTTGTAAGCTCATAACGACAGTTGCTAGCGTCTTCCCATCGGGGAAGACCACGTTCCTACCCTACGCACGACGAGGAGAACGATCATGGTCAAATACCCGCGGGTCATCGCCATCGCCCTGGCTGCCGGCCTCGGCATTGCCGCCAGCGGCGCCGCTTCCGCTCACGGTACGAATCAGGGTCACCAGGGCGCTGGCGGCATGATGGGCTACGGACATCAGGGCGGCAAGGATTCCGGCATGATGGGCCATGGCCAGGGCGGCATGGGCCCCGGCATGATGGGCTACGGACACCAGGGTGGCATGGGCCCCGGCATGATGGGCTACGGCCAGGGTGGCATGGGCCCCGGCATGATGGGCTACGGCCAGGGTGGCATGGGGCCCGGCATGATGGGCTACGGCCTGATGCAGGGGCTCGAGCCAGAGCAGCGTCGCGAGATGCGTGAGCTGATGCAGCAACACCGTCCCGCCCAGTTCGAACGCATGGGGCAGATGATGGACCTGCGCATGGCGCTGATGGAGGAGATGCATGCCGAAGCGCCCGACCCCGACGAGGTGAAGGCCCTGCATGACCAGATGGCCGAACTCCAGGGCGCGATGATGGCGGACCGGGTGCGCCTGCACAATCAGCTGCAGGATCTGCTGACCGACGAGCAGCGCGAACGGCTTCAGCAGGGCGCCTCAGGCCAGCCACGTCAGCCATGACACCGGCGCTCGACGGGCATCGCGGGACGATGCGGCCATCCCTTGCGCTGAATCAAGGTAGCGGATCGCCCATTGGGCCCACAATGAGGCTGCCACGACGAGGGTATCCCCACCCATGACCGCATCGGCTCGACAACCGCATCACTCCCGACAAGGCCAACGCCTGCTGGCGCTGCTGCTCGCGGTGCTGCTGTCGGTGGCGAGCCTGTCGGGCCATGCGGCGATGGACGCCTGCGCCAGCGACTGTTCGGCGCCCCCGGCCGAGATGCTGGCGGGGGCTGACCTGGACTGCAGTACCTGCGCGGTCGTGGCCGCGGCGCCCGTCATGGCTTCCCTGCCGGCCGCCACGCCGATCGACGCCGCCGGCCCGGCGCTGGTCGATCACGCCCCCCTGCCGGCCCGGCCCCCTCCCAGACCCTGAGGCGACGTCTGTCTTTCGCGGTGCGCCGGCCTCCCGCCTGCCGCCGGATCATTCCGCACTCTCGTCAGGAGTCACCTCATGATGACCACCGACTGCTTCGCCCTGATGGGCGCCATGGGCTGGATGGGCTGGCTGATGCCACTCGCCGCCCTGCTGCTGCTGGGCCTCGGCATCGCGGCCCTCGCCAAGTACCTGTTCACGTCACACCGTTCCCGGGAGGATCGCTCATGAACCGCTTCGCCCCGCCGCTGCTGCTGTCCACCGCCCTGTTGCTGGGCGCCGGGACCGCCCAGGCCGCCCTGCCCACCGAGGCCACCCTGTACAAAAACCCGCAGTGCGGCTGCTGCGACGGCTATGCCCGGCACCTCGAGGCGCTGGGCGTCGAAGTCACCGTCATCGACGACCGGCCGCTCGGCGAGGTCAAGGCCGACTCCGGCGTCCCCTACGGGCTCGGCTCCTGCCACACCATCACCATGGGCGACTACGTGATCGAGGGCCACGTGCCGATGGCGGCCGTGGAGCGGCTGTTCGAGGAGCGACCGGCGATCGACGGCATCGGCCTGGCGGGCATGCCCATCGGCACCCCCGGCATGCCCGGTCCCCAGCGCTCGCCCTACGAGGTCTACCGGTTCACCGACCGGCAGGACGCCCCCTTCATGACGCTCTGACGCGGCCCTTGAGGCGACCCAACGAGATCGCCCCGGCACATGCCGGGGCGATCTCGTTGGCGTCTCCGAACGCTACCAGGCGGCCTCAGGCCTCGGCCGTGACCCATCGACGGCGCCGGGCGCGCTGGATCATGCGATAGCGCGAGCGGATCTCGTCGCGCTCCATGTAGCAGCCCTGCAGCCAGCGGTGGCCGGTGCTGCCCTCGAAGGCGTCCCGAGCGTGCAGCAGGCGGCGGTTGTCGAAGATCACCAGGTCCCCGGGCCGATAAGTGAAGCGGATCGCGAAGACCGGATCGCGCAGCAGGCGCTGCAGGGTCATCAGCGCCTCATAGGCCGGCTCGACGTCCTCGAAGGTGGTCTGCAGGGGGCCGCGCAGGAAGTCGGCGATGCGCACCTCGAGCAGCTCGCCCCGGGCGTCCAGGCGGATCATCGGCTCGAACCAGACGTAGTCGGTGGTCTTGGCGGTGTTGGCGTAGCACCAGCGCACCCGGGTCAGGGTCGCCCAGGCCTCGGGATGGCGCTCGCGCAGCGCCTCGGCCACGGCGAAGCCGTCGAGCATCACCGCCTGGCCGCCTTCCACGCCGTTCTCCAGGCAGTGCAGCATCTGCAGGCCGGGGTGGTACTCGCGGGTCGGCAGATCGGTATGGGGCGGCAGGGCGATGGAGGTGTAGGCGTTGGAGTCGGGGTCCGGCTTGGCCTGAACGTCGAACAGCTGGCCGAAGTTGGTCGGGCGCACCGGCCCGATACGCCGAGCGATGGACTCCAGCGAGCCCGGCTCGGTGGGCAGGTCGCGCAGGCGCACCAGCCCCTTGGCGAGCACGCTCGCAAGCGCCGGGGCGAGGATCGCCTCCTCGGCCTCGCTGTTCGGGGAGGTGTCGAGCAGCCCGGCGGCGGAGAGGGTGTCCGGGCCGGCCTCGGGGCCGCCTTGCCAGGTGGTCACCGGCACCAGCGGCGCATCGGCGTCGTGGAGATTATCGTAGTCGTGGGCGCGCAGCCAGCCGGGATGGAAGCGCAGGCGGCGGTCCTCCATGGCGAAGTCCACGCAGAGCGCGCCGGCGGCGTCGATCTCGGCGCCCTCGACCTCCGGCCAGGCGGGCAGCATGGAGAGATCCAGGATGCGTTCCCGGGTCGCCGGATTGACGGTGGTGTCGTCGGCGGCGTTCTCGCGCAGCCAGATACTGTGGTAGCGGCTGACCCGGCCGTCGCTCCACTGCACGGTCACCAGGCGAGGCGTGACGGAGACACTCTCGAGGTCGGCCTCGATGGGCCAGGCGTCGTAGTCGGGGGTAAGCGGTAGCGTGGTCATGGAGTGACTCCCGTTGGCGTTGAGCATGCCCACAGGATGACAGCCGTGGCGGGGCGCGACGCGACCCGATCCGACACCCACTGTGCACGATCCGACAATCAGCTCGACTCGAGGCCGCGGCGCAGCTGGCTCGGCGTCACGCCGTGGTGGCGGCGGAAGGCGCGGGTGAAGCTCGAGGCGGAGGCGAAGCCGCTGGCCAGGGCGATCTGGGTGATCGGGTGGCGCGTCTCGCGCAGCAGCCGGTGGGCATGGGCCAGGCGGCGCTCCACGTAGAAGCGCTGGGGCGAGCAGGCGAGGTCCCGCTCGAAGAGGCGCTCCAGGCGGCGCCAGCCGAGCCCCAGCTCGTCGGCCAGCGCGCGGATACTCAGCGGCGCCTCCAGGTGATCCTCCATCAGCACGATGGCGCGATGGATCAGCGGGTCGAGGCCCTGGCCCGGCAGGCCGCGCTGGCGACTCGCCGGCTGGCGCCGCTGGTGGTGGACGAGCTGCTCACGGACCCGGTCGGCCAGGTCGTCGCCGTGACGTCGGCGAATCAGATCCAGGCTCATGTCGATGGCCGCGCTGCCGCCGGCGCAGGAGAAGCCGCTCGGCGTGACCTCGAAGACGGATTCCACCGCCTCGATCTCGGGGAAGCGCTCGCGGAACTCCGGCAGGCTCTCCCAGTGCAGGGTCACCGTCTGGTCGGCGAGCAGGCCGGCGGCGGCCAGCACGAAGCAGCCGGTATCCATGCCGCCCAGGGTGACGCCCTGCGCGGCTCGCTCACGCAGCCAGTCGAGCAGCGTCTCGTCGACGGCGGCTTCCGGGGCGAAGCTCGCGCAGACCGCCAGGCTCGGCGCCATCGGCACGTTCGCCAGGCTCACGTCGGCCGCCAGGGTCATGCCGTTGGAGGCCTCCACCGGCCCACCGTCGCGGCTGATCACGTCCCACTGGAAGAGCGTCTGCCCGCTGATGCGGTTGGCGATGCGCAGTGGCTCGATGGCCGAGAAGAAGGCCACCATGGCGAAGCGCGGCAGCAGCAGGAAACCGAGGCGCTCCGGGGAGGACGCGGGGAGCTTCAGTCGCATGGAGCACCTGGCAAGAGGGAATCGGGATCGAGCGCCGATTGTAGGCGGCCGGGACGGCACAACGGAAGCGGCCGAGATCCCCCGGGATTTCGGCCGCCTTCATCGGCCCGCGCGAGAGCGCGGCGTCAGGTCACTGGCGCTGGGTCGCCCCGATGCGGCGTCGCGACTCGCGGAACAACGAGACCAGCACGCCGGCGGTCATCACCAGGATCACCACGCTGAGCGGCAGGGCCGCGGCGATCAGCGCCGTCTGCAGCGCCTTGAGGCCGCCGGCCATCAGCAGCGTCGCGGCCACCAGGCCGATCACCACGCCCCAGAACACGCGGAAGCGCTGCGGCGGCTCCTCGTTGCCCAGCGACAGGATGGTGGTCAGCACCAGGGTGCCGGAGTCCGAGGAGGTGACGAACCAGCTCATCAGCAGGAACACCATCAACGCCGAGAGCACCCAGCCGAAGGTGCCGGTGCCGGCGATGCCGTCGGCGCTTTCGAACAGCGCGGCCGGCAGGTTCCAGGCGTTGACCAGCTCGATGATGCCGCCGCTGCCCGGGCCACCGGCGGCGGTGAGCTCCTGGTGCAGGGCGTTGCCGCCGAAGATGATCAGCCAGACGAAGATGATCATCGTCGGCACCAGCAGCACGCCGAGCACGAATTCACGCAGGGTGCGGCCCCGGGAGATGCGCGCGATGAAGATGCCGACGAACGGCGCCCAGGCCAGCCACCAGCCCCAGTAGAAGATGGTCCAGCCCTGCTGCCACTCGGTGGTGCCGGGATCGTCGGCGAACCACAGTCCCATGGGGATGAAGTTGATGGCGTAGTCGAGCACGGTATCGCCGAAGGCGCCGATCAGCCACAGGGTCGGGCCACCGATCAGGAAGGTCGCGACCACGGCCACCGAGACCCAGATGTTCATCTCCGAGATGATCTTGATGCCGCGCTGGACCCCGGAGACCGCCGAGATGACCGACACCGCCGAGATCACGGCGATCAGCACCAGCTGGGAATTGAGCCCCGGGTCGGTGCCGACCAGGCGCTCCAGGCCCACCGCCATCTGGCTGACGCCGAGCCCCAGCGAGGTGGCGACGCCGAACACGCAGCCGAGCACGCCGAGGATATCCACGGCATGGCCGATGGGGCCGAAGATGCGCTCGCCGATGAACGGATAGAGCGCCGAGCGCAGCGCCAGGGGCAGGCCCTTGCGGTAGGCGAAGTAGGCCAACGACATGCCGACGATCACGTAGATCGCCCAGCCGTGCAGCCCCCAGTGGAAGACCGAGACGCGCAGCGCATCGATGGCCCGCTCATAGTTCATGGCGGCCGCGCCGGCCATGTCGGCATGGGGGTTGTTGGGGTAGCCGAAGGCGCCGGTGTTGTCGAAGTAGAAGATCGGTTCGGCGACGCCGAAGAACAGGATGCCGATGCCGATGCCGGCGGAGAACAGCATCGAGAACCAGGCGAAGTTGCTGAAGTCGGGCCGGCTGTCATCGGGTCCCAGGCGCACACTGCCATGGCGGCTGAGCACGATGTAGGCGCAGACCACCAGCAGCAGCATCACGGTGATCAGGTAGTAGCCGCTGAAGGTGGTCTCGATCCAGGCGCGGGTGGTGCCGAACAGCCCGCTGGCCAGGTCCGGCATCACGCCGGTGAAGAGCACGAACCCCAGCACCAGTAGCGCGGCGGTGATGGTCATGCCCTTGTGCATGCCGCTGAAGAAGCCCTCCTGGGAGAGCTCGGTGACCATATAGTCGGTGGAGGTCTCGACCTCATGGCTGGCACGGCGTGTCGGCGGGGTGGGGGGAGTTGAAGTAGCGATAACGTCGTCCTCATTGAGCCGGGCCTCGGGCCGGCGATCCCGTTAGCCGCCCGGCATCGGCCGGGCGGTACCTCGTTGTTCTTCTTGGCGTCGGTGCCGAAGACGCTCAGCGCCTGGCGGGCAGCCCGATGCGACGCCCGGCGAGTTCCGGCCAGTCGCCCTCGGCGGCGGCGGGCAGCGTCTCGATGACGCCGGCCACGGCCTCCGGGAACGGCGCCGGGCGGCCGGCATCGCTGTCGATGCCCATCAGCATCTGCTCGCTGGTGGCCAGTAGCATGCCCTCGCGGTCGTGCATCGTGAAGAAGACGTGCAGGCGCTTGGCGTCACGCGCCAGCACCGTCTCCTCGACCGACAGCGGCTGGCCCTCGTGGGCCTCGCGGCGGTAGCAGAGGTGCGTCTCCAGGGTGTAGAGGGTGTAGCCATAGCGCGCGCGGCCGGCCTCGTCGAGGCCGATGGCATCCATCAGCGCCTCCACGCCCAGGGAGAACACCCGCGCGTACTCGGCATCGTTCATGTGGCCGTTGTAGTCGACCCACTCTGGGGCGACACGGATCTCCATCAGTGCCATCAGATGCGCCCCTCCAGGCCCTCGGCCTCGGGCCAGTACTTCTGCACCAGGTCGAGCAGCTCGACCAGGAAGTCGTCGCGGCGGCGATCGAGCTCGGCGACCGGACGATCGGCGGCCTGGTACTCGCAGCCCTCGACCACCTTGTCGATCAGCTCATCGGTGAGCTCCGGGGCCTCGAGCTTGGTCCAGGGCAGCTTCAGCGCCGGGCCGAACTGCTCGAGCATGTGGCGCATGCCCTGCTCGCCGCCGGCCAGATGGAAGGTCAGGAAGGTGCCCATCAGCGACCAGCGCAGGCCGCAGCCGTAGACCACCGCGGCATCGATCTCCTCGGTGGTGGCGACGCCGTCGTTGACCAGGTGCAGCGCCTCGCGCCACAGCGCCTCCATCAGGCGATCGGCGATATGGCCCTCGATCTCACGACGCACCACCAGCGGCCGCATCGCCAGGTCCTGGTAGAGCGCCTGGGCCTGCTCGATCTGGCGGGGCTCGGTGGCCTCGCCGCCGACCAGCTCGACCAGTGGCAGCAGATAGACCGGATTGAAGGGGTGAGCGACGATCACCCGTCCCGGGACCCAGGTACAGTCGCGCTGCAGGTCGCTGGGCTTGAAGCCCGAGGTGGAGGAGCCAACGATCGTGCCGGGGGCCGCTGCGGCATCGATGGCGGCGAGGATCTCGCGCTTGAGCTCGAGGCGCTCGGGCACGTTCTCCTGGACCAGGTCGGCGCCGGCCACGGCCTCCTCGAGGCGATCGACGAAGGTCAGCCGCGACGGGTCGGCTCCCTCGGCGAGGCCCAGCTTCTCGAGCGAGCCCCAGGCGTTGTCGACGAAGGCGCGAGTGCGCGCGGAGGCCCCGGGGGCCGGGTCGAAGGCGACCACGTCCCAGCCGCGGGCCAGGGCCCGGGCGACCCAGCCGTTACCGATGACGCCGGTGCCGATGACGGTCAGCTGCTGGCTCATGCTTCACCTCCCACGGCTGTCTCGACGGTCAGGCCAGTGTTCGGGTCGCGCAGCTTGAGGTGCGCGCGGGTCTCGGCCGGGGTCATGATGCGACCGCCGAGGTTCTCGATGAGGGTGCCGGCCTTCTCGACCAGGCCGCCGTTGGTGGCCATCACGCCCTTCTTCAGGTAGAGGTTGTCCTCCAGACCGACCCGGGCGTGGCCGCCGAGCAGCATCGCCTGAGCGACCATCGGCATCTGGTGGCGGCCGATGCCGAAGGCGGCCCAGTTGGCGTTCTCCGGCAGCTTGTTGCGCATCGCCAGCATGGTCTCGGGGTCGGCCTCGGCGCCCCAAGGGATGCCCAGGCAGAGCTGGAACAGCGGATCGCCGTCGAGCAGGCCTTCCTGTTGCAGCTGGCGGGCGAACCAGACGTGGCCGAGGTCGAAGCACTCGAGCTCCGGTTTGACGCCGGCGGCCTGCACCAGGCGGGCATGCTCGCGCAGCCAGTCGGCGGTGTTGACGTAGACCATGTCGCCGAAGTTGAGGCTGCCGCAATCCAGGGTGCAGAGCTCGGGCAGCAGCTCGCCCACCGGGGCATGGCGCTCGGCCGGGGTCTGGATGTCGGTGCCCGGGCCGCCGCGGGTCGGATCCTCGACGTCCGGCACCCAGTCGCCGCCACCGCCGGCGGTGATGTTCATGACGATGTCGACGTCGGCCTCGCGGACGCGCTCCATCACCTCGCGGAAGTGCTCGGTGGAGTGGCTGATGCCGCCGGTCTCGGGGTCGCGCACGTGGATGTGGGCGACGCTGGCGCCGGCGCGGGCGGCCTCGATGCAGTTGTCGGCGATCTGCGGCGGCGTGACCGGGACATGGGGGTTCTTGCCGGCGGTATCGCCGGCACCGGTGACGGCGCAGGTCAGGATGACGTTGCGGTTCATGGTCGACCTCCTGGGGTTCTAGGATGGGAATGGCGACAGTGTGGGGGTATCCTGCCCGCTTGATTCGACGTAAAGCGACCTTAAATACACACAAAGCGACATTTCTCCCCAAATCTTTTCCTTCCGCCGCGGAACGGCGGCAGCGAATTCGGCAGCTCGCGCGCCCCTCCCGTAGAATTGGCACCGTCGCGACGGCGCGCCTCGCCGCATGCCGCTCGTCGACGCCGAGCGAGTGCGAACGACGGTCCGCGAGGATCGCGTGCGGCCAGACTCAGCCATCACCGACACCGAGCCACCTCACCACGGAGCGCCGCATGGCAGCACGGAAAGGCCCCAAGTCCTACGTCGTCTGGGTCGGGCGACAGACCGGTATCTTCAGCACCTGGGACGAGTGCAGTCGCCAGGTGAAGGGCTATCCCAAGGCCCTCTACAAGTCATTCCCCTCCCGCGAGGAGGCCGAGGCCGCCTTCGCCAAGGGGCCGGGGGGCGCCGCGCCGGCGCGCAAGACCAGGACGGCGAGCGCCTCCGCCACGAAGGCCACCGGCGGTGCCGCACGGCGCCCCAAAACGGCGCCTGCCCGCGACGAGCCGGCGCAGCGCTTCGATACCGAGATCTACTGCGACGGCGCCTGCGAGCCCAACCCCGGCGATGCCGGCTCGGGCATGGTGGTCTATCGCGAGGGGGTCCTCGCCGAGCTCTGGTACGGGCTGCACAACCCTCAGGGCACCAACAACACCGCCGAGCTGAACGCCTTCCACCAGGCGCTGCGGGTGGCTGAGCAGGAGATCGCCCGGGGCGCCTCGGTGCGCATCCACTGCGACTCCACCTACACCATCAACGCCATCACCAAGTGGGCCGGTGGCTGGAAGAAGCGCGGCTGGAAGAAGGCCGACGGCCAGGCGATCAAGAACCCGGAGATCATCCAGCCGACCCACGCCCTCTACGAGCGCCTCAAGGCGAAGGTTGCCATCGCCCACGTCAAGGGGCACGCCGGGGTGGAGGGCAACGAACTGGCCGACCGGATGGCGATGTACGGCGCCGACCAGCGGGAATCCGCGTTCACACGCTACCAGGGCAGCCACGCCGTGGCCGAGGTGCTCAAGCTCAAGCGCGGCTGAAGGGCGCCCGCGGCACACCACGTACCGCCGCTATGCGGCGGATCGCGATGCCGAGCATCGATTCCACGAACCCCGCTGGCGTCACGCGGGTCTGCGAAGCCCCCGAAAGAAGGGCCTGCGACTTCGTCGCAGGCCCTTTTGCTTCCTCACCTTTTTTACCCGTCCTTATCGGTCGAGCGGCGCGCCTACTCGGCCGTGGCCAGCAGGCTGGCGTTGCCGCCGGCGGCAGTGGTGTCGATGCACAGATGGCGCTCCACCACGTAGCGCTCCGGCGCGATGACCTGGGTCTCCAGCGGCACGATGGGCCCGTCGCGCTCGGCGAGCGCCAGGCGCAGCTCGCGGGTCCAGTCGCTGGTGCCGGCGGCGGCCACCGCCACGATGCCCTCGACCGCGGTCAGCGTGTCGACCGAGACGCGGCCGTCGAGCCCGGCGACCGGCGCCCCGGCCCGCTCGAGCGGCTGCACGGCCTCGGCCGCCCCCGGTGCGACGATCAGCACCGGACAGCCGGCGCCGAGCGCCTGCACCGCCTGGGCGACGGCGATCTCCAGCGTCGGACCGAGACACAGCACCGGCCCCTTGGGATACATCGCCAGCCGGTTGCTCTCCCCGGTCGGTCCGGGCAGCGTCTGCGGCGTCATGTCCAGGGACGCGGCCTCGGCCAGTGCCTTGCGGATCACGCCGCGCTGGCCGGAAAGCGCCCGGCGCAGCACCTCGACCCGATCGGGCCGCGCCGCCCAGTTACGCGGATCGAGCCCGTCGAGGGCCGACTGGAGTTCGCCGAGCGCCACGGCATCGCCGCTGGGCGCCTCAAAGCGCTCGGCCTCGGCGGTGCGGCGAAAGCGGGTGACGTAGAGCGGCCCGCCGGCCTTGGGACCGGTGCCCGAGAGCCCCTCGCCCCCGAAGGGCTGGGAGCCGACGATGGCGCCGATCTGGTTGCGGTTCACATAGACGTTGCCGACGTGGATCCGCTCGACGATCTGCTGCACGCGATCGTCGATGCGGGTATGCAGGCCGAAGGTCAGGCCGTAGCCCCTGGCGTTGATCGCATCGACCACCTCGTCGATCTCGCGGGCCTTGAAGGTGGCCACGTGCAACACCGGCCCGAAGATCTCGCGTTCGAGATCCTCGATGCCGCCGACCTCGACTATCGCCGGGGTGACGAAGGTACCCTCCTTCGGCGCGGGCAGCATCTTGAGCAGCTTGCCGGCCTTGCGGGCCGCCGCCACATAGGCGGTGATATCGGCCTGGGCCTCGGCGTCGATCACCGGCGAGACGTCGGTATCGGTGTTCCAGGGATCGCCGATCACCAGCGCGTCCATGGCGCCGTCGAGCATGGTCAAGAGCCGCTCGCGCGCCTCCTCCTGGACGTAGAGCATCCGCAGCGCCGAACAGCGCTGACCGGCCGACTGGAAGGACGAGATCAAGATGTCGCGCACCGCCTGCTCGGTCAGCGCACTGGAGTCCACGATCATGGCGTTGAGCCCGCCGGTCTCGGCGATCAGCACCGCATCCGGCCCGGCATTCTGCGCCAGGGCCTGGTGGATGATCTGCGCCACCTCGATCGAGCCGGTGAAGCAGACGCCGGCGATGCGCGGATCGTGGGTCAGCGGCCCGCCCACCGTCGGCCCGTCGCCGGGCAGCAGCTGCAGCGCCGCCTCGGGCAGGCCGGCCTCGCGCATCAGCTCGACGGCCCGGGCGGCGATCAGCGGGGTCTGCTCGGCGGGCTTGGCGAGCACCGCGTTGCCGGCCGCCAGGGCGGCGGCGATCTGGCCAGTGAAGATCGCCAGCGGGAAGTTCCACGGGCTGATGCAGACGAAGAGGCCGCGGGCGCTGCCGGGCTCCTCGGCCTCGAGTCGTTCGCTCTCGTTGGCGTAGTAGCGCAGGAAGTCCACCGCCTCGCGGACCTCGGCGATGCCATCGAACATCATCTTGCCGGCCTCGCGGGTGGCGATCACGGTCAGCTCGGCGATGTGTTCCTCGTAGAGATCCGCGGTGCGGCGCAGCACCTCGGCGCGCTCGGCGACCGGGCGCGCCGACCAGTCGCGGTAGCCTGCCTCGGCGGCGTCCAGCGCGGCCGCCACCTCCTCCTTGGTCGCCTCATGCACCTGGCCAACCACGCGCGAGCCGTCGGCGGGAGAGCGCGCATCGCGCGCCGTTCCCTGTGGTGCGGGGTTCCCGGCGAGCATCGGCGCGGCCGTCCAGGTCGTGTCGGCGAAGCCCTCGCGGGCCGAGATCAGCGGCAGGATCGAGGCGGGTTCATTGATCCGGTAGCCGCGGGAGTTCTTGCGCTCGGGGGCGAAGAGCTCGCCGGGCTGGCGGATCAACGGGCTGGCGATGGCGTCGCCCAGGCGCTGCACTCCGGCCACGGGGTCCTTCGAGACCTCGCTCGGGGGGATGGTGTCGTCCACCACCTGGTTGACGAATGAGGAATTCGCTCCGTTCTCCAGCAGGCGCCGTACCAGGTAGGCCAGCAGGTCACGGTGCGCGCCGACCGGGGCGTAGATACGGCAGTGGGTCCCCTCCGACTCCTTCACGATGTGGTGCAGCGACTCGCCCATGCCGTGCAGGCGCTGGAACTCGTAGCTGTCCTTGTCATCGCCGGCCATGGCGACGATGGCGGCGCAGGTATGGGCGTTGTGGGTCGCGAACTGGGGATAGATGCGGTCGCGCCGCTCGAGCAGCATCTTGGCGCAGGCCATGTAGCTGACATCGGTGTTGACCTTGCGGGTAAAGACCGGGAAGGTGTCGACGCCCATTTCCTGCGCCAACTTGATCTCGGTGTCCCAGTAGGCGCCCTTCACCAGCCGCACCATGATCTTACGGTTGTAGCGCTCGGCCATCTCGTGGAGGGCCTCGATCATCGGCGCGGCGCGACGCCCGTAGGCCTGCACCACCACCCCGAAGCCATCCCAGCCGTCGAGGCCCGGATCGGAGAGCAACGCCTCGATCACGTCGAGCGACAGATCCAGCCGATCCTGCTCCTCGGCATCGATATTGAAGCCGATGTTGGCCTTGGCGGCCTGCTTCACCAGCTCCCGCGCACGGGGCACGAGGTCGCTCATCACGGTGTCACGGTGGGTGTACTCGTAGCGCGGATGCAGCGCCGAGAGCTTCACCGAGATGCCGGGACTGCCGCGCACGTCGCCCTTGGCCTGCTTGGCGATGGCGGCGATCGCCGTGGCGTAGGCCTCGTGATAGCGCAGCGCATCGTCGTCGGTGCGCGCCGCCTCGCCCAGCATGTCGTAGGAGTAGGTGTAGCCCTGCTTCTCGAGCTCGCGGGCGTTCTTCATCCCCTCGTCGATGGTCTGGCCGAGCACGAACTGGCGGCCGAGGATCTTCATCGACTGGCCCACCGCGGTGCGCACCACCGGCTCGCCCATGCGGCGCACCAGGCCGCGCAGCGCGCGCACCGGTCCCTTGGGGTCCTCTTCCAGCACCTTGCCGGTGAGCATCAGCGCCCAGGTCGAGGCGTTGACCATCGACGAGGAGGACTTGCCGAGGTGCGCGCCCCAGTCGGAGGGCTCGATCTTGTCGTGGATCAGATCGTCGATGGTCTCGGCATCGGGCACCCGCAGCAGCGCCTCGGCCAGGCACATCAGGCCGACCCCCTCGGCGGTGGAGAGCCCATACTCGGCCAGGAAGGACTCCATCATGCTCGGCGAAGTCTCCTTGCGCACCCGCGCCACGTAGTTGGCCCCGGCCTCGGCCACCCGTCGGCGCGCCTCGTCCGACAGCTCGATACGCTCGACGAGCCCCTTGAGCACCTCGGCCTCGTCGGCCGCATAGTGGGCGCGAATCCGCTCGCGCAGCTCGCTCACGTTGCCTTGCGGCTGAAGGTTGGATTCGTTCATGCAGCATCCCCCTAGCGACGCGCATCGCATCGTTGAAGTGTGATCTCGGATGCCGTCGTCGTTGTCGAAAGTCATTCATCTAGCGTAGGCGCCCCGGCCAGGGTTGCACCCACCACTTCGCTCACGCGATAAACGCCGGCCACCGGGACCTGGCGGCAACGGCGCTAGGTCGGGCAGCGGCCGGCCTCCTTAGGCCTTCCCCAACGCCGCAAAAAGCGGGTCACGCGGTAGGGGCGAGGTCCAGAGCCGGGGCTTCCCCGGCCATTCGCGCATGGGCCGGGCCGGCAGCGCCCTAAGCACCATCGATCGAGAGCGGACGGTGCTCGGCGAGAAACTCGATGAGCGACTCGAGCGGCATGGGACGCGCGAAGAGGAAGCCCTGGAAGAGATCGCAACCATGGGCCGTCAGCAGGTGGTGCTGCTGCTCCTGCTCGATGCCCTCGGCGACCACCTTGAGCCCAAGATGATGGGCCATGGAGATGATGCCCTGGATGATCGCCGCATCCTCCGCGCTATTGGCGACCCCGCTGACGAAGCTTCGATCGATCTTGACCCGGTCGATGGGCAGGTGCTTGAGGTAGCTGAGGCTGGAGAAGCCGGTGCCGAAGTCGTCGATGGCGACCCCCACGCCCATCGTCCTGAGGGCGTGCAGGGTCTCGATGGCGCCTTCGGTATCGTTCATCAGCACGCCCTCGGTCAGCTCCAGCGACAGCTGGGGAGCCGGCAGCCCGGTCACTGCCAGGGTCTCGCGCAGCTTGCCGAGAAAGCTCGCGCGGTGAAACTGCAGCGGCGAGAGGTTGACCGCGACGTTGAGTCTGCCCAGTCCCACCCGGTCGAGCTGGTGCAGATCCCGGCAGGCCCTGGCCAGCACCCACTCGCTGATCGGAATGATCTGTCCGGTCTCCTCGGCCAGGGGAATGAACTGGGCGGGCGAGATGTAACCGCGCAGGGGGTGGGGCCAGCGCAGCAGCGCCTCCACGCCCGCCACTTTCCCCTCGCGATCGATCAGCGGCTGATAGTGGAGTTCGAAGGCCTGCGCCTCGATCGCCTCCTGGAGCTCATTGCGCAGCGTCACACGATCGCCCATCCGGTGGATGATCTCGGGGGTGAACCACTGACAGGCGTTGCGTCCCTGCTGCTTGGCCCGGTACATGGCCATGTCGGCCTGCTGGATGAGCTCGAGGGGCTGCTCAATGTCGGCACCGCTGACCGCAATGCCGATGCTGCACGACAGCGAGAGCTCGTGCGCGCCGACCCGATAGGGCCGGCTCACGATCGACAGTAGGCGCTCGGCCACCTCCATCGCCTGGCCGGCGTCGTGCAGGTCCGGCAACAGCACCACGAACTCGTCGCCGCCCAGGCGCGCCAGGGTATCGCCCGGCCGCATCGCCGCCGACAGCCGCTGCGCGACCCCGCGCAGCAGCTCGTCGCCAACGGCGTGGCCGAGGCTGTCGTTGATCGGCTTGAACTCGTCGAGGTCGAGGAAGAGCACCGCCAGCCGCTTGCCCTGGCGCCTGACCAGCTCGACGTCGTGGACCAGCCGGTCCTCGAGTAGCGAACGGTTGGCCAGCCCCGTCAGGGCATCGTGGCCGGCGTGATAGGCCAGATGCGCCTCGTAGGTCTTCTGTTCGGAGATGTCGTGCTGGATACCCACGTAGTGGGTGACCGCCCCCTGTTCGTCGCGCACCGGGGAAATATAGAGATCGTTCCAGAACGGCGTACCGTCCTTGCGATAGTTGCACAGGGTGACGTGCACCTCGCGATGTTGCGCCAGCTCGTGGCGAAGCTTCTGCACGGCCGCCGGGTCGGTCTCGCTGCCCTGCAGGAAGTGCGCGTTGCGCCCGATGACCTCCGCCCGAGCATAACCCGTGATGCGCTGGAAGGCGTCGTTGGCGTAGATGATCGGCAGGCCGGGTACGCCCGCATCGGCGATCAGCACGCCGTTGACGCTGGCCTCCACGCCGCGCTCCAGGATCCTCAGTCGGGTCTCGTGCTCCCGCCGCCGAGTCACGTCCTTGGCGATGCCGTAGACCCCGATGATACGCTCATCGACCACCACCGGCAGCGTGGTGAGATCCAGTCGATGCAGGGTGCCGTCGCGATGGGGCACCTGCAGTTCGTAGCGGCAGGGCTCGCCGGCCCCCGTGAGCTCGAAGGTCTGCTGCACCGCCGCCAGATCGTCCGGCTGCAAGAATTCGGAAAAGTGTGTGCCCCGTAGCGCCTCGACGGAGTAGCCGGTCAGTGCGGCGCAGTGATCGTTGGCGGTGACGAAGTGGCCCTGCAGGTCCATGGAGAACACCGCATCCGGGTTGTAGGTGAACAGCGACCGATAGCGCTGCTCGCTCTCCCACAGCGCGCGGCGATCCTGGGCACGCTCCATGGCCAGGGCCACCAGGTCCACGGCCTGGACGATGCGCTCGAGCTCGTGGCTGCCCGGTGTCGCCGGGCGTCGGTAGTAGGTGGCGAAGGTGCCCAGCAGCCGGCCGTCCCGGGCGATCACCGGGTAGGACCAGCAGGCCCTGAGCCCCTCGCTGGCGGCCAGGTCGGCAATGCGCTCCCAGCGGGGGTCCAGGGCGAGGTCCTCGCAGACCACCAGCTCGCGGCGATGGGCAGAGCTGCCGCAGGCCCCGACATCCGGGCCGATGGCCACCGAGACGATCGCCTGCCGATAGGCGGTCGAGAGGCGCTCGCCGGCGATGAGGTGCAGCCTGCGCTCGTCGACGTCGGCCTGCATGATCGAGCAGATCCCACCCTGCAGCTGAGCCTCCAGCATCCGGCAGATGGCCTCGAGCGTCTGGTCGAGAGGCGCCTCTTCGACGATCATCGCCTGGATGGTCTGCTGCTGCTCGAGCTGCTCCCGCGCCGCCATCAGGTCCCGGGAGTGCCCCACCACCAGGCGCACCATGCCCAGGCTGAAGACCAGCAGGTAACTCAGCGTCAGCCCGCCCATGGCCACGGCCGAGGGCACCACGCCGGCCTGCAGCGCGCTCATCCCGGCACCGGCCTGCACGGAGGGACTGAGCATGGTCCCACCGGGCAGGCCGATGTGGCGGGCTGCCAGGGTAGGCGCGCCTGCCACATCGCCCGCGACTCGGCCAGGGCCGGCCAGGGCAGTGAGCAGCTCGCCGTCGCGGGCGAGGCTCAGCTGGAAGTCGCCCAGCTGGACGCGTAGCTCCCGACCCAGGAGGGTCGCCATGTCGAGCACGGCCACCAGCTGCTGGTCGCGGCGCGGCAGGGCGATCGCCAGGATCGCCAACCGCGGCACCGCCTCATCGGGCACCATCATGCGGGGGGCGGGAAAGGAGAGACTCAGCCAGTCGTCGACTCGCTTGGTTCGCATCCAGCGCGTCAGCCGGCGCCGCGCCTCGTCGCTGCGCGCCTGCTGCCAGCGCCAACCGTGGCGCTTCTCCAGCAGGCCGATGACCTCGAGGCTGGGGATATCACGCAGGTAGTGGGCCGCATCGCGGATTGCGCCGGCGGTCTCCCACCCCTCGGCAGACGCGTCCAGCCGCTCGGCCATGCGCTGCATCTGCTGCAGGTAGGAGTGCATCAGCTGATCGGCATTGAGGCGGACGTTGTCGAGCAGATACTCCGCCTGCTGGTGCGTGCGCTGCTGCTGCTGGCCGCTGAGCAGGTACCAGGCCAGGCTGCTGACCAGGACCCCGGCCAGGCCCGCCATGATCGCCGTGCGGCCCAGCTCGAGGGGCAACGCGCTTCCCCTGGCGCTGACCGCCAGCATGGCCACACCGTATAGCAGCGCGAATGGCGCCACCAGCCAGGGCGAGGCGGTCAGCTCCTGCAGGCCCCAGCCACCGGCGGGCGCGAGAAGTCTCACGCCGAGCACCAAGAGTCCATAGCCGAGCAGCAGCACCCCCACCAGCCGCCAGAGCCACCGCAGCCCGGGCCATCCGAGCCCTCCCGCGAGGCAGAGGGCCGTCATCGCCATCATCGCGGCCGACCAGGAGGAGAGGCGTGCACTGCCCGACAGCCAGGAGGCCCCCTCCTGATTACCGCCGAGCAGGACGTTGTGCGAGAGGGTGTAGAGCACCAGGGCCAACAGCGCGATGCTGGCCGCCAGGCGCACTCGCCGCCACTGCTGCACCGCGGCCAGCAGGCCGCCGCCGCCGAGCAGGATGGCCAGGGCGGCATCCGGCGTCAGCAGGGTGGGCGCGGGGGCATGCCACCCCTGCACTAACCCGACGAGGCCCATCAGCACGAAGGCCGCCGAGACCATCAGCAGCCAGCTGTCCAGGGCGATATCGCGGGTCTTGAAGGGCATGGCGGTGTGCTCCCTGCACGTGGGCGACGGCTGACCCGATGTGGCGTCCTCCATCGTCATCCTGTACCGATGACTCAGAGGATGAGGGGATTCGCGCTGGGGCACCAGCCTCCGGCCTTATTCATTGGGTGTAGGCGTGGCACTCCGAGCCGCCGAATGGCACAGAAGCGCCCGGCCTCGGTGAAGGTCAGCCGCAAGTGGCCTTGCACGCCGTCGTGGGTCACCAAGCGCCGCAGCGTCTCGGCGGGTTGATGGACGCGGTGGGCTCGTTCCGCCTGGGCGCCCCCTCGGCGGGAGATCAGCGGCAGAAGGGCCAGATCTCGAGCAGGCCGTCGCAACGGAACTCCGCCTCGCAGGCGGCCAGCTGACTGCGATAGCCGGCGGCGGTGCGCGCGACTTGGCTGGCTGCGCGCTGAACGGCGGGCTTGCGGCGCCAGGAGCCGCGTCGATAGCCACCCTGCCCCTCATGGTAGGCCAGGTAGAGATGGCGGGGATTGTGCAGGGAGACGCCCGTCATGCGCCGGGTGCGGGCGTTGTACCAGCCGATGAAGTCGGTGGCGTGCTTCATGTGGGTGCGCCGCGCGAACAGCCGTCCGGCGTCCGCCTCGTACTCGCCCCACACCGGATCCTGAGCCTGGGCATAGCCGTAGGCCGACGACGGCCGGGTCCAGGGGATGAAGCCGAGCAGCTTGCGGCGCGGCGGCTTCACGTGGCTGCGAAAGCTGGACTCCCGCTGGATGAAGGCCATCTGGGTGGCGATGGGCGTGCCCCACTTCTCCTCGGAGGCCCGGGCGTAGTCGTACCAGTCGGGCTGCTCGCGAAAGATCTCGCAGACGTTCGACTGACGCTCCGGCGGCGCCGGCGCCAGCATGGCGCAGCCGGTGAGCGCCAACAGCAGCATGGCCGCTGTGGATAAGCGCAGCGTGAGACGGCGCTCAAGGGCTTGGGGGATAGAATCGAGAAAACGACGATGGGCCATGATGTCCGCTATGCCTTTTGGGAAACAGCCCGATGATAACAGCGCAGCGGAGGCATCTTCCCGTTGCGCGATGATCCAAGCGAGATCAAGAAACTCGACGCCGCCGCGCAAAACAAAAGATAAGCCTAATAAAACGTGACACCGGGGATTGGAGCCCGCGCCTCGGGCTGGCAACATTCGTCTCTATATGCCGGAACGATATACCGGAGCGACGTCGTCTCGATCGTGAAGACGACAACAACCTGAGTGGTAGCCAACCTGAACTTCCTCGAATCCCTGACCACCGCCCTGCGGCGACACCTGCTTTCCCTGCGCGGACGCCTGCTGCTGGGCGTCGCGGTGGTGTGGGCCCTGCTGTGCGTGATACTGCTGGCCTTCGGCTGGCAGTCCGGCACCCTGCTGGTCGAGGAGTCCAACCGCGTGCACCTGCGCTACGAGGCGGAGCTGGTGCGCAATGCCATCACGCAGAAGATCGAGCAGCGCCTGGAGGCGCTGGAGCGCTTGGCCAAGCAGTTTCCGCGCGCCACCGCCGGCACCCTGGCCGAGGGCGGCCACGACGAGTTGCTGACCCTCTTCGAAGGGCTGGTGCTGGTCGATGCCCAGAACACCGTCGTCGATAACTGGCCGGGACTGGCGGGGCGCAACGGCCTCGATATCAGCCATCGGGCCTACGCCCGCTTCATGCGCCACGTGCAGCGGCCCCACGTCAGCGACCCCTTCATCGGCATCGTCTCCGGCAAGCCGATGGTGATGATGCTGGTCCCCCGCCGTGACGCCCAGGGCCGCTACGCCGGTTTCCTCGGGGGGCTGGTGGAGATCGAGCGCAGCGAGCTGTTCGAGGACTTCAAGCGCCTGCGGCTCGGCGATGCCGGCCACGTGGTGGTGGCCACGGCCTCAGGCCGGCTGCTCTATCATCCCGAGCAGCGCGATGACCGACCGGGCTCCGTTGCCGCGCTGAACGACCCCGGGCTCGACCTCGCCCTGCTGGGCTGGGAGGGCGAGACCCTCGAGGAGACCGGCCAGGACGGCGAGACTCTCAAGGCCTATCGTCAGATCTGGCCCGCCGACTGGGTGGTGGGTATCTATCTGCCCATGGAGCAGGCCTATGCGCCCCTGGCCAGCGTGATGAAGCGCATCACGCAGCGGGCCTGGTGGGCTCTTGGCCTGCTGCTGCCGCTGATGGGCGCGCTGATCTGGCTGACCCTGCGACCGCTGACGCGCCTGGCGCAGCAGATCAAGGAGCTGAGCCTCGGTCGCCGGCGCGAGCTGGTGATTCCCACTCGGATGACGGAGCTGCGCCGCGTCGTCGATATCTTCAACGAGCTGGAACAGCAGCGGCTGCAGAGCCTCGGTGACCTTCAGCAGCGCGAGGCCTTCCTGAGGGGCATCCTCGACGCCTCCCCCCAAGGCATGTTCGTGACCGACACTCGCGGCCGGCTGACCTTCGTCAACGAGACGCTCAAGGAGCTGCTTAACATCACCCCGCCGATCCGCCTCACGGCCTGGGCGCAGCGCATCCATGAAGCGGATCGCACGCCGATGGTCGAGGCCTGGCGAGCCAGCCTGCTCGAGCATCAGGACGTCGTGCGCCAGTTCCGCTACATCGACGAGCACGGCGAGACGCTGTGGCTCGACGTGCATACCAATGCGATCCACGTGGAGGGCGAATTCATCGGCCTGGTGGGCGCCGTGCGCGACATCACCCAGCGCCAGCATGAGGACGCGCTGCGCCGCTGGGAGGCGGAGCACGACCCGCTGACCGGCCTGCTCAACCGCCGCGGCTTCGAGCGCCGCCTGGAGGAGGCCTTCGCCGCCTGGGAGAAGGCCGACACCCCCTCGGCGCTGCTGCTGTTCGATCTGGATCACTTCAAGCCCATCAACGACGAGGGCGGCCATGCCCTGGGCGACAGCATGCTGCGTCAGGTGGCCGACGCGATGGGGGCCGTGACGCGCAGCAGCGACCACGCCGCCCGCCAGGGCGGCGACGAGTTCGCCATGCTGCTGCCGGGCTGCGAGTGGCCCCGGGCCATGCGCATCGCCGAGGCGCTGCGGGCCCGGATCGAGGCCAACGGCCTCGAGCAGCACGGCAGGACCTGGCGGGTCACCGTCAGCATCGGCGTGAGCACCTTCCAGCGCGGCGACCAGGCCGTGGAGGATGCGCTGCGACGCGCCGATGCCGCGAGCTATCGCGCCAAGTCGCAGGGACGCAACGCCGTGATCAGCGCATGATCCCGTCCCCGCGCCGATCGACAAACAGGCTATTGCCGGCCTGACGCTTGGCCTGCCCCTTGAGCTCGGCGAGGACGTTGGCGATTTCCATCGCGGTCAGTCCCGAGCCGCTCGCCACCGGGTAGGCGGCCATCGAGAGCGTCATCAGCGGCACCCTCGCTTCGCAGTGGTCACGATCGCGCCCGGAGAGTCCACCGGCCCGGCGATGCGCCTGGTCATAGAAGGTCGGGATGAAGCGCGCGAAGCGCGCAAGGATCGCCTCGCAGCTCGCCCGGGCGCCCTCGGGGTCGAGCACCAGCATGAAGTCGTCGCCGCCCACGTGGCCGACGAAGCCCGCCTCGCCGACCGCCTCCTGCAACAGGCGCCCCACCGCCAGGATCACCTGATCCCCCTGGGCATAGCCGTAGCTGTCGTTATAGGCCTTGAAGCGATCCAGGTCGGCATAGACCGCGACAAAGGGCGCATCGTCGGCCAGCCGCGCCGCCAGGGTGTCGTTGATCGCCTCGTTGCCGGGCAGCCCGGTGAGCGGGTTAGCCTGGCGGGCGCTGCGTACCTGCAGGGCGGTAATCTCGCGCAGCAGGTCGATGACCAGGCCCAGTCCACGATAGCGCCCGTCGGCATCGACGATGACGAAGTCGTCCTGGCCCCCCTGGGTCGAACCGGTAATGTGGCGGCTGAGCGCCTCCAGCGGCATCGACTCCTCGGCGAGGCGCATGCGCCGATCCATCACCGCATCGATGGGGCGCCGGGCGTGCAGGGAGTGGCTGAAGGGGTTGGTGAACAGCGACAGGAAGGCGTGCTGGCGCACCATGCCCACTGGGCGCTGCTCGGCATCCAGCACCGCCAGGCAGCGCAGGCCGGGATCGTCGCGAAAGCGCGCCACCACCTCGGGCACCGGCGTGCCCTGGGCCACCGGCGCCAGGTGGCGGCAGAGCATCGCGGCGCTGGCGCCGAAGGAGCCCGACACCGCCGCGGGCGTCGGCGCGGGCTGCTCGAGCCGGCGCGGCGGCTGGCGAGCGGGTCGCGCGAAGTGGTAGCCCTGCATCAGCACGCAGTTCATGCCCCACAGGCAGCGCTGCTCGCCGGCGGTCTCGATGCCCTCGGCGATGACGCGGCAGCCCAGGCTGCGCGACACCTCGAGCAGCGAATGCAGGAACTGTCCCTTGCCGGGGTCGCGGTCGACCTCCTGGACGAAGTGGCGATCGACCTTGACGAAGTCGGGGCGCAGCTCGGCCCAGTGGCGCAGGCTGGAGTAGCCGGCCCCCAGGTCGTCGAGGGCCACCTGGAAGCCCATACGCCGATAGTGATCCACGGCCTGGCGCATCAGCGCGTAGTCGTGGATCGGCAGGTGCTCGGTGAGCTCGATCACCACCCGCTCCGGCGACAGCCCGACGCCGGCGAGGAAGGCGCGGGTGAGCCCCTCGCGGAAGTCCTCCTCGAGCAGCGAGGTCGGCATGACGTTGAGGAAGAGCCGCCCCGACAGGTCCAGGGCGGCGAAGGCCTCGATGGCCAGGCGTCGGCACAGCAGGTCGAGCTCGACCAGGCGGCCGGTCAGCCGCGCCGTATCGAACAGCGTCACCGGCGAGTGCAGCGGCGAGCCCGACGGCCCACGCGACAGCGCCTCGTAGCCGAAGATTCCCTGACAGCCGGCATCGACGATCGGCTGGAAGAGCGGCGTGATGGCCTCCTCGCGCAGGATGCGGTCGAGCTCCCGGGCCTCGCGATCGAGCATCGCATCGGCGGCACTGCCCGGGGCGGCGGCGGTCTCGTGCATCGCGCCCTCTCTCATCAGTCGGACTGCGCCATTGGGGCCTGGACGGCACGCGGCTCACGCGCGCTAGAGGCGATCCGCACCAGGCTCCAGCTAAGCCGAATGGTCAGTCGATCGAGCAGTCGCATCGGAAGTCCTGTCGCTGTGGGTCGGGCGGCCGTCAGGCGACCTGACCCTCTTTATATCAACGATTTATGACATCCCGATGGCGACGGCGTGGGCACTCAGCCCGGTGCGCCGTCGCGAACCAGATAGCGCGCGGCGAAGGTGGCGGCCTCGAGCGGGCGGCCGGTGAGAAACCCCTGGATCAGGTTGACGTGGTAGCGGGAGAGCGCCTGCAGCTGAGCCTCGGTCTCCACGCCCTCGGCCACCACGCGCAGGCCGAGCTCCTTGGCCAGGCCCGTCACCGCGGCCACGATGGCCGAGCTGCCGCGGCTCTCGCCGAGCTTCTGGATGAAGCTGCGGTCGATCTTGAGGGTGGTCACCGGCAGCTCCTGCAGATAGCTCAGCGACGAGTAGCCGGTGCCGAAGTCGTCGATGGCGACGCGACAGCCCAGGTCGCACAGCGCCTGCAGGGTATGGATCGCCTCCTGCTGCTTGTCGAGCAGGATGCTCTCGGTGAGCTCGAAGCCGATCTGGCCCGGCGGCAGGTCATAGGCGGCGTGGAGCTCACGCACCTGGGTCACCAGGTCGCTCTGCCAGAACTGGCGCGCCGAGAGGTTGACGGCGACCCGCGGCGGCGCGAGGCCGGCGGACAGCCAGTCGCGCAGCTGGGCGGCCACCAGGTGCATCAGCCGCTCGCCCAGCGGCAGGATCAGCCCCGAGCGCTCGGCGAGGGGGATGAAGTCGCCGGGGGAGACATGACCCAGCGTCGGATGATGCCAGCGCAGCAGGGCCTCGGCGCCATGCACCTCGCCGCTGTCGCGGTCGAAGAGCGGCTGGTAGTGCACCCCGAGCCCCTCACCGGTCTCGGCGGTGTTGCGCAGCGCCGTTTCCAGCTCGAGGCGGCCGCGATCCTGGCGATGCATCTCGGCGCGGAACAGCCGGTAGGTGTTGCGACCCTCCTGCTTGGCGCGGTACATGGCGGCATCGGCCTGGCGCACCAGGGTCTCGACCTGGGTGCCGTCGTCCGGGTAGAGGCTGATCCCCAGGCTGCAGCCGACGCGAAAGACCTGCCCGCCGATCTCGAAGGGGGAGCTCACCGACTCGACGAGCCGGCGCGCTACCCGGGTGACCTCCTCGACCTCCTCGATCTCCTCGATCTCGTTGAGCAGCACGATGAACTCGTCGCCGCCCTGGCGGGCCAGGGTGTCGTCCTCGCGCAGCTGGGCGCGCAGCCGCTGAGAGACCTTGAGCAGCAGCTCGTCGCCCACGGCGTGGCCGAGGGCGTCGTTGACCTGCTTGAAGTGATCGAGATCGAGGAAGATCACCGCCAGGCGCTGCTGCTGGCGGCGGGCATGGCGGACCGCCAGCGCCAGGCGGTCCTCCAGCAGGCGTCGGTTGGGCAGCCGGGTCAGGGGATCGTAGTAGGCCAAGCGGCGCACCTGCTCCTCGTTCTCGCGGACATGGGTGATGTCGCTGAACAGCGCCGCGTAGTTGCTGACCTCGCCCTGGTCGTTCTGGATGGCGGTGATGGTCAGCAGCTCCAGATAGAGCTGGCCGCTCTTGCGCCGGTTCCATATCTCGCCGCGCCAGTAGCCGTGCTCCTGCAGGGTCTGCCACATCTGGCGGTAGAAGTCGGCATCGTGACGCCCCGAGGAGAGCAGCGCCGGCGTGCGCCCCGCCGCCTCCTCCAGGCTGTAGCCGGTCAGGTGCGTGAAGGCCGGATTGACGAACTCGATGCGGGTCTGGGCATCGGTGATGATGATGCCCTCCAGGGAGGAGTCGATCACCCGCTCCGCCAGCTGCAGGTTGCGTCGCGACTGGGACAGGGCCTGGTCGCGCTGCTCCAGGGCCTCGCGCAGGTCCTCCAGGTAGAGGTGGTCGGCGCCGGCCAGCAGGTCCTGGAACCCCAACAGGCCGACGACTTCATCCTCGCCGTCGAGCACGCCCAGGTGGCGCACACGCCGGTCGATCAAGAGATCCCGGGCGTGGATCAGCGCCTCCTCGACACCGATCGTCAGCAGCGGCCGGCTGGCGAGCTCCCCCACGGCGGTGGCGCCCGGATGGTGGGCGACGAAGCGCACCAGGTCGCGCTCGGTGAGGATGCCGAGCTCGCCGTCATCGCATTTCACCACGGCGGCGTCGCAGCCGTTGCGGCCCATGCGCTGCGCGGCCTCGTTCAGCGACAGCTTGCCCGCCAGCAGCAGGGGACGCTGTCGCATCGCACTGCCCACCTCGCGCAGGCGCAGGTAGGGCTCTAGGCCCTGGTTGAGGGCCATATCGGTCTGGGAGAGGATGCCCTTCGGGCGGCCGGCATCGTCCACCACCAGCAGGTGGCGCCGCCGCTCGGCGCTGAAGCGCAGGGCGGCCTCGCCGACTGGGGTGGTCAGATGGATCGTGGCCACCGGCCGACTCATCACCCGCTCGATGGGCAGCCTGACGGCCTCGGGCTCGGTGAAGTCGACGAACAGGCTATCGTGCTCGGTCCAGATGCCGACCGCCAGTTCGCCACGCACCACCAGCATCGCGCTAATACGCCGTTCGGCCATGCGGGCCGCGGCCTCGCACAGTGGCGTCTCCGGCGCGCAGGTCAGAAGGCCGGTGTTCATGATGCGCTCGACGAGGAGCTCTTGCGTCATGGGATTTCGCTTTCGCTCCTGGGGACAACGTGCCGGGAGAACGCCCGGCAAGCATCAAGAAGAAGTGACGTAATTTAATCGCCTTGGTCACCATGCAAAAGCGCAAGCTGCGCCCGTGTCTTGAGGCAGATCAATGCATCGACGGTACCGGCGCCCGGCCAACCATGGCAACGGGTGCCCGGACGGTCATTTCGTCTCGAGCGACGAAGGCGGGCCCGACGGCCCGGTCAGGTGCATGGCCAGGGCCGACCATTCGTGACGGCCCGGCCACTCCTGCAGCCAGCCGGGGAAGCGCTCGGCCGGCATCGGCCGAGCGATGCCGTAGCCCTGCACGCGAGTACAGCCCAATGCCAGCAGGGCCCGGGCGTGCTCCAGGGTCTCGACGCCTTCGGCGAGCATCGGCCGCCGGAAGCGATTGGCCATGAAGATGACGCTTTCGACGATGGCCATGTCGTCGGGATCGGTGAGCATGCCGCGCACGAAGCTCTGATCGATCTTGATCAGATCCACCGGTAGCTGACGCAGATGCGTCAGGGAAGAGTAGCCGGTGCCGAAGTCGTCGATGGCGAAGTCGATGCCCAGCGCCTGGCACTGGCGCATGACCGACAGGGCCGCCTGCATGTCATGCATGGCGGCGCTCTCCAGCACCTCCAGCTTGAGCAGCCGCGAGGGCACCTCGGGGAAGCGGTTCAACAGCCACTCCAGCCGCTCGGCGAATCGGCCGCTGAGCAGATGCGCGGGACTGATGTTGACGTGCACCGCCAGCTCGAGGCCCGCCGCTCGCCACGTCCGCAACTGCCCCAGCGTGGCCTCGATGACCCACTCCCCGAGCTCGATCTCGAGCGCCGTGCCCTCGATGACCGGCAGGAAGCAGCCGGGCGCGAGCGTACCCCGTTCCGGATGCTGCCAGCGCACCAGGGCCTCCGCGCCGATGACGTCACCGCCGAACATGTCCACCTGAGGCTGGTAGTGCAGCGTCAGCTCGCCCTGCGCCAGGGCGACGGCGAAGCGCTGACGATAGGCCTCCCGCGCCTGGATCTGGCGGTCGAGGCCGGTATCGAAGACATGATAGGTGTCGCGGCCCTGCTGCTTGGCGCGATGCATCGCCTGGGTGGCGTGGCGCAGCAGCACGTCGCCGTCCTCGTCGTCCTGGGGATAGAAGGTCACGCCCAGGCTGGCCGTGACCTGCACGCAACGCCCCTTGAGGAAGAGCGGGCGGCGGATGGCCGCCAGCAGCTGGTCCAGGGTGTCGTCGTCGGCGCCCTGATGCAGCAGCAGCACGAACTCGTCGCCGCCGACCCGGGCCAGGATATCGTCGCCGTGCAGCAGGTAGCTGATGCGTTGCGCGAAGGCGGCGATCAGCAGGTCGCCGCTCTCCTGGCCCTGGCGGTCGTTGATCCGCTTGAAGTGATCGATGTCGAGGGAGCACACCGCCAGGTGGCTGCCGTGGCGAGCGGCATGCTGCAGGGACTCCTGGATCAGCTGCGTCAGCAGCTGAAGGTTCGGCAGGCCCGTCAAGGCATCGAAGTAGACCTGACGGCCGGCCCGCCGGCCGGAGGAGGCCAGGGCGGCCAGGTCGGAGAGCACCATGACGTGATGGGAGACGCCCCCATGCGCATCGCGCACGCGACTGATGGAGAGAACCGCCGGGCAGGCGTGCCCGTCACGATGGCGATAGGAGATCTCGGCCTTGCCGTGGCCGTTGAGGTCCACCTCCCGCCACAGCCCATCGATCCCGGCCGAGGGCGCTCCGGGGAGGAGAAGCCCTCGCGGTGATTGATCGAGTACCGCCTCGCGGGTCAGGCCGGTCAGCGCGGTGAAGGCCGGATTCACCTCGAGGATGGCATGCTCGGCATCGGTGATGAGGATCGCCTCGGCGACCTGATCGAAGACGCCGGCGGCGAGTGCGCCGGGGGGCGTGGCCAGACGGTGCTGCCCGCAGGTGCGCGGAATCTCTTGGTGGTCTGCACGCCGTGGGCGTGACTGACGCTCCCTGCTCATGCTGTCACCCGCCTCCCTGCTCCGCCCCTAAGATGCCGTCTCGCCCCTCCGCCGGGGCCGTTAGTGTCGCGCCGTCTCATCGGTCATCACACCCTCATCGGCCACTGCACACTCATCGGCCACCACACAGTTGCGGCCCGCCGACTTGGCCCGGTAGAGCGCCTCATCGGCTCGCGCCAGCATGCTGTCCATATCATCGCCCAGCCGATACTCGGTGATGCCCATGCTGAGGGTGATGCGCAGGCCATGCAGGCGCGACTCGGCAATCTGGCCGCGCAGCCGCTCGGCGAAGGTGCGGGTTCCCCGCAACCGGGTATCGGGCAACAGGATGGTGAACTCCTCGCCTCCCCATCGCGAGAGAATATCGGTGCTCCTGAGATTGCCGGCCACGCGATCGGCCAGCTGCTTGAGGATGGCATCGCCCGTATCATGGCCGTGGCGGTCGTTGACCTGCTTGAAGTGATCGATGTCGAAGATCAGCAGTGAGAAGGTCTCATCGCTGAGCTCGGCGCGGAGCACGGCCTCTCGAAGGGCGTCGTCGAAGGCACGTCGATTATAGGCCCCGGTGAGATGATCGAGGGTCGCCTGCCGCTCCAGCTCGCTTTCCATGCGCTTGCGCTCGGCAATGTTGTGGAACACGGACACGAAGTTGCGGACCCGGCCGGCGTCGTCGCATACCGCCGTAATGGATTGCCAGAGCGGGTAGATGTCCCCGTACTTGTTGCGGTTCCAGATCTCGCCCTGCCAGTGACCGGTACTGAGCAGGTCCTCCCAGAGTTCGGCATAGAAATCGGCGGAGTGTCGCCCGGACTTGAAGATGCGCGGCGTCTTGCCGAGCACCTCGTGCTCGCGATAGCCGGTGATGTCGGTGAACGCTTGGTTGGCGCGCTCGATGCGCATCTCGGCATCGGTGATCAACGTCGCCTGGCCGGTCTCGAAGGCGGTCGCCATCAGTTTCAGTTCGTTCTCCTGGCGCTTGCGTTCGGTGATGTCCTCCTTGACCGCCACGAAGTTGACGACGTCGCCCTCGTCGTTGCGCACCGGCGTGATCACCTCCGCTTCCCAGTAGAGCTCCCCGCTCTTGCGCCGATTGAGCAGCTCCCCCTGCCACACGCGACCGGCCCGCAGCGTCTGCCAGAGATCACGATAGACCTCGCTGGGCGTCTCACCGGACTGGATCATCGCCGGCGTCTGGCCGATCAGCTCCTCTCGCGAATATCCGGTCACGTCCAGGAAACGCTGGTTGACGAACTCGATGCGCCCTTTCAGATCGGTGATCGCCGTGGCCACCGGGCTCTGCTCAACGGCAATATAGAGCTGGCTGAACCGCTTTCGCAGCGAGGTGATGTCATCCCAGGCATGCCCCAGGATGCTTTCCACCTCCGCCATGGTGCCGACCCGAGCTTCGGTCATTGAACGACTTCCTTTCCCCTATGGACACGCCCTGCCATGTCATCCCGACCGCTTGCTCGCCTGTGGCCATGGGGTATGACGGATGCCCGGCTCGAGACGCCGGATGTGGCGTGGGCCACGTCGATGCCCTAACGATGTCCGATTCTCGATGCGCTCGCGCGGGCAGCCCGTTGTTATGGATGCAAACGAGGGTAGTGCAAGCCGTTGGGCCCGGTGTGACCGAAAGCCTCAGATTGAGCTTTCATTGATGTATATCAAATTATGCTGAACAAAGCGATCCACTTTGGGGATCGACCTTGCCCGCCCAGCGAGGGAAGCCAAGCAGGGGCCATCATGCGCCATCCCGACACGGACTGCGAGAGAACGGCATCCATGAAAGCCGCCACACGTCATGGCCGATAGTAAGGTCGAAGCGTCATGAAATGCCATCGCGCCATGATGTCGGCGTTACCTATCGATCGAACACCACCGTGCGGCCGGCATGCAGGAAGACGCGGCGCTCGACGTGCAGGGCCACGGCCCGGGAAAGCGTCAGGCACTCGACGTCGCGCCCCTTGGTGACCAGGTCTTCCGGGTAGTCGGTGTGGCTCACCGGCTCCACGCCCTGAGTGATGATCGGTCCCTCGTCCAGGTCGTCGTTGATGTAGTGGGCCGTGGCGCCGACCAGCTTGACCCCCTTCTCGTAGGCCTGGTGGTAGGGACGTGCGCCCTTGAAGCCCGGCAGCAGGGAGTGGTGGATATTGATCGCGCGGCCGCTCAGCCTCTCGCACATGTCGCTCGAGAGCACCTGCATGTAGCGCGCCAGGATCACCAGCTCGGCGCCGGTCTGCTCGACCACCGCCCAGACCTGCGCCTCCTGTTCCGCCTTGGTCTCGGCCGTGATGGGAAAGTGGTGGTAGGGAATGCCGTGCCATTCCGCCAGGGTCGCCAGGTCCGGGTGGTTGGAGACGATGGCGCGGATATCGATGGGCAGCTGGCCGATGCGGAAGCGGTAGAGCAGGTCATTGAGGCAGTGATCGGCCTTGGAGACCATGATCACCACCGGCAAGCGGCGTCCCGGTGGGGTCAGCTCGAAGGCCATCTCGAACTCGGCGGCGCGCGCGGCGAACTCGGCCTCGAAGGCCTCGGCATCGAAGCCCTCCGCCTCGGGCCGGAACTCCGTGCGGATGAAGAAGCCCCCGCTCTGCCGATCGTCGAAGGTGTGCTGCTCGGTGATATAGCAGCGACACTCCTTGAGGAAGCGGGTGACCACATCCACGGTGCCCAGCCGGCTGGGGCACTGGGCCGCCAGGATCCAGCGATGGTTGTTGTCGTGCATGATCTCTCTCCTGAGCGGGGCCGGCCGATGGCCGGCCCCGTCGTGGTCAGCCCTCGACGCCGATGGTGTACTCCGCGCCGGCATCCAGGATCCAGCGATAGAGGTAGTCGGCGAAGCTGCGCCGGATGACCAGCTCCCAGCGCTCCTCGCTGGGGCGGCGCAGGACGACGGTCGACTTGGCAAATACCGTGGTCACGCCCTTGCCGACCGGAAAGTGACTCGGATGGACGTCATAGCTCACCGACTTCATCAGCACCTCACGGGCCGCCTCGCCGGAAAGCTCCAGTACGGTCTGCCCACCGCCGACGTTGCTGATGCTGAAGTGCGCATCACCCAGCGCCTCGCGCAGACGACGCTCGATGTCGAACTCCTCGCCACCGGGCACGATCAGCAGCCACTCGTCCGGCGATATCCACTGGATCGAGCGTTTGCCACCCTCGTCCTGGACCAGGCCCAGCGGCTCGCCCGGAAGCCCCAGGCCGACCACCTCACGCAGGGCCTCATCGAGCACAATGGCACCGCCACGCAGCACCAGATGACCGAGGAAGGCACGCTCGCGCACGGTCACTCTGGTGTCGGCCTTGGCCTTCGGCGCCCCCGAGCGGTGCCTGCTGAAGGCCAGCGGCGACTCGACGGCGATCTCACTTTCATTGTCAACGACGGGGCGAGTATCGAACTGTTGTGCGTTAGACATTCTGACGCTCTCCCTTGGGATCGAGGAAGATGGGGCTGACGATTTCGGCCTCATGGACCTGGCCGTCGACCATGGGCAGATAGACGGTGTCGCCCATCTTCTGGTGGCCGCCCTTGACCACGGCCAGGGCGAAGCCTGACTCCAGGGTCGGGCTGTAGTAGCTGGAGGTCACGTGACCGACCATCGGCATCGGGATCGCATGGCTCGGATCGAGCACGATCTGTGCGCCTTCCTCCAGGACCACCTTGGGATCCTTGGGCTTGAGGCCCACCATCTGCTTGCGGTCGCTGCGCTTGGTGTCGGAACGCGTCAGCGCCCGCTTGCCGATCCAGGAGTTCGGCTTGTCGTAGCCGATCGCCCAGTGCATGCCCAGATCCTCCGGGGTCACCGAGCCATCGGTGTCCTGACCGGCGATGATGAAGCCCTTCTCGGCCCGCAGCACGTGCATGGTCTCGGTGCCGTAGGGCGTCAGGTCGTACTTCTCGCCATGGGCGAACAGCGTCTTCCAGACGTGCATGGCATAGTTGGCCTGGACGTTGATCTCGTAGGCCAGCTCACCGGTGAAGGAGATACGGAAGACCCGCGCCGGCACGCCGGCCACCTGACCCTCACGCCAATCCATGAACTTGAAGGACTCACGGTCGAGATCGATGTCGGTGATCTCGGCGAGCAGCTTGCGCGCTTCCGGGCCGGTGACGGTCATGGTCGCCCAGTGATCGGTCACCGAGGTGAAGTACACATCAAGCTCAGGCCACTCGGTCTGGTGCCAGATTTCCAGCCACTCGAGAACCGCCGCCGCCCCACCGGTGCTGGTGGTCATCAGGAAGTGGTTCTCGGCCAGGCAGCTGGTGGTGCCGTCGTCCATCACCATGCCGTCGTCCTTGCACATCAGGCCATAGCGGACGCGACCGGGAGCCAGCTTGGCCCACTTGTTGGTGTAGACGCGACCCAGGAACTCCCGGGCATCCGGGCCCTGGATATCGATCTTGCCCAGGGTCGAGGCATCGAGGATACCGACCGCCTCGCGGACGGCCAGGCACTCACGGGCGACCGCCTCGTCCATGGTCTCCATACGCTGCTCGCCGTTCTCTGCGCGGCGTTTTTGTGGAAAATACCAGGGACGCTTCCACTGGCCGACTTCCTCGAACTCGGCGCCGTGCTCCACGTGCCACTGGTGCATGGCGGTGTAGCGCTCGGGCTCGAACAGCTCGCGGCAGTGGCGCCCGGCAATGGCGCCGAAGGTCACCGGCGTGTAGTTCGGCCGGAACACCGTGGTGCCCACCTCGGGAATCGACTTCCCGAGGCAGCGCGCGGCGATGGCCATGCCGTTGATGTTGCCGAGCTTGCCCTGATCGGTGCCGAAGCCCATGGCGGTATAGCGCTTGACGTGCTCGATGGACTCGAAGCCTTCACGGGTGGCCAGCTCAATGCCCGCCGCGGTGACATCGTTCTGCAGGTCGACGAATTGCTTCGGCGCGCGCAGAGTCGGCTTCTCGTGGGGCACCTGGTAGAGCGCGCTGGCCGCGCCTTCCCGGCGGGCCGCGACCTGAGGCAGTTCGATGGCCCCGGCAGAGCGGCCCAGCGCCGCCAGCGCCCGGGCGGCCGCGGCACTGCCATCGGCCAGTCCCTCGGCCAGGTCGTGGATACCGCGGGCGCTGCCGGCGGCGTACACCCCCGCCACCAGGCTCGGCACGAAGCCAAGGATCTCGTCATCCCAGGCGGGACGGGCACCGGTGTGAGACGCCAGGTGGATCACCGGGCTGTAACCGCCGGAGCTGGCGATGGTGTCGCACGCCAGGATCTCGGCCTGGCCGGTGACCTTGAACGCCTTGGCGTCGATGGTGGCGACCCGGGCGCCGCTGACGCGGCTGCTGCCCTGGGCCTCGAGCACGGCGCTGCCGGTGATAACGCGAATGCCGCGGGCACGGGCCTGCTCCACCAACTCACCGTCCGGGTTGCGGCGTGCATCGACGATGGCCACTACCTCGCGGCCGGCATCGATCCAGTCCAAAGCGGCGCGATAGGCATGATCGTTGCTGGTAGAGAGCACCAGTTGGTTGCCCGGCACCACGCCATAGCGGCGGATGTAGGTGGAGACGGCGCCGGCGACCAGATTGCCCGGCACGTCGTTGCCCGCGTAGACCAGCGGCCGCTCGAGGGCGCCGGTGGTCAGCAGCACCTGACCGGCGCGCACGCGATGCATCCGCGAGCGAGCGGGGCGATAACCATCGACCCTCGGCGCGGTCTCGCCGAGATGCTCGGTGCGCCGCTCATGCAGGGTCACGAAGTGATGATCGTGATAGCCGTTGGCGGTGGTGCGCGGCAGCAGGGTGACGTTGTCGAGCCCGGCGAGCTCCTCCACCACACGCCCTGCCCACTGGGAGGCAGGCTGATGATCGAGCAGCTCGCGGCTATCCAGCAACGAGCCGCCCATCTCCTCCTGCTCGTCACACAGGATCACCCGGGCCCCGCCGTGGGCCGCGGTCAGCGCTGCGGCGAGACCCGCCGGGCCGGCGCCGATCACCAGCAGGTCGCAGTGCTGGTGGAGGTGATCATAGCTGTCGGGGTCGCGCTCCATGGGGCTGCGGCCCAGGCCGGCGCCCTTGCGGATATACTTCTCGTAGGTCATCCACAGGGAGGCCGGGGCCATGAAGGTCTTGTAGTAGAAGCCCGGCGGCATGAAGCGCCCGCCCAGCTTGCCGACGAGGCTCATGACATCGCGCTGGACGTTCGGCCAGCCGTTGGTGCTCTGTGCCGTGAGCCCGTCGAACAGCGCCTGCTGGGTGGCACGCACGTTGGGCACCTGGGCGGCCTCGGTGCTGCCCAGCTGGACCAGCGCATTGGGCTCCTCGGCGCCGGCGGCGACGATGCCGCGCGGCCGCGAGTACTTGAAGCTGCGGTTGACGATGTCCACCCCGTTGGCGAGCAGCGCTGAGGCGAGGGTATCGCCGGCATGGCCCTGGTAGCGCTTGCCGTTGAAGGTGAAGTTCAGCGTGCGGGAGCGATCGACGCGTCCGCCCCGTGCCAGACGGTTGGGCTGCTGTGTATGGCGTGTCATACCTTGGCCTCCTTGGAGGTGTTCACCGCGCTATCGCTTTCACCCTCGGTCTGCAGGCCACCATCGGCAACTGTCACGCCATCCGCCGTCATCTTCTTGTCCTGCGACAAGCTCTCGGCGGTGATCGTCGGCTGCTCGCCCACCTTGTAGGTCTCGAGGATCTCGTAGCTCACCGTGTTACGCGTGATGTTGAAGAACTTGCGGCAGCCCACGGCATGCACCCACAGCTCGTGATGGATACCGCGCGGGTTGTCGCGGAAGAACAGGTAGTCGCCCCACTCTTCATCCGAGCAGGCTTCGGGATCCATAGGCCGCGCGATATGCGCCTGGCCCTTGGGGTGGAACTCTTCTTCCTCACGGTGCTCAGCGCAGTGGGGGCAGTAAATATGAAACATGGGGTTGCCTCCTTAGTGGGCCACGCCAGCTGCACCGTGCTCATCGACCAAGGCGCCGGTGTGAAAGCGATCGATGGAGAACGGAGCGGCAATGGGATGCATCTCGCCCTTGGCGAGACTGGCGGCAAAGACGTGACCGGAGCCCGGTGTGGCCTTGAACCCCCCGGTGCCCCAGCCGCAGTTGAAGAAGAGCCCCTTGACCGGTGTCTTGGAGAGAATCGGGCAAGCATCCGGGCAGGTATCGACGATGCCGCCCCACTGGCGGTTCATGCGCACCCGCGAGAAGATCGGGAACATCTCGACGATGGCCTGCAGGGTGTGCTCCACGGTGGCGTAACTGCCGCGCTGACCGTAGCCGTTGTAGCCATCGATGCCGGCGCCGATCACCAGGTCGCCCTTGTCGGTCTGGCTGATGTAGCCATGCACGTGGTTGGACATCACCACGGTGTCGAGCACCGGCTTGAGCGGCTCGGAGACCAGCGCCTGCAGCGGATGGGACTCCAGCGGCAGCGTGAAGCCAGCCATCTTCGCCAGTACACTCGAGTTACCGGCGGCCACGCAGCCCACGGTCTTGGCCTCGATGTCGCCGCGGTTGGTGTGCACCCCGAAGACTTGACCGTCGCGGATCTTGAAGCCGGTGACCTCGGTCTGCTGCAGGATGTCGACGCCGAGTGCATCAGCGGCACGGGCGAAGCCCCAGGCCACGGCATCGTGGCGCGCCACACCGGCGCGGGGCTGCCAGGAGGCACCCAGCACGGGATAACGAGCGTTCTTCGAGCAGTCCATGATCGGCACGATGTCCTGCACGCCCTGGGCATCCAGCACCTCGCCGTCGATGCCATTGAGGCGGTTGGCGTTGACCCGGCGCTGGATGTCGCGCATGTCCTGCAGCGTGTGGCCGAGGTTGAGCACGCCGCGCTGGGAGAACATCACGTTGTAGTTGAGGTCCTGGGAGAGCCCCTCCCACAGCTTCATGGCGTGTTCGTAGAGCGCGGCGGACTCGTCCCACAGGTAGTTGGAACGCACGATGGTGGTGTTACGGGCGGTATTACCGCCCCCCAGCCAGCCCTTCTCCACCACCGCCACGTTGGTGATGCCATGGTTCTTGGCCAGGTAGTAGGCAGTGGCCAGGCCATGGCCGCCACCGCCGACGATGATGACGTCGTACTGCTTCTTGGGCACGGGATTGCGCCACTGGCGCTCCCAGTTCTCATGATGGCTCAGCGCGTGCTTGGCCAGCCCGAATCCTGAATAGCGTTGCATAGGGTCTTCTCCTCGAAGGGCCCCGCCGAGGCGCCGGCGGGGAACGGGCTCACGCGATGGAGGTCTCGGCCGCCTCGATGGAACCCTGGGCATAGACCGGGTGGCGTTCGCACAGCTCGGCGACTTTCTCGCGCACCTCGGCCTCGACGGCATCGGTATTGCCACCTTCGGCCAGCACATCGAGGATGTCACAGATCCAGCCGGCCAGATCGCTGCACTCTGCCTCATCGAAGCCGCGAGTGGTCACGGCCGGGGTGCCGATGCGCAGGCCCGAGGTGACGAAGGGGCTCTGGGGGTCGTTGGGCACGGCGTTCTTGTTGACGGTAATGTGCGAGCGACCCAGCGCGGCATCGGCATCCTTGCCGGTCACGCCCTGCTTGATCAGCGAGACCAGGAACAGGTGGTCGTCGGTGCCGCCGGAGACCACATCGAAGCCGCGTTCCATGAACACCCCGGCCATGGCCTGGGCGTTGTTGATCACCCGCTGCTGATAGGCCACGAATTCCTGACTCATGGCCTCCTTGAAGGCCACTGCCTTGGCGGCGATCACATGCATCAGCGGGCCGCCCTGCTGGCCCGGGAAGACCGCACCATTGAGCTTCTTGTACAGAGCGGCATCGCCATGCGCAGAGAGGATCAGGCCGCCACGCGGGCCGCGCAGGGTCTTGTGGGTGGTGGTGGTCACCACGTGGGCGTGGGGAATCGGGCTCGGATAGTGGCCCGCGGCGACCAGGCCGGCAACATGGGCCATGTCGACCAACAGCCAGGCACCCACCTCGTCGGCGATCGTGCGGAAACGCCGCCAATCCACGACTCGCGAATAGGCCGAGAAGCCGGCGATGATCAGCTTGGGCTTGTGGCTGCGCGCCAGACGCGCGACCTCTTCGTAGTCGATCTCGCCGGTCTCCGGATTGAGGCCATACTGCACGGCGTGGTAGTGCTTGCCGGAGAAGTTGGGCGCTGCGCCATGGGTCAGGTGGCCGCCATGGGCCAGGCTCATGCCCAGCACGGTATCGCCCGGCTGGATCAGCGCCATGAAGGCCGCGGCATTGGCCTGGGCCCCGGAATGCGGCTGGACGTTGGCATAGTCGGCGCCGAACAGGTCGCAGGCGCGATCGATGGCCAACTGCTCGACCACGTCGACGTGCTCGCAGCCGCCGTAGTAGCGCTTGCCCGGGTAGCCCTCAGCGTACTTGTTGGTCAGCTGGGTGCCCTGGGCCTCCATTACCGCGCGGCTGGCATAGTTCTCGGAGGCGATCAGCTCGACATGAGCCTCCTGGCGCACTACCTCGTCGGCAATGGCGGCGGCGATCTGGGAATCGAAAGTGGCGAGACCTACCTGATTCATGACTGACTCCTTCTTGTTATCGGTGGCGGGCAGGGAGTTGGTGGAAGCCATCGGCAACCTGCCAGCGGGAAAATGGCCATCCTTATGCGCAGATCACCTCTGCGCCGCTTGTCCGGCTTACGTTCCGATTAAAGGCGATGGAGGAGTTCAAAGATTGAATAAATGCGACAGGATTCCTGAACACCGGAGCATTCGGAAGACGTATGCCAGCCGGGCGCACCAGGCTGGCGGTAAGCGTGAGGGCCCACGTTCATTAGGGATGGCCGAAGAATCAGAGCGTCGGTCGGCCGTCGATATGCAGGAAGAAGGGATCGACTCGGTCACTGCCGGGTTCGCTGGCGCGCTTGCGCATTTCCGACGGCGTCGCGCCAAAGGCGCTGCGGAAGTGGCGGGAGAAGTGAGCCGTATCGGCGAAACCACAGCGCTCGCCGATCTCGGTGATGCTCTTGCCGGTATAGTGCAACAGCCATAGCCCGTAGCGCAGGCGCAGGTCACGGGCGAACTTCTGGGGACCGACACCCAGGATCTCGCGAAAGCGCCGCTCCAGGTTGCGGCGGGAGGTTCCCACCCGTTCCGATAGCGCGTCCATCGCGATCGCCTCGCCCAGGTGCTGCTCGAGCACGGCGATGGCGCGGCGCACCACACGATCCTCGATCTTGCCGAAGACCACCGGCTGCGGCTGGGGGTGGGTGCCGGCGCGGGCCTCATCGAGGAGCATGATATTCAGGCTCTTCATCGCCCAGGCCTTGCCCAGATGGCGCTCGATCAGGTAGGCGGCCAGATCTGCCGCCGCCGCTCCGCCGGCACAGGTGAGTCGATTCCCGTCATCGATGAACAGGCGATCAGCCACCGGCTGGATGGTGGGAAAACGCTGGATCATGTCGCGATGGTGGTACCAGCTGACGCAGCACCGCCGCTCCTTCATCAGGCCTGCCTGAATCAGGGCGAACACCCCAGTACACAGTCCCACCAGCGGCACACCGGCCTCCTCGGCCTGGCGAAGGTAGGCATGGGCGCGGGTATCCATGCGGTCATGATCATCCTGTACCCCCCCCACGACCACGATGTAATCGAACGCACCGGGATCCTGAAACGGCAGGCAGGGTGAGATGGCGGCGCCACAACTGGACAGCACCTCATGCCCGGCACTGGCCATGAAGGTCCAGTGGCAACGCACCTGCCGCGAACGATCCCCCTCGTCCGCCGCCAGACGCAGGCAGTCGAGGAAGGCGGCGAAGGGCAGCAGCGTGAAGCGGTGGAGCAGAACAAAGCCCACCGCCAGAGGCTCACGCTTGTGAAGCGGACTGACCGTAGTAGTTGCTGACATCATGGCGGACATTCTTGCATGTCTCTGTACCCCTCAAGGACCCTTACACTATCCCCTCACCCGCTTCAGCACCACTACCGCTGATCCCGTCATTCCATGCACATCGACCCGAAGTGTTCCTGAAGCCGACATTGATCACGCCCGCAGTGTCGCGGGCGTAGAAAGAGAGCTCTTCGGATGGTTGCCTCGCGAGGGCCCTGTGTTCGCATCAACAACGCCCCCGCGAAACACCCCGAAGACATGGCAAGCCGGTGGAGGCCTCCTGGGGGTAGTCCATGAAAATGCATCGCCAGGGCACCAAGGGTGCAGTTCACACCGATCGCTTCACGCGGGCCGGTGAGCGCAAGCCCAGCGGTCGGCATCCGTTCGACCAGGAGTGCCAGGCCCACGGCATCGAGCATCGCTTGATCAAGCCAGAGCGGCCTCGGACCAACGGCATGGTGGCACGCTTCAACGGCCGTATCAGCGACGTACTGGCGACTCGGCGCTATATCAGGAAGGAACATGGAACAGACGCTGAAGCGCTACAGTTGGCTGTACAATCATCCCGCAGAAGGCGCTGCACCATCAATCGCCAATTGCCGCGTGAAAGACTGGCAGGCAAAGCGGCCAGAGTTATTCACCAAGCGGGTAGTCCATCATCCGGGACCAAACAATTACACAATAACTCCGAGTAGATTGAAAGAACGTTGTCACACGGAGATACGTCATGTCCAAGCCACTATCGTCACACCTCGGCCCCGCCACTCTGGCCATTCATAGCCAGCAACAGAAAGATCTCTTCGGCAGCCCCCACATGCCGATCTACGACACCACCACCTTCACCTTCGCGGATACCGCCTCCCTGCTGGAAGTGACCGAGGGCCGCCGACAGGGGCCGCTCTACTCGCGCTACGGACAGAACCCAACGCTCTACGCCCTGGAGGAGACACTGGCCGCGCTGGAGAATACCGAGGAGGCCTGGGCCTTCTCGTCCGGCATGGCCGCCATCAGCACCCTGTTCCTGAGTCATGGTCGGCGCGGCATCACCGACAGCATGCTGCGTCTCTCGGTCGGCCTGGAGGACGTCGAGGACCTGCTGGATGACCTTCACCAGGCCCTGGCTCCCCTGATAACAGGCCGATATTGAGCCGTCTCATGCACAGGGCCGGCTTTATCGATCGCCCCGCAGCCAACCGCTTCCCAGGCTACTTTGCAGTGATCATGGCCACCAGTGCCACCTCCATTGCCAGCCACCTGCTGGGAATGACGTTCGTATCCTGGCACTGCTGGGTCCAACCTGCTGGCCAGTATCGCGCTGTGGCTGCTGCCCCTGATCCGTCTGGTACGCTATCCCGAACACCTGGCCGGCGACATGGTGGACCATGCCCGTGGGCCGGGCTTCTTTCACCATCGTGGCGGGGACCGCATCCTTAACACCCAGTCTCATATCGTGGCCGAGAACGACGGACGACGCGCACCGAAAAGCCCAATCTGGCCTCAGGTACCAACGGCGCCTGGCTGCAGGCGGCGGTAAGCACCCACTCGGTATCGAGTCTCACCGCGCTCCAGGGGCGGCACGAAGGCAGGCACGCTGAACAGCGCCCCGCCGCCGCTGTAGAACTTCAAGGTGCTGCTGCCAACGATGACGACCTGATGGTCCAGGGCCTTGGAGTCCTGCGCCATAAATCCTCCTAATCATGAGGCAATATGGCCAAGCGTTGGCCTTGCCTCGGCTCAGTGAAAAAAATATAGAAATAACAAAGATTGTTTTAAAATTGCATTGGAATAAACAATACTATCAATAGCATATATGGCATATGGCTGAGATTAACAAACCACAACCTTCCCCCAACAATCTATTAATAACCTTGAATATTCTTGACCAACCGTGGTTATCGGATACTTTGAGTAGAGGCGTACATATTCTGAAACGATAACGATGCATCACAACATGATATCAATAATAACGCATAAGCCCTTCCTGCTGGTGATACGTTAGGCAGGAAAATCCTTCACTCAGCTTGCCCCTATGACGATTGACCCCAACAACTCGCCTCTGACGACCGAGCAGGCGGACACGCTGAACCGCCTGCTCGAGACGCTGGAGCCTCGGCAGTTCGATTGGCTGGCAGGCTTCATCGCCGGCTGGCAGGCTTCGCTGCACGGCGGCCTGGCCACCGAACCCGAGAGCACCAGCACCACTCGGCTCCCCTCGCTGACCGTGCTCTATGGCTCTCAGACTGGCAATGCCGAGGCCCTCGCCGAGTCGCTTGGCCACAGAGCCAGTGCCCGTGGCATCACGGCCAAGGTCGTCGATATGGCCGATTACAAGCCACGCCAGCTCAAGAACGAAGCGTACGTGGCGCTGCTCACCTCGACCCACGGCGAGGGCGAGCCGCCGGACAACGCCCTGGACCTCCACGAGTTCCTGCACGGCCGCAAGGCGCCTTCGCTGGCGCATCTCAAGTACGCCGTGCTGGGCCTCGGCGACACCAGCTATGAGCACTTCAGCCAGACCGGCAAGGAGTTCGACGCCGTCCTGGCCAAGCTGGGAGGCTCCCGGCTGGTGGAGCGCGTCGACTGTGACGTCGACTATGACGATGCCGCCGAGGCCTGGTTTGGCTCCCTACTCGAGACCCTGCAGAGCGAGGCGGGGGCCGCGGGGCTCCCCACCTCCTCGGGCAACCCCGCCTATGGCGCGCTCGCCTCGGGGGGCCACGACCGGCGCCATCCTTTCCCTGCCCCGGTGCTGGACAACCTGGTACTCAACGGCCGCGGCTCCGGCAAGGAGACCCGGCATATCGAGATCTCCCTGGAGGGCTCGGGGCTGAGCTACCAGCCCGGCGATGCCCTGGGCGTCTACCCTCAGAACGACCCGCGACTGGTGGCGGCCATCATCGAGCGTCTGGGGCAGGATTCGGATGCGGCGGTCAAGGCCGGCGACATCGACACCACCCTGGCCGGCGCGTTGCAGCATCATCGTGAGATCACGTTGCTGACCCGGCCGGTGGTGGAGCGCTGGGCCGAACTCAGCGGCAGCGACACGCTGCAGGCGCTGGTTGAGGACCACGCCAAGCTCAGCGCCTGGATGGAGAGCCGCGACCTGTTCGACCTCATCGAGGAGGCGCCGGTCACCGAGCTCGATGCCGATACCCTGGTGAAGACGCTACGCAAACTGCCCGCGCGGCTCTATTCGATTGCCTCCAGCCAGGCCGCCGTGGACGAGGAGGTTCACCTGACCGTGGCCGCGGTACGCTATGAGGCCCACGGCCGCCGACGCGAGGGGGTAGCCTCCACCTGGCTGGCCGACCGGCTCGCGGAGGACGACAGCGTGCCGGTCTACATCGAGCACAACAAACACTTCCGGCTGCCCGAGGACGACGAGACAGCGCTGATCATGATCGGCCCGGGCACCGGCATCGCCCCCTTCCGCGCCTTCATGCAGGAACGCGAGGAACGCGAAGCCGACGGCGCCAACTGGCTGTTCTTCGGTGAGCAGCACTTTCACACCGACTTCCTCTACCAGAGCGAATGGCTGGCCTGGCGCCGCCAGGGTCTCATCGACCGCATCGATGTGGCCTTCTCACGTGACCAGGAAGAGAAGATCTACGTGCAGCAGCGCCTACGCGAGAACGCCGCCGAACTATGGCATTGGCTGGAGAAGGGCGCACACATCTACGTATGCGGCGACGCCGAGCGCATGGCCCCGGACGTGCACGAGGCACTGCTCGACATCATCGTCGAGGCCGGCGGCAAGCGCCGCGAAGACGCCACCGAATACCTGCGGGAATTGGCCCGCCAGAAACGCTATCAGCGGGATATCTACTGATGACCGACAAGCTCCCCGACGCCGAGATCATCAAGCGCGAGAGCGACTACCTGCGTGGCACTATCGCCGAGGGCCTGGACGACCCGGCCACCGGCGCCATCTCGGAAACCGATACCAAGCTGACCAAATTCCACGGCACCTACCTGCAGGACGACCGGGACCTGCGCGACGAACGGCGTCGCCAGAAGCTGGAACCGCTCTACATGTTCATGGTGCGCCTGCGCTTGCCGGGTGGCGTGCTGAGTCCAGCGCAATGGCTGGGGCTCGATGCCATCGCCGACGAGTGCGCTAACCACTCACTGCGCCTCACCACGCGCCAGACCTTCCAGTTCCACGGGGTGTTCAAGCATCACATGCGCACCTTGATGCGGCGTCTCCACGCCCTGGGACTCGACACCAAGGGCGCCTGCGGCGACGACAACCGCAACGTCATCGCCAACGTCAATCCACATCTCTCGACACTGCAAGAGCGCATCTACCGGCTCTCCACCGAGATCAGCGAACGGCTGATGTGGCGCTCCGGCGCCTATGCCGAGATCTGGCTGGGCGAGAAGCGCGTGCAGAGCCTGGGTGGTGACGAGGAGGAAGAGCCTTTCTACCGCCACTATTATCTGCCACGGAAGTTCAAGATCGCCCTGGCGATTCCGCCTGAGAACGATTGCGACGTGCTGGCCAACGACATCGGCCTGATCGCCATCGTCGAAGATGGTGAACTCGCCGGCTTCAACGTGGCGGTGGGCGGCGGTATGGGCATGACCTACGGCAACGAAGCCACCTACCCGCGGCTGGCTGAAGTAGTCGGTTTCGTGCCCGCCGAGCGCAGCGTCGACGCCTGCGAGGCCATCGCCGCCATCCAGCGCGACCACGGTTGCCGCACCGATCGCGCCCATGCGCGCTTCAAGTACACCCTCGACGACCACGGCCTCGAGTGGTTTCTGGAGCGCTTCGCCGACTACCACGGCACGTCCATGGAGGCGGCCCGCGAGTACCGTTTCACCCACAACGGCGATCGCTTCGGCTGGGTAGAGGGCGAGAACGGCAACCGCCACCTCACGCTGATGATCCAGAGCGGGCGCATCGCCGACTTCGACGACTATCCGCTGCGTACGGCGCTGCGCGAGATCGCCAAGGTGCATGGCGGCGAGTTTCGGGTGACCTGCAACCAGAACCTGATGATCGCCAACGTCACCCCCGAGCAGCAGGAGAGCATCCAGGCACTGGTCCGCGAGTACGGTCTCGACGACGGCAGCCGCAGCACACCGCTTGGCCGCAACGCCATGTCATGCGTGGCCTTCCCCACTTGCGGCTTGGCCATGGCGGAATCCGAGCGTTACCTGCCCAGCCTGCTCGACGAGCTCGATGCCCTGATGAACAAGCACGGCCTCACTGACACGCCGGTCAACGTACGGGTCACGGGCTGCCCCAACGGCTGCGCGCGGCCCTTCCTGGCCGAGATCGGCCTCACCGGCAAGGCGATAGGCAAGTACAACCTCTACGTGGGCGGCGACGAGCGCGGCCAGCGCCTGAACCGCCTCTACCGAGAGAACATCGACACTGCCACCATTCTTGAGACCCTAGACCCGATGCTCGAGCGCTACGCAAGTGAGCGCCAGGCGGATGAAGGCTTCGGCGACTTCCTGGTACGCGCCGGCATCGTCGACACCGAGCGCACGCCGGAGGTCTTCCATAAGTCCTACTCAGCCTAATCCCACCCAGGGGCCGGCCACACGGGCACTGCCCGCTCACCGCGTCGGCACGATTTCCCATCTGCCGGGGAGCACAAGCGCATCCCGGCACAGCAACAGCACCAACCGACCGAAGTTGGCCAGCGATTGACGAAGCCAGTCACATCAGCTTATCCACTTGCCGGTGCAGGAGCTGGATCGCCTCATTGAGACCTGCCGGCCAAGCGAATGCATCGGTGCCCGCCCCGTCTGTTCAGCACCCCAGCCACGTGATCGTCCCATGCAACACTTCCAATCTCGAGATGTTGCGACGACCGATTGAACCCACCCAATACTGGTCGCATGAGTACCGCGATGACTGTCAAGCTTGTTGGAACCTGGAATTAGGCGGCTTCTAATCGCTGATCGCGTTGAACCAGCGGGTCTTCCTGGTCCGGGTTCAGCCAGACCGTCCGGCTCGGTGACCAGTTGCGGGTGGCACCGCTCCACCGACCGGGATGTTGCCGTTTCGCCTCGGCATAGATGGCGTCTCGCCTTGCCAGCACCTCGTGATCCTGGCCGGCATGTCGTTCACCCGGGGTGACGAACCGTATCGCGCTGTGGCGGTGATCGTGGTTGTACCAGTGCACGAATCGCGTCACCCACTGCTGAGCCGCTGACAGGCTCTCGTAGCCGTCCATCGGGTAGTCGGGCCGGTACTTGCAGGTTCTGAACAGCGACTCCGAGAAGGCGTTGTCATTGGAGACCCGGGGGCGGCTGTACGACGGGGTGATGTTCAGCCGCTGCAGTGTCGCCTGGAGCGTCGAGCCTTTCATGGCGGAGCCATTATCAGCATGCAATACCAACGGTTTGTTGATGCAACCTTCGCGCAGCACGGCACGCTGGATGACCTCGCTGCTGTTGGCCATGGACTCCTGGTCGAAGACCTCGGCATCGATGATCTTGCGGCTGTAGATATCGACGATCATGTACAGGTAGTAGAACTGCCCACGCACCTGGGTCGGCAGTGGAGTAAGAAGCAGGGCGTAGTCGAGCTATTTCCCTACTTCTCCTCCCCGAACCGTACGTGCACCTCTCAGCGC